>CAJUED010000004.1:0-66532 GCA_910585075.1 uncultured Lachnospiraceae bacterium
AGCTGTTCCCTCATTATTTTGTGGGTTCCAATGCGGATCTGCCTATTGTGGGCGGTTCCATTTTAAGCCATGACCACTTCCAGGGCGGTCATTATGAATTTGCAATGGCCAAGGCGCCTGTGGAGAGAGGCTTTACGGTAAAAGGCTTTGAGGATGTGAAGGCCGGAATCGTAAAATGGCCTATGTCGGTGATTCGTCTGCAGGCAAAGGACACAGAGAGGATTATTGAGCTGGCGGATAAAATTTTGAAGCACTGGAGAGGTTATACGGACGAGGCGGCGTTTATTTTTGCAGAGACAGAGGGAGAGCCTCATAATACCATCACGCCTATTGCACGTAAGAGGGGAGAGAATTTCGAACTGGATCTGGTGCTGCGCAATAACATCACCACCGAGGAACATCCTCTGGGCGTATATCATCCCCATGCAAATCTTCACCACATCAAGAAGGAAAATATCGGCCTGATAGAAGTCATGGGACTTGCGGTACTTCCGGCGCGTCTACGGGACGAGATAGAAGGATTGAAGGAGGCCATGCTTTCCGGGAAGAATCTGCGGGAGGATGAAATCTTAGAGAAGCATGCCGACTGGGTGGATGAATTTAAAGATAAGTATGAAAAGATAGATGCATCTAATATTGATGATGTTCTGCGGCATGAAATTGGGCTTGTGTTTATGCAGGTGCTGACAGATGCGGGTGTTTATAAGCGCACGGAGGAAGGGCAGCAGGCTTTTGACAGGTTTATCGCAAGCTTGAACGGGTAGAGCAGCCAACAGCACCGGAACCGTGATAGCAGATAAAGGATATCATACGACAATTTATATCGAAGTGTCGCAGATGGCTTTGTCAAGTGAACGCTCTGAAATGGAGATTAAAAATGCAATTTTTACTCACGGCTGTAAATGCCAAATACATACATTCCAATCCGGCGATTTACAGCCTGTGGGCTTATGCGGGAGCTGAATTACAGCTTCATATCGGATTGGCCGAGTACACGATCAATCACCGGGTGGATGAGATTTTAGGAGATTTGTATCGAAGACACCCGGATGTGATTGGATTTTCCTGCTATATCTGGAATTATAGCCTGATACGGGAGCTGGTGCGTGAAATTTCCAAGGTGCTGCCTGATACGGATATCTGGCTGGGAGGGCCGGAGGTTTCCTTTGAGACAGGGAAAGTTCTTGGGGATTTGCCAATGGTGAAAGGTATCATGGTGGGCGAAGGGGAGGAGACCTTCCGGGATTTGCTGGCTTGCTATGTGAAGGCTGAACAAGGGGAACTTGCCGGAGAATATAGATGCACCTATGAGGATTTAAAAAAGATTCCCGGGCTGGTTCTGCGGGAGGGCGCAACGCCTGCAAGGGATTTACCGGAAATAAACGAGCTTCCTTTTCCCTATGAAGATATCTCACAGTTCGAAAAATTTGAAAACAGGATTATTTATTATGAGACAAGCAGGGGCTGCCCGTTCAGGTGCAGCTACTGTTTGTCTTCCATTGATAAAAAGGTGCGTCTGCGCGACTTAGGACAGGTAAAACGGGAGCTGCAGTTCTTTCTTGATAAAAGAGTTCCCCAGGTGAAGCTGACGGACAGAACTTTTAATTGTAATTTGAAACACGCAATGGAGATTTGGAATTATATCAAGGAAAATGACAATGGCGTAACGAACTTTCATTTTGAAATTGCGGCGGATATTATGAGGGAAGAAGAACTGAATCTGTTAGGGCAAATGAGGCCGGGGTTGGTTCAGCTTGAGATTGGCGTCCAGTCAACCAATCAAAATACTCTTAAGGAGATTAACCGTAAGGCGGATATTTCCCGTATCAGGGAGGTCACGGAGGGTATCCGGAAGGGACATAATATACATATTCATTTGGATTTGATTGCGGGACTGCCTTTTGAGGATTTTGATAGCTTTGCAAAATCTTTTGATGATGTGTATGCCATGAAGCCCAATCAGCTGCAGTTAGGTTTTTTGAAGGTGTTAAAAGGAACGGCAATCTGGGAACGGGCAAAAACCTATGGAATTGTATATCAGGAAAGGCCGCCCTATGAAGTGCTTTCCACTAAATGGATTTCCTATGGAGAGATTTTGAGGCTGAAGCAGATAGAGGAAATGGTGGAGATTTATTATAATTCAGGCCAATTTACCCATGTTTTGCCGGTTTTGGAGAAAAGCTTTGGCGGGGCCTTTGAGATGTTTGAACAGCTGGCCCTCTTTTATGAGGGGAAAGGGTATTTTATCAATTCTCCTGCACGAAGCCATCGCTATCAGGTGCTTTTGGATTTTGCTCTCAGTAAGGCGCCGGAGGATGCGGAGCTGCTTTGCGAGCTTTTTACCTTTGATTATTATTTGCGGGAAAATGCAAAGAGTCGCCCTTCTTTTGCAAAGGATTTGTCGCCATATAGAGATGAGATGTGGGATTTCTACCGGCGGGAAGAAAGTGAGCCGAGATTCTTGCAGGAATACAGGGATTATCATGCAAGGCAGACCATGAAAATGACGCATATGGATGCATTCTTTTATCCGGTGTGGGAAAGGGACGTGGAAGGCCTGCGGGAGAGAAGGAAAGAGCCTGCCTTTGTGCTGTTTGATTATAAAAAGAGGGATGCGCTGATGGGAGAGGCATGGGTACAGGTTATATCTGATTTGCTGGAATTTTAGCGCTTTTTGAAATACGTGGTGAGTTAAATAGAGATTTAATATTCATGAAAGGCTGCATATATCATATATTTTATCTATGAGCCATATATTGTAAAGGACCTGTGAGACACGGGAGATGCAATATATGGCTTCTGTTTTATCTAACATTTCGAATATTATTATACCTGTGATTATTTTTTATATTATCGCTTACGGGATAGCCAGCAGAACAAATGTGTATGAGGATTTTGTGAGGGGCGCGAAGGAGGGGCTTAGGACAGTGGTGGGTATTATGCCTACGCTTGTGGCTTTGATGACAGCCGTGGGGATTCTGCGGGCTTCGGGATTTCTCACGTTTTTGGGGGATTTGGTGCGTCCTTTGAGTAACTGTGTGGGTTTCCCGGCGGAATTGGTTCCGCTGGCCTTTATTAAGATGTTTTCTTCCTCGGCGGCAACCGGATTGGTGTTGGATATTTTTAAGAGCTATGGGACGGATTCGCTGATTGGGCTGATTACTTCTATTATGATGAGCTGTACGGAGACAATTTTTTATACTATGAGTGTGTACTTTATTGCGGCTAAGGTGACGAAGACCAGATATACGCTGGCGGGGGCGCTTTTGTCTACTTTTGCGGGGATTGTGGCGAGTGTGGTGCTGGCGGGGATGATGTGTGGTGGGTGAGGTGCTTTTTATATGTTGTTTAGCAGTCCGCTTCTTCGAGAAAAAATATTCAGTCGTCACCGCGCTCTCGCTCTATAAAAACGCAGCAGGCGCTAGGTTCGAAAGGACCTCACCAAGCGCTGGCGTTTTTATAAGGGTTCCTCCTTGAATATTTTTTCTCGAAGAAGCTACGTTTTTGGTAAACTTCAAGAAAATAAAAAGCTATAAATTAGTTGACTTTAATATAAGACTGTAGTAGTATATTAGCAACATATACTACTACAGTCTTATATGTCTATGGGGCGGCATAGAGAATGAAGTAAGATAGAGCTTCATTTGTGGAATTGAAGGTAATACCAGGTAAATAGTGAAGTATGAAGCATGGAGGATGGTTAAATGGAGATTAAACTTTTTGATTCGGAGCTTAAAGTGATGGATGTGCTTTGGCGGGAGGGGGATTGTACGGCGAAGTATATAGCAAGTGTGCTTACGGCTGAGGTGGGGTGGAATATTAATACCACTTATACGTTGATTAAGCGGTGTATAAAGAAAGGGGCGATTGAGAGGACGGAGCCTAATTTTATGTGTCATGCGTTGATTCCCAAGGAAAGGGTGCAGGAGGCGGAGACGGAGGAGTTGATTAACAAGGTTTATGACGGCTCGGCGGATAAGCTGTTTTCTGCGCTGCTCGGCAGAAAGAAGCTATCGGAGAGTCAGATTGAAAAGTTAAAGCAAATTGTGGGCAGCCTGGAATGAATTTTTTTGCTGGGACAGGTCTGGAGAGTGCTTCTTTGAAAGGGGTTCCGGGATTATGGGGGTATGGATATGTTTTCTTTTATGAGTTTGTTACAAATGAGTTTTACGGGTGCGGTTATTATTTTGGTGACAGCCGTACTTCGGATGTTGTTGCTTAATCGATTGCCGAAAAGAGTTTTTCTGGCATTATGGGCGGTTGCTGTGCTCAGACTGGTGATTCCGGTGACGGTTCCGTCGTCTTTTAGTATTTATTCTCTGGCGCAGAGAAATGAGGTGCTGCGGGAAGTGGTGACGGGTATATCCGATGGTGATGTGAGTAATGTTTCTCTTGCTTTTATAGGGAAGCAGGAAGAAGTGGGAGATGTGCTGACGGAGGAAACAGGAGAAACGATTGGGAACTATGAAGCTGTGGATGACGGGCAATATAATGGCATATTAAACGATAAGGATGATAGAAATGGAAATAGTAAGAATATTATAGAGGATGAGAAGGTTATAAATGATAAAAATGATAAGACGGAGTATGAAGAAGGGTATAGCTTAAACAGTAAATTAAAAGATAAATTAATTTTTACTCCTAGGGTACTTTTGTATATGATTTATATAGCCGGCGTTGTGATACTTGCTCTCTTTTTTGTGAATTCTTATAGGAAGTGCTATAGAGAATTTCATACTTCCATGCCTGTAAGCCATAAAATGGCGGAAAGCTTGATGGCTGTACGGCATTTGAGGCGTAAAATTTCTTTACGCCAGGCAGGGTTTATTGATGCACCGCTTACTTATGGAATCATATCACCTGTTATATTATTGCCCGACTCAATGGACTGGGAGGACAAGGAAAAGCTTCAGTATATTCTGGCACATGAGCTTGTCCATATAAAAAGATTTGATGGGGTGACAAAGATAGTTTTAACAGCGGTTTTATGCATTCACTGGTTTAACCCGGCTGTGTGTCTTATGTATAATTTATTAAATCGTGATTTAGAGTTATCCTGTGATGAAAGGGTAGTGCATGAATTTGGAGAAAAGGCTCGGGCGCCTTATGCGCGGACACTGATTTATATGGAGGAAAAGAAAAGCGGGCTGGTTCCTCTTTATAATAATTTCAGCAGGAATATGGCAGGCGGGGACGCTATGGAGGAAAGGATTACGTCGATTATGAAAATGAAGAAAACTTCGGGGATGGCTGCTTTTGCAGGAATCGCATTGATTTTGGTTATGGCGGTAGTTTTTACAACCTCGGCGGCAGCAGGCACAGGGCGAAAGGATTTAAAGAGACTTCCTTTCGAGGATATCAGTGACGAGGAAAGTGAAAAGCTGCTGGCTCTCTGGTTTGAGGGATATGAGACCATGACAGTTGCGGATTTTCAGGAAAAGGCATGGGAGCTGACGGACACCGAAGCGTACATGGATTTGATAGAGGATTTTTCAAAAGCGGGATATGCGATTGAAACGGAGGAAGGGAAGGAAGCGGACGCCTTTAATAGGTTTATGGACTATTTTTACAATGTTTTTGAACCTTTGACGGCGGAAAAATGGCAGACCAGAGATTTCAGCGGGGTGGTGATGACGGAGTTAGAGCCAAAGACCCGTGGGCAGGTTTCCTGGGAATATGTGATGAGTCTGACCATCTTAGAGCCCGAGAGCCTGACTGTGGGAGAATACAGGGAGGCCAGACTTTCCGCTATAGAGGATATGAGAGACTTTTTACAGGGTAGAACGGAGGAGGAGTTGGCGGACGACGTATACCTGCAGGAGGCAGCCAGGGACGTGGTAGAAGATATTGAGGAAAAAAGGAGCTCGAAAAAACTAAAACTGTCTATAGAATATATTTTGTTTCCTCTTGAAGATGGATTGAATGAGGCCGTAAATGCTGAGTCAAAGGAATTGTGGGACGAAACCCTGGCCCCTTATGTGGAGTTCGGCCTGACCTATGAGTACAATCCTGTGCCCGGAAATCTGGGGAACGGATTGAAAATGTATTGGCATGGGCTGGAAGTGAGAGGAATTTGTGATGAGGAAAAGGGAATGTGGATTACGGAGCATGCCGGGAACAGCAATTGGTCCGAGGATGCGATAGAACTGTATGTTGTTTATGAGAAAGGGAAAATAGTGGGACTGCGGCAGGCGTCCGGGGAAGAACAGGATGAATGGGACACAATAAGGAATCAAAACAGTTCCGCTTTGGAGGAAGAAATCAGGGAGAAGCGCAGTTTTCCTTATGGAACCAGAGAGGATTATGATTCTTTATCCGAATTGATGAAGACTGGTTATAAAGAAAAATCCGTGGCGGATTTTAATGAAGATGTTCTTGTATGGTGTAATGAAGACTACGACAGGATGGAGCGGGTTGGAACGGACGGGGCGCGGGACGATTACGAGGTGACCCTGACGAAGGAGCAAAAGGACTTTGCGGCTTATACCCTATGGTTTTCCAGAATGGAGAATTACCGTAGGATTGAAAGTGAGCAGACCGGAAAAAAGGAGAAAGACCCTGATTATTCGGGACGGCGTTTGAACAGACAGTCAGAGAACAGGCTTGCATGGTGCATGGTGGATTATCAGTTTACTTATCATATTACAGATAAGGAAAGGCTGACCGTGGGAGAACGGGATGAGTGCCTGATGGGAATGATGACGGATATTCATAGATTTTGGGAGGAGACCGGACTGGAAAGTCTTCTTTTGATGGAGGAGGACGATATAGTGGAGCAGTTTCAATTTTTTGCGAAAAAGAACAGCAATGATTTGTTGACAATCCGCATAGATGGGAGTATGGTTCACTATCAGTATAATGATGAGAGAGGATACGCTTAGAAGGTGTTTAAAAATAATGGTGTAAATGAAGGCTGCGGCAGATAGATGTTACCGCAGCCTTTATTTTCGCAAGTAATGAGTTAAATAGCTATGCATAGGAGATGCCTTAGTCATCTCCGGACATCTGACGGATAGAAATAGAAAATTATATGTAAATTTAACAGTAGAATTACTGAAATTGTTTTATGAAACGCAGTAACCTTTCTTTATCGTCCAGTCCTTGAAAATCAGAAGGGCCGGTCTCCAGAATATACTGGTGGAAAAGGGGAAGGCTGAAGGCAGCTCCCCATAATTCCCGGGTTCTGTCTTTCAGAGAGAGAAATTCGAGAAAACCCAGATAATATTTTAAGTAGTTTGTCGGTTCCTCCACAATATAATCATAGATAGCGGATACGGTCTGAGGTTCGGTGATTCCAACCTTGCGCAAAATGGCAGCAGCTTTTGCCGGTGTTGCGCCTTCGTAGTGAATGGCAATGTCAAGAAGGGAATAAAGGCACAATTGGATATTTCTGTTTAGGCGGCAGGCCTCATACCAGGCGGCGGTTAAAGGGTCCTGCACCAGAGCCTGGGCGTATTCATAGGATAAATTTTCCACATAAAGAGCCCAGCCCTCCACATAACCTCCATAATGAAGAAGGTAACGGATACAGGAAGTATCCTGCCGGTTCATATAAAGCTGGCTGTAGACCGTTTGATAAAGGTGGCCGGGGTAGCCTTCGTGGGCCAGGGTAGTATACAGCGTCAGGGCGTCAGGCGAATTTTTATGATTGATATAAATGATATTGTCAGTCATATCGTCGATGGGAGGAGTCAGGTAATAAGCCGGACTGCAATAGTCCTCCATGGAGGGAGATACACTTTTTATGGTATAACAAATCCGGCTGTTTTCTTCCGATTCGGGGAAAGAAGGAAAATCGGCGGCCATGCGGGCTTTCAGATCCTCGAGCATTTCCTCCGGTGTTGAATAAGGAAAGGTCTCATCATTTGCGGCGATCATAGTGGTCAGTTGGGGAAATTGCTCCAAAAGCGCGGCCATAGCGGCAAAGTTTTTTCGGAAATCATCAAAAAGAAGGGTTTTAATTTCCGAAATGCTGCGGGAAGATCCTGTGGTGGAGGCAAGGAGATATTCGTAATAGGCGCGGCCTTCGGGGAAGTAGTACAAGCCCTTGTCGTTTACGCCGCTGCCTTGCAGTACCGTAAAGGCATCCGCCATATTTTCATAGGCGGGGGCCATAACAGTGGTAAGGAGCCGGTCGTTTTCGGAAATCCACTGTTCCTTTTGGCTTTTGGAAATAATGCCTTCTTTTTCCAGGGAATCTAACCGCTCCACAAACGTAGTGTGAAGAAAGTGGGTGCCGGAGGCAAGGGCGTCTTTGTCCATGATGGAATAACACTGTTCTATCACGTCAGCGGCCGCCGAGTCGGACATAAAAAGCCCCTGCTGGGATTTTTCCTTTTCATATTGAACCAACCCTCCGAAATAGGTGTCGGTCTGGTCAAGGATATGGAGATAATCCTCTACATCCTTTGGGGAACGAAAGGTATAGTCAGCCAGAAGAATGGGAAGACCTGACTGCATTCCTGAGGAGGGAGAAAGGGGTTCGTTATAATAGGAAAAGGAAGAACCGGAAAGGTGTATGGTTAAATAACGATTTAATAATTCATATGTATAGGCGTTATCTTCATCAAGGCGCCTGGAATCTATTTTTGAGAGCTGCTCCAAGGTGGAACGTACGGCTTCGGAACCGTCATTCTCCTCTGAACCAGGTTCATAAGAAGGCAAAAGTGCCTCTCCGGAAAGGCCATATTTTTCGGGATAGGCAAGTGTATAATGTAGATTTAACATGTTTCCGGAGAGCTCCGAAGCAAATAAATCTTCCGCCAAAATCTGAAAACGACGGCTGTCGCTAAAGTACAAACAGGAAACGATAATGACAGCAGTTGCAAGAGCGGATAAAGCGAAGAATAAAGAGCGTTGTTTTCGGCTCCATTTTTTTATATGTAACAAAAGGGTGACCTCATAAAATTATTCATTTGATTATATGAAAGCAAGGACTAAAAAATGATATTCATGGTACACGGGTGGGCCGTGAATAATATGACGAAAATTTGTTTTGCAGGTTTATGAATGATTGATAAATGCGCCTTCCGGGCGCCAGCCGGGTATTTTGAAGAATATGCCATATAAAAACAGCGAAAAAGCAAATAAAAATTGCCAAAAAATACAAGATTTCCGTGGGATAAAATGATTTTTTGTTTATACTGACGAATATATTGTTCTTGTTGACAGGATATAATTGTTCATGTATAATAATACCACGTAACTGTAGTCCTTGCCGAGAAAGGGGAGGATGTTCGTTGATCTATTGTTTTTTGACCTCCATAAGGATTAAGTAAGAATTTTTGAATAAATGACTATGGAAGGTACTGGCAGTGATAATGGATCCGGTATCCTGAAGAACAGAATCGGTAGAAAGGCGGAGCCGTCATAATTTTGTGATACGGCGTCTGCCAAAAGGAAAAGAATCGGACAGTGTCGACCTGGGATTGTCGACAAGAAAGGATGGTAAGAAAAATGAAGTTCAAAAAGCTTAGTGTCGTAATGGCGGCACTGCTGGCAGCCAGCAGCCTGCTGGTAGCCTGTGGAGGAGGAAACAGTGGCGATTCAGGCACCACAGAGAAGGAGCCTGAAACCACAGAGGCGGCAGAGGAAGAACCTGCAGCAGCTGAGGCAGATGCTGAAGATGATGGCCAGGAAGAAGCATCCGCTGATGGAGAGGTTACACTGGAACTCCTTCTGACTAAGACGGAAATCGTGGATGTTATGGAACAGATCGCGGCGAAGTTCTGCGAGGAAAATCCCGGTGTGAAGATTGATGTTACAAGCACCAGTGATGGCGCTACATTGGTTAGAACCAGAGCAGCCAGCAACGAATTACCGGATATCATGAATACATACCCTGCAGAAGACTTCTATAAGGATATGTTCAGGGATGGTTACTTTGAGGATATTACAGGTGCGGATTACCTGAGCAAGGTAAATTCTACAGCAATGGAAATGTCCAACTGTGATGGTAATTACTATGCAGTGCCCATGTCCCTGAGTACTTACGGCATCTACGCTAATATGGACGTGCTGGAAGCAAACGGAATTACCGAGACACCGTCTACCTGGGAAGAACTGATTGCAGACTGCGAGACCCTGAAGGCCAACGGCGTTACCGGATTCCTGCTCCCCAATAAGGATGTTGGAAACGTAGCTCAGAGATTCGAGCGTACGGTGGGTATCATCAATAATGATACTTATTCCGAGTTCAAGCAGGTTGCAGATGGAGAAATGGAAGCAAAAGATTCACCTACTCTGCAGACATGGTGTGATTATAATGAGCAGCTGCTTAACTATACCACCGATGACCATATGGGAATGGACTATGATATTGCAGCAGCTGAATTCAGTAATGGAAACGGAGCTTTCATGCTGAGTGGTACATGGATGCTGGCTACGGTACAGAAGAACAATCCTGATGCCAATGTGGAACTGTTCGCATTCCCTCATCCCAGAGGCGAGACTACAAAAGTGCCTGTAAATATTGATACTTCTTTCAGTATATCTTCTACATGCGCAAATAAGGAAATCGGCCTGAAATTCCTGGAGTTCATGACCAGAGAAGATATTGCTCAGATGTATTGTGATGCAGACGGCAATGTAAGCACCATTGAAGGTGTTGAGTACAGCATTCCTCAGCATGCAAACATGAAGACCGCTGTGGATGAAGGTAATATTTTCCTGACCGCAGTTAACTTCTGGCCTACAGGACTGAGAGAAGAAATCAGAGATGGCTGCCAGATGTTCTTAGGCGACGGAGACAGAGATGCATTCTTTGAATCCAGCCAGGAGGCTATCGAAACAATTTACGCTGACAACTAAGAAAAGTCGGATGGAGGAAGAAGTGTAGAGACTTCTTCTCCATCTGGGTCAAAAGGGATGTCCGCTTTCCTACTTTATGCGGGCATCCCTTTTTTTAAAATAGGAGGTTTGCTGCAATGGGGGATAAAAAGAAAAAAAGCAGATCAAGAAGAGATAAAGGCAGAGATAGGGCCTTTCTGTTTTTTACGGCGCCTGGTTTTATCCTGTACAGTTTCTTTTTCATTATGCCTGTAATCATGGGCTTTTATTACAGCGCTACGGATTGGGATGGAATCAGTAAAAGTTATAATTTTGTAGGATTTGATAACTATTTGAAGATTTTCAGAACAGGACAGTTTACTGACGCACTGTTTTTCACTATAAAATATACGGTTCTGTTGGTGGTACTTACGATAGTGCTCGGGCTTGCAATCGCAATGCTCCTGAATAGGAAGATTAAGGGAAGAACCTTCTTCAGGGGTATCTATTTCATTCCGGCGGTACTGAGCTCTTTGACGGTAGGTTTGATTTTCAACAAGATTTGTTACTATATCATACCTGTAATAGGAAAGGCTCTGCATATTGAGATGCTGAGCCAGAATCCTCTGGCGGACAAGAATCTGGCTATGTGGACAATCCTGTTCGTGAACTTGTGGCAGGGGCTTTGTATTCCTACCCTGCTGTTTTTGGCGGGCCTGCAGAGTGTGCCTACGGATTTGTATGACGGGGCGGCACTGGACGGGGCTTCTGCCTGGGATATCTTCCGGTATATTACAATTCCCTTTATTCTGCCGGTAGTGAGCGTGGTATTTGTGCTTACACTGAAAGGCGGTTTGATGGTATTCGATTACATCAAGGCAATGACGGAAGGCGGACCGGGAAGTTCCACACGTAGTGTGGCAATGTTGATCTATAAACATGGTTTCACGCAGAATAAATATGCGTTTGCGATTGCTGAAGCAATCTTTATGGGATTGGTGGTTGCCGCCATCTCAGCTGTGCAGATTTATTTCACGGATAAGAAGAAGGCGGTGTAGGGTATGGTAGAAGGAAGAAAACAAAATAACGTACTGACTTACATCATTTTGATATTGGGTATCCTGCTGATCATCCTGCCCTTGTATGTCACATTTGTGACTGCTCTGAAATCGGATGCTCAGAGTTCTAAGAGTTTCTTTACCTTACCAATCCCTATCTATCTGGAGAGCTTTAAGGAGATTCTTTCCAGTGAGCGGTATTGGAGAGCTTTTATCAATACGGTCTATATCACGGCGATTGTCCTGGCAGGTAATATCATCATCATGCCGGCTATGAGTTATGCGGTGGCAAGGAAGATGCCCACCAGTACGGCTTACCGTCTGGTATATTACTTCCTGCTTCTGGGAATCTTCATTCCTTTCCAGGTGAAGATGATGCCGTTGGTGAAGCTGATGAGCGCCATGAACATGATGAATCCTACGGGACTTGCGATTTTGTGTATTTCCAGCTCCACCTGTGAGAGCGTGTTCCTGTTTGTGGGCTATATGGGTGCTATCCCGCCGGATATGGAGGAAGCGGCGTGGATTGACGGGGCAGGTACCCTGCGTACCTATTCATCAGTGGTATTTCCGCTGCTTAAGCCTATGTTGGCAACAGTGCTCATTAAGCAGGGTCTGTGGATTTGGAATGACTTCATGCTCCCTTTGATCACATTGAACAAGGGATGGCAGGACTGGACGCTGACTTTGTTTCAGTATAATTTCCAGACGGAATTTTCCGTTAATTACAGTCTCACCTTTGCCACATTTGTGGCGTCCATGCTTCCGCTCCTGATTTTCTACTGCTTCATGCAGAAGTCAATTATTGGCGGTCTTACATCAGGTGCGGTTAAGAGCTGATCGGGAAAAATGACTTGCGATATGCAGGGGGTATAAAAATGAAAATTCAATATTTAGGAACAGCTGCGGCTGAAGGGTGGCCGGGGATTTTTTGCAACTGTGAGATGTGTAAGGAGGCGCTGCGCCGCGGAGGCAAGGATATAAGGACACGTTCTCAGGCGGTGATTGATGATAAGATTTTGATTGATTTGCCGCAGGACACTTATATGCACATGCTTACCTATGGACTGGATATGCCCTCCATCCGGACAATGTTGGTGACCCATTCCCATCAGGATCACTGGTATCCGGAAGAACTGATGATGCGGCGTGAGGGATTTGCCGTGGATATGAGCGGGACTCTGGACATCTATGGGAATGATGCGGTGAAGGAAAGTCTGGAACGCGTGGTGGCGGATGCGCTTAAGTATTCCCCTCACAGGGCACAAATTGAATATCATGAGATAAAGGAATTTACAACCTACAGCTCTCAGGGGTATGAATTCATACCTCTGAAAGCGACCCATAATCCTCGGGAAAATTGTTTTATTTATATCATTAAAAAGGACGGGAAATCCCTGCTCTATGCCAATGACACCGGATATCTTGCGCAGGAAACCTGGGATTTTATTAAAGGCCAGCATTTCGATTTGGTGAGTATGGACTGTACCATGCAGAAGATTAAGATACCCACCAATCACATGGGCCTTCTCAATAACGTGGATGTGGTGGAGCGGCTTAAGGAAATGGGCTGCGTAGATGGGAATACGAAGTATGTGGTTACCCATTTTTCCCATAATGGGGGCTGGCTGCATGACGAGATGGAAAAGCAGGCTGCCGAGTATGGGTTCAGCGTGGCTTATGATGGCATGACAGTGGAGTTCTGACGCGGTAAGCGGATTTTGTGAAGTGTAATAGTGTTTGCCTCGGTGCCTGTTGCCGGTATGGCACCGGGGAAAGAGAGGAAGTGGCGGCAGAATTGTTAAAAGTGATAACCTCTTGGCAGTGGGAGCTGCTTTTACGGCTGGTGGTTGCCTGCATCATGGGACTGGCCATTGGTTTAGAGCGCAGGAACCGTAATAAGCTGGCCGGGGTGAAGACCCATACGATTGTGGCATTCGGTGCTGCGCTGATTATGATGGTATCGAAGTATGGGTTTGCAGATATCCCCAATTATGATGCTTCCAGGATAGCGGCTCAGATTGTGAGCGGAATCGGCTTTTTGGGAACAGGAATTATTATCGTCCGGAATAATAGCTCTGTGAGCGGACTTACCACGGCGGCGGGCCTGTGGGTAACTGCGGGGGTGGGGATGAGTATCGGTGCGGGACAGTATTTTCTGTCAATTTCCAGCGCCTTACTGCTCATTTGCGTGCAAGTCGCTATGCATAAGGTGGGATTCCTGGCAAATGAGCCCTACGCATGTAAAATGAAGATCTCGCTGAGCTCCATGGACAAGGTGGACGTTGTAAAGCAGTTCCTCCTGGAAGAAAAGATTTCTATAATGGTAATAAAACTGAATAAATTGAGTGACGGCACCGTAAAACTGGAGATGGACCTTTTGCTCCCGGCAAAATGTGATAAATTGGCATTTCTTGAAAGACTGGGCAGTAAAGAATATATAATTTCCATCTCTGCCTGAGCGTTGTTCATCCGAAGTCCCGGTCCCTTGGCGCTGCCTGGTGGGCCGGGGCTTTTGGCTAATCTCTGAAAAATGATTTTTTGCGGTGTATAGACGATTGGTTTATAATATGATAAAATATTATAGGATTTAAGATACATAAAGTACCTATGAGCAATTTATGCCCGCGCTCAAGGTTGCGGGCTGTCGGCAGGAATGGAGGATTATTAATGAACAATCTGGAGCTCAAAAAAACCGCAAATGAAGTGCGTAAGGGCATTGTAACAGCGGTTCACAGTGCAAAGGCAGGTCATCCGGGCGGCTCTTTGTCCGCAGCGGATATTTATACTTATCTCTATTTTGAAGAGATGAACATAGACCCTGCAAATCCCAAAATGAAGGACAGAGACCGTTTTGTACTATCGAAAGGCCACACGGCGCCCGGTTTATATTCTACTCTGGCAAACAGAGGATTTTTCCCGGTGGAGGATCTTGTGACTCTGCGCAAGCTGGGGTCTTATCTTCAGGGGCATCCCTGTATGCAGCACATTCCCGGCGTGGACATGTCCAGTGGTTCTCTGGGACAGGGCATTTCGGCAGCAGTGGGGATGGCTTTGTCAGGAAAGCTGGATAATAAGGATTTTCGTGTTTATACACTGTTGGGCGACGGTGAGATTCAGGAGGGACAGGTTTGGGAAGCCTCCATGCTTGCAGGACATCGCAAGTTGGATAATCTTGTGGTGATTGTGGATAATAATGGATTACAGATTGACGGCCCTGTGGATCAGGTCTGCTCACCTTACCCTATTGATAAGAAATTTGAAGCGTTTAACTTTCATGTGATAAATATAGACGCCCATGATTTTGATGCCATTCGGGCTGCTTTTAAAGAGGCAAGGGAAACAAAAGGAATGCCCACCGCAATTATTGCCCACAGTCTGAAAGGAAAAGGCGTTTCCTTCATGGAAGGCCAGGCGGGATGGCACGGCAAGGCGCCTAATGATGAGCAGTATGCAGTTGCTATGGCAGATCTTGAAAAAATCGGCGAAGAGCTTTTGAAGGAGGAAGCATAAATGGCAGAGAGTACAGTAAAAAAGATTGCAACCAGAGAAAGCTACGGCAATGCGCTTGCGGAGCTCGGAGCCAAGAATCCTGATGTGGTGGTTTTGGATGCGGATTTAGCGGAAGCTACCAAAACAGGTGTGTTTAAAAAAGCTTTTCCAGAGAGACATATTGACTGCGGTATCGCCGAGGGTAATATGGTAGGCGTGGCAGCAGGACTTGCCACAACAGGGAAGATTCCCTTTGTCAGCAGCTTTGCAATGTTTGCGGCAGGCAGGGCTTTTGAACAGGTTAGAAATTCCGTAGGTTATCCCCACCTGAATGTAAAAATCGGTGCAACCCATGCGGGTATCACCGTAGGCGAGGATGGAGCTTCCCACCAGTGTAATGAAGATATTGCCCTGATGCGGACAATTCCGGGGATGGTGGTAATGTGCCCGGCGGATGATGTGGAGGCTAAGGCGGCCGTTATGGCGGCGGCAGAATATGAGGGACCTGTTTATTTACGGTTTGGACGCGCAGCCTGCCCGGTGATTAACGACAGACCTGATTATCATTTCGAAATTGGAAAGGGAACCGTAGTGCGGGAAGGTACAGATCTTACCATTGTTGCTACCGGTATCTGTGTGGGAAATGCTCTGGAAGCGGCGGAGATGTTAGCGGCTGAGGGAGTAAATGCGGAGGTTATCAATATCTGCACAATCAAGCCTTTGGATGAGGAGCTTATCATTAAATCCGCTAAGAAAACAGGTAAGATTGTGACGGCGGAGGAGCATTCCGTTATCGGAGGACTGGGCAGTGCGGTGTGTGATGCGGTCTGCAAGTCTTATCCTGTACCGGTGATGAAGATTGGAATGCAGGATGTATTTGGAGAGTCAGGTTCCGCAGGAGCTTTGCTTGAAAAATATAAACTGGATGGCAAGGGTATTTACGAGCAGATAAAAGGATTTCTAAAATAAAAACAGACGTGTGATCGTGAAAGGGGTTGTCAGGGGAGGTTTTCCCTGGCACTCCGTTATGGAGAACAGATTATGTACATTTTAGCGCCATCGCTCCTTGCGGCGGACTTTAATATATTGGGACAGCAGATTCTGGAAACACAGAAGGAGGGGGCGGAATATCTCCACATTGATGTGATGGATGGCATCTTTGTTCCAAGTATATCCTTTGGTATGCCTCTCATCAAATCTATCAGGGAAACCAGCAAGCAATTTTTTGATGTGCATCTGATGATTGTGGAGCCTGAAAGGTATATTGAGGAATTTGTCAAGTGCGGCGCTGACGGAATCACTTTTCATCTGGAAGCCACCCAATGTGCAGACAAGGTCATAGAAGAAATACATGGTTTCGGCGCCAAAGTTGGGATTTCCATCAAACCGGAGACGCCGGTGGAGGCGGTTTATCCTTATCTGGACAGGGCGGAAATGATTCTGATCATGAGTGTTGACCCCGGGTTCGGAGGGCAGCCTTTTCTTCCTGAAGCTTATGAGAGAATCAGGCAGTTGCGGAATCATATAGATGAGAAGGGTTTGCCGGTAAAGATAGAAGTGGATGGCGGCATTGGCAAAAAGAATGTAAGACAAGTGATAGACGCCGGGGCGGATATTTGTGTTGCCGGTTCGGCAGTGTTTAAAAAGCGCAGCATAAGCGATAATGTTTCTCAGTTTATGGCGGCGTTTAAAGAAAAAGAAGAGAAGAACAGATGCGACAATGGAAAAGATAGGCAGAAATGATCCCTGCTGGTGTGGCAGTGGAAAAAAGTATAAAACATGTCATATGGCGATTGACGATAAAATCCGCCATTATGAGTTGCAGGGCCATATAGTGCCCGGCAGGGATATATTGAAAACAAGGGAACAAATCGAAGGCATTAAGGAGAGCAGCGTCATCAACATTGCGGTGCTTGACGCAGTGGGGAAAATGATTGGTCCCGGCGTCAGCACCCAGGAGATAGACGATCTGGTGCACAATATGACGGTGCAGATGGGCGGAATTCCGGCCCCCCTTGGCTATGAAGGGTTCCCTAAAAGCGTTTGTACCTCTATCAATGAAGTAGTTTGTCACGGTATTCCTTCCAGGGATATTATTTTAAAGGAAGGGGATATTGTGAATGTGGATGTGTCTACTTTATATAAGGGATATTTTTCGGATTCATCCAGAATGTACTGCATTGGAGAGGTAAGTGCGGAAAAGAAAAAGTTGGTGGAAGTCACCAGGGAATGCATGGAAAAAGGGATTGCCATGGTGCAGCCCTGGAACTTCCTAGGAGATATGGCGCAGGCGGTAAACGACCATGCGAAAGCCAACGGTTACAGTGTGGTGGTTGAAATAGGCGGCCATGGCGTGGGACTGGAATTTCATGAGGAACCTTTTGTCAGCTATGTGACCAGTGCCGGAACAGAAATGCTCATGGTTCCGGGAATGGTATTCACCATAGAGCCCATGGTAAATATGGGAACCAGTGAAATTTACACGGACAAAAATGACGGATGGACTGTGTACACGAAGGATAAAAAACCTTCCGCCCAATGGGAAGTTACGGTGGCGGTGACGGAAAACGGACATGAGATTCTAACCTGGTAAAATTTTTAGCTGTAAAACAGAAGAAAATGGAATAAATCTGCTAAATAAATTGTAGTAAACGACATAACGAATTCCTGCTTACGGCTTCTGGAAAACGAAATGTAGGCTCTTGCAAAGCCGAAAGCAAGATTTCAGATATTGCTTACAGTAATAGAAACGGTCATACAAATTAAATAAATTTTTGTATGGCCGTTTTTCTTTAAAAGAAAAGAAAAAAATAAATTAATTTAAGAAAGGATAAATATATGTATGACGTAATTGTAATTGGCGCCGGTGTAAGCGGAAGCGCCGTAGCTAGGGAATTATCCCGCTATGAGCTGAAAACGCTGGTCCTGGAAAAGGCATCCGATGTGTGTGAAGGGACCTCAAAGGCCAACAGTGGTATCGTTCACGGAGGCTATGATGCCGAGCCGGGTACCTTAAAGGCAAAGTTGAATGTGTTGGGGAATAAGAAGATGGCGGCTTTATCAAAGGAGCTGGATTTTTCTTATAAGCAAAACGGCTCAATGGTTCTTTGCTTTGATGAGAAAGAGCGATTCAAGCTGGAGGAATTGAAGGCAAGAGGAGAGGCAAATGGAGTGGAGGGGCTGCGCATTATAGACAGGCAGGAGCTCCTTGAAAAGGAACCTAATGTGGGGGATGAGGCGGTGGCCGCTCTGTACGTACCTACGGGAGGAATAGTCTGTCCTTTCGGACTTACCATTGCCCTTGCGGAAAATGCCGCTGTCAACGGAGTGGAATTCCGGTTTGGCGAGAAGGTTACAGGCATTCAAAAGAAGGAATCGGGTTATCTGATTCAAACGGAAAGCCAGGAATTTGAAACGAAAGTGGTAGTCAACGCCGCCGGCGTGTACGCTGACCAAATCCATAATATGGTAAGTGAAAACAAGATGGAAATCACACCCAGAAAGGGCGAGTACCTTCTGTATGACAAAAAAGTAGGAAATATGGCCAGCAATACATTGTTCCAGCTGCCTACAATATTGGGAAAAGGAATACTGGTAACGCCTACCGTACATGGAAATTTGCTGACGGGCCCTACGGCCACGGATCTTCCGGATAAAGACGGAAAAGAAACCTCTCAGGATGGGCTGGCCCAGGTAACGGAAAAAGCGGCTCTCAGCGTAAAGGGAATTCCGGGAAGACAGGTTATCACGTCCTTTGCCGGCCTGCGCGCTCATCTTACAAAGTTTGCCGGGCATAATGTGGATGACTTTGTGATTGAAGAAGTGGAAGACGCGCCCGGGTTTATTGATGTGGCCGGTATGGAGTCTCCGGGGCTGTCCTGTGCGCCTGCAACAGGGGAATATGTGGCGGACATGATCAAGAAAATATTGCACCCTGAGGAAAAGAAGGATTTCATCAGTACCAGAAAGGGTATCATGTCCATGGCTCTTGCCACCGAGGAGGAGCGGCATGCAAAAATCAAAGAAAATCCGGCCTACAGCAATGTAATCTGCAGGTGCGAGACAGTTACGGAGGGCGAAATACTGGAGGCTATACACAGACCTTTAGGAGCTACAACCACTGACGGCATAAAGAGACGTACCCGGGCCGGAATGGGACGCTGTCAGTCAGGTTTCTGCAACCCCAGGGTGGTGGAAATTTTAGCCAGAGAGCTTTCGATAGACGCAAGTCAGGTGAAGAAATCAGGAGGAGATTCCTGGTATATATTGCCCGAAGAATAAAGTAATAAAGTAAACGACACAATAAATTGCGCTTTCCGGTTCCTGCAAAAGCCATATATGCCGACTTAAGCAAACCCGAAAAGAGGCAATTTTTAAAGAGATATTACGAGTTCATATGAAGAAAACCGGAAATTTGTACCGAAGCACCACAGATTTTCAATGTCAAAGATGTCGTGTTACCGCGGAGCGGAACTGAAGAACCTGCTTGCAGTTTCTATGAGGATGTTGATGGCAAACTCACCGTGGAACGCTTCGGAATGGAGGAAAAATGAGAACAGATTTGATTATTATTGGCGGCGGCCCGGCCGGGATGGCGGCGGCGCTGGCGGCTTACGAAAAGGGTATCACGGATTTGCTGATTTTAGAGCGTGATAAGGAGCTGGGAGGAATTTTAAATCAGTGTATCCACAATGGATTTGGGCTTCACACTTTTAAGGAAGAACTGACAGGGCCGGAATATGCGGTTCGCTATATGGATATGGTGGCGGAGAAAAAAATTCCAAGCCTGTTAAATACTATGGTGGTGGACGTGCAGGGGGGAAGTCCCTGTGTGGTAACGGCCATGAACCGGGAACAGGGAATGTTCAAGATAGAGGCAAAGGCAGTGGTACTGGCTATGGGATGCCGGGAAAGGTCAAGAGGCGCCATGAACATACCGGGAACAAGGCCGGCAGGTATTTATTCCGCGGGAACAGCCCAGAGGTATGTGAATATAGAAGGAAGAATGCCGGGGCGTGAAGTAGTGGTTCTTGGATCGGGAGATATCGGACTGATTATGGCAAGGCGTATGACTCTGCAGGGAGCAAAGGTGAAGCTGGTGGCGGAAATTATGCCTTATTCAGGGGGACTTAAGCGAAACATTGTACAGTGTCTGGATGATTTCGGGATTCCTTTAAAGCTCAGCCATACGGTTACACAGGTTCATGGTAAGGAGAGAGTGGAAGGCGTGACTATCAGCAAGGTGGACGAGAAGCTGCGTCCTATTCCGGGCACAGAAGAATTCGTAGCCTGCGATACCCTTCTTTTATCCTGCGGTCTTATTCCGGAAAATGAGCTGAGCCAGGGGGCCGGGGCCCAGATGGATGATATGACAGCCGGACCGGTGGTAAATGCCAGACTGGAAACTACGGTAAAGGGTATTTTTGCCTGCGGAAACGTGCTTCATGTACATGACCTGGTGGATAATGTTTCCAAGGAAGCGGAAAAAGCGGGAGAGTTTGCTGCGGACTATATTTTAAACGGAGAAGAAGATTGGGGCGAGGTGGTACGCCCGAAGATTCCGGAGAAAACCAAATGTACCCTTCCGGAGGACAGGGATGCGGGAAGCCAGCTCATCTGTATTGGCTGCCCTGTGGGCTGTCTGATTACGGTGAAGAAGAATGAGGACGGAAGCCTTGATATTACAGGAAATACCTGTAAGAAGGGCGAAGCCTATGCGCGCAGTGAAATGACGGCTCCTGTGCGGACGGTGACCTCCATTATCCGCGTGGAAGGGGGAAGCGGGAAGGTGGTGCCTGTTAAGACTGCCGGGGAAATTCCTAAAGGAAAGATTGGGCAGTGCATGGATGAGATAGAAGCTGCGGTTGTCAGCGCACCGGTTAAGGCTGGGGATGTGCTGATTGAAAATGTTGCGGGGACTTCTGTTTCTGTGATAGCGACAGGAAACCTGCTGTAATGAGAATGCTTAGAGAAGGGGCATTGAAATTGGTATATTATAGTAACAACCAGATAGGTCTGCATATTTACCGCGCTGACCGTACCAAAGAGTAGTGACTGAGAGTATCCGGCCTGTGGCGAAGTGATTCAGAATGGCCGGATACCCGTAACGGTGAAGCAAGGATGAACGGTTACATATTATGATGAGTGATATGCGCAAGAAGCAGCGCAGAAATGAGGGAAATATGGGAAAATATATAATGGCATTGGATCAGGGAACGACCAGCTCCAGATGTATATTTTTTAATGAAAAGGGTGAGATTTTGACCATGGCCCAGAAGGAATTCGGTCAGATTTATCCTCATCCGGGCTGGGTGGAACATAATCCCAAGGAAATTTGGTCTTCCCAGCTGGCGGTGACCATGGAGGCGATGGCAATGGCCGGGCTTACCCCCGAAGACATTGCCGCAATCGGTATCACAAATCAGCGGGAAACCACGATTGTGTGGGATAAAGCCACAGGGGAGCCGATTTACAATGCCATAGTTTGGCAGTGCCGTAGAACGGCTGAAAAGGTGGACAAGCTGATTGCCGACGGGTATGGGAACATGATCAAAGAAAAAACCGGACTTGTACCGGATGCTTATTTCAGTGCAACCAAGATAGCATGGATACTTGATCATGTACCTGAGGCCAGGGAGCGGGCAAAGAAAGGAGAGCTTCTCTTTGGAACAGTGGACAGCTGGCTTATTTATAATCTGACCAAAGGGACGGTTCATGTAACGGATTACACCAATGCATCCCGTACCATGTTGTACGATATTTACAGGCGCTGTTGGGACGAGGAGCTTTTAGAGCTTTTTGATATCCCGGCCAGTATGTTACCGGAGGTGAAGCCTTCCAGTTATGTATATGGATATACGGATAAATCTGTCTTGGGCGGCAGTATTCCTATTGCGGGAATTGCGGGTGACCAGCAGGCAGCTCTTTTTGGGCAGTGTTGCTTTTCTAAGGGACAGGTGAAGAATACCTACGGAACCGGATGTTTCCTTCTGATGAACACCGGAACGGAAGCAATTGCGTCAGGAAGCGGTCTTATCACTACTATTGCAGCAAGCGGTCCGGACCAGGTAGAATATGCGTTAGAGGGAAGTGTATTTGTGGCAGGTGCCGCAATTCAATGGCTGCGGGACGGCATGCGGATGATCAAGAGCGCCCCTCAGACAGAGGAATACATAGAAAAAACCGAGGACACGGAGGACGTTTACGTGGTACCTGCTTTTGCGGGAATGGGCGCTCCTTACTGGAACCCTTACGCAAGGGGAACCGTAGTTGGAATCACCAGAGGCTGCCAAAAGGAACATTTTATCCGTGCGACACTGGAATCCATTGCCTATCAGACCTATGACGTGCTGAAAGCCATGGAAGAAGATGTGGGAATTTCCATAGCCGGGCTTAAGGTGGACGGCGGCGCCAGTGCCAACAATTTCCTGATGCAGTTCCAGGCGGATATTTTAGGCGCAAGGGTATACCGGCCCGAGTGTATTGAGACCACAGCTCTGGGAGCGGCATATTTAGCAGGACTTGCCTGCGGCTACTGGAAAAGCCGGGAGGAGATATGTGAGAACTGGCAGCTTGGTAAGGAATTTGTCCATGAGATGGGTGAGGAACGGCGTGAAAAACTTTTAAAGGGCTGGAAAAGGGCTGTAAAATGTGCCCTGGCCTGGGCTCAGGATGAAGAATGATAGCTGCGATATGGAGGGAACTATGGACGAAGAAAGAAAAGAGAAGAAATACACTGCTGTCAGGAAACTGACAGATAACCGTTTTCTGAATCTTTATGAAATGGATGCTCTGACAAACTCGGGAGCCCCTTTCCACTACTATTTTGCCTCCAGAAACAGTCAGGAGGAACTGCCTCTTTTGACGGGGACTCCTAAAGCCAACGGGATTGTAATTTATCCCGTCTGGCGCAAGGAGCCGGACAAACTGGTTATGATTCGGCAATATCGTTTTCCTCTTGATGCGTGGCTGTATGAGCTGCCGGCCGGTCTTATTGACCAGGGGGAAACCGCCGGAGCGGCTGCTGCCCGGGAAATGAAGGAGGAGACAGGGCTTGACTTTTTTCCTTACGAGGAAGGGGACGCCGCATTCCGCAGACCCTTTTATCTGGGGGCCGGTCTGACGGATGAGACCAGTACCTCTGTGTTTGGATTTGCTGATGGAGAGATATCCGGTAAACTGCGGGAGGATACGGAGAGCATAGAAGTGCTTTTGGTGGACAAAAAAGAAGCGTTGCGGATATTGCGGGAAGAAAGAGTGTCCCTACGGGCGGCATTTCTTTTAATGATGTTTTTGCAAGCGGAAAAAGAGGAGCCATTTTCTTTTTTAAGTAGTCAGTAAAATATGAGAGCGTATTTGAAAAATGCTTTCTGCCAGATGTATGGGAATGATTCTCAAACATGCGACAGAGTATATAAAAATTGGTAACGGTGAAGCCGAAGGCAAGGCTGAACGGTTACGGAATTTGAGAGAAGGGTAACGGTTCAGCTTGACTGAACCGTTTGGCCTGTGAGGATTAGGTTAACGGAGGGTAAGATGTCCAAATCGGTCAGGCTTGCAGATATTGCTGCGAAATTGAATGTGAGTACGGTTACG
Source organism: uncultured Lachnospiraceae bacterium (assembly GCA_910585075.1). Lineage (GTDB taxonomy): Bacteria > Bacillota > Clostridia > Lachnospirales > Lachnospiraceae > Suilimivivens. Next base: position 23,913 of record CAJUED010000004.1, read on the forward strand.
GTATCCAAGGCGTTGTCAGGGCAAAAAGGCGTCAGCGACGAGATGCGGGAAAAAATCAGGGAAATGGCCAGGGAAATGGGGTATCGTCAGTCTGTGAAGGCAGGGCCCCCAAGAGATGGCAAGGGTTATAATATTGGCGTGGTAATTTCAGAAAGGTACTTAGACCAGCAGGAATCTTTCTACTGGAAAATGTATCAGGAAGTGGCTACCAGAGCAGTGTCTAAGGAATGCTTTACCATGCTTGAGATTATAAATCAGCAAAATGAGCAGGAACAGATAATGCCCAAGCTTCTTACGGAGGATAAGGCGGACGGCCTGATTATCATTGGACTTTTAAAGGAAGATTATTTGGCTGTGATTCAGGAAAATATCAGGATTCCGTTGGTTTGTCTGGACTTTTATGACCGCAGGCATGAGTGTGATGCGGTGATTACCGACAATTATTATGGAATGTATAAGCTTACTAACCACCTGTTTGAGATGGGGCATACCAAGATTGGGTATGTTGGAACGCTTTTGTACACGGGCAGTATTACGGACAGATATTTTGGTTATTGTAAGGCTTTGCTGGAGCATGGGCAGAGGGTCAGAGAGGATTGGGTGATAGAGGACAGGAACATGGAAACCGGCTATCGGGATGCGGGCTTTGCATTTAAACTTCCGGGAGAAATGCCCACAGCCTTTGCCTGCAACTGTGACATAACTGCCGGGGTTCTCACAGAGACTTTGCGGGGTGCAGGCTATCGTGTGCCGGAGGATATCTCAATTGTGGGATATGATAATTACCTTTACCCCGGTGTGTGCAGCTTGGGCATCACAACCTATGAGGTGGACATAAAGGAAATGGCCCGCAAAGCCATACGCAAGCTGGTGAAAAGAATGACCGGGGAGGAAAGCAAACAGGGGATTTCGATTGTGGAGGGACGCATTGTGTTAAAAGACAGTGTCAGGGAACCTGAACACTGTCTGTAAAGAAATCGGGGAGCCCTTTTTGAAATTTTGCAACAGTGAAAATGTTGTAAGCGGTGCCAAAACGGTGCCAAGAAGAAATGATTTGCAAATCTATGAATAGGAAAGCTGTCAAATCTAGTTTAGTGCAACTATAAAGCGCAAAAGAAAACCCAGAGAGCTGCAACTCGCTGGGTTTTCGCTTGGTCTAGCATAAAGCTATTTGTTTCTTGTTTGCCTACACGTACTATAGCATATGAAATTGGCATTTTCAAGCATAACCGAAAAAATATCAGGTTAAGCTTATAAACTGTTATTTCATTGAAATTTATTGTTTTTTCAATAAAAATACTGCATAATAAAATAGGAATATAAAGTGGAAAATCTAGGAAGAGGTAGAAGATTGGAAGATTTAATTCGGTTGGATTTGCAATAAGATGAATAATTTTTGTGACGAGGAATGGTTTGGTTACAAAGATGTTTTTAATCGACAAGAGGAAGAAGCGGCTTCAAAATTGCAGGAAACTTTAAATACCTCTATCAGCGATTTTGTGAAGTCTGCCAGTGAGGATGTTGTCAGGACCATAGAAACAAGTAAGAAGGAACGTGAGAAAAAGGGCATCGAAGATTCCGCAAAAGATCATCTGAGAGGGTTCTCCAGAACGATTCCCTCATTTCTCATGGCATATGGAACAGTGGAAACAACCCTTGAAAATTTTGATACTATCATTCCGGACGAGGTTTTTGAAGAAGTCACAAGTATATCTCTTGTACAATTTCGTTTTTTGCGAGATGGCGGTTCATATATTAACGAACAGACAGGCAAGGAAGAAATGCTTGAGGGAAAGTTGTTTGATTCTGTTGTGTTTAATGATTCTGTAAAAGAGTTTTTGAATTTGAAGAAGAAGCTTGCGGATTATTTCGATGAAAACAGTACAGAGGATATTTTCGACTATATCCCGCCTCAGAAAACAAACCAGATTTTTACGCCTAAGTGGGTGGTTAAGGAGATGGTTGATAAACTGGAAGAGGAAAATCCCGGCTGTTTCGATATGATGGACAAAACGTTTATTGATTTATATATGAAATCGGGACTTTATATTACAGAAATTGTGAAAAGGTTGTATCAGAGTAGTGTTCTGAAAGAGCTGTTTCCGCAGAAAGAGGTACGGTTGCAGCATATTTTTGAGAAACAAGTATATGGTCTTGCGCCTACGGAGATCATTTATAAGATTGCGACGAATTATATTCTTGGATTTGATGAAGGAGTTGTAATTGAGAAACATAATTTCCGACAAGTGGATGCGCTTAAGTATGCTAAGAATGGAACGTTGAAAGATATATTAGATGAGATTTATAAGGAGTGAGCCATGCCAAGAGCAAAAAAAGAATCAGTGCCGATATCGGCAAGAATAGAAAAAAGAACATTTGAACGCCTTGAAAAGTTCTGCGAAGATTCTGGACTTGGGAAGACCGTGACGTTGGAGAGAGCTCTGAATATGTATATGGATGAGTATTATGGAAGTCACTATATTGTGCTAAATCATATAAAACAAGGTAGAGGAGAATAGATGGAGGGCAAAACTGAAATAATAGAGGCAAATCAGTCTTTAGGTATATTGATTGCAGATTCCATTGAACTGATCCAGTATGCAAGGCAGATTACTGCAAAACAGGTAAATCTGGTGCAGTTAATGACTTACTACTCACTTGGAAAATGGATTGTTGAGGAACAGCAAGAAGGAAAAGAACGGGCGAAATATGGGAAGCAGGTTTTGAAAAAATTATCAGAAAGCCTTACAAAAGAATTTGGCAGAGGATTTTCCGAAACAAATTTGGAGTATGCTAGAAAATTTTATCTCACATATGCAGACCGAATTTCCCAGACACTGTTTGAGGAATTTGCAGTTAAAAAATCCCAAACAGTGTTTGAGGAATTGGATAAAGAACAACCTTTTATTGTTTCATGGTCACATTATTTGCAACTTATGCGGATTGAGAATGAAGATGAACGAAAATTTTATGAGATAGAATCGGCAAAATCAAGCTGGGGAATACGCACATTGCAAAGACAGTATAATTCAAGCCTTTATGAAAGACTGGCTTTGAGTAGAGAAAAGGACGAGGTGATGCGGCTTGCATCTGAGGGCAATGTTATCACGAAACCGCAGGATATCGTAAAACAGCCTACAGTGCTTGAATTCCTTGGATTAGATGAAAAAGCAAAATACGTAGAATCTGATCTGGAAACCGCAATTATCAATAAACTACAAAAATTTTTATTGGAATTAGGTAAAGGATATCTGTTTGAAGCAAGACAGAGACGATTTACACTTAATGAAGATAATTATTATGTGGATCTTGTATTCTACAATAGACTTCTACGTTGTTATGTATTGATAGATTTGAAGATTGATAAATTGACACATCAGGATTTGGGACAGATGATGATGTATGTTCATTATTACGACAGATATGAGAAACTACCGGAGGAGAATCCGACAGTTGGTATTTTGCTATGTAAGGAAAAGGATGATGCTCTTGTAGAAATCACATTGCCGGAAGATGCTAATATTTATGCCTCGGAATATAAATTGTATTTGCCTGATAAGAAAGAATTGCAGAAGAAATTAAAGGAATGGATAGAAGAAGGAACTGATTTGTAAGAGGTTCGAAAAAGCTGTAATAATCTTGTGAGGGAATATTACGATTGGAAGGAAAAGAACGTTCTGCCAGATATTTCAGAAACAAATGAGTGTTCGTGCGTTTCTAAATGCGTTTTTTGAGTGGAAACGCATTTAGAACACATTAAAAGTGAAACAGAGAATGCAATTTGTTCTGTGGTAACACCATGAAAACAAAAATTTGAAAAACGTCAGATACAAGGTGCATACCCAGCAAAAAACTACCGAAAATGCCCTGGAAATAATCTCAAAACATGAGGATTCCCATAACAGGAAATGAGGCTGTAAAAAATCTTGTGTCTATGGAGATTTAAGTTCCTCTGATAAGAGATCGATATGTAAAATTTTGCTGTCGATTCTATGGATTTGCTTTTATCGAATGTTCTTTCTATTTATAGTATATCCACTCTCGAGGTGTTTATACTTTTCATTTGATTTTTTGGCATCAAAATTAAGACATTCTAAAGATTACCTTTGTGGGCTCTGCCCACACCCGGCCTCCGGAATAAGGCTGGGATTTTCCGGCAATACTTTTAATGCCGATGGAATAAGGCTGGGGCGGCCTTCAGTTTATAGTCAGCCGCCCTGGTCTTTTCTTTTTATAAATACTGGGTGAGACGCTCCCCATACAGCACAATCAGCTGGTTGAGCACCTGGTCCCATCCGCGGTATCTCTGTGTCCATTTCTTTGTCACATTTTCACTGGCCAGATACAGCATCTTTTCCAGCGACTGGTCACTGGGGAATACGCTTTTAGTCTTGGTTACTTTCCGGTACTGGCGGTTAAGACCTTCTATGATATTTGTCGTGTACATGATGCGTCTGATATCGTCTGAAAACTGGAAAAAAGAACTTACATCCTTCCAGTTGTTCTCCCAGTTACTGATTGCGAAAGGATACTTTCTCCCCCATTTCTCTTTTATCCCCTCCAGTTCTGAAAAGGCTGCTGTCTCTGTCGGGGCATTATAAACTGCCTTGAAATCACTGGAAAATTTCTTCAGGTCACTGTAGTTGACATACTTAAAAGAATTCCTCAGCATATGGATCACACATCTTTGGATCTGAGCCTGTGGATAAACAGCTGCTATCGCTTCCTTAAAACCAGCAAGGCCATCCACACAAAAGAACAAAACATCCTTTAACCCGCGGTTTTTCAGGTCATTCATCATCCCCAGCCAGAACTTGCTGCTCTCATTGGCTCCTACTGTGATGCTCAGGATCTCTTTGTACCCCTCAGTTGTAACACCCAGCACCACATAAGCAGCCCTGCTCAGGATGCGTCCGTCTTCCCGTACCTTATAATGGATGCAGTCCATAAAAACGAAAGGGTAGACAGGGGAAAGGGGACGGGACTGCCATTCATTGACCTGGGGCAGGATCTTATCCGTGATCTTGCTGACCATTTCTGCTGACAGCTCAATGCCATAGAGGTCCTGGAGCTGGTCGTGGATGTCACGTGTGCTCATCCCACGGGCATAAAGGGAGATGACCTTTTCTTCAATACCGGAGATGTCACGCTGGTATTTAGGGATAAGTTTTGGTTCAAACTCCCCGTTACGGTCCCTGGGAACATCCACCTGGAATTCCCCGTACTGGCTCTTTAGGGTCTTTTGGGAATGGCCATTACGTTTGTTTGTGGTAACCAGATCACCCTTCTGATTCCTTTCATATCCAAGGGAAGCGTCCAGTTCTGCTTCCATGAGTTCCTGCAGGATGTCTTTGAAACTCTCTTTAAGAAGGGAGTAGACATCAGCGACACTGGTAATGTTGTTTTCTGAAATAATCTGTCGAATCTGTTCTTTAGCTACAGCCATAAAAATACTCCTTTTCGATAAGAATTGTCATATCTTCATTCTTACCAAAAAGGAGCCATTTTTTTCCAAAGACACAAACTATTTTACACTACCCAGGAAATCGTGAATAGTAGCGAACTTTACCCTATAAGCACTCTTTTTCCACAGAAGGCAAATCCATATTTTCGGATTTGTTCCTCCGGAATGCCTTTGGCAATGAGGGATGCCTGATAGTTTTTAGCTTCGATTTGGCGTAAGGCCTCCGAAACAGTGTCAGATAATTCTTTTTCGTCCTCATCCTGAACCTTGAATTCTATAATGATGGCATCATTTTTGAAGGCTAAGGAGGTGGGGGCTTTTGAGGCAGCCGACTCATGAGGTTTTCGAGGTTCCAGCATAATGTCATATCGGCCAAAGCCGCTTTCACGGTTGGAGGTAATCACGTATCGGTCGGTCAGCTCTACCATAAGCCCCAATACAAAGCCATGATAAAATCGCTCAGGCGCATCTTTGGAGGACTTCTTCTTTTCGGAACTGCTTCCGGTGTCAAAGTAACTGAATATGTCCTGGGTCACTCTGTTCATGTAAGTGTTCATTGCTTTCAGGTCTCCTAAGAGTAATGCTTTGATAAAATCATTGTAATTGGAAGAAGAACCTGCAAACCATTTCCGTACCATGCCGCGGAACATTACCTTTACTTCAAAATTAGTCAACTTTAATTCATATTCTTGTTTCCATTCGCCAAATTCAGAGGTGTACGACCTGAAGTTCTTTACTTTAAGATAGCCGCTGGCCAATAACAGGCTCCATACCGCCCGCTCGTCGCTGTCCAACTGGTCATAGACAATCTGTTCGTCAATTTCCATTCGGATACTTTCGCCCTGTATTAACCGTTCAAAAGCTTTTTTTATGTGGGGATTACCTTCCCGTATTAGTTTGCCTGCAAGACTGTTGGAGCTGGTATTTGCCCAGTAAGTATTTACCTCCCACTTTGCCAGGAAATTAATAATGGACCATGGATTGTAAATATCCTTTCTGTCGCCAAAAGAAAAGCCGTCATACCAGTCTGCTACTTGTTTCTTACAGTCTGACAGGTCGTATTCTTTCAGGGCAGCTAGTACTTCTTCTTGTGTAAAGCCAAAGCAGTCAGCATATTTTTTAGAAGTGGTTGTAATTACTTCCAGATTATTTAAGTCTGAAAAAATGGACTCTTTGCTTACTCGAGTAATTCCTGTCATCAAAGCTCGTTCCAGATAAGGGTTTGTCTTAAAAGTGGAATTAAACAAGCTTCTGGTGAAAGCGATAAGTTCCTGCCAGTAACCATATACATACGCTTCCTGCATGGGAGTGTCATATTCATCCAGAAAGATAATTACTTTTTTTCCATAATATTTCATCAAATAGCCTGACAAAGCATTCAGGGAATCAGCGGCAATGTAATCCTCCATATCAGTGGAAACCTTTCGGTAAGCTTGCTTTTCAATTTCATTTAATTTTTCACTTTTCAGTAAAAAATCAAATTTATTGTATAATTCTGTGATGATTTGACAGATTCTCTTTTGGGCATTGTAATAGGAGGTTTCTTTTACCTTGGCAAAGCTGATAGAAATTACAGGCCATGTTCCCTGTAGCTTGCGGTATTGGTAATCTCCGTCGGGAGATTTGTCCTGCCATATGGAGAGTCCTTCAAAGAGCTCGCCCCTGCCTGCGTATTCCAGAGAAAAAAATTTCTCAAGCATACTCATGTTTAAAGTTTTTCCGAACCTTCTGGGGCGGGCAATCAAAGTCACGTCATCATCCGATTCCCACCATTCTTTTATAAAATGAGTTTTATCTATATAAAAATTGTTGTTGACTCTGACTCTTTCAAAATCCTGTTTTCCTATGCCGATTGTTCTTGCCATGATGATACCTTTCCTGTTTTTATTCCCGCGAACAACGAGCCGAGGTCATGCCCGCATGAACTTAAAGACTGCTGCGGATAACCAATTAAAGTCGTGCTTCCGGAGAAGAATTTATTCTCTAAGCTTTGACTTAAGTATATAGGTTTTGAAACCTAAAATCAATGTTGATATTTCATTATGCTGTTTTGCATGAATAGTATTACCTGATATTTTAAAGAAAAATAAAATGTGATTATTTTTCATTAATGAGAATAGAATTGCAACTCATTTATGAATTATAATTAATAATTGCGTGAATTCTTAAAATGAAAACATCAAGTTGAACAGGTAGTTCTGTTGTCTCAGAGGGCCATTTGACGCCTGTATTCTAAGGGAGTGATCCCATAATATTTTTTAAACAGATTTATGAAGTGATTGGTATTTTCAATCCCAGCCATATTTCCGATTTCCTGAACTCTGTAGTTTGTAGTCAGGAGGAGATGGGCGGCATAATCGATTCTTTTCTTATTTAAATACTGCATAGGTGACATGTGATATGCATTGGCAAATTCCCGGCACAAGCGGTATTTGCTGATGTCGAAGTATTCCTCTAAAAAATCAAGGTTGTAAGGCTTGTCAAAATAATTATCAAATAAATTCTTCATATTTTTAATGTATACAGGAATCTGAGAAGCGGTATCAGGCTTTTTTAATAATGTAATTACAAATTGTGTGGTAATACGGTTTAACAAATCGGATATGGATAATTGCTGATTTAGGGAAAACGGAGGAGTCATGGAGGCAAGGAGCTCCAGATTGAAAGTGGTTTCCGAACGGGGGAGCAGCCGAAGCACCGGGGATTTATCAAGGGGTAAAAGCCCATAATAATAGGAAAGATTATTTCCGGCACAGAAAAAGACCTGATATTCCCAAGGAGCGGTGGCGATATCAAAGCGGATTCGCTGACGGCAGTCAAGAAAAAGGAGGGAAGAAGCGTCCAGAGAAAATACTTTATGGCCAAGTGTAAGCTTTCCACAGCCTTTTTTGGTATACAGGAACAGGTAGCAGTCCATGAAAGCAATATCAAATGTCCAGGGGGAAGCTGCTTTTATATTGCCGCAGGATAGTAAATATAGTAGAGGAAAACCATCAGAATATTCCGGAAAAAAAATCTGGCCAAGAAAATCTTCCGGTTTCTGTCCGGGAGAGAGCTTGGGAGCGGTTATCAGGGCTGATAAAAAGGAATCCTTCAGGGACATAGGCGGCCTCCATGGTAAGAGAAATTCAAGGGTATGTGCATAATGTTTAAAAGTAACCTGTGAAATTTGTGTAAAACGTGGAAATATAAATATAATACAATTTTGAGATATAAATTGCAAGAATAAGTGATGTATAAAAAATTAAGTTAAATATAATTAAAATTAATCAATATATAAACTTAAATTAAGTTAATAAATTAATTGCAAATACTTTACGGAGATATAATTAGGTATCCTCCGAAAATGTCTTAGAGCATTTGCAGTAAAACATTTTGGAGGTATGAAAGATATTTCTGAGAAAATATTTTGAGAAAAAGGAGGTGGTTGCAAGGTGTTGGCAGAAGAAGTAAGGACTCATTTGACAGAAAAGATTATCCCTTTCTGGAAGGCCCTGCGGGATGATGGATTTGGCGGCTATTACGGGTATTTGGGCTATGACTTGAGACTGGATAAGAAAGCGGTAAAGGGATGTATTTTAAACAGCCGTATTTTATGGTTTTTTTCCAACGCATACATGCTGCTTAAGGATGAAAGTCTTTTGCGGGAGGCGCAGCATGGCTTTGCTTTCATGAGAGAGCACTGTATGGATGAGGAAAATGGAGGTATTTTCTGGTCCATTCAGTATGACGGAAAACCGGAAGACACCACAAAGCATACTTATAATCAGGCTTTTTCCATTTATGCACTTTCATCCTATTATGATGCATCAGGGGATGAGAAGGCGCTTAATATGGCCAGGGAGTTGTTCCGCATCATTGAAACAAAATGTAGGGATGAGATTGGGTACAAGGAGGCCTTCGACAGGCAGTTCCATGAGATCCAAAATGACAAACTCTCCGAAAACGGGGTGATTGCGGATAAAACCATGAATACCCTGCTTCATGTGTTTGAAGCCTATACGGAGCTTTACAGGGTATCGAAGCTGCCTGAGGTTAAGGAAAGACTTGAATGGATTATGGATGCCTTTGCGGACAAGGTTTATAATCAGAAGCTCCACAGGCAGGAAGTATTTTTTGACGCGGAAATGAATTCCATTCTGGATTTGCATTCTTATGGTCATGATATTGAGACTGCATGGCTGATTGACAGGGGCGTGGAGATTTTAGGGGAAAAGAAATACGAGGAAAAGATGCTTCCCATCACAAAAGACCTAACGGCTGAGATTTACAAAACGGCTTTTGACGGGCGTTCCCTTGCAAATGAGTGTGAAAAGGGAGTAGTCAACGGCCACAGAGTATGGTGGGTGCAGGCGGAAAGCGTGGTAGGCTTTTTAAACGGATGGCAGAAGGAGCCTGAGAAAACCGAATACCTGAAGGCAGCGGAAAGCATTTGGGAGTTTATAAAAGAGTACGTAATGGATAAACGGGAAGGCTCCGAGTGGTTCTGGGAAGTGGACGAGAATGGAAAGCCTTATGAGGGGCGGCCTATCGTGGAGCCGTGGAAATGCCCTTATCACAACGGAAGAATGTGTTTTGAGGTTTTGAAGCGATTGGAAAAATAAGAAAGTGTATTTAGTCTTATGGGCGATAGTAAGCTGATGAAGCAGGGTAGAGTTTGGCGCATGATAATCTATAAGACGGGCAGCGTATAATTAAGCATATAATGTGTAGAGTTTATTAAAGAATGTAAAAAATACACGGAAATGGAGTTTTTATGATACATGAAAAATATTATGAGGAATTAAAAAAGTATGAGGCGTTAATTAACAGAAAAAATCAGGTGGATTCGGATTTTTATAATGGGGTTTATGACAAGTATCTGTATCCGGTACTCACAAGGGAACATATTCCCCTTACCTGGCAGTATGATTTGAATGCGGAAACCAATCCTTACTTTATGAAAAGGCTTGGGGTCAATGCGGTTATGAACTCAGGGGCCATTGAGTTAAATGGAAAGTTCTACATGGTGGCAAGGATTGAGGGAGACGACAGGAAGTCCTTCTTCGGTGTTGCGGAAAGTGATAACGGCGTGGACGGCTTCAAATTCTGGGATTATCCGATTCTGCTTCCTGATACCTGCCCGGAGGAGACAAACGTATATGACATGCGCCTGACAAAACATGAGGATGGCTATATTTATGGTGTTTTCTGTTCGGAGAGCAAGGATACGTCCGTAAACGATCTTTCTGCGGCAGTTGCGGCGGCAGGTATCGTGCGGACAAAGGATTTAAAAACCTGGGAAAGGCTGCCCAATCTGGTTACTTTGAATTCTCCCCAGCAGAGAAATGTGGTTCTGCATCCTGAATTTGTAAATGGTAAATATGCCTTTTATACAAGGCCTATGGATGATTTCATTGAAACCGGTTCAGGGGGAGGTATTGGATTTGGGCTTTGCGACGATATCACCCATGCGGTTATTGATGAGGAAAAAATGACCAGCCTGCGGAAGTACCATACGATTACGGAATCCAAAAACGGCGCCGGTGCGGTTCCCATCAAGACAGAGAAGGGGTGGATACATATTGCCCATGGAGTAAGGAATACGGCGGCGGGACTTCGCTATGTGATTTATGCCTTCGCCACGGACTTGGAGGACCCTTCCAAGGTGATTGCGGAGCCTTCCGGGCTTTTGATCGGGCCCAGGGGAGATGAGCGGGTTGGAGATGTTTCCAATGTTGTGTTTACCAACGGAGCTATTGCAAGAGATAATGGTGATGTTTATATCTATTATGCGTCCAGTGATACAAGGATGCATGTGGCTACAACTACCATAGATAAGTTGATCGACTATGTGTTTAACACGCCGAAGGATCCTCTGCGAAGCGTGGAATGTGTTGCACAGAGATGCGAGCTGATTCGGAAGAACTTGGAGATTTTAGGCGGCGAAGCATAAGGACGGAAGGTAAAGTATAAATTGTGCCGAAACCCTGCATAGTGGAGACGGATGGAATGGAGAATGAATATGAGCGAGATAAAAATGATTGCGCCGACAGTAAAAAATGTGCCCTGGCAGGAGAAACCGGAGGGCTTAAAAGACGCGCCTGTGTGGAGATACACGGAAAACCCGATTATAGGAAGAAATCCGGTAAAAGGCGTTGCGAGAATTTTTAACAGTGCGGTAATGCCCTACGGGGATGAATTTATCGGTGTATTCCGGGGAGAGCAGACCAACGGTATCCCCTATATTTATATGGGAAGAAGTAAGGACGCTATCCATTGGGACTTTGATGAGAATAAAATTCCTTTTGTGGACGAGGAAGGAAAGCCTTTTATGCCGGTATATGCCTATGACCCAAGACTGGTGAAGGTGGAGGATACCTACTATATTATCTGGTGTCAGGATTTTTACGGCGCGGCCATTGGAATGGCGAAGACCACAGACTTTAAAACTTTTACAAGGCTTGAGAATCCCTTTTTACCTTTCAACAGGAATGCGGTTCTGTTTCCCAGAAAGATAAACGGTAATTTCGTGATGCTCAGCCGTCCTTCTGACAGCGGGCATACGCCCTTTGGGGATATTTTTGTCAGTGAAAGCCCGGACCTTGTTTATTGGGGAAAACACAGGCATGTAATGGGAAAAGGCAACGAGTGGTGGGAATCTCTGAAAATCGGCGGAGGTGCGGCGCCCATTGAAACCTCCGAAGGGTGGCTTTTGTTCTATCATGGAGTAAGCGGAACCTGTAACGGCTACGTCTATTCCATAGGCGGGGCTATTTTGGACCTGGAGAATCCCTCCATTGTAAAATACAGGTGTGAAAATTTCCTGATTACGCCGGAGGAATGGTATGAGGAGAGAGGATTTGTTCCCAATGTATGTTTCCCATGTGCAACAATCCATGACCCGGAAAGCGGTAAGATTGCCATTTATTATGGATGCGCGGACAGCTATGTGGGACTTGCATTTACAAAATTTGACGAGATTGTCGCTTATATCAAGGAGCATAGCGTGGTGAGCCAGTCGGATATGGAGATTGGGAGAAGATAAGTCATTTTATTAGAGCTATGTCCGGATAAATTATAAATATGAAAAAAGACTTGCGGATGCAGGTCTTTTTTATTCGATAAACTGACACGCAAAGAGAGGCAACGTTTGGGATTCACGGGACGGGGTGAATTTGATATAATGGAATATAAAATCAGGATAGGAGAAGTGCTTTATGGTAGGGTGTGGGCGAGATTATCAGGGGATGATAAACAGAGGAAACTGGCACAGACTAAAGGAGTGCATGAAAAAGGCGCGCCGGGGAGAGAAGATAATCACCGGATTTTTAGGCGGTTCCATCACCCAGGGAAGTCTTTCCTCCGGGCCCGAATTGTGCTATGCTTATCTTGTATTTCAGTGGTGGAGGGAAAAGTTTCCGCTGGCGGAAATTGAATTTATTAACGGAGGAATCGGCGGAACCACTTCACAGTTTGGCGCTGCCCGGGTTAAGGGGCATATACTGAAATACAAGCCGGACTTTGTCCTGATTGAGTTTGCGGTCAATGATGAAAATACGGAATTTTTTCAGGAGACCTACGAGGGGCTTGTGCGGAAGACTTATATGGACAAGTGCAAACCTGCCCTTATGCTGATGAACAATGTGCGCTATGATAATGGAATCAATGCGGAGCAGCAACATCTAAAGGTTGCCCAGGCCTATGAGCTTCCCATGGTAAGTATGAAAAGCGCAATCTGGCCGGAGATTATGTGGGGAAGGTTGAAAGAAGCCGAGCTATCACCGGACGGGCTGCACCCCAATGATGCAGGACACAGACTGGTGGCCCAGGTCATAATTTCTTTCCTGGAGCAGGTGTATGCAGAAATGGACAAAGAGGAAACGCTGGCTTTCGGGGAAGGAGACAGGCTCCCGGCGCCAATTACGGCTAACGCTTATGAAAACGCCATTCGGTATCAGAACTTTAATTCGGAGTCAAAGGCCGAGGGCTTTTTGGAAGATTTATCCTCGCAAAACGGAATTACCGACATTTTTAAAAGGGGATGGACTGCTTCCCGGAAAGGGGACAAAATCCGGTTTGAAGTGGAAGGTACGGAAATTGCGGTGCAGTACAGGAAGTCAGTGAATAAGCCTGTGCCGGTGGCAAGAGCAGTGGTGGATGGCAGAGAGGACCAAGGCGTGATTCTGGACGGAAACTTTGAGGAAGACTGGGGGGACAGCCTGCATATTGACACTATAGCCCGACATGCGCAGGAGGGGAAGCATACGGTGGAAATTGAGATTGTGGAATCTCACGAAAATGACGTGGCGCCTTTTTATCTGGTCTCCCTGATTGTTTCCGGGAATGAAAACAAAAACAATATATTAAAAAACATGGAGGACAAAGACAAAATGAAACCAATCTTATTTTTAAACCCTGTATTTAAGGAAACCATCTGGGGCGGCAGTAAGCTGAGGGAACAGTATGGCTATGATATTCCCAGTGACACCACCGGGGAATGCTGGGCTGTAAGCGCTCATCCCAACGGAGATTGTGTGGTGAAAGAGGGAGAGTATCAGGGAATGACCCTGTCAGAGCTTTGGGAGAAGAACCCGGAGCTGTTTGGCAGCTGCGGCCTTGACAGGTTCCCGCTGCTGACCAAAATTATTGACGCCCGGGAGAATTTAAGCATTCAGGTGCACCCCAATGACGCTTACGCAGGGGAGCATGAGAACGGCTCTCTTGGAAAGACCGAATGCTGGTACATTTTGGACTGCCCGGAGGATGCGGCACTTATCATTGGCCACAATGCGGGGACAGAAAAAGAGCTGGAAGAAATGATCCGCCAGGGAAAATGGACGGAGTTTATCCGTGAGATTCCGGTGAAAAAGGGAGATTTTATCCAGATTGACCCCGGTACGGTGCATGCAATCAAGGGCGGCATCATGCTGCTTGAGACACAGCAGAACAGCGACATTACTTACAGAGTATATGATTATGACAGGTTAAGCGACGGAAAACCCCGTCAGCTTCATATTCAGCAGAGCATTGACGTGATTACCGTACCCGCTCTTTCCCCTGAGGATAGCGTGAAGGAGGCTGCGAATCTTCCGGCCAATGTGATGAACGAACTGATTTCCTGTGATTATTATAAGGTGTGGAAACTGGATGTGACAGAGCCTGTGTCCATAGAGCAGACGCATCCATTCCTGATTATGAGTGTCGTAGAGGGCGAGGGATGTGTAAACGGACGAAAGATAGAAAAAGGGGAACATTTTATTCTGCCTGACGGATTTGGAAAGGTGGAATTGGAGGGCAATATGCAGCTTATTGCATCTTCCATAAAATAAAGGACTGAAAGAAGCGTTTCTTTTATATATGCAGGGAGTTCAAAAGGTGACTGCAGGCAGAGCTGACGGTTATCCCGTGAATCGGGCTGGGAGAGGAATCTTCCCCGCCCGATTTTTCTAATCGCAAAAAGTAGAAAAAAGCTTAACAGGAAAGTAAAAGTATTATATACTTAGCTTTGGTCCTTATGGAAGGATATAGTTTAAAGAAAGGCAGAAAAGCAGTATGATAGCAGAGCAATATAAAGATATGCTTGGGAAAAAATCCATTATTCGGCAGCTCTCGGAGTTTGCAACGGCAAGGGGAGCCGAAATTGGTTATGAAAATGTATTTGATTTCAGTTTGGGGAACCCATCGGTTCCGCCTCCACAGAAATTTACGGATACTATGATGGAGCTGATGCAAAACCACGATTCCGTTGGGCTGCACGGCTACAGCCAGAGTCTGGGGATTCCCGCAGTTCGGGAAAAGGTGGCGGAATCTTTAAATCGTCGCTTTGGCATGAACTACACGCGGAATCATATTTTTATGGCAACGGGAGCGGCGGGAGCCATTGCCCATGCCCTTCGCTGTGTGACGGCGCCGGGGGATGAGGTGTTGGTGTTTGCGCCCTTTTTCTCGGAATACAGAGCCTATATAAATTTAAGCGGCG
Organism: uncultured Lachnospiraceae bacterium; assembly: GCA_910585075.1. GTDB lineage: Bacteria > Bacillota > Clostridia > Lachnospirales > Lachnospiraceae > Suilimivivens. The sequence goes on from CAJUED010000004.1 coordinate 39,338, forward strand.
CGGTTATGAAGGTGGTGCCTGCCAATGTGGAGGATTTCCAGATTAATTTTGAAGCTTTTGAGGAAATGCTGACCGAAAAGGTGGCGGCGGTCCTTATTAATACCCCCAACAATCCGTCGGGAGCCGTGTATACGGCGGAAACGCTTCAAAAGCTGGCAGATATTATGAGTGTAAAGGCGGATGAATATGGGCATGATATTTTCCTGATTTCAGATGAACCTTACAGAGAAATAATATTTGAGGGAACGAAAGCACCGTATGTGTCCAAGTTTTATCCCAATACTATTTCCTGCTATTCTTTCTCCAAATCCCTGTCCATACCGGGAGAGAGAATCGGCTATGTGGCAGTAAACCCTGCCTGCCGGGATGGAGAGTATATTGCGGATATGTGCGGACAGATCTCAAGGGGAATCGGGCACAACTGTCCTCCCTCCATTATTCAGCTTGCGGTGGCCGAGTGCCTGGACATCACGTCAGATTTGTCCGTGTATGAGGCAAATATGAATATTTTATATAAGGAACTTACTTCCCTTGGATTTGAGTGCGTGAAGCCCGGCGGCACGTTTTACATTTTCCCGAAGGCTCCCCTTAAGGATGCAACAGCCTTTTGTGAGAAGGCAAAGGAATATGATTTGATTCTGGTACCCAGCGATGATTTTGGCGTGCCGGGCTATTTCAGGATGGCATATTGTATTGATACGGAAAAGACGGTGCGTTCACTGGAAGCAATCCGGAAAATGGCGAAAAATGAAAAATATTTTGGGTAAATGAGAGCTTTTGATGGCAGAGGTAAATCTGATATTGATGCCCCCTGCCGCGTAAGCGCTCCGAAGTGAGGGATAAGATGTTTGAAGCTGGTTTGGTTCTGGAAGGCGGCGGAATGAAAGGCGTGTACACTTCCGGAGTTTTGGATTTCTTTTTGGATAAGGGGTTGGAATTTCGCTCCTGCTACGGTGTTTCGGCAGGAGCATGCAGTCTTTGCAGTTATTTATCAAAGCAAAGAGGCAGGGCCTATCATGTGATTGTGGATTACCTGGAAGATAAAAATTATTGCGGTATATACAGTCTGCTGAGGACAGGGGATTTGTTCGGCGCTGAAATGTGTTATCATACCATACCGGAGAAACTATATCCTTATGATTATGATACTTATAATCAGTATCAGGGAACTTTTTACAGTGTGATTACAAACATAGAGACGGGAAAGCCTGAATATATTCCCATTAAAGATATGAAAAAAGACATTGAAGCGGTGCGGGCGTCCGCTTCTCTGCCGCTGGTGTCAAGAAATGTGGAGTGGAAAGGCGGTCTTTACCTGGACGGCGGCCTTTCGGACGCTATTCCCCTAAGGCAGTCTATGAAGGACGGGAACAGAAAAAATGTGGTGATCATGACCAAGGAGGCCGGTTACCGCAGAGCGCCGTCTTCCATGACAGGGCCCATTAAGCTTCGCTACAGGAAATATCCTGCGGTCTATAAGCTTATGAAAAACAGGCACAATGCGTATAACAAAACCCTGGATTTTATTGACCGGCAGGTGAAGGCAGGCAACACTTTTTTGATTCAGCCCAAACAGAAAAGCAATGTGGGGCGTATTGAGAAGGATAAGAAAAAGCTGGAAGCCCTTTACAGGGAAGGGTACCGGGACGGCAGAGCATGCTATGAAAGTCTGTTAAAATTTTTGGAGGATAATCAATGACGGAATTTTTAAAAGCAGTGTTGTTTGGAATTGTGGAGGGAATCACGGAGTGGCTTCCCATCAGCAGCACGGGACATATGATATTGTTGGATGAGTTTGTAAAGCTGGATGTTTCCCCTGAGTTTTGGGAGATGTTCTTGGTGGTGATACAGCTTGGGGCTATTTTGGCCGTAGTGGTTTTGTTCTGGAACCAGATCTGGCCTTTTGGAAATTATAAAAAAGAGAGAAACTTTAAGCCGGTCAAAAAATCAGGTATTCTTTCCTATTGTAAAAAGGACATCTGGGTTATGTGGTTTAAAATTGTTGTGGCCTGTCTGCCTGCGGCTGTGGTTGGGCTTTTGTTTGACGAGTTTTTTGAGAGCCTTTTTTACAACGGGGTTTGCGTTGCGCTGGCGCTGATCATATTTGGCGTGGGCTTTATTCTGATAGAAAACAGAAATAAAAACGCGGCGGTAAAGGTTTCCTCCCTGTCGGAAATCACTTATCAAACGGCCTTCATCATAGGCATGTTCCAGCTGATTGCCGCTATCTTTCCCGGGACATCCCGATCCGGGGCCACAATTTTAGGCGCGCTGCTGATTGGCGTTTCAAGACAGGTAGCCGCTGAGTTTACCTTCTTTCTGGCTATTCCGGTGATGCTTGGCGCAAGCCTCCTTAAAATCGTGAAATTCGGACTGTCCTTTACGGGAAACGAACTGATGATATTGATTACGGGAATGGTAACGGCCTTTATTGTGTCCATAGTCATCATCCGTTTCCTGATGGGGTATATTAAGAAGCATGATTTTAAGGTATTTGGATGGTACAGAATTATACTGGGAGCTATTGTACTTCTCTATTTTGGCGTGGCAGGCTTGTGAAAAATGTGTTAATTAGTTGACAAAAAGAAAAATATGGAGTACACTGGTTCAGAAAAATATGGTGTTCTAGGGGAGAGGTACTTTTGACTGTGTGCATACGCGAAAGGAGTTTAAGCATGGCAGAGACAAAAAGAGGAACTACAAAGGCAGTTGCTAAAGCAGAATCCGTTGAAGAAGTAAAAGCAGCATCTGAAGCCGAGGTTAAGGAACCTGTAAAGAAGACGACAGGCAGAAGGACAGCTGTAAAGAAAGATACAACAGTTAAGAAACCGGCTACAAAACGTGCGGCCGCAAAGAAAGAAACTGTTGGCAAACAAGAGACAGAGGTTAAGAAGACACCTGCAAAGAGGACAGCTAAGAAGTCTCAGGTTGCAGAAACCGTTACTTTCCAGTTTAATGACAGGTCCTATACGGCTGATGATTTGATGCAGAGCTGCAAGGATGTGTGGAAATATGACTTAGAAGGAAAAGAGGAAGACTTAAAGAGCATCGAGCTCTATGTGAAACCGGAAGAAAACAGAGCTTATTATGTAATCAACGGCGATATCACAGGAAACTTTGCTATTTAGTCTGAAAAACGTAATGTTTGAAAAACATATTGTATCAAAGCATAAGAGCTGGCCAGGGGCCGGCTCTTTTTTAGAATTTTTTTAGAAATAATTTCTGTTATATGTGTTGACAATAGGTAGGGTAAGTGATATTTTATGGTAAGAAGATGTTAGCACTCCAATCGGTTGAGTGCTAACAACGAAAACAAAATCCGATACAGGGTAGAAGGAGGGATAGGGTTGCAGTTAAGTGAAAGAAAAATAAAAATATTGCAGGCCATTATCCGCAACTATCTTGAGACGGGAGAACCGGTTGGCAGCAGGACAATTTCCAAATACACGGATTTAAATTTAAGTTCGGCTACCATCCGCAATGAAATGTCGGATTTAGAGGAAATGGGATATATCGTACAGCCCCACACTTCGGCCGGAAGGATTCCTTCTGATAAAGGGTATCGGCTTTATGTGGATACCATGATGGAGGAGAAGGAACGGGAGCTTGAAGAACTGAAGGAGATGATGATTGAGAAGGAAGATAAGATGGATCATCTTCTCAAGCAGGTGGCAAGGCTTTTGGCAGTAAATACCAATTACGCCACTATGATTTCAGCCCCCACGATTCATACAAATAAGATTAAGTTCATACAGCTTTCCAGGGTTGATGTGAAACAGCTTCTGGTGGTGGTGGTGGCGGAGGGAAATATCATCAAGAACAACATCATACAAGTTGCTGAGATGTTGGATGATGAGACACTCCTTAAGTTAAACATCCTTCTCAACACCCACTTAAATGGCCTTGCCTTAGAGGAAATCAATCTGGGTATGATTTCAGCAATGAAACAGCAGGCCGGCATCCACAGCGTTATTGTAGGCGAGGTGATAGATGCCATTGCCGAATCCATTAAGGCTGAGGAAGATCTGCAGATTTACACAAGCGGGGCCAACAATATTTTCAAGTACCCCGAACTGGCGGATCAGCAGAAGGCCAGTGAGATTATTAATACCTTTGAAGAAAAAAAGATGTTAACGGAGCTGGTGCAGGATACTCTTGCGGATGAGAATAACACAGGCATTCAGGTATACATTGGAAATGAAACGCCGATCCAGTCCATGAAGGACTGCAGCGTGGTGACGGCAACTTACGAATTGGGGGAAGGGATGCGGGGAACCATAGGAATTATCGGTCCCAAGCGAATGGACTATGACAGAGTTGTAGGAACGCTGAAAACAATTACCCATCAGTTGGATGAATTGTATAAAAATAAGACATAAAGTTGGAAAGGGATGAAGCCGATGAGTGAGGAAATGAAAAAGGACATAACAGACAATCAGGAAACCGAGGACACAATGTCCGGGGCGGAGGAAACCGCGTCAGGAGCCGGTGATACGGACCGGGAGTCGGAAGATATACAGGAAAACAGCGAACCGGCAACGGAAGAAGATGCCGCAGCTTCAGAAGGGGAAAAGGAAGGAAAGGCGGATAAGAAAGCCGGTAAAAGAAAGTTCAGAGATAAGAAGCAGGATGCGCTGAAAGAAAAGGTTGAAGAACTGGAAGACAGAGTAAAACGCCAGATGGCGGAATTTGAAAATTTCCGCAAACGCACCGACAAGGAAAAAACAGCCATGTTTGAGACGGGAGCTAGAAGCGTAATCGAAAAAATCCTGCCTGTGGTTGACAATTTTGAGAGAGGCCTTGCTACAGTCCCTGAGGAGGATAAAAATTCACCTTTTGCAGAGGGAATGGAAATGATTTATAAACAGCTTATTTCAGAGCTGGAAAAAATGGATGTAAAGCCCATACCGGCCATAGGAGAGGAGTTCAATCCCAACCTTCACAATGCTGTGATGCAGGTGGAGAGCGAAGAATACGAAACCGGGATTATCGCCCAGGAGCTGCAAAGGGGTTATACTTACAGAGACAGTGTGGTGAGATACAGTATGGTGGCGGTTGTGAGCTGATCTTTCAGGTTGGCAAACCGGCATTTGGGATATCCGGGCGTTGCAGGGAGCAATGTCGGAACCGGTATATTAAGGGAAACAATAAACATTAACAGTATATAAATCCAATAAAAAATTCCAGGAGGAGATAATTATGAGTAAGATAATTGGTATTGACTTAGGTACAACAAACAGCTGCGTGGCAGTTATGGAAGGTGGAAAGCCCACCGTTATCGCCAATGCGGAAGGCGCAAGGACAACACCCTCCGTTGTGGCATTTACAAAGACCGGCGAGAGATTAATCGGCGAGCCTGCAAAACGTCAGGCTGTAACCAATGCTGAGAAGACAATCGCATCCATTAAGAGGGATATGGGTACGGACAGAGGCCGTAAGATTGACGAAAAGAAATATTCCCCTCAGCAGATTTCCGCTATGATTCTGCAGAAGCTGAAAGCGGATGCCGAAAGCTATTTAGGTGAAAAGGTAACGGAGGCGGTTATCACAGTTCCCGCATATTTCAACGACGCACAGCGTCAGGCAACCAAGGACGCAGGTAAGATTGCAGGACTGGACGTAAAGCGTATCATCAATGAGCCCACCGCAGCAGCCCTTGCTTACGGTCTTGACAATGAAAAAGAACAGAAAATCATGGTATACGACTTAGGCGGCGGTACCTTTGATGTGTCCATTATTGAAATCGGTGACGGCGTTATTGAAGTGCTTGCAACCAACGGCGATACTCACCTTGGCGGTGATGACTTTGATAACAAGCTGACACAGTGGATGATTGACGAGTTTAAGAAGGCTGAGGGCGTTGACTTATCAAACGATAAGATGGCTCTCCAGAGATTAAAAGAAGCGGCTGAGAAGGCAAAGAAAGAGCTGTCCTCCGCTACTACAACCAACATTAATCTTCCTTTCATTACGGCAACAGCGGAAGGCCCCAAACATTTTGATATGAATCTGTCCAGAGCAAAATTTGATGAGCTCACCCATGATTTGGTGGAAAGGACAGCTATTCCTGTACAGAACGCTATGAAGGACGCAGGTCTTACCAACGGAGATCTGGGCCAGGTGCTTTTGGTAGGCGGTTCCACACGTATTCCGGCTGTGCAGGATAAAGTAAAACAGCTCACAGGCCATGAGCCCAGCAAGAGCCTTAACCCTGACGAGTGCGTGGCACTTGGCGCTTCCATTCAGGGCGGTAAGCTGGCAGGCGATGCAGGCGCAGGAGAAATCCTTCTTCTGGATGTTACTCCCCTTTCTCTCTCCATTGAGACAATGGGCGGTATTGCAACCAGACTGATTGAAAGAAATACAACTATCCCTACCAAAAAGAGCCAGATTTTCTCAACGGCAGCAGATAATCAGACGGCAGTTGACATCAACGTGCTCCAGGGTGAGAGACAGTTTGCAAGGGATAACAAGTCTCTCGGACAGTTCAGACTGGATGGAATCCCTCCGGCAATGCGTGGTGTGCCTCAGATTGAGGTTACCTTTGATATTGATGCCAACGGTATCGTAAATGTTTCCGCAAAAGACCTTGGCACCGGAAAAGAACAGCACATTACAATCACGGCAAGCTCCAATATGTCTGATGATGAAATCGACAAGGCAGTGAAGGAAGCGGCTGAGTTTGAAGCACAGGATAAGAAACGGAAAGAAGCCATTGACGCCAGAAATGAAGCGGACTCCTTCGTATTCCAGACAGAAAAGGCATTGAATGAAGTAGGCGATAAGATTGATGCTTCCGAGAAATCCAACGTTGAGGCGGATATGCAGGCGGTTAAGGATATCTTAGAGAGAACCAAGGATCAGGAAATGTCCGATTCCGACCTGGATGCACTTAAGGCGGCAAAAGAAAAACTCACCACCAGTGCACAGGCTCTGTTCACCAAGATGTATGAGAACATGCAGCAGGCAGGCGGTGCGGCAGGCCCTGACATGGGAGCAGGCCCGGATATGGGCGGCGGTGCTGATGCAGGCCCGGCGGATGATGTGGTTGACGGCGAGTTCAGAGAGGTTTAATCCTGATAAAAGCTATATGAACTTCAGGCGGGAAAGAGCCTTTAAAAAGAAAGTGTGAAAATGCATGTAACAGCCCGGATAACCCGGACTGTTACATGACTTTATTCAATAAGAGGCTTCATGGGGCGCGGCGGCCTTTGGTTATACCGCAAAATACAAGCCGTGGGCCAAAAGCTTTTTAAAAGGTGAAACCACTTTAAAATAGCCCTTGTGAAAGAGTATATGGCTGTGTTATAGTATATAAGATTTTTATGCCGCCCTCCGGCGGCATGTTGCGCGTTGCAGGTATGGGAGGAATGAACAATGGCAGAACAAAAACGTGATTATTATGAGGTGCTTGGAGTAGATAAAAGCGCAGATGACGCCGCCATTAAAAAAGCATACAGAGCTCTTGCCAAAAAGTATCATCCTGATATGAATCCCGGAGATGCGGAGGCGGAGAAGAAATTTAAGGAAGCTTCGGAGGCGTACGCCATTTTAAGCGACCCGGAGAAAAAGAGACAGTACGACCAGTTTGGCCATGCTGCCTTTGAAGGGGGAGCCGGCGGTTTTGGCGGCTTTGATTTTAACAGTGCTGATTTCAGCGATATATTTGGCGATATATTCGGCGACTTTTTTGGAGGCGGCCGCAGAGGCAGAAACAACGGCCCCATGAAAGGCGCAAACATAAGAACCAGTGTGAGAATTACCTTTGAGGAGGCCGTGTTCGGCGTTGACAAGGAGATTGAACTGACCCTTAAGGACGAGTGCGCTACCTGTCATGGAAGCGGTGCAAAGCCGGGAACCAGCGCGGAGACCTGCTCAAAATGTGGAGGAAAAGGCCAGGTGGTATTCACCCAGCCCTCTTTCTTTGGTACGGTAAGAAATGTGCAGACCTGTCCGGAATGTAACGGTACGGGTAAGGTGATTAAGGATAAATGTCCGGACTGCCATGGCTCGGGCTATATTGCAAACCGCAAGAAAATACAGGTATCCATTCCTGCAGGTATCGACAACGGACAGAGCGTCCGCATCCGTGAGAAAGGCGAGCCGGGGGTAAACGGCGGACCGAGAGGAGACTTGCTGGTGGAAGTAATCGTAGGACGCCATCCTCTTTTCCAGCGTCAGGATTACAATATTTATTCCACGGTACCGATTTCCTATGCGATTGCGGCACTTGGCGGCGACGTTATGGTGGACACGGTAGACGGCAAGGTGATTTACGAGGTGAAGGCAGGAACCCAGACGGATACGAAGGTACGGCTCCGGGGCAAGGGCGTTCCCACCCTGCGGAACAAAGACGTCCGGGGAGACCATTATGTTACGCTGGTGGTACAGACCCCTGAAAAACTGTCCCATGAGGCGAAAGAGCTTCTCAAGCAGTTCGACGCGTTGACAGGCGACAGTCTGAATGCCTCAAAGAATACAAAAACAGAAAAAACAGATACCAAAGAAAGCAAAAAGAAAAAATTCTGGAAGTAAAAATGACCCCTGCGGAGGATAATTAGATTGTCTGGTGCAGGGGTTTTGTATATAATAAGGTTGATACGGTCGATTTACGGGAGATTGATAAATCAGGTGAAGCTCTGCAGCGTTGCAAGTTTGATGCCCCGTTGCTTGCAGCGGGGTTGTTGACTTGGAGGGACAGGAGGAAAAATGGGAATCAAATATTTTGATGAGGAAGGGATTTTTAAGCTGGATACACGAAATACCAGCTATGTGATTGGAATTGCGGATGAGGAGAAGTTTCTTGGGCATGTCTATTATGGCAGAAGGCTTGAGGAGCACAGGATGGGATACCTGCTGCGTCTTGGGGAGCCGCCATTTGTCCCCTCCAAGAATAAGGGGGACAGGATTTCCTTTATGGATAGTTTTCCCATGGAGTATCCGGCTCAAGGCGTAGGGGACTACAGGGAAGCGGCTCTGAAGGTGCGGACGGAAGGGGGACACCGGGCTTGTCTGCCAGTCTATATGTCCCATGAGATTTTTAAGGGGAAGAAAAAGATTCCGGGCCTGCCAACTTCCTTCGGTGAGGAGTCGGAATGCAGTACGCTGGAAATTACATGCCGGGATGCGCTTTTAAACCTGACGGTAGTTCTGAGCTATTCGGTTTTTGAGGAGCAGGACGTTATCACCAGGCACACGGTTGTGGGAAATGACGGACAGGAGAAATTATATCTGGAAAATGTGTCGTCCATGTCGCTTGATATGGATAACCGGGAGTTTGAAGCGTTGACTCTCCATGGAAGCTGGGCCAGGGAGCGGCATAAACAGAGAAGAAAGCTTGGTATAGGTTACCAGGGAACTTCCTCGGGCCGTGGGGAATCCGGGCACCAGAATCATCCGTTCATGGCACTGATGGCGGCAGGGTGTACCCAGGAACATGGAGAGATTTATGGGGTACAAATGATGTACTCCGGGAACTTTGATATCCGGACGGAAGTCAGTCAGTTTAACTCTGTGCGGTGGCAGGCAGGAATTGGGACAAGGGACTTTTGCTGGGTTCTGGTGCCGGGAGAGAAGTTTTATGCGCCGGAGGCACTGCTTACATTCTCGGCGGAAGGGATTGACGGCATGACGGCTAACTACCACGGGTTCATCAGAAAACACGTGCTGCGGGGTAAATATAAAGATAAGAAAAGACCTATCTTAATTAACAACTGGGAAGCTACTTATTTTGAATTTAATACGGAGAAGCTTTTGAACATTGCAAAGCAGGCGGCGGAGCTGGGAATTGAAATGCTGGTGATGGATGACGGCTGGTTTGGAAAGAGGAATCTGGATAACTGTTCCCTTGGAGACTGGACGGTGAATGAAGAAAAGCTTCCGGGTGGACTTTCTCATCTTGTGGAAGAAGTGAATAAGCTTGGCATGAAGTTTGGTATCTGGTTTGAGCCGGAAATGGTTTCGCCGGATTCGGACCTGTACAGGGCACACCCGGACTGGGCCATTGCTGTGCCGGGGAGAGAGGCTGGTATGGCCAGAACCCAGTATGTGCTTGACTTTTCCAGAGAGGAAGTGGTTGACTGCATCTGGAAGCAGATGGAAGCGGTTTTAAAAAGCGCCAATGTGGAATATGTAAAATGGGATATGAACCGTCCCTTAAGCGACCTTGGCAGCAGTGGTCTGCCGGCTGAAAAACAGGGAGAGCTAGCCCACAGGTATATGTTGGGGGTTTATGAGCTTCAGGAAAGGCTCGTAAGTAATTTCCCGGATTTGCTTCTGGAGAACTGCTCCGGCGGCGGCGCCAGGTATGATGCGGGGATGCTCTATTACAGTCCTCAAATCTGGTGTTCGGATGACACGGACGCTGTTGAACGGCTGGCTATTCAGGAAGGGACAGCGATGATTTATCCTCTTTCCACCATGGGAGCCCATGTCAGCGACTGTCCCAATCATGCGGTGGGGAGAATAACGCCTTTTGAGACAAGAGGGTATGTGGCTCTTGCCGGGACCTTCGGGTACGAGCTGGATGTGACACGGATTCCGAAAGAGGACCGTGAAATGATTCCGGAACAGGTTGCCCTTTACCACAAGTATAATGATTTAGTGAGAGAAGGGGATTATTATCGCCTGGAATCGGCACAGGACAATCATTTGTTTGACTGTTGGCAGGTGGTGTCGAAGGATAAAAAGGAAAGTATGGTCACCTGGATTCAGGTGCTTGGAGGGGCAAGCAGGCATAGCAGAAATCTGCGGCTGAAAGGGCTTGCGCCGGATAAGTATTACCGGATAGAAAACGAGGATGTGGTTTTGAGAGGGGATAGCCTGATGTATGCGGGGATTTGTATGCCGGTGATGTCAGGGGACTTTAAAGGGAAGATTTTGCATCTTGTGGAAGAATAAAAGAAAATGAAAGAAATATGCAGCAGGCTGACCGAGAGGAAAGCCTGCTGTCATAAACTGCGCAACTGTATCATAAACTGGTTATAAGCGATACATGTATGCAGATTTTAGGGCTCGGATGAGCGGAATTCTTTGAGCATGGACACGATATTTCCTGAAAGACTGGTGTTTAGGCTCTCTGCAATGGGAATCAGGGAGGCAATTTTTTCGTTTTGTCCTTTTTCACGGTAAATGGTGGAGAGGAGTTTGTAGGTGGCGGTGATGTCGGTGCGGGTTTGTACTGCAAATTCAAGTATGGTGCAGGCTTCGTCCGTATAGGCCGCGTCATAGAGGGCCTTCGCCCAGTTTTGCAGGGTGCGGACAAGAAGGGTGTAGTTCTGGTCATAGGAGGACAACAGGTTGATGTTTGGAGCGCCGTACATAAGCTTTAAATCGGTGTTGCTGATGCCGGTGAAGTTGACGATAGGCGCCTTAGAAAGTGTCCGGAGGGTTTCATGGTATTCAGCAATGACAGAGTCTTCCTTAAGGACATCCATAGGGAGAGTGTCAAAGGGAATCCGGATATAATCGAGGTTATCTAAGGACTTTCGGCGTGTGCTGTTGGCTTTGGCCTCGGTCTGCCAGAAGGATTCGCTTGATTTGGCTTCTTTGCCGCGGGCTTTTTTTATTTCGTACAGGAGCCAGAGGCAGAAAACGATAAAACTTGCAAAAAAGGGGAATTTCATATATAATATCCTTTCGAAGAAGATGTAATTTGGAGGCTTTCAATGTTTAATATTTATAATAAAAAGAATAAAAAAGTTGTATCGTCCATTATCATTATACTGCTGATACTTGCTATGGTAGTTCCAACTATAGCATCTTTTTTATATTAAATCAATGAAAAGGCAGTGACAGCCTGCCGGAGTTTGAGGGGAATGAGAAAAGTATGAAAAGATTGATTAAAGGAGCCGTTTGTTTTCTGGCGGTATTTCTGGTGCTGGGACTTTCCGGAATACAGGCAAGAGCCCAGGAAGAAAACCGTATACTGACAGGGGTTTATGTGGAAGATATGTCCCTCGGGGGGAAAACCACGGAGGAAGCCCGCAGTATGATCGAGGATTATGTAAATGGTGTCTGCGGCATGATGATTACTTTGGTTGCCGTTGATGGAAACGAAGTGCAGATTACGCCTGCCGACTTAGGTGTTTACTGGAGCAACCCGGAAGTGGTGGAGGAAGCGGCGGGAATCGGACTGACCGGCAATGTGGTGCAGCGCTATAAGGCGGCAAAGGACTTAGAGCATCAGAATAAGGTTTTTGATTTGGAATTTGGTGTTGATGAGAGTTTAGTACGTCAGATTCTGACAGAGCAGTGTGCCGTATACAATCTGGAAGCAGTTGACGCCACTCTTAAAAGAGAGGGAGACCATTTCGTGGTGAACCAGGGGCAGACCGGCCAGGTGGTGGACGAGGATGCTTCGGTAGAGGCAATTTGTGAATTTTTTCGACATAATTGGAGCAGAGAGGACGCTTCCGTTGATCTGGTTATCAAAGTGGATGAGGTAAGGGGAACGGAGGAGGAACTTGCTAAAGTAAAAGATGTTTTGGGCACTTTTACAACAAGCTTCAGTACTTCCGGATCTTCAAGAAGCGCAAATGTACGCAATGGCTGCGCGCTGATTAACGGCGCTACTTTATATCCGGGGGAGGAGTTTTCCACTTATGAGGCGGTAGCACCCTTTTCGGAAGCCAATGGATATTACATGGCAGCTTCTTATCTGAACGGCCAGGTGGTAGACAGTCTGGGCGGAGGGATCTGTCAGGTTTCCACCACTTTGTATAATGCGGTGCTTTTATCGGAATTAGAGGTTACGGAGCGGCATAACCATTCTATGATAGTAACTTATGTGGATCCTTCGGCAGATGCGGCGATAGCGGAATCCTCAGGAAAAGATTTCAGGTTTGTGAATAATACGGATGCGCCAATTTATATCGAAGGTATCACCACGGATGACAAGCATATTACTTTTACAATATACGGAATGGAGACCAGAGACAGCGGTCATGAGGTGAGATACGAGAGTGAGGTAGTCAGCAAAATATATCCTGACTCGGAGGTTATTTACACGAATGCGTCTCTCCCCGTAGGTTCCGTTTCCGTACAGTCCGCTCATATAGGGTATAAGGCAAATCTCTGGAAGATCGTTACGGAAAATGGTACGGAAGTGAGCCGGGAAATGATTAATTCCAGCTCCTATAAGGTGACGCCGAGAACGGCCACAGTGGGTGTGGGTACGGCTGACCCGAGTGTATACGAGCAGATTATGGCAGCTGTTGCCACCAACAATATTGACCATGTCCGCGGTGTTGCAAGTGCCCTTGCGGCAGGAGAGGCTCCACCGGCTCCGCCTGCGGAAGCAGTACCGGCAGAAGGAACGCCTGCGGAAGGGGCACCGGCAGAGGGAGCGCCCGCCCCGGCACCTGACGCTGCGGCGCAGCCAGCCCCCGCACCGGCGGAAGGAGCGCCTGCAGAAGCGCCTGTTCAGTAGTAAGTAATTTGTACAGGAATCGTTTTTTCCAACCAGCACTTATTCCTACGGACTTTGCAGCAAGTGCAAAGCTTTGGGCTGAACAGTAATATTTGACGACTGCCGCATCATAAAATCCGGGATTCGAGAAGGGGCAGCAGATGAGGAGAGGAAAAATATCTGAAAGCGTATTAAAGCGCTCGGTATTAAGACAGATAAAAAATACAAAAAAAGAAGTACTGAAAGGTGCAGGCGTTGGAAATGACTGCGCCTTTTTGTCATGGAATATTTCTGATTCCTGCGGAAAGGAAAAGTGTGATGGAGTTGCTGTGACAACTCAGACCATCACACTGCCTGTGGAGGGCGCCGTCCGTCTGGCGGTGACGGCTGCTGCAAATAACCTGGCGGCAGGGGGCGCAGTTCCGGCTGCGGTAACACTGTCTTTCACGCTGCCCGAGGAGACGGAGGAAGCGCTTTTAAAAGATATGATGAGACAGGCGGAGGGCTGTTGCGAAGAACTTGACATGCAGATTGTGGGAGGCCACACAGAGGTAAGCGGTCAGGTCAAAACGCCAATCATTACAGCCTGCGTTCTGGGAAAGAGAGCCTGTGATAACGGAGAAGCAGCGTTTGGCAAGTGCGCAGGCGTAAGGAATGCGCCGGGAGAGAATAACGGTGAAAATGGGAGCGCGTTGGCCGGAGCTGATATCGTGATGAGCAAATGGATTGGGCTTGAGGGAACCTCCATTATAGCCCATGAGAGAGAAAAGGAGCTTTCGGGGCGCTATCCAATGAGACTGATTCACGAGGCACAGAGACAGAGAGAGTATTTGTCCGTGGCGCCGGAGGCTGCCATAGCCCTTAAGTCCGGCGTTTATGCAATGCATGATGTGAGAAGCGGCGGTATATTTGGTGCATTGTGGGAGTTGTCCCAAAAGATGGGCGTCGGACTGTACATAGATTTGAAAAAAATTCCGGTCAGGCAGGAAACCATAGAAGTCTGCGAATTTTATCACTTAAACCCTTATGAGCTTCTCTCAGGAGGAGCCCTGCTTATGGCGGCGGCTGACGGTGAGGAGCTTGTCCGGAAGCTGGGCGAGGAAGGGATACCGGCTTTTGTAATCGGAAAGGCAAAGGCGGGAAACGATAAGATTATTGTAAATGAGGATGAAGTCAGGTATCTGGAACCGCCCGGACCGGATGAAATATTGAAAGTATTTCCATAAAAATTCAGAAAATTATTAACAATTGCTTTATGCGCAAAAAGTAGCGCAGAAATGAGGGAATTCATGAGAGAACAAATTTTATCAATTATAGAAAAGAACAGCAGGATAAATGTAAAGGAACTGGCTGTTATCCTGGGAGCGGAGGAAATTGACGTTGCCAACGAGCTGCAGGCAATGGAGGAGGAAGGTATTATCTGTGGCTATCACACCATGATAGACTGGGAAAAAACATCCATTGAAAAGGTAACCGCTTTGATTGAGGTGAGAATCACACCCCAGAGAGGACAGGGGTATGACAATATTGCCGAGAGAATTTATAAGTATTCCGAGGTGAACAGTGTGTATCTGATTTCCGGCGGATACGACCTTCTGGTAACTCTGGATGGAAAATCATTAAAGGCTGTCTCAAGCTTTGTGTCCGATAAGCTTTCCACTCTGGACGGAGTGCTGAGCACGGCAACCCATTTTATTTTGAAAAAATATAAGGACCACGGCACAATATTGACAAAAAAATATGAAGATACAAGGGAGAAAGTGACACCATGAGAAATCCATTATCAGATATTATTACAGACATAAAGCCCTCCGGTATCCGAAAGTTTTTTGATATAGTGAGCGAGATGGAGGACGCCATTTCACTGGGTGTGGGCGAACCGGATTTTGACACCCCGTGGCATATAAGAGATGAGGGTATCTATTCTCTGGAAAAGGGACGGACATTTTACACCTCAAATGCAGGATTAAAAGAACTGAAAGTGGAAATCAGCAAATATATCGAAAGAACCCAGAAGATTTCCTATGATGCAAACCAGGAGGTAATTGTTACGGTGGGCGGTTCGGAGGCCATTGATATTGCGCTTCGCGCCATGATTAATCCGGGCGAGGAAGTACTGATTCCACAGCCCAGCTATGTTTCCTATGAACCCTGTGCAATTTTAGCCGGAGGAGTTCCGGTTATCATAGAACTGAAGGAAGAAAACGAGTTCCGCTTAACGGCAAAGGAGCTTCGGGATGCCATCACGGAGAAGACAAAAGTGCTGATTCTCCCCTTCCCCAACAATCCTACCGGCGCTATCATGGAAAAAGAGGATCTGGAGGCCATTGCGGAAGTAATCCGGGAAAAGGATATCTTCGTGATATCGGATGAGATTTATGCGGAATTGACCTACAAGGGAAAGCATGTGTCTATAGCGAGCCTGCCGGGCATGCAGGAGAGAACGGTTCTCATCAACGGCTTTTCCAAGTCCTACGCAATGACCGGCTGGCGTCTTGGCTATGCATGCGCCCCCCATATGATTATGGAGCAGATGCTGAAAATTCATCAGTTTGCCATCATGTGCGCCCCCACCACCAGCCAGTATGCGGCAGTGGAGGCTCTGCGTAACGGTGATGATGATGTGGCAATGATGCGGGAGGCATACAACCAGAGAAGAAGATTCCTGATGCACTCTTTCAAGGAGATGGGGCTTAAATGCTTTGAACCTTACGGCGCTTTCTATGTCTTCCCCTGCATAAAGGAATTCGGAATGACCAGCGACGAGTTCGCAAACCGCCTTCTCCAGGAAGAAAAAGTAGCCGTAGTCCCCGGCACCGCCTTCGGTGACTGCGGAGAAGGGTTCCTTCGAATCTCCTACGCCTACTCCCTGGAAAACCTGAAAATAGCCCTGAATAAAATAAACGCATTCATCACAAGACTCAGAAATCAGAAATAATTATTTGGGCTTGGTATATTGACTCGCGCAGAGCTATGCTTTTAGTTGCCCATTACTTTTCTTTTTCTCTAAGCCAAATTGATTCTATATGTAGATTGTTTGGCGGCGTATAAGGTAAGTATAGACATAATATTTTTTAATAAATAAAGGGAAATTATCTCTTGGCTGGCCGATGCACAGCGAGGAGGGGATAAATATTCAACGAGGAACCCTTATAAAAACGCCAGCGCTTAGCGAAGTTTTTTTGAGCTTAGCGTCTGTTGCGTTTTTATAGAGCGGGAGCGCGGTGACGACTGAATATTTATCCCCTCCTCGCGTCCGCATAGCCAATATCCCTGTCCGCTTGGTCATTGTCCTGTCTTTTATAAAAAATTGATATTAGTTCATTTCTTTTTTATGGAATAATTAACAGGGTTGTGCTACAATAAAAGCCGGTATGTAAAAATAGGAAGAAAAAGCGTTATTTACAGGGAGAAAACAGGTAAAACTTATGAGAGTGGGATTTGATAATGAAAAGTATTTAAAGATGCAGTCAAAGTACATTGAGGAAAGAATCAATAAATTTGGCGATAAGCTCTACCTTGAATTTGGAGGAAAGCTTTTTGACGACTATCACGCATCCAGGGTTTTGCCGGGATTTGAGCCTGACAGTAAGCTTCGTATGTTGATGAAGCTCTCTGACAGGGTTGAAATAGTTATTGTAATAAATGCCGCAGACATTGAAAAAAATAAGATAAGAAGCGATTTGGGAATCACCTATGATGAAGACGCCTTAAGGCTTAAGAGTGAATTTGAAAGCCGGGGCTTTTACGTGGGAAGCGTGGTATTGACCCACTATGCCGGTCAGTCAAGGGCCGCAGACTTTAAAGAACGGCTGGAAAAAAAGAATGTGAAGGTGTACCTTCATTATACAATAGAAGGTTATCCGGCCAACATCCCCTTAATTGTCAGTGATGAAGGCTACGGAAAGAATGAATATATTGAGACTACAAGGTCTCTTGTGGTGGTGACTGCGCCGGGGCCGGGGAGCGGGAAAATGGCAACCTGCCTGTCCCAGCTCTACCATGACCATAAAAGAGGAATCAAGGCGGGATATGCTAAATATGAGACTTTCCCTATTTGGAACATTCCGTTAAAACATCCGGTCAACCTTGCCTATGAGGCGGCGACTGCGGATTTGAAGGATATCAATATGATTGACCCTTTCCATCTGGAAGCTTACGGTGAGACCACGGTCAATTACAACCGGGATATTGAAATTTTCCCGGTGTTAAATGCGATTTTTGAGGGAATTTACAAGGAAAATCCATACAAATCCCCTACGGATATGGGCGTAAATATGGCGGGCAATTGTATTGTGGATGATGAGGTCTGCTGTAAGGCCTCCTACCAGGAAATCATCCGCCGTTATTATACGGCTATGAATGATGTAATCAGGGGTAAAGCCAAAGAAAATGACGTTTATAAGATAGAGCTTCTGATGAAGCAGGCTAAAATCAGCACGGATGACAGGAAGGTGACGGTAGCCGCAAAAGAGAGGGCGGAAAAGCTTGGGGTTCCCACGGCGGCAATAGAGCTCTCTGACGGCACGGTTATCACTTCCAAGACCACAGCCCTTTTGGGGGCGTCGGCGGCGCTGCTTTTGAATGCCCTTAAATTTCTGGGCGGTGTAGACCATGATATCCGTGTGATTTCTCCTGAGGCAATTGAGCCTATTCAGGAATTAAAAACGAAATATCTGGGTGGAAAGAATCCGCGTCTTCACACGGATGAGGTGCTGATTGCCCTTTCTATCTCTGCAATAAATGACGGCCATGCAAAAAAAGCATTGGAACAGCTTCCGAAATTGAAGGGATGTCAGGTACATACTTCGGTGATGCTTTCGGAGGTAGATATTAAAACATTTAAAAAGCTGGGTGTGGACTTGACCAGCGAACCAATTATAAAAGGAAAGAGTAACTAAATGAGTGAAAACAATTTAAATCAGTTTGAGGGCGGTCCTGGCGGTAACGGAGGCCCGTCCGGCCCCGGAGGAAATGGTTCCGGGGGAAATGGAGGCCCTGGTAAGGACCCGCGAAAACAAAGCATCATCATGTTTGTGATAGCGGCGCTTTTATCCCTTCTTATGGTGAGCTCCTTCGTGAAGCTTCTCACCGGGGATTCCGAGCAGGAAATTACGTACAACGAATTTATCCAGATGCTTGAGGATGGTAAAGTTGATACGGTGCTGATTGGCGGAGACAGGGTTTACATCCAGCCCATGGAGGAAAAGAACACGCAGTCTCCCATCATGTATCTGTACGGCATGAATCCTTCCGTCAGCTACTATACGGGTAAGATTGAGGATGACGACACGCTGACCGCACGTCTTTTAAAGTATGATGTGGAAGTGAAAGGACAGGTGGCAGACGGCACAAGCGCAGTGATAAGCTTTTTGCTGTCCTATGTATTCCCGTTTCTCCTGATGTGGGTGCTCCTTAGCCTTCTTTTCCGCAAAATGTCAAAGGGCGGCGGCCCTATGGGAGTGGGAAAGAGCAACGCGAAAGTTTATGTGCAGAGAGAAACCGGAGTTACCTTCAAGGATGTGGCAGGGGAGGACGAGGCAAAGGAGTCCTTACAGGAAGTGGTTGATTTCCTGCATAACCCGGGGAAATATGTGAAAATTGGTGCGAAACTGCCCAAGGGAGCCCTCCTGGTGGGCCCTCCCGGAACGGGAAAAACCCTGCTTGCCAAGGCGGTTGCAGGGGAAGCGAAGGTACCTTTTTTCTCCCTTTCCGGTTCGGACTTTATTGAGTTGTATGTGGGCGTGGGAGCTTCCCGTGTAAGGGATTTGTTTAAAGAGGCTACCAAGAATGCGCCCTGTATTATCTTTATTGACGAGATAGACGCCATTGGACGAAGCCGTGACAATAAATACGGCGGCGGGAATGAGGAGCGGGAGCAGACCCTGAATCAGCTTTTATCTGAGATGGACGGATTTGACACCTCCAAAGGGATTCTGGTACTGGGGGCAACGAACCGCCCTGAAATATTGGATAAAGCCCTCCTTCGTCCGGGCCGTTTTGACAGAAGGATTATAGTGGATAAACCGGATCTAAAGGGCCGGGTGGAGATTCTGAAAGTGCACGCCAAAGATGTGCATCTGGATATGAGCGTGGATTTGGACGCCATTGCCCTTGCCACCAGCGGGGCTGTGGGCGCGGACCTGGCCAATATGATTAACGAGGCTGCCATCAATGCGGTGCAGCACGGCAGGGAGTATGTGACCCAGAAGGATTTGTTTGACGCAGTGGAACAGGTTCTGGTGGGTAAAGAAAAGAAAGACCGGATCATGAGCAAAGAAGAACGCAAGATTGTGTCCTACCACGAGGTGGGTCATGCGCTCATAAGCGCTTTGCAGAAAAATTCGGAACCGGTACAGAAGATTACGATTGTGCCCAGAACAATGGGAGCCCTTGGGTACGTTATGCACGTGCCGGAGGAAGAAAAATATCTCCAGACCAAGGAGGAACTTCACGACAGGCTGGTGAGCCTGCTTGGAGGCCGGGCGGCGGAGGAGATTGTGTTTGGCAATGTGACCACAGGGGCGGCTAATGACATTGAGCAGGCAACCAATATTGTCTCCAATATGATCACCCGTTTCGGTATGAGCAAACGCTTTGGACTGATGGGACTGGCAACGGTGGAAAGCGAGTATCTGGGCGGCGGCGCAAGACTTACCTGTAGCGACAGGACGGCGGCCGATGTGGATACGGAGATTATGGAAACCCTGAAGGAATGCTATGAGGAAGCCAAGCAGCTGCTCTCAGGCAACAGGGAGCTGATGGATAAGCTGGCGGCCCATCTGATTGAAAAGGAAACCATCAGTGGTAAGGAATTTATGAAAATTTACCGAAAGGAAAAAGGAATTCCGGAGCCTGAGGAGGAAGATAAAGAAAATCAGGAAAAGACCGATGGGGAAAGCGTAAAGAGCATAGAGGATAGGGCGTCCGAAAAGGATGAGAAATCTGAAAGCTCAGAAAGCGCCCAGAGTCCGGCGCCTTCAGAGAACGGGGAACCTGAAAATCTGCCTGAAGGTACAGGCCATTTGCCGGGAGGAAATGTTCCGGAGCGTGGAAGCTTTCCTGAGAGAGGGGAAATGACGGGAAACAGTGAAAATCTGCCTCGCAGTGAAGGCGGGGAAAGTCGTGGAACCGGCCGGTTTTCCAACGCGCCGTCAGACTTTTTCTGGGATGGCAGCAGGGATAAAATGTAAATGATAAGAAGGGGAGGCGGTACGGCAACCTCTTTTAAAAGTAAAAAAGACATCATTACGGGAGCAAGAGACTGGAATGATGTCTTTTTATTCCCGTGGGTGATGAGAAAAATAGCCATGCACCAGAGATGCCTTTGGATTCTTTGGATATTTGGTTCAATAAATTGATGCACAGGGTGTAATCGAATTTGATAACAGGCTGGTGGTCAGGGAAAGAAATTCCTGGTCTGTTGAAA
Organism: uncultured Lachnospiraceae bacterium; assembly: GCA_910585075.1. GTDB lineage: Bacteria > Bacillota > Clostridia > Lachnospirales > Lachnospiraceae > Suilimivivens. The sequence continues at coordinate 60,175 of CAJUED010000004.1, forward strand.
CGGCCCGGTATTTTAGGAGACGAAAATTATGTTTGACTTTCAGGAAGAACTGAAAAAACTCCCCAATTGCCCGGGAGTATATATTATGCACGATGAAATGGACAACATTATTTATGTGGGAAAAGCAATCAATCTGCATAACCGCGTCAGATCCTATTTCAGAAAAAATATCGGCAGAGGACCTCAGATTGATAAAATGGTGACTTTGATCAGCCGCTTTGAATACATTGTCACAGATTCGGAACTGGAAGCCCTTGTGCTGGAAAATAATCTGATCAAAGAGCATAGTCCCAAATACAATACTTTGCTTAAGGATGATAAGACTTACCCTTATATTAAGGTTACTTTGGGGGAAGCCTATCCAAGGGTACTGTTTTCACGACAGATGAAAAAGGACCGTTCCAGATATTTCGGGCCTTATACCAGCGCAGCGGCGGTGAAGGACACCATAGACCTGATTAATAAGCTCTACCAGCTCAGAACCTGTAACAGAAGCCTTCCCAAAGACTGCGGCAGCGACAGGGCCTGCCTGAATTATCACATTAAGCAGTGTGTGGCTCCCTGTCAGGGAAATATTACGGAGGATGCATATCGGGAGAGAATCAAAAAAGCGCTGGATTTCCTAAACGGAAGTTATCAGGAAACCTTAAAAGAACTGGAACAGAAAATGCAGGAGGCCTCGGAAAATCTGGAGTTTGAGGATGCCATACGGTACAGGGATTTGTACAACAGTGTAAAGCAGATTGCCTCCAAACAGAAAATTACGGACAGCGACGGGGAGGATAAGGATGTGATTGCACTAGCGGCGGACGAGCAGGATGCAGTGGTGCAGGTATTCTTTATCCGGGATGGCAAACTGATAGGGCGGGAGCATTTTTACATGATGCATGTGTCCGGTATCCCCCGGGGACAGATTCTTCTGGATTTCGTGAAACAATTTTATGCGGGAACGCCTTTTATTCCCCGGGAGCTTATGCTCCAGGAAAAGATAGAAGATATGGACATAATAGAGCAGTGGCTCACCCAGAGAAAAGGCGGCAGGGTGTATGTGAAAGTACCTAAAATCGGCACGAAGGAAAAGCTGGTGGAGCTGGCGGCGAAAAATGCCATGCTGGTGTTAAGCCAGGACAAAGAGCGGATAAAGAGAGAGGAAGGCAGAACCATTGGGGCGGTCAGGGAGATTGCCGGTCTTTTGGGTCTTGAGAGCGTAAGCCGGATGGAGGCTTATGATATCTCCAATATCAGCGGGTTTGCAAATGTCGGTTCCATGGTGGTTTACGAGAAAGGAAAACCCAAGCGGAGCGATTATAGAAAATTCCGGATCAAAACCGTTTCCGGACCGGATGACTATGCCTGCATGAGAGAAGTTTTGACCAGAAGATTTCTGCACGGTATGGATGAACAGAAAAAGCTTGAGGACAAGGAAATGGAAAAGGAGTTTGGCAGTTTCACCAAATTCCCGGATTTGCTTCTGATGGACGGCGGCAAAGGCCAGGTGAATATTGCCCTGCAGGTGCTCTCGGAGCTTCACTTAAATATTCCTGTGTGCGGTATGGTGAAGGACGATAACCACAATACCAGAGGGCTGTATTTTAACAACGAAGAAATTGGCATTGACAGAAGCAGCGAGGGCTTTAAGCTGATTACCAGAATCCAGGATGAGGCCCACCGCTTTGCAATAGAATATCACAGGTCACTGCGCTCCAAAGCTCAGGTGAAATCCGTGTTGGACGAAATTCCCGGCGTAGGTCCTTCCCGCCGAAAAGCTCTGATGAGACGTTTTAAGTCCATAGAGGAAGTCAAAAACGCAGATGTGGAGACTCTGGCCGGGGTGGACGAAATTCCGGAGTCTGTAGCCATGGGAATCTATGAGTTTTTCCATAAAAAAAATTCGGAGGAATAGAATTTGCCCACTGAATATTTGTTCATGCAGCGTGGGCAACCGGCCAAGGTGAAAAGTAACTATTTATTGAGATTAAGGTCTTTCTGTGATAAAATATTTAAGATATTTATCGTACGGAAAACAAGTGAAAAATAACAGTGTAAGAAAGGGAGTGGGGTATGGCGAGTGTTAAGCTGGAACACATTATAGAAAAAATGAAGCTGGAAAATCTGACGCCTGAGCTGGATATTTCCAAGATTAAGATTACCCAGCCGGATATCAACAGGCCGGCGCTGCAGGTGGCAGGATATTTTGAACATTTTGAGGCTACCAGATTACAAATTATAGGATTTGTGGAATATACTTATATGGAAAGCTTACCCAGGGAGAGGCAGGAGGAAATCTACACCAAAATCCTGTCCTGTGATATTCCGGCATTTGTGTTCTGCCGGGAATTAAAGCCAAACGAGCTTTTCACGAAAATAGCGATTGAGCACAATGTTCCCATTTTAATGACGAAGAAGGCAACTTCCGCCTTTATGGCCGAGATTATCAGGTGGCTGAATGTAAAACTTGCGCCCTGCATTTCCGTTCACGGTGTGCTGGTGGATATTTTTGGCGAGGGCGTGCTGATTACGGGTGAGAGCGGTATAGGAAAGTCGGAGGCGGCGCTGGAGCTGATCAAGAGAGGACACCGGCTTGTAACGGATGATGCGGTTGAGATCCGTAAGGTAAGCGACGACACGCTGGTTGGCTCAGCACCGGATATCACCAAGCATTTTATTGAGCTTCGGGGTATCGGAATTGTGGATGTGAAGATGCTCTTTGGTGTGTCCAGCGTCAGGGACACCCAGACCATAGACCTGGTAATCCGTCTGGAAGACTGGGACAAGGAAAAGGAGTACGACAGGCTTGGCCTGGAAGAAGAATATACGGAGTATCTGGGGAATAAGGTGGCATGTCATAACATTCCCATCAGACCCGGGCGTAATCTTGCGGTAATCTGCGAATCCGCCGCAATCAATCACCGCCAGAAAAAGATGGGTTACAATGCGGCTCAGGAGCTGTATCGCAGAGTGCAGGAATCCCTCCTTCGAAAACGGGACGAAGACGACGAGTAAAAATTTCAGTAACGGTGAAGCTAAAGGCGGTGCGGTTACAAATTTTAAAACACAGGAATAAATAAAAAGAACAATAATAAAGATAAAGAGAGGGTTATTTATGAAACAGTATGTATTTGGAGTGGATATTGGAGGAACTACGGTTAAACTGGGCTTTTTTGATGTGGAGGGAAATCTTCTTGACAAGTGGGAAATCCCGACAAGAACGGAAGATAACGGAAGTAACATTCTTCCCGATATTGCTAAAAGCATTCAGGAAAAAATCGAAGAAAAACAGATTGCCCTTGCAGATGTGGCAGGCGTGGGCGTAGGGGCTCCCGGCCCTATTGACAGTGAAGGTGTGGTGCACAAGGCTGTCAATTTAGGATGGGGAATCTTCAGTATTAAAGATACTCTTGAGGATATTTTACATGTGCCGGTTATGGCGGGAAATGACGCCAATGTGGCGGCCCTTGGTGAAATGTGGAAGGGCGGCGGCCAGGGAAGCAAAAACCTGATTGTTGTAACCCTTGGTACAGGTGTCGGCGGCGGCATTATTGTGGAAGGCAAGGTACTGACAGGCGCCATTGGCGCAGGCGGTGAAATCGGACATATCCATGTGGAGGATGTGGAGGACGAGTGCTGTGGGTGCGGTAATAAGGGATGTCTTGAGCAGTACGCGTCCGCAACGGGAATTACAAGGCTGGCAGTAAGAAAACTAGTCGAAAGTGATAAGGAAAGCGTGCTCCGTAAAGGCGAGGTCAGTGCAAAGACAGTCTTTGACGCGGTGAAGGAAAACGACGCTCTTGCCATTGAGGTGGCGCAGGAGTTCGGAAGATATTTAGGAAACGGTCTCTCTGTGATTGCAGGCGTTGTAAACCCGGAGACTATTGTAATTGGCGGCGGTGTATCCAAGGCAGGAGAAATATTGATGGATTACATAAAGCCTCACTTTATAAAAAATGTTTTCCATGCCAACAGGGAAGTAAAGTTTGCCCTTGCAACCCTTGGAAACGATGCGGGCATTTATGGCTCGGCGAAGCTGGTGCTGGAAGCCGAGTAGCGGGTTTCAGGTAACGGTTCAGGCAGGCGGTATGTTATGCGGACTGCCTTTGTGTAAAAAAGATAATGGCCGGGCTCAGCCCGGCTGTTACGTAAAAGCAGCAGGTGAAAAGGTGGAAAAATTAAGCTCGGCTCTCTATGAATTTATTAAGGCTAATGTACCGGAGGAGGATATTCTTCCGGAGGAACCCATGTGCAGACACACAACCTTTCGGGTTGGCGGGAATGCACAGTGTCTGGTTCGAATCAGCAGTATCAGACAGTTGGAGAAGCTTATTCCCCATTTGAAGGTAGTGGGAATTCCCTATTTTATATTGGGGAATGGAAGCAATCTTCTGGTGGGAGATAAAGGGTACAAAGGGGTTATTTTGCAGGTGGCTTCCAAAATGAGCACTGTTACGGTGGAAGGCGACCGTATGAGAGCGGGTGCAGGTCTGCCGATGATTCAGGCGGCCCGCTGTGCATTGGAAAAGGGCCTTACCGGTCTTGAATTTGCCTCGGGAATCCCCGGAACATTAGGGGGCGGGGTGGTTATGAATGCTGGCGCCTATGGCGGAGAAATGAGTCAGGTGGTGGAGGAGGTAACGGTCTTAAGCGATGAGGGGGAAATCCTTACCCTTGACAATGCTTTTATGGAATTTGGCTATCGCACCAGCATCATAAAAAACAGGCCTTTCGTGGTGATAGAGACAGTGCTTAAGCTTTTGCCCGGAGATAAAAAAGAGATCCTCAAGAAAATGGAAGAACTTGCAGGGAAAAGAAGGGAAAAGCAGCCTCTTGAGTATGCCAGCGCAGGCAGTACTTTCAAGAGACCGGAGGGATATTTTGCAGGGAAGCTGATTATGGACGCCGGTCTTCGCGGATATTCCGTGGGAGGCGCCATGGTTTCCGAAAAGCACTGCGGATTTGTGATAAATACAGGAAACGCCACTGCTGCGGATATTGCGCAGGTGATTTGGGATGTACAGAAACAGGTTAAGGATAAATTTGGGGTTACACTGGAAAAAGAAGTGATTTTTCTGGGTGATTTTTGAGGAGGACGGCATGCGTTTTGTGATTGTAACGGGCATGAGCGGCGGGGGAAAAAGTACGGCAATGCGGATGCTGGAGGACGCGGGGTTTTACTGTGTGGATAATCTTCCGGTGCCCCTGATCGAAAAGTTTGTGGAGCTGATTGCCGTGCCCGGCGGCGAGGTCAGGAAGGTAGCCCTGGGGCTTGACGTGCGGGCGGACCAGTCCTTTGGGGAGGCCCAGGGAATTCTGGCAAAGCTCCGGGAGAACGGCTATGTCTTCGAGATTCTTTTCATGGAGGCAAGCGATGGGACGCTGCTGAAACGTTATAAAGAAACCAGAAGAATGCATCCTCTATCCCCGGACGGGCGGATAGAGGACGGCGTGAAAAAGGAACGGGCTATTTTAAAGACCATGAGGGATAAGTCGGATTATGTGATAGACACCTCAAATCTGCTCACAAGAGAACTGAAGGAGGAACTTGACAGGATTTTCGTGCGGAACGAGGAGTATCATAATCTGATGATTACGATTTTATCCTTTGGATTTAAGCACGGTATTCCGGCGGATGCGGATCTGGTTTTTGATGTGCGGTTTTTGCCTAATCCTTTTTATATTGATGAATTAAAACATAAAACAGGAAATGACAGGGAAGTGCAGGATTATGTGATGAGCTTCCCGGAGGCCCATATCTTTATTGACAAGCTTGCGGATATGGCGGAGTTTTTAATTCCCAATTATATAAAAGAGGGGAAATATCAGCTGGTTATCGGAATCGGCTGTACAGGGGGAAAGCATAGAAGCGTTACCCTGGCCAACAGGCTGTATGAGCGTATGAAGAACAAAAGCGGATACGGAATCAAGATTGCGCACCGGGATGTGGGACAAGGCGTATAAGGTAAGGGGCGGGATTTATGTCGTTTTCATCGGATATAAAAGAAGAACTGGAAAAGGTAATTCCGGAATCCAGGCACTGCCGGCTGGCCGAACTGGCGGCACTTATCCATTTTGGATGCAGGATTGAGATTCCGGCAGCAGATGGGGAGACGGGAAAGGGTAAGATGGAAGATATTGCCATATACCCTGAAAATCCATTTGTAGAAAGAAAGTACTTTACATTATTGAAGAAAACATTTATTATTAATAATGCGGTTAAAGTGTTACAGGCGGTTAAGGTTTTGGATGAAACCGGATATATACATGAACTTTCGGAGCAGGTTAACCCGTTACTTATAAAAAATAGTTGTTGCAGACGGGCATTCCTCAGGGGTGTTTTTTTATGTGTGGGTTCCATGAGCGACGC
>CAJUED010000004.1:66542-155159 GCA_910585075.1 uncultured Lachnospiraceae bacterium
TGAACCGCAGGCCCTGCAGATTAAGCAGGCCGTTTCCGGCTTTGAGATTGAAGCTAAGATTGTCAGACGGAAAAAATATTACGTGGTGTATTTAAAGGAAGGAGCGGGGATTGTGGACCTGCTGAATGTGATAGGGGCACATATTTCTTTAATGCAGCTTGAGAGTCTCAGAGTGGAAAAAGAAGTAAGAAATTCTATCAATAGAAAGGTTAATTGTGAAGCAGCGAATATTTCTAAGACAGTTTATGCCGCCAGCAAGCAGATAGAGGATATTCTGTTTTTGCAGAAAAATTATGGTTTGTCTAATCTGCCTGACCATTTAAGGCAGATGGCAGAAGTCAGGCTTGAACATCCAGAAAATTCTCTCCAGGAGTTAGGTAAATACCTTAATCCACCAGTAGGAAAGTCCGGTGTAAACCATAGATTACGAAAGCTTAGTGATATGGCTGAAAAGATTAGGGGACAGCGTGAAGATAATGCCTGAAATACGGGCGCTCTCCGCAAAGATTTGTGCTTACGCATTTGGATGCTGGCGTATACATTAAATTTCCGGAATGAGAAAGAATGGAGGAATGTTATGATTGAAAAATTTGTCAAGATTCGGTTGAATGGAGGGCTTGAAGCCAGGCCCATAGCCATGCTGGTACAGGTAGCCAGCCAGTATGAGAGCTCTGTTTATCTGGAAACAGAGGGAAAGAAAGTAAACGCAAAAAGCATTATGGGGATGATGAGTCTTACCCTGGACAATGGGGAGTCCGTGATGGTAAAGACAAATGGTGAAGACGAGCAGGAAGCAATGAAGGGCATCGAGGAGTATTTGAGCGGGGAAAAGAAGGACTGACAGTCCATGACGGTCAGGCTTTACAGATTGGCTTACTGATTAAGAAATTATGAGGGCAAAGCGTATGCTTTGCCTTTTTTTTCAAATATTTTATATTTTAGAGGCCGTATTGGTGGTAAAATGATAGATATGGTAAGCGATATAAGAATTGAAACAGCTGTGACAGGAGGAAGACGATCGTGGAAAAGAAAAAAATGCTTTTTATCTATAATCCCAGAGCGGGAAAAGCGAAAATCAGGAGTAACCTGTTAGACATTATTGATATTTTCACGAAAGCGGGATTTGAGGTGGTTGCGTATCCGACCCAATCCAAAGGAGACGGGATTAAGGCGGTAAAGGAAAGAAGATTTGGATATTATGATATCATTGCCTGCAGCGGCGGAGACGGCACATTGGACGAGGTGGTAACCGGGATGATGCAGTGTGAAAAAAGAATCCCAATCGGGTATGTGCCTGCCGGCAGCACCAATGATTTTGCAAACAGCCTCCATATTCCCAAAAATATGATTGACGCGGCCCAGGTGATTGTAAACGGCCAAAGCTTCGGATGCGATATCGGTTCCTTTAACAATGATATTTTTGTCTATATTGCCGCCTTTGGAATTTTTACGGACGTATCCTATGAAACCCGCCAGGATGTGAAGAATATATTGGGGCATATGGCATATATATTAGAAGGAATGCGCCGCCTTTCCACAATAAGATCCTACCGGATGAAGGTGGAGAGCGAGGACTTTTCCGTGGAAGGAGAATTCCTGTTCGGGATGATCACAAACTCCGTTTCGGTAGGGGGCTTTAAAAACATCACCGGAGAAAACGTAAAGTTGGATGACGGTCAGTTCGAGGTCACCCTAATCAAAAAGCCTGCTAACGCAATAGAACTAAACCTGATCATGGCCGCCCTGGTAAACCGCAACATAAATACCGACTGTATGTACTGCTTCAAAGCCAGTTCCCTAAAAATCACCACCTCCGAAGAAGTACCCTGGACCCTGGACGGCGAATACGGCGGAAAACACACAGAGATAGATATTAAAAACCAAAAACAAGCGCTCAGCATTCGTATTCCCATATAAAAAATTTTTAATTATTATTCCATTTTTATGTAGAATGGAGTATAATGAAGGACAACCAGAGTGTTATAAATTTAACGGAGGTAAACAAAATGTTAGTATCAGCAACAGAAATGCTTCAAAAAGCAAAAGCAGGCCACTATGCAGTTGGTCAGTTCAACATTAATAACCTTGAGTGGACCAAGGCCATCCTGTTAACAGCACAGGAAAATAATTCTCCTGTTATCCTTGGTGTATCTGAGGGCGCAGGCAAGTACATGGGTGGATATGATGTGGTAGTTGGTATGGTTAACGGCCTTATCAAAGATCAGAACATAACGGTTCCGGTAGCCCTTCATTTGGACCATGGCAGCTATGAGCACTGCTACAAATGTATCGAAGCAGGTTTTTCATCTGTTATGTTTGATGGTTCTCACTATCCTATCGAGGAAAACGTGGCTAAGACAACCGAATTAGTTGCAGCTGCACATGCAAAGGGAATCTCCATTGAGGCAGAAGTTGGCTCTATCGGCGGAGAAGAAGACGGCGTAGTTGGTATGGGAGAGTGCGCAGACCCCAATGAGTGTAAGGCAATCGCTGATTTGGGAATTGACTTCCTGGCAGCAGGTATCGGTAACATTCATGGTAAATATCCTGCAAACTGGCAGGGATTATCCTTTGAAACTCTGGATGCAATCCAGAAGTTGACAGGTGATATGCCTTTGGTTCTGCACGGTGGTACAGGTATCCCTACGGAAATGATCCAGAAGGCAATTTCTCTGGGAGTTGCAAAGATTAACGTAAATACGGAATGTCAGCTGTCTTTTGCTGCTGCTACACGTAAGTACATTGAAGCAGGCAAGGATTTGGAAGGCAAGGGATTTGACCCTCGTAAGCTTCTGGCTCCCGGTTTTGAAGCAATCAAGGCTACTGTTAAGGAAAAGATGGAAATTTTTGGTTCTATTGGAAAAGCTTAACAAAACATGCTTTAACCATCAAAATAAAGGCTGCCCATATAATCATGGACAGCCTTTTATATGTAATAAGCCGGCCTGTAAAGCGAAGCAGCATTTGATACAATAAGTCGAGCCGCAAAGCGAGGAGACGTTTGATACATATAGATGCATAAGAAAGCTGGCAGTCGGTAGAAAGCAGTATTATTTTGATATAATCAGGAGGGAAATCATAGTGAGTAAGAAGTGGAATGTAAAGATTGATGAGAGGATGTACGACATCCAGCTAAAAGGCAAGAAACTGATTGTGAATGGCGATACCCTGAAACTCAAAGACTACAGGAAAAAAATGGGCCTCACCTATGAGGAATACGAGGTTCCCATTGGCTCTAAGAAGGCACTTTTGGTGATAAGAAACTTATCAGCCCCCATTTTGGCTATCGATAACAGGGATTGCGCTACCGGAGAGGAATACGTTCCCATTAAAATGCCGGGATGGTCATATGTTTTTGTGGTGCTGCACTGCCTGAATTTCTTTAACGGCGCCGTAGGAGCCCTGCTGGCGATTATTGGGGTTGCGCTGACAACATCTATTTCCTGTAACAGAAGAATGAATGTGGCAGTAAGAGTACTTTTGAATATTGTAATCGTGGTGATTTCTGTAATCCTGATATTTGGTATAGCGTTTTTGATAGCAGGTATTTAGGAGTAATAATTTATCTTAGCTGAAATCAGATTTATGGAGGAGCGTATGAATATATTTAAAGAAATGGCACTTTCCGTCTATAGCTTTAAAAGTTATAAGGAATTTTTAAACAATAAGAAATCCAAAGTTTTTTTGTTTGGAGTCGTGCTGATGCTGTTTTATTTTTGCATAACAATGCTGATTCCCTTTGCAGAGTTCCAAATCAGAACAGGCGGTATAGGAAAAATGCTGGATGAAAATATCCCGGATTTTGAACTATCCGACGGTGAGCTGTGGGTGGAGGATGTAATTGAATATGATGTGGGCAGTACCTATGTGTGCATTGACACGGACCCTGAATATGTCTTTTACGATGCGGCCGATATGGAGGAGTATCTTTACAGCTACAGCAACGTTATTTTAATGGATGCGGAAAAAATGATCTTAAAGTCCAGCGGAGAGGTGCAGGGATTTTATTTCTCGGATTTGGGCTTTGAGTGCGATAAGGAAGACTGGATGGGATGGGTGCCCTTTATATATCTCTTTATCGGGTTATTCCTGATTGTATCCTATGTGTGGATGACGGGACTGTTTTTCTTTGGGGTAATCATTGTAGCTCTTTTGGGTATGATTGCCGCTTCCTGCATGAAGCATCAGCTGACTTTCGGACAGTTGTACCTTCTTGGGATTTACAGCAGAACATTGCCGCTGATTATCAAAGCTGTGCTGTCGTTCCTGCCTTTTAACATTCCTTTCTTTGGAATTATCAATTTTGGTATTTCCGTGTTTATTATCGTTCGGGTGATTCAGCATCTGAAAGAGCAGCAGTTAAATCAGCCGCTGGAATTCTCATCAGGAACAGATTATAATGGATTTATGTAATGATACGATTTATGTGATTATGTAATAAAAAACAGTGCGGAGAGATGCAGGACTTTCCGCACTGTTTTTATTCAATAAACCGGCTTAAGCTAAGCGAGCTCGTCTAAGGATTCCTCTTGCATTTTTTGAATCTCAGGGTCAAAGGAAAGCATTGGCTTCATATTCACGTCGGTCTTTGTAACCTTTCGCGCCAGATAATTTTTCGTGATGGCAAATACGGTACCGGAAAGGGCGAGAACGCCAATCAGGTTAGGGATGGCCATAAGGGCGTTTAAGGTATCTGCAATCGCCCATGCCAGATCAAAACTCATGGTAGCGCCAAATATAATACATACCACAAAAATAATTTTGTATACGATAGTTGCCTTTGTACCAAATAAATATTCACAGGATTTGGTACCGTAGAAAGACCACCCTAAAACAGTGGAGAAGGCAAACAGGCAGATGGCAATTGCAACAAAGCTGCCGGCCAGTGTGCCAAGGCCCTGGGATAAGGCTTCGCTTACCAGAGAAGCTCCGGTGGTGGAGGTGAGCACTTCGCCTGTTTCCAGATCAATCAGGCCGGAACACAGCACAGTGAAAGCCGTCAATGTACATACAACAATAGTATCAAAGAACACTTCAAAAATTCCCCACATACCCTGAACAATAGGCTCCTTTACATTGGAAGCCGAGTGAACCATAACGGAGGAGCCAAGACCGGCCTCGTTGGAGAAAACGCCCCGCTTAAAGCCCATGGTCATGGCCTGCTTGATCATAATGCCGACGGTAGCACCTGCAATGGGGCGAAGCCCGAAGGCATTGGTGAAAATAGCGGCAAATACGGCGGGAACAGATGTGATGTTCATAATAAGCACAATCACTGTGCCAAGTATGTAAGCACATGCCATGAAAGGCACAATTTTTTCGGTTACATTGCCGATTGCCTTGATTCCGCCTAAGATAACCAGAGCTGCAACGGCTGCAATGATAATGCCGGTTGCAAGGGGAGGAATCTGAAAAGTATCCTGAAGGGAGCTTGCAATTTCATGTACCTGTGTCATATTGCCGATTCCAAAGGAGGCAAATACACAAAACAGTGCAAAGAGAACGGCCAGGGGCCTTGCAAGGATACCGATTCCTTTTTTACCTTTTAATCCGTCCTGAAGGTAGTACATTGCACCTCCTGACCATTCCCCTTTTGCATTTTTGCGCCGGTAATAGATACCAAGCACATTTTCGGAGTAATTGGTCATCATGCCAAACAGAGCGGAGAGCCACATCCAGAACACGGCTCCGGCGCCGCCGGTAATGATGGCGCCTGCCACACCCGCAATGTTTCCCACACCTATGGTAGCGGCCAGGGCGGTGGAAAGAGCCTGAAATTGTGAGATGGAACTTTCGTCTTTGTCCGTATGGGCAGTCACATGTTTTTTCTTGAAGATGGCAAGGAAAGTTTCATTCATCCAGTGCTTAATGTGGGTAAGCTGAAAAAATTTCATTCCAACCGTCATGTAAATACCTGTGCCGATAATCAGAATCAGCATGGGAATGCCCCATACCACTCCGTTTATGGCATCGTTTACTTTTGCAATAACATTCATAACATTTTCCATAATCGTCCTCCATTTTTAATTTTTTGTCCCGTTCGACGCGCAGGGGCTGCATGACAGGGACTTCCATGCGAACTCCTGTATAATTGAGCAGGGAGGTGGCTTTTTCCTGCTCATCAAACGGACTGCATGCTGCAGAGCGCAAATTTTTATATGCGGCCCTGCGCATAAAAAAAGAGAATTTACCCTATTTGTAAATCCTCATTGATTCGTATATTACTATACAGGAAAAAGAGAGAAAGCACAAGCAGAAAATGTATAAGGTTCCAAAGGATGAATCCACAGGAAATAAATCCTGGGATATATTCTGGGGCTAATCTTGAAATTTATCCTGAAGAAAGGGAGGATGCCAAGTAAACCTGCTGTTTACTTGGCATTTATTATGAAAAAGTTATTAATAAATCAATTACTTGTGTATGGCGTTTGTTTTGTTTTTGTTCCTTGCTGTATCTTATGATGTTAGTATAGGATACAGAAATGTCTAAAGAATGTAATTGGAATTAAGTTTTTTTAAATTAAGTGTGAACAAAATATGAACATGAACAATCGAGGTAACCATGACAATCATGCATAAATTTCTTTAATCCAGCAAATAACCTGCTTTATAGGAACATTCCAGATAACTGGGATTTTGATAATAAATATCAGTTTGGAAATTGGATATTTTGTCACTGATAAAAGAAGTGAAAATTTTTATTAATTCGTCAACTTCCTGCCCGGGGACGGCACAATCCTCAATCATGATGCTGTATAATTTTCCTATGTCCATAAAATCAGGAACCGTATATTTACAGTCTGTAACGGTGTCAAAATTACCTGTTTGGATTTTATACTGCTCAATTACTTCATCGGCTACCTGATTGAAAGAAAGGCAGTGGTTTACCTCTGCATCATATAATTGTTTTTCAATCCCTTTTTTGCCCAGTGCTCCGGTAATGGCGCCGCGCTTATTTTTTGTTCGGCGTGCAATATATTCAATTAAGGAACAAACATAAAAAAAATCATTTTTTTCTTTCTCGGTCATAAACAATTTCACTCCTGTCAAAAATCAAGCAATTTAGCGCTGATAAGGTATGAAAACTAATCTGATGTGTCGGGTGTCTGAACTCCGCCAGTACCCAAAACTGTTTTCTGCTTATTCTGCCTGAAAGATAATCATTCACATAATTCCATACGGTATCATTTGCCATTGGACCTTCCACAATATCATACTGATGAGTTTCACCGTTTCGGCATTTGGCGATAAAATCCAACCATTCGTCTGTCATGCCGTCAAATTTTAAAATGGAGAGTTTGTTGTCCGGCTTGTAAGAATAATAGTTAATAACCGGCTCCCCTTCTCCACGGTTAGCCCATCTGATTGCCTGATTTAAATCTGCCGTACAGTAAAATCCCCATGAAAAATCTTTTGTATACTTTGTTTTCCGTATTTCAGGAAATTCCACAGTTTCTTTGCCTGCATGATAGAGAATCATATTTTGATTTCCTCAACTTTCTCATAATTTATACTTACCCTCCAGGGCACGTTTGAAAAATGCTCCGGACTGACTTAGAATTTTTCCGGTTCCGGATACTCTACGCCAAAGGTATCCACGGTAACGGTTTTCATCACCTGATTTTCAAGCGGCCTGTCCATATAATCTGTGGCTGTCTCCGCAATTTTATTGACCACATCCATACCCTCGATAACCTTTCCGAAAGCAGCGTACTGACCGTCCAAATGGGGGCTTGTCCTGTGCATGATGAAAAACTGAGAGCCTGCGGAATCGGGAGCCATGCTCCGGGCCATGGAAAGCACGCCTTCCGTATGCTTTAAATCATTCTTAACGCCGTTTGCGGAGAATTCTCCTTTGATGCTGTAGCCGGGACCGCCGGTTCCATTGCCGTCCGGGTCGCCGCCCTGAATCATAAATCCCCGGATAACCCGGTGGAAAATCAGCCCGTCATAAAAGTTTTTTTGGATAAGGCTGATGAAATTGTTGACGGAGATGGGAGCGATATCGGGATAGAGCTCCGCCTTCATGATATCTCCGTTTTCCATTGTAATTGTCACAACAGGATTTTGTGCCATAGTCATAACTTCCTTTCTTTTCATTTATAGATTGCAGTATTATAATAATTACAGATAACGGCAAAGATACGTGGCCGTTTACCGCATATACTTATTTTATAGGAAGTGGAAGGACATTACAATGTTAAAATGCGTCTTGTTCTTATTATCAGAATATTATTACAAGATTGTTCGTGCACGTCTTGAGGAAATTTGCGAAAATTTGTCTTCAAAACAGGTCCAAGTGGAATTAAAAAAGCTGCCCTCCCGGAAAGAAAGCGCCTCCCGGCAAGAGGGTGCAGAGTGTTTTACAAAGGACTTGTGCAAAAGGTCATGGAACATTCGGGAGGTGCTGGTGATAACGGACGAGCCGAAAGCCGCTGATTTTCTTCTTGAGGGAGGTTGGTATGTGGTGGCTCTGTACCATGAGGAAAACCGAAGTGAGAGTTTTTCCGGAGTCCGGTATGGAATAGAGGATGTATTTGCGCTGGAATATCAGTCCTACGAGGCGGCATATAAAAGACTTGCCGGTCTGCCCTGGGATATTCTTGAGACGGAGCGGCTTTTGGTCCGGGAGGGAACCGTGGAGGATGTGGAGGCATACTACCGGATTTACAGTGACCCGTCGGTGACTCTTTATATGGAAGACCTGTATGAGGACAGGAACCTTGAGCGGGACTATATGAAAGCGTATATTGATCAGATTTATGGATTTTACGGATATGGGCTGTGGTCGGTGATTTTGAAGGAGACAGGCCAGGTGATTGGACGTGCCGGGTTAAGCGTTCGTCAGGGCTATGACCTGCCGGAGCTTGGATTTGTGATAGACAGGACTTATCAAAACCGGGGTTACGGATACGAAGTCTGCGCCGGGATTTTAGCCTACGCAAAGAAAGAGCTTGACTTTGAACAGATACAGGCCCTCACTCATAAAGACAACCTGATTTCAAAAAGGCTGCTCCGCAAACTGGGGTTTGTGTTTGAACGGGAGGTATCTGCAGAGTATCGCGACCACGAGCTGTTCATCAAAAAAATTTAAAAAATGATTGACAGGGAATGGGCGGGGTGCTATCATGTCACATGAAGCGAAGGCGCTGTGGAATGACCACAGCGCTTTTTCAATAAGCTGACACACTAAGTACAGAATCGTTTAGCGCAATAAGCTGACGCGCATGGCGCGGCATAGTATGATAAAAAGAGCGAAGCAAAGGGGCTTGTGATAAACAAGGTCTTTGGCTTCGCTTTTTGTGTCATACAGGGTTTTGCGGAGTATGTCGGCAATTGAAGTGAGGAGGAGACAAGTTTGTGTCTGCGCTGCATCCACAAACTTTCAAGCATTCATGCTTATATGTGCAAAAAAGCAGCGCAGAAATGAGGAGAGATTATGAGTGAAGAAATTATGAGTGCCGTAAGCGGCGAAGTGTTTGGCGTCTGGTTCCTGATTGGGGCCGCGCTGGTGTTCTGGATGCAGGCTGGTTTTGCCATGGTGGAGACCGGCTTTACCAGAGCAAAGAATGCGGGAAACATTCTGATGAAAAATCTGATGGATTTCTGCATTGGTACGGTTGTCTTTATCCTGATTGGTTTTGGCCTTCTGCTGGGTGAGGATCTGGCAGGTTTCATCGGGAAACCAGGATTTGATATTTTCACATCCTATGGGGATTTCGACTGGTCAAACTTTGTATTTAATTTTGTATTCTGCGCCACTACGGCGACCATTGTTTCAGGTGCAATGGCGGAGAGAACAAAATTTTTATCCTACTGTATTTACTCAGGAGTCATTTCCGCATTGATTTATCCCATTGAGGCTCACTGGATCTGGGGCGGCGGCTGGCTTTCACAGCTTGGCTTCCATGATTTCGCAGGCTCCTGCGCAATCCATATGGTGGGCGGTATTTCAGCGCTGATTGGGGCAAAGCTGTTAGGCCCCCGTATTGGAAAGTTTGTGAAGGATAAGGACGGAAAGATTACGAAGGTAAATGCATTTCCCGGACATAATCTTCCCATTGGCTGCCTTGGCGTGTTTATCCTGTGGCTGGGCTGGTATGGATTTAACGGGGCCGCATGTACCAGTGTGGCGCAGCTTGGTTCCGTATTCGTGACAACAACGGTTGCCCCTGCCATTGCCACGGTTGTGTGCATGGTGTTTACCTGGGTAAAATATGGAAAGCCTGATGTGTCAATGTGTTTGAACGCTTCTCTGGCCGGGCTGGTTGCCATTACGGCGCCCTGTGATGTGACGGATGTTGCAGGGGCTATTGTGATTGGCGCGGTGGCAGGCCTGCTGGTGGTGTTTGGCGTATGGCTTCTGGATTACAAGCTGCATATTGACGACCCGGTGGGCGCGGTGGCGGTTCACTGCTTAAACGGAATCTGGGGTACCATTGCGGTGGGACTTTTCGCAACCACCTCCGCTCCGGGAAATGACAGTGTGGTTGGACTTTTTTACGGCGGCGGATTCAGGCAGTTAGGGCTGCAGCTCCTTGGCTTTGGAGCGGTGGCCCTGTGGACTGCGGTTACAATTACAGTTGCTTTCCTGATTATTAAAGGGGCGGCCGGCCTTCGGGTCAGCGAGGAGGAGGAAATTGTAGGACTGGATTCCTGCGAGCATGGTCTTACTTCCGCTTATGCCGGTTTCAGCATTATGGATATTTCCAACACAATGACCATGGAAGTAAACGAAAATACAAGCCTTGGCACGGAGGATTACGAGATGGCTTCGCCGGCCCGGAAGGCGGCGTCCGTAAAGGTGGTGATGACCACTTCCGAAATGACAGCCCCGCCTGTTACGGAAAGTGTGGGGGAACATACAGGGATTTACAAAGTGGCGATTATCGCTAAATTGTCCAGATATGACAGCTTAAAGAAAGCTATGAACGATTTGGGCGTAACCGGTATGACGGTGACCCAGGTAATGGGCTGCGGCGTTCAGAAGGGCGCCGGGGAGATGTACAGAGGCGTCGAGGTGGACGCAACGCTGCTTCCTAAGGTGAAGGTTGAAGTGGTTGTCAGCAAAATCCCTGTGGACAAAGTGATTGAGGCAGCGAAGAAAGCCCTCTATACAGGCCATATCGGCGATGGCAAAATTTTTGTATACAATGTGGGCAAGGTGGTCAAAATTCGTACGGGAGAGGAGGATTTTGACGCTTTGCAGGACGTGGAATAAAACAGCTTATATCTAATCCCTTAGTTTGGTATAATAAAGGCAGGCTTCCGGGCGCTCCACCGCCCGGAGGCCTGTCGCCATATCCGGTGAAAATGATAAAATTGATAGTATTTGACAATGGAATATGTTTGTGATAGGCTAACAATATATCAGATAATGGTTATACGTAGAAATGAAGAAATGTGACAAAGGGCTGTCTTCTGTCAACAGATGGGAGGCAGTTTTTATTAACACAAAAATTGTGCGCGGAGGAAACTGGATATGAATACTGAAAATCCCAATGGAAACTCCATAGGAAATTCCAAAGGAAAATATTACATTACGACGGCAATTGCATACGCTTCAGGAAAACCTCATATCGGCAACAGTTATGAGATTGTGCTGGCGGACAGCATTGCGCGGTTTAAGAGAAAAGACGGCTACGATGTGTTCTTTCAGACGGGTACGGACGAGCATGGCCAGAAGATTGAGCTTAAGGCACAGGAAGCGGGAGTTACGCCCAGGGAATATGTGGACAAGGTGGCGGAAACTATCCAGGGCTTATGGAACCTGATGGACACCTCTTATGATAAATTTATCCGGACCACGGATGACTATCATGAAAAGCAGGTGCAGAAAATTTTTAAGAAGCTTTATCAGCAGGGAGATATTTACAAGAGTTCCTATGAGGGGCTTTACTGTACGCCCTGCGAGTCCTTCTGGACGGAATCCCAGCTTGTGGACGGCAAGTGCCCGGACTGCGGCAGGGAGGTAAAACCGGCCAAGGAGGAGGCATATTTCTTTAAAATGAGCAAATATGCGGACAGGCTGATTGCCCATATCAACAGTCACCCGGAATTTATTCAGCCGGTATCCCGGAAAAATGAAATGATGAATAATTTTCTCCTTCCTGGGCTGCAGGATTTGTGTGTCTCAAGAACTTCCTTTAAATGGGGGATTCCTGTGGACTTTGACGATAAGCATGTAGTTTATGTATGGCTTGATGCGCTGACCAACTATATTACAGGCATCGGTTATGAGGCTGACGGGGAGAGCTCACAGCAGTATCATAAGCTCTGGCCTGCCGACCTGCATCTGATAGGAAAAGACATTATTCGTTTTCACACCATATACTGGCCAATTTTCCTGATGGCTCTGGGCGAGCCGCTGCCTAAACAGATTTTCGGGCACCCATGGCTTTTGCAGGGCGACGGGAAAATGAGCAAATCCAAAGGAAATGTGATTTACGCCGATGACCTTGTGGATTTCTTTGGAGTGGATGCGGTGCGTTATTTTGTGCTCCATGAAATGCCTTTTGAAAATGACGGTACGATTTCATGGGAGCTGCTGGTGGAGAGAATTAACTCTGACCTTGCCAATACCCTTGGAAATCTGGTAAACAGAACCATTTCCATGAGCAATAAGTACTTTGGCGGCGTGGTGGCGGATAAGGGATGCAAAGAAGCGGTGGACGAGGAGCTAAAGGCGGTGGCAGTAAGCGCCTATGGAAAAACTGTGGCCAAGATGGAGGATCTGCGGGTGGCGGATGCTCTTACGGAGATTTTTGCCCTGTTTAAGCGCTGCAATAAATATATTGACGAGACGGAGCCCTGGGTGCTTGCCAGAGACGAGGAGAAAAAAGACCGTTTGTCCACGGTACTTTATAATTTGGTGGAGAGCATTTTAATTGGAGCGTCCCTGCTTGAGCCGTTTATGCCCGCTACGGCAAAGAAGATTGCAGAGCAGTTAAATGCCGGGATAAGAGGATTTGAGGAGCTTGAAAGCTTCGGGAAATATCCTTCCGGCAATAAGGTGACGGAAAAGCCTGAAATTCTTTTCGCACGTCTTGATGTGAAAGACGTGGTGGAGAGGGCGGAAGCCATGTTTGAGGAAAGAAAAAAGGCGGCAGGAGATTTGGAAGACGAGAAGCAGGAGGAGGCGCCTGAAGGCATTGACATCGAGCCCAAGGCGGAAATCACATATGATATGTTTGACAAAATGCAGTTTCAGGTAGGGGAAATCATAGCCTGCGAGGAGGTTCCCAAGTCAAAGAAGCTGCTGTGTTCTAAAGTGCGTATAGGAAGTCAGGTAAAACAGATTGTTTCCGGTATCAAGCAGCATTACAGCGCCGAAGAAATGGTGGGGAAAAAGGTTATGGTACTGGTTAACTTAAAGCCCGCTACTTTGGCAGGGGTGGTTTCGGAAGGCATGCTGCTGTGCGCGGAGGACGCCCAGGGAAATTTAGCGCTGCTTACCCCTGAAAAGGATATGCCGTCAGGTGCGGAAATCTGCTAAGCTAAATGAAAAATCCGGACCTTTTGGCGAAGGGGGACTTTAAATGGGCCGGATTGTATAATCGGGAAAGCGCTTCGCTTTCTGATAAGGCTTTGCAGGCGGCCAGCGAATGCCGCGAAATGGGAGGTTACAATGGTAAAAAAAGTAGAATTTACATTTGATTCCAGGGATGGAATGTCAAAGATACATGCCGTCAGGTGGGTACCCGAAGGAAAGGTGGTCTGCATTCTGCAGGTGGTCCATGGCATGGCGGAATACATTGAGCGCTATGAAGCTCTGGCACAGTATCTGGGGGAGAAGGGGATACTGGTGACCGGGGACGATCATTTAGGGCATGGAAAAAGTGTTGATGCGGATGGAACATATGGCTATTTCTGCGAACAGGACCCGGCCACCGTGGTGGTAAGGGACGTCCATCGGCTGAAAAAAATGACCCAGGAGGAATATCCGGGTGTGCCTTATGTGCTTTTGGGGCACAGTATGGGTTCCTTTATCGCCCGCAATTATCTGATTCGGTATGGCTCGGGAATACAGGGGGCGATTATCTGCGGTACGGGTTCCCAGCCTAAGGCCCTTGTGAAGGTGTGCAAAGGGGTGGCGGCAGTCCAGGGCTTTTTCCTTGGCTCTAAGCACACGGCTAAAATGATAAACAAGCTTGCCTTTGGCAACTACAATCAAAAGATACCTGATGCGAAAACTGCCTCCGACTGGCTGTGCACGGACGAGGCCGTGGTGGCTGCTTATGAGAAGGATGAACTGTGCGGTTTTACCTTTACGGTGAACGGTTTTAAGACCCTGTTTACCCTGATTGACAGGCTCAACCAGGAGGAAAATCTGCTGCTGATGCCTAAGGATTTGCCGGTACATTTTATAGCCGGGGATATGGACCCGGTAGGCGCTTACGGGGAGGGTGTGAAGAAAGCTTTCGAGGATTTTAAGAAAGCCGGTATGGAGAGAATCTCGTTAAAGCTTTATCCGGGCGACAGGCACGAGCTGTTAAATGAGAAAGATAAGCTGAAAGTATATGAAGATATATATCCGTGGATCATGGAGCGGGTAAAAGAGTACCAGTTGTAATTCCATAAGCCGACAGTGTTTGCCGGTATAAATGTAAGATATCAGGAGACCCCGGAAGGGGTGTCCTGATATCTATGCAATTGAAATATAGTTTGATAAGGCAGTAAAAGAGGACAGTGAAATGAAAAAGAAAATTCGGATGATTTTGCCGGGGCTTCTGATGATGCTCCTGGTATTGGGGATGCCGGTTTATGCGGCCGGGACTTCCGAGGCTGAGAGCGGGGACGTGATCGGCCAGGTGAAACAGCAGCTTTCCGAGATATTTGAGAATGTGGACGAGCAGACGGCAGGTGAAGTTTTTTCTTTTTTAAAGGAAAAGATTTCGGAAGGAAATTTAAGCTCTGAGGAGGGGCTTTCAAAAGCCATCAGAGAGGGCAAAGAAAAATTTGGAGTGGAGATTGCCAAAGCGGATGCCAAAGCACTGGTGGAGACCATGGACAAGCTGGAAGACATGGGATTTTCGGCGGAATACGTGCTGGACAAAACAGAAAGTCTTTATCAGGAGTATGGAGCCGATTTCGTGGAGCATGTGGATGAAGTGGTGACAGGGGCCGTGAAAAATGCGGCATCGAATGCGGTAGGCAGCTTTTTCGACAATCTGAAAGAATCGGTTAAAAGCTTTTTTACGAATTTATTTTCATAGGTTTTAGGAACAGTCGTGTAAAATATAATAGAATAAAATCATCAGGAGCTGTAAATAAATAATTCTGACAGGTTAAATGGCAAGAAATTATTTATTTACGGCTTTTTTATACCGACGGGTGAAAGCAATCTGTACAGGAGCGTCATAAATTGCTTTGATTCAATAATCCTGACGGTAAAATGTGGAGATGACCGCTGCAATCAGCCGCTTTGCAGTGCGTGATAATGTTTGAAAGTATGCGCGGTTATGTGGACGCTCCGGGATGGAGGAAGCGCAAAAAGCAGCGCAGAAATGAGGTGAATTATGAAAATTGCTTTTTACGGAACAAAGCCCTACGACAAAATATGGTTTGAACCTATGGGGAAGGAGTATGGCTTCGATATCCATTTTATCGAGGCGGCCTGCACCCGGGAAACAGTTTTTATGGCAAAGGGATATGACGCAATCTGCGTCTTTGTCAACGATTATGTGGATGCTGAAATGATTGAAGCCCTTTATGAAATGAAGGTCAAGGCGATTTTACTGCGGAGCGCCGGTTTTAACAATGTGGACGTGAAAGCAGCCGAGGATAAAATTGTGATTCTCAGGGTGCCCAGCTATTCTCCCGAGGCGGTTGCGGAGTTTTCCATGGCGTTACTGTTAGCAGTAAACAGGCTGACCCACAAGGCGTACAACAGAACCAGAGAGTTTAACATGAGTTTGAACGGGCTGATGGGCACCGATTTATATGAAAAGACGGTGGGTGTTGTTGGCACGGGAAAAATCGGGCAGGCAATGATACGGATTTTGAATGGTTTCCAGACCAATGTGCTCTGTTATGACCCCTTTCCGGTTAAAGGCCTAGAGGCCGAGTATGTATCCCTTGACGAGCTGTTTAAAAGCTCGGATGTGATTACCCTGCACTGCCCCTTAACATCGGACACCAGGCATCTGATCAACAAAGAAACCATAGGGAAAATGAAGGACGGAGTATATCTGGTGAACACCTCAAGGGGAAGCCTGATTGACACGGAGGATTTGATTGACGCCATGCTGAAGGGAAAGTTTGGCGGAGTGGGCCTTGATGTGTACGAGGAGGAGGAAGGGGTTTTCTATGAGGACAGGTCGGGTGAGATTATTACGGACGACAATCTGGCGCGGCTTATGACCTTTCCCAATGTGCTTGTGACTTCCCACATGGGATTTTTTACCAAAGAGGCCATGCAGGCCATTGCCCATACCACCCTTGAAAACGCCTATGCGCTTGAAAACGGACTTCCGTTGGTAAACCGGGTAGTATAACTGTGATTGTAAAATGTTTGATTATCTGCTATAATCATACAATGGTATTGTATGAAGGGATAAGGTAATGGAACAGGAACTGTCTTATGAAATACGATTTGCAGACCAGGATGAGTGGGAAGAAGCCATAGGTCTGGCCTGGAAAACCTTTTTGGAATTTGAAGCGTCGGATTATACCGAAGAAGGGATCAAGAGCTTCGAGGATTTTATCACAAATTCAAGTGTAAAACAGATGTTTATCATGGGCGTATATCAAATGATGGCGGCTTATGATAAGGGGAAGATTGTAGGAATGATCACGCTCCGCAATGAAATGCACATTTCCCTTCTCTTTGTGGATAAGGATTATCACAGGCAGGGAATAGGCAGGGCGCTGATTGAGCGGCTGGCCGGTTATGCGGCGGACGAGTTGGGAAAGAGCCGGCTGACGGTGAACGCGGCCCCCTACGGAGTGGAGTTTTACCACAAGGTGGGGTTTACCGACTTAGGACCTGAGGTAGAATTGGATGGAATTAAGTATACGCCTATGGAGTATACGTTTTCGGACAAAAAAGAGTGTTAGAAACGGGTAGGGGCCTTGCCTGGGACGGCGTACATGAAGCTGCCGCCTAAGGTACAGGCATTATGACGAATTGTAGGTGAGGGTATGGAATTTATTCACAGCAAAGATATTTTTCTGTTGATGCGGGACACTTTAAAGCTGATAGACCGTAAATCAATGGATCACGGCTCAAGGGTGGCCTATTATTTATACAAGATGCTGCAATGCAAGGGAGGCTACGAAGAATTTGAGCTGGCCGATTTTGTGTTTCTGGCTTCCCTCCATGATGTGGGGGCATATAAAACGGAGAATCTAAAGGATATGCTCCAGTACGAATTCAGAGAAACTCTGGCACACAGTGTTTATGGGTATCTGGTTTTCAAAAATCTATCGCCTTTAAGCGAGCTGTCCCAGATTATCCTTTATCATCACATGGATTATGCACAGTTAAAGACCATGGATTATAAATATAAAGACATCACGGCATACTTAAATCTGGCTGAAAAAATGGATATTTATTCTACGGTTCTGGGGGATAAATTTGACATGGGCAGGTTTAAAAAGCATATTGGCACTATATTCAGCCAGGAATCCTTTGATTTACTGACCGAGGCGGTGGAAAAATATGATGTGCTGAACAGGGTAAAGAGCGGGGAATATAAAGCGGAGCTGGACGAGATTGCGGAGTACATGATTTTCACCAATGCGGATAAGAAGAAATCCGTGGAAATGTTGATGTACATTCAGGGCTTTAAGCAGGAAAGCTTAGTGTTTAACGCGGTTACCTGCACCTGTATTGCCGAGATTCTGGGCCGGAAGGCGGGACTTGGTGAGCTGGAGAGGGAACAGCTTTACTATGGAACCCTTCTTCACGACATAGGGATGCTGGCAATCCCCAATGTGATCACGAATGCACCTCGGAATCTGACGCCGGAGGAATACAAAAAAGTAAAAATGCATGTGCTCTTAGCGGAAAAGGTTTTGAAAAACAGAATGGCCGAGGAGGTTATGGCCATTGTGGCAACCCATCATGAACGGTGCGACGGAAGCGGGTATCCCAGAGGACTTAAGGAAGGACAGATGCACCCTGCTCAGTGGATTTTGCAGCTTGCGGATTCGGTATCGGCTCTCCTTGTGGATAAAGCTTACAGACCGGCGCTCAGCCGGGAAGAACTGCACAAACTCCTGAAGAAGGAGGCAAACAAGGGCAAATATAATAAGATGATAGTGGGCTTGTTTTTAGACGGGCAAAATGAGATTATGGATTATGTGCAGGCCCGGGTGGATGAGACCTTAGTAACCTACCGCAAACTAAACCAGCAGTATAAAAAGGTTTCCAGAAAATTAAAGGCATGATAAGGGAATCCTATCAGATGCTACATAAAAAAGAAAAGAATACGGAAGAAAAGGAAGGGACAGATTTTGGGAAGAATTTTCAGTATGGACAGTCCGCTGTTCAGCTTTTTAAACAAGGTGGCGGACCTTATTTTATTAAACTTATTGGTAATGGTTTGCTGCATTCCCGTTTTTACGGTGGGGGCGGCTTTTACGGCTTTGAATTATGTATGTCTTAAAATGGTTCGAAATGAAGAAGGGTATATTACCAGAAGTTTTTTTAAATCCTTTAAGCAGAATTTTAAACAGGCGACCATTATATGGCTTATCATTCTTTTGGTTGCAGGGGTGCTTGTGGGAGATGTGTTTATCATACTATACTCCAATGTTTCTTTCCCTACATGGATGAAGACGGCCCTGCTTGCTGTGGGGTTAATCGGTCTTGTGGCGGTTATGCACGTGTTTCCGGTTCTTTCCCGGTTTGACAATACCATCAGAAATACATTTAGGAATTCATTGTACATGGGAGTTTTAACCCTTCCTAAAACAGTTCTTATGGTGGTATGCTGGATTCTGCCGATTGTGCTGCTGTTCCTTTCCCTGCAGGCTTTTCCTTTCGTGTTTCTTTTAGGAATTTCCGGACCGGCCTTTTTGTGTGCGCTTCTGTACAATAAAACATTCAAGCGGTTTGAACCCGAGGAAGAAGGGGTTGTGGGAGACTATGAATGGACGGTATTTCCGGAAGGCGGGGAAGAATCGGAAGAAGCCCTGAAAACCGAAACGGAAGAAAATGTAAGCGAAGACGCACCGGAAAAGGAATGATTTGAGAATTGTACAAAGTGACCATATTCATATATTGCTTTTTGTGCGATTTGTCGGCCGGAAGAAAAAGTACGAATATTTATAAGCATTTTTTATAATACAAAGTTAAAACTTTGTGGAATAGTGGCATAGGCAGAAATCGAAATCTCGTGTATACTTAGTCCAGAGTCAAATATTCCAAGGAGGCAAACAAAATGGCAAGTTTATCATTAAAGAACATCTGCAAAAAATACCCCAATGGATTCGAAGCTGTAAAGGATTTCAATCTTGAAATTGCAGATAAAGAGTTTATTATTTTCGTAGGACCTTCAGGATGTGGTAAATCTACTACATTGCGTATGATTGCAGGTCTGGAAGACATTTCTTCCGGTGAATTAAAGATTGGTGACAGAGTTGTCAACGACGTTGAACCTAAGGACAGAGATATTGCCATGGTATTCCAGAACTACGCTCTGTATCCTCATATGTCAGTATATGACAACATGGCATTCGGACTTAAATTAAGAAAAGTTCCGAAGGATGAAATTGATAAGATGGTAAAAGAAGCAGCTAAGATTCTTGACTTAACAGCACTTCTTGACCGTAAGCCTAAGGCTTTGTCAGGTGGTCAGAGACAGCGTGTTGCTATGGGACGTGCTATTGTTCGTAATCCTAAGGTATTCCTTATGGATGAGCCTCTCTCCAACTTGGATGCTAAGCTGCGTGTGCAGATGCGTATTGAGATTGCAAAACTGCATCAGAGATTAGGTACTACCATCATTTACGTAACACATGACCAGACAGAAGCTATGACACTGGGTGACAGAATCGTAGTTATGAAGGACGGTGTTATCCAGCAGGTTGATACTCCTCAGAACTTGTATGAGAGACCGGCTAATCTGTTCGTAGCAGGATTCATGGGTTCACCTCAGATGAACTTCCTGGATGCCGTAGTAGAGGTTAAGGGTGATTCTGCAAGCCTTAAGGTTGCTGGAAAGAACATTGAACTTCCTAAGGCAAAAGCTAAGAAACTGATTGATGGCGGTTATGCCGGAAAGACAGTTACTTTTGGTATCCGTCCTGAAGATGTATATGATTCAGAGGCATTTGTAAGCTCTGCTCAGTGCGTATTTGAATCAACCATCAAGGTTTATGAATTGCTTGGTGCTGAAGTTTACTTATACTTTGATTTGGCTGAGTTCCCGATTACTGCAAGAGTTGACTCCCGTACAACTGCAAGACCTGGCGATACAGTTAAGTTTGCGTTCGACGTTGATAAGATTCATGTATTTGACAAGGAAACTGAGCACGTTATCACTAACTAGTAATAAGTATATTAATGTAGCAGTTCGGAGCGCCTGAAATGTTACATATAAATAAAGAAGGATGCCGTCGGCATCCTTTTTTATGCACAGGGCTGCCCACACGCAAAAGTGCGTGGGAAGATTGCTAGCAGAGCTGACAGGCGGCCCGCGCGGCGAGTAGGGGGAAGAACCTTCCCTACTCGATTTCAATAAACTGACTTGCAAAGTATGGCAGCATTTGACGGATATTTGGAAAGGATGGAAAGGGATGATTTCAACACAGATTATTGTAAACTGCATTGAAGAACTCAGGACGATCACCAGAGTAAATCTGGCGGTTTTTGCTTTGGATGGAGCGGAGGTTGCATCTACTTTTGAAACCGGCGACATACCGGAGTATATTATCAAAGGATTTGTTGACTCTCCGGCAGACAGCCAGGTGATAGGAAAAGACCATCTGTTTAAAATTACGGATGAGGGAGAACTTGTATATATTTTGATTGCAAGAGGTAATAATGACGAGTCCTATCTGATTGGGAAAATAGCGGTGAGTCAGATGCAGCAGCTTATGACGGCCTATAAAGAGCGTTTTGACCGCAATAATTTTTTCCAGAATCTGTTGATGGACAATCTTCTTCTGGTGGATGTGTACAATCGTGCCAAAAAGCTCCATATTGAGGTGATGGTACCGAGGGTTGTTTTGATCATTGAAACCGGAACGGAAAAAGACGGTACGGCGGCGGAATTTTTGCGCGGGATGTTTTCCTCCCAATCGGGAGATTTTATAACTGCCGTGGATGAGAGTAATGTAATTTTAATAAAGGCCCTTGACCCTAAAGACGGATATAGAGAAATCGAACAAACAGCCCAGACCATAGTGGATATGATGAGTACGGAAGCCATGATGAATGTCAGGGTAGGCTATGGAACCATAGTGCAGGAACTGAAAGATGTATCCAAGTCCTATAAAGAGGCAATGATGGCATTAAACGTAGGGAAAATCTTTTATGTGGAAAAGAAAGTAAATTCCTATGGCAGCCTTGGCATAGGGCGCCTGATTTATCAGCTGCCGGCTAATTTGTGCAAGATTTTTATTGAAGAAATATTTGGGAACAATGATCCCGGAGATTTTGATGAGGAGATTGTCACCACCGTAAATAAATTTTTTGAGAATAATCTGAATGTGTCTGAAACATCCAGGCAGCTTTTTGTGCACAGGAATACTCTTGTATACAGGGTGGAAAAGCTGCAGAAAATCACAGGGCTTGATGTGAGAACCTTTGATGATGCGCTTACCTTTAAAATTGCTATGATGGTATATAATTACATGAAATATTTAGATGTGGAAGATAATAACGTATAATATTGCATCATTGTTATGAGATTATTCTGTGTGGAATGAACAACCTTATCTCTGAATACAATAGTAAAAAACGTAACGGTGAAGCCGAAGGCAGAACTGTTACTAAAAAACTGTTGGCAGGAGGGATAAGGTTGTATTTATATGAAAAGAAAATCGTATATTTGTCTTTATACGAGAGCGGAATAAAAAAAGCGTCGGCAGGATTTACAAGGGTATCAAGGGAGAAGAATGCCTTTGTTTTGGACATACATATCAAAAACGACAATATTTTTTTTGGAAGGAAGTATCCCATTTTTCTTATAGCGGACAAAGGGATAATTGAATGGGGAACAATAACCGGACAGCAGGGGAAGGCAGATGCACGCAGATGCTTTGAACTCAAAGATGGGCATGCCTGTTTTGAAGATGAAAAATTTGAGGAAAAAGATATACATGGTATTTTGATTACCTTGGATGGGCAATGCGAGATTTCCGGATATTGGCAGGAAGCGGAAGGCGGCTTGGCAGGAAAAAGTAATTCGGATTTGTCTGCGGCTGGCATGGAGGAAACCTGTGAAAAAAAGCTGCCTCAGGGGGAAAGCAGCGGGGAGAGTATTTTTGTGGAAGGAACCCTGGCAGAAAGCGTTTCCGTGGAAGGGGATTATGCAAAAAAAATGCCTGTGGAAGGGGCTGCCCTAAAAAAGGAGTTTTTCATACAGCCTGCTTCCGAAAATAAATGGGAGCGGCTGCAAAGCTCATATAAAACAGTACATCCTTTTGGGGATGAGAGGGTCTTTTTATGGGTGGAGCTGAAAGACCTTATTATTTTGCAGGCTCCTTACCAGAAATTGGCGAACAATAGCTTTCTGCTGCATGGATTCTATAATTACAGGCATATGATTCTTGGACTGGACAGGGAGTTGGGGGGAGGAGAAGGAGACTGTTTCTATTTGGGCGTGCCAGGAACTTATTTTGACAGAGAAAAGACAGTGGCAATTATGTTTGGCTTTGAGGGATTTGAATGCGACGGGGCTGTGGAAACGGGGAAATTTGGGTATTATATGCGGAGGGTGGAGCTGTAATGACAGTAATCGGTATAATAAAACGCGCCTCTTTACCCTCAGGGAAACTGCCATGCGTTACCTGTACAGTTAACTACGACCAGGCACCCTTACGGCACATGGAAAATTCTGCTTAGTGCTGCTTTGTTCCCAACCTGACACGGTTCACAGACTTCCATTGCGTAAGACCCAATCGTCAACGCCACTTGTACGGGGCAGCCATGGCAGCTTCCCTGAAAATAAAGCTGCGCGGGCTCCGATATCTGTATGTAGTATATGAGTTTTTGAGCGGTTTGTCAACTCTGTTCCGTTTCCAATTTGTCCCCCCCTTGTTCTGCCCCCTGTTCTTTTTCCAATTTGTTGCGTATACGCAGCTCCTTAAAAAAGCGGGTCAGCATATGGGAGCATTCTTCTTTAAGAATTCCTCTCGTGACCTTGACCTGATGATTAAATTCAGACATTTCTAGAATATTTAATATGGATCCGCCACAGCCGGCTTTGGGATTCATACTTCCCATAACCACTTCATCAATTCTTGCCTGTACAATGGCCCCGGCGCACATCTGGCAGGGCTCGAGGGTCACATAAAGGGTGCAACCTTCCAGCCGCCAGTCGCCAATCTTTTTACTGGCCTTATTGATTGCGGTTATCTCCGCATGTGCCAGAGTATTCTTGTCCGTATTCCTGCGGTTGTATCCCCGCCCGATGATTTTACCTTCATACACGATTACACATCCAATAGGCACTTCACCCAAGGCGTAAGCCTTCATGGCCTGCCGTATGGCCTGCTTCATATACTTTTCCTGTTCTGTCATATTTGCGTTTCCCTTTGATTCGTTTATACTTATTTCCGCGGGTAATGAGTCAAAGCCATACTTTAGCCTGGACAACTGCTGCGGATTATTAGCGGAAGGCTTTAAGCTTTAACGGGGTCCTCCACAATATTTTGCAGCCAGACGTCACTCTTTACCATAAAGAAACCTATGATTACCTTGATGATTTCGGTAAACTGAACCATGAAAAAGATAGGCACAATGGGCAGAGCGGTAAAGTGTGACAAAGTATAAGCAAAAGGTATCATGATAACCCAGGTGTAAACGCTGTCAAACAGGAAGGTGACAATGGTTTTGCCCCCCGAGCGCAAGGTGAAGTAAGCGCAGTGGGAAAAAGAACAAAGGGGCATTGCCAGGGCGGACACGACGATAAATTGTTTGGCCAGGGCCTTAATGCTCTCGTCGGTGTTGTAAATGGACGGGAAAAGTCCGCCAAACATTACCATAATGGCCGAGAAGCAAACACAGCAAAATACACAGAAGAAAATCATTTTGTTGTCGGCGTCCCGGGCTTCCTCTTTTTTGCCGGCGCCAAGAAGCTGGCCCACCACAATGGAAATGCAACCGCCCAGCTGAAGGTACACGGTATTAAACAGGTTCGAGATGGTTGAGGAAATGTTCTGAGCGGCAACAACCTCAAGGCCCCGGACAGCATAGCACTGGACGATTACGGTCATCCCTGCGGCCCATAACATTTCATTGAACATGAGGGGAGTGCCCTTTTTCACAATGTCCTTTAAAGTATTGCGGGGAATAAAAAAGCTTTTGTATGCGCCCACTATGTAAGGATTTTTATCTTTATGGCAGTGGGTCCAGATGACAACGATAAAGCATTCCACAAAGCGGGCAATCACGGTGGCAATAGCGGCGCCTTGAACGCCCATTGCAGGTAAACCGAAAATACCGAAAATGAGTATGTAGTCTAAAATCAGATTGGTGAAAACGGCAGCAACACCGGCAAGCATAGGCACCAGCGTCTGGCCGGTCTCTTTGATGGAGCTGCTGTAGGCCTGGCTTATTGCAAAAGGAATCAGGCCCGCTACCATTATAATAATGTAGTCTTTACCATATTTCAGGGCAAGGGAGATATCTCCCACACTGCCGCTGTCGCTTAAGTACAGGGAAATTAACTGGGTATCCAGGCAGCAAAAGAGTGCCAGTGCAATAACCGTAATTACCAGGCAGGCATACAGCTTGAAACGGAAGGCATGCTTCTGCCCTTCATAATCTCCTTTGCCGTAATACTGCGTGCCAAAAATACCAGCGCCGGAAACGCCTCCGAAAATACAGATATTAAAAACAAACATCAGCTGGTTTACAATTGCCACACCTGACATCTGCTCCGTACCAATCTGCCCTACCATGATATTATCCAGAAAGCTTACAAAGCTTGTGATGGTATTTTGGACAATCATTGGAACTGCAAGATAAAGTACATACTTATAAAAATCCTTGTCACCTATAAATTTTTCTTTGAATCTGCTCCACATGGGAATGCTCCTTTTTACAATTATCTGTTCTGAATCGAAACCTTAAAATCAGTTACATTTGCAACGCGGATTACTCCATTGTAATCAAAAGAATCTGCCGCGTCAATATGTGTTGGCTGAATTGTTATAGTCAATGTAACTATTCAGCCCTCGGCTTCATAGTTACGAAATCCGGCTCATTTAAAGTTTGCCTTCGGCAAAGGAGCCGGATTTTTGTAAGATTCGGAAAGTGCAATTTATTATGTCGTTGACTATATGTCATTTCAGAGGGGAAAATGTATAATTGGGGAGGTTTATATTTTCAAACCTGAAATCTCTGTTATAGTAAAGGTAAGATAACGGTGCAGACGTCGGCAATGTTATTGAGACGAAACGGGAAAAGGGGTGAGAGGATGGACATAAGCTTATTTTTCTGTCTGGGGGTTGTCCTGATTTTGATGGCCTGTCTGATGGGAATACTGGGGCTGTATCAAAGGCTCAGGCGCAGATATGATACTTTGGCGGAAAGTTATCATAACATTCAGGAGCTGAACAGTCAGCTGCGCAGTCAAAGGCATGATTACTTAAATCACTTGCAGATAGTATACGGTATGTTGGAGTTAAATGAATATGAGGAGCTTCATGATTATCTTGCACCGATTTATAAGGATATGATGAAGATAGGAAAGGCAATCAAGACATCCATACCTGCGGTGAATGCTCTGCTTATGGCTAAAATGGGAACTGCGGAAAGCGAAAACATAGATTTTTACGTGGAGGTAAAGTCAGACCTGAAGAACCTGAAAATAGAGCCTTGGGAGTTGTGCAAGGTGCTCTCCAATCTGATTGACAATGCCATAACGGCTCTGAAACAGAAGGAGGGGGATAAGAAAATGGCGCTGGATATCAATGAGGAAAGAGATTTTTACGTGTTTGCAGTGTCCAATAACGGCCCGCCTATTTTGGAGGAACATAAAAGCATTATATTCAGACAGGGATTTACCACCAAACAGGAGGAAGGCCATGGAATGGGACTTTATATTGTGAATGGCATTCTGAAAGAAAATCATGGCAGTATACAGGTGGAGTCAAGTGAAGATGAGACTGTCTTTACAGTCAGGTTTGCAAAGGAGGTGGAAGGATAGTTGGATACGGTTATGGTGATAGGCATTCTGTTTTTGATTGCCGGGTTTGTGCTTGTGGGCGTGGAGATGGTGGTGCCAGGGTTTGGAGCGCCGGGAATTGCCGGGATTGTATGTCTTGGGGCGGGGATTTTTTTGACCGCGGACTCTGTGGAAAAGGGAATATTAATCACTGTAGTGGTTATAGTGGTTC
Source organism: uncultured Lachnospiraceae bacterium (assembly GCA_910585075.1). GTDB lineage: Bacteria > Bacillota > Clostridia > Lachnospirales > Lachnospiraceae > Suilimivivens. The sequence continues at coordinate 93,060 of CAJUED010000004.1, forward strand.
TCGGAATCTTGATGACCATCATAATGGGCTTTTTGTCCCAGAAAAAATTTAAATCACCGCTGGTTCTTGATACGGATGTAAAGGGTTTGATCGACTCATCAGATTTGACCTATCTGCTAAATAAGGAGGGAGTTGCCACAACAGATTTAAAGCCGGCGGGAAAAGGGGATTTTGAGGGGGTCGAGCTGGATATCCTTTCCGAAGGACAGTATATCACGAAGGGCACCCGGATTGTGATCATAAGGATAAGCCAGAAAAAACTAATGGTAAAAGAAGCATAAAAACAGTACGTAAACAGTACGGAAATGAGGGAGAATTATGGTAGGTAAAGTTGTCTTATTGGGAATTGTTTGTCTTTTGGTACTTTTGTTTTTCATTGTTGTGCCGGTGGGGCTGTGGATTTCAGCGGTTGCCGCGAATGTGAAGGTGGGAATTATCAATTTGGTGGGAATGCGCCTTAGACGGGTGGCCCCGGCCAAAATCGTTTTTCCTCTGATTAAGGCAACAAAAGCGGGAATTGATGTGAAGGTAAATCAACTGGAGGCGCACTATCTGGCAGGCGGAGATGTGGACAGCGTGGTAAACGCCCTGATTGCGGCGGAGAGAGCAGGGATGGATATTTCTTTTGAGAAGGCTTCGGCCATTGACCTGGCAGGCCGCAATGTGTTTGACGCCGTTAAAATGAGCGTAACCCCCAAAGTGATAGAGACACCCCTTATCTCGGCGGTGGCCAAAAACGGTATCGAGCTTTTGGTGAAAGCAAGGGTTACGGTGCGGACGAACATAGACAGGCTCATTGGCGGTGCCGGGGAAGCTACGGTTCTTGCAAGAATCGGCGAGGGTATTGTGACCACGGTAGGGTCTGCGGTAAGCCATGACGAGGTTTTGGAGAACCCGGACGAAATATCCAAGCTGGTGCTGGAAAAGGGACTGGATTCGGGAACCGCTTATGAAATCATTTCCATAGATATAGCCGATATAGATATAGGAAGGAATGTAGGCGCTACCTTACAGAGTCTTCAGGCCGAGGCGGATAATAAGATTGCACAGGCCAGAGCGGAAGAAAGACGTGCTATGGCGGTAGCTTTGGAGCAGGAAATGCGCGCCGCGGTTGTCAAGGCCGAGGCTGAAATACCTAAGGCCATGGCTCAGGCTTTACGGGAAGGGCATATTGGCGTGGTGGATTACTACAAGCTGCAAAATGTGCTGGCAGATACGGAAATGAAAAAGAGTATTGGAACAGGAGCCAATGCTTACGCAGAAAAGAAAAAGGATAATAATGTCAATGATTAAAGTAATGGTGATAGATGATGAACCGGAAATCAGGAAATTGCTTCATAAGATGGTTGAAAAACAGCCGGATTATCAGGTGGTGTCCGCGTGCGGGGATTTTTCCGAGGCGGTGATAGATTTTACAAAATACAGGCCTGACGTGGTGTTCATGGACATTGATTTAAAAGGGGAAAGCGGGCTGGAGTGCGCAAAAGTACTGACAGAGTTAAACCCCAGGCTTAAGGTGATATTTGCCACGGCTCACAGCGAGTATATGGCCAATGCTTTTGAGATTTATGCCTTTGACTATCTGGTAAAGCCTTTTAATATGGAGCGTGTCGTAAAGACCCTGAACCGAATCAGAAACAGCATGGAAGGGTATCATGATGCGGAAGCCGGGAAGGCGGATAAGGTGACCCGGCCGGAGCACCACAGGGATAAACTCTTTATCAAGGGAAAGGAGCAGGCCTGCCTGCTGGATCTTGATGAGATTATACTGGTGGAGCGGCTGGAGGGATATACCAATATTGTGACCACCGGTGAGGAATATAAGACATCCACATCACTTTCGGAAGTGGAAGAAAAATTAGGCCGGGAGGCATTCATGAGATGCCACAAATCCTATATTATCAATATCTCCAAAATTACGAAAATAGAACCTTACGGGAGATGGACTTATGTGGTGAAGTTTAAGGGCACAGACGCAACGGCGCTTATGACGGCGCAGAAGTATGAGGAAATTAAAAAGATGTTTGCATAAAGTATAATGTGCGTCTTTTGGCGCACGGGAAATGGGCCGTACCGGAAAGGAGCGGCCCATTTTGCGTGGCTGAACTGTTACAAAATATATTATAAATCGCTATCAGACTATTGATAAACAGGTTACAAATAAGGTATGATAAAACTTGGATTTTACAGAATAAAGGATAATTTGTAAAATATTCAAATTATCTGTCAGGACAGCGGCTTTAAAAGGGGAAACCTGCCGTGGATGCGGCATGGCCGTTGGGGTTGCGATATACAGGAGTATAAATAATGAAGCTTTTGTTTGCCATATTGAGCATTCTGCTTTTTTTGATCGGAGTCAAAACACATAAAAAGATTCATGCCATAGCAGGCGTTGTTTTTATGACAATGCTGGTGGTATCCATCATAACGGAAATGTCGGATAAGGGCAGTATGGATGTGTGGATTGCGAAAGTAAAGGAAACGGTCGGCCAAAGTGGGGAACCATCACAGGAGCAAACTCCGAAACCGGAGGAAAAAGAAAAGCCGGTACCGGAACCGAGTAAGACGCCGACGCCCGTAAAAGAGGCAGAAGAAAATAATACACCAACTGCCTCAAAGGAGGCGGAACAAAGTAATGCGCCGACGTCCGCAAAAGAGCCTGAGAAGAAGGAAACGCCGACGCCTGCAAAAGAGCCTGAGAAGAAAGAAACGCCGACCCCTGTAAAACAGTCTGAACAGAGAGAAGCGCCAACATCTTCGGGGAAACCTGTTCAAACGGCAACACTGGGCTCGGAAGAAGATACCTTGGAGAAAACACCTTCCCCATCGCCAGCTAATACAGAAGAAAAAACTTATCAGGCGGGAAATTACGGAATAACGGAAAAAGAGGAAAAGAAATTTTATGGGGAGGATGGAAAAGAATCTTATTATTATAAGATGGAAAACTTTTATTTGAGCGCGACTTTTTCCAAAAGGGTGAATACCACATTACAGAAGATTTATGATGATTATGAAGAACAGTATCTGCGGACGGCGGAGCTGATAGAGTCCGGGTTTGATGAGTTTGAGGAACCGGTTTCAGGCATTCCCAACGATTACTGGCATCTGGAGGGGCTTAAATATGTGGGGAAGGATTATATCAGCATTTTATATAACGACATTCCCTATATGAGCAATACCCACCCCTATTCCAGGTATGATGGAATAACCATCAACTGTAGAACCGGAAAACAGGCTGTGGCATCTGATTTTTTAGAGAAAAGCAATGAGGAAATTTTAGAGGAAGTCAGTGATAAAATGGGATTGGACGAAGTGGGAACGTGGGATGATATTGATTTTTATATTACGGATTCTGCCATTGTCTTTTTCTATCGGGTACCGGATTGGCGGGAGGATGTAGTGCTGCCAAGAGAATAAAGAAATTGTAATATAAATAAAATTTGAGAGGCTTTGTATGGATATACATATCACTGGAGAAATCGAAAAAATAGATAAAAGAATTAATTTGGTAATAAGTGGATTATTACCGAATGAGGAGTGTACCGTTAAGCTTAATGTACATTATTCATGGACTGATTGTGATATGGAATCTACTGCGCGTTTCAAATCAAATGATAAGGGCTGTATAAATCTTGATAAAGATATTCCTGTCTGTGGAAGCTATACGGAAGCTAATGCTATGGGGTTGTTTGCTTTACTAAAGGATATAAAGATTACTGCTTCAAAAAGAGCAACGCGTGATTTTACAAAAGAGTATATTATTTGTAAATTTAGCGCTATCACTAAGCAATCCTCTGCAGAAGTTGAAATCAAGAGAAAGTTTATTTATAAAAATATTGAACAGCTGCATATGTATGAACCTTTTCGTGGAGAATATTTTGTTCATAAAGACCAAAAGGGTAAAGAACAAATTTTGCTTCTTGGAGGGTCAGAAGGATACATAAATTCTATTTTACCTATGGCCGCAGTTTTATCAAATTATGGGTTTGATGTCCTTGCGCTACAATACTTTAGTCCCTTTTCGGATACTTTACCGGTATCCTATTTGCCTAGATTTTTAATGAATATTAAACTTGAATATGTTTTTCAAGCTATAGAATGGTTAAAAAGGGAGAAAGGAGCTTCAGAAATATCCATTATTGGACTGTCAAAAGGGGCAGAATTAGCAATGCTTATTGCATCTAAACTGTCTTTCGTAAAAAAACTTGTAGCAATATCCCCTTCCCTTTATGTATATAGCGGTATCCCTTTTCCGATTTCTTCCTGGTCCTTAAATGGTAAACGTTTGCCTTGCGTACATTTAAATCTATTTGCCGCAACATTTGATACTTATAAAAATATTATATTTTCCATTCTGAAATTGCCTACAGGATATTGGCTGACTTATGAATTGAGTCAACGTTTCTGTTTAAACAGAAACAAAAAAAGAATACCTGTTGAGAACATAAAAGGAGATATATGTTTAATTGGCGGGAAAAAAGATTCTATGTGGAATAGCAAAGGAGCAATCGAGAAAATAAGTTAGAGATGCTTAAAGGTAATGAAGACTCATGGGGTAAAATTATTGCGTTTTTAAAAGAAAATAAATAAGTAACTTTTTTAGAAGAATAACAGGTGAAAGGTATGGCATTTATATACATTTAATTGCAACTATGCCGTATTTATTTTATAATGAATAATCAGGACAAGTAAAAAAGGAGGAAGAAAATATGATATCAGTATTTGAAGGCGGAGCCTATCTGGTAAATGGTACGGAAATTATTCCTGACGGACCAAAGGCCCTTGCGGCAGTGAAAGCTAAGACCGGGCTTGACACTACAAAGGACGGGGCCAGGCAGGAAACCATCGCATATAATATTTTGAAAGAACACAATACATCAGGAAATATGGAGAAGCTGAAGATTAAATTCGACAAGCTTACCTCTCATGATATTACTTTTGTAGGGATTATTCAGACGGCAAGGGCGTCGGGACTTGAGAAGTTCCCGGTTCCTTATGTGCTTACCAATTGTCACAATTCGCTTTGTGCGGTGGGAGGAACCATCAATGAGGATGACCACATGTTTGGGCTTTCCTGCGCAAAGAAATACGGTGGAGTTTATGTACCGCCTCATCAGGCCGTGATTCATCAGTATGCAAGGGAAATGCTCTCAGGGGGCGGCAAAATGATTTTGGGCTCTGATTCACATACCCGTTACGGCGCTCTGGGTACCATGGCTATGGGCGAGGGCGGCCCCGAGTTGGTAAAACAGCTTTTGAACCAGACTTACGATATTAATATGCCCGGGGTAGTGGGAGTTTACCTGACAGGCGAGCCTGTAAAGGGCGTGGGCCCTCAGGACGTGGCGCTTGCCATTATTGGAGAGGTGTTTGCCAGCGGCTATGTGAAGAATAAGGTGATGGAATTTGTAGGACCGGGCGTGTCCTCCTTAAGCGCTGATTTCAGAATCGGTATTGATGTTATGACGACGGAAACCACCTGTCTTTCTTCCATCTGGCGCACAGATGAAGTGATTAAGGAATATTATGACATTCATGGCAGGGTGGAGGAATATAAGGAGCTGAATCCGGGACAGGCAGCTTACTATGACGGAATGATAACCATTGACCTTAGTACTGTTAAGCCCATGATTGCAATGCCTTTCCATCCCAGCAACACTTATACCATTGAAGAATTAAATGCAAATTTAATGGATATTTTGGATGATGTGGAAAAGAAAGCGGCGGTTTCCCTGGACGGAGCGGTTGATTTCACTCTGAAAAATAAAGTAAAGGACGGCAAGCTTTTAGTTGACCAGGGAATCATCGCAGGCTGCGCGGGCGGCGGTTTTGAAAATATCTGTGCGGCGGCGGATATCATGAAGGGAGCCTACATTGGCTCGGATGGATTTACCTTAAGCGTATACCCGGCTTCCATGCCTGTTTATATGGAGCTGATTAAAAATGGCTGTGCGGCGGCGCTTCTTGAGACAGGCGCTGTAATGAAGACGGCCTTCTGCGGCCCCTGCTTTGGAGCAGGAGATACGCCGGCAAATAATGCCTTCAGCATCCGTCATTCCACAAGGAACTTCCCCAACAGGGAAGGCTCTAAGCTGCAGAACGGACAGATTTCCTCTGTGGCACTTATGGACGCCCGCTCCATTGCTGCGACGGCGGCAAACAAAGGGGTGCTTACGGCGGCTACGGAGTTTGATGGTGCTATTAACAAATATCAATATCATTTTGATGCAAATATTTACGCTAACAGAGTGTTTGACGCAAAAGGGCAGGCAGACCCCAATGTGGAAATCCAGTTCGGCCCTAATATCAAGGACTGGCCGGCTATGACAGAGCTTCCGGAAAATCTGGTTCTGCGGGTGGTGTCTGAGATTCACGACCCGGTAACCACCACGGATGAGCTGATCCCTTCGGGAGAAACTTCATCTTACCGTTCCAATCCTTTAGGCCTTGCGGAATTTACCTTATCAAGAAAAGATCCCGCCTATGTAGGACTTGCAAAGGATATCCAGGTGGCTCAGAAGGCGGTTATGGAAGGAAATTGCCCTGTGGAGGCAAAGCCTGAATTGAAGGCGGTTATGGATGTGATAAAAGAAGCATACCCGGAAGCAGGGAAAGGGAATATTGGCTTTGGCTCCACCATTTTTGCGGTAAAACCCGGCGACGGTTCCGCCAGAGAGCAGGCGGCTTCCTGTCAGAAAGTATTGGGAGGATGGGCGAACATTGCCAATGAGTACGCAACTAAGAGATACCGTTCCAATCTGATTAACTGGGGCATGCTGCCATTCCTAATCGAGGAAGGTGAGCTTCCCTTCAAGAATAAAGACTATCTGTTCTTCCCGGGCATCAGAAAAGCCGTGGAGGAGAAGACGGATGAAATTAAGGCGTACCGGGTAGGCGAAAAGAGTCTTGAGGAATTTACCTTAAAGCTCGGAGAGCTGACGGAGGAGGAGAGACAGATTATTTTGAAGGGATGTCTGATCAATTATAACAGGGTGTAAGATAAGAAGGTAAAAAACCAAAATTTATAGGAAAAGCCGTAGGCCGGGAATCTGGAAACAGATTCCCGGCTTTATTTGAATATAAGAATGTCCCATGAAATATGATGCCGTTTGATATGTACAAAAATACATAAAGGTATAAAGTGTCAGGAAAATAGTAAAATAAAAACTACCCGGGAAATTATTTTCCACAAAGGGCAGAAAAGGAGGAATTATGGAGAATGTATATGGATATATTCGTGTCAGCAGCTATGACCAGAATGAAGACAGGCAGATGATTGCTTTACGGGAACTTGCAATTCCTGAAAAAAATATTTTTATGGATAAACAGTCAGGTAAAGACTTTGACCGCCCTTCTTATAAACGAATGGTAAGGCGAATGAAAAAAGACGATTTACTTTATATCAAGAGTATAGACCGGCTGGGGCGAAATTACGGAGAGATTTTGGAGCAGTGGAGGATATTGACGAAAGAAAAGGGAATCGATATTACGGTATTGGACATGCCTCTTTTGGATACCCGGAGAGGAAAAGATCTGATGGGAACATTTTTAAGTGATATTGTATTACAGGTACTATCCTTTGTGGCGGAAAATGAGAGAAGCAATATACGGCAACGCCAGGCGGAAGGGATTGCGGCGGCAAAAGACAGAGGTGTACGTTTCGGCAGACCGGTAGGCCCATTACCGCAGGAATTTTATAAAGCCTGTAAGCTTTGGAGAGCCGGAGAAATCACAGGGACGGAGGCGGCTAAAATGTGTGGTATGCCTCTTTCCACATTCCGTTACCGGACCAAAATCTGTCAGGAGATAAAATGATTTTTATTTCAACAAGCTGTCATATAAAAAATGGCATACCAAAAAAGTTTACAAAATAGTATACCTTTTTGCAAGCCCGATTTGAATATATTTTATCAGAAGAAATTAGAATTTACAATAGTTTATGAAAAATCTACATATTCTATACCTGCTTACCAAAAGGTATGCTTTTTGGCAACGGCCTGTACTTTTATGGAAGGTGGGCTTATTTTATGGGTCATTCTAGGAAGAAGCTGGACTTAACAGGTCAGCGCTATGGGAAATTGACAGTTCTGTCTCCGGCAAAGAATATCGGGCAACGGACAGCATGGAATTGTCAGTGTGAATGTGGGAGAGAAACCATTGTAAAGACTGTCCATCTGCGCAGTGGCCATGTCAGGAGCTGCGGGCCTTTATGTGGTCTAAACAGCGGAACTTTTGGATCCGGAGGGTTGTCTTCTCTGACCTATGTGGATGGTACCTGTGTGGAAATGCTCCGGGCCAATACGATACGTAAGAATAACAGCAGTGGAGTGCCCGGGGTGGACTGGCGGGCATCCAAAGGGCGCTGGCGGGCCAGCATTTGTTTTAAGGGCAGACGATATTATCTGGGTAGTTTTGAGCATCTGGAGGATGCAGTCATGGCCAGAAAAAGGGCGGAAGAACGTCTGGTGCAACCCTTTCTAGAGCAGTTTGAAAATACTTCCGGGGATATGCAGTGATTGGGGCTGGACTGAGAATTTTTGCAGACTGAGGTTTTTAGCCCATACCGACTATTTATATGATAAAGGAGCATTTATGGCTGAGTTACTGGATTATTTAAAACGTGTGGTGGCTGACAGGGCATCTGATTTATTCATTGTAGCCGGCAGCCGAATATCTGAGAAAACGGAGAATCAGATATTTCCTATCAGCAGAGAGACAGTGTTCCCGATGGAAACAGAAAGGCTGATTTCAGAGCTGTATGAGAGGGCGGGCCGCCCTATGGAAAAATACCGTCAGGGAGGAAATGACGACTTTTCACTTTCTCTGCCCGGACTGGCCCGGTTTCGTGTGAATACCTACCATCAGAGGGGTTCAATGGCTGCTGTGGTGAGAGTGGTGGTATTTGATATTCCTGACTGGAAAGAACTGCATATCCCAAGGCAGATCATGGATTTATCTGCCGCAGCCCATGGTCTGGTGCTGACAGCTGGCCCTGCAGGCAGTGGGAAGTCCACGACTCAGGCCTGTGTGATTGAGCAGATTAACCGGACTCGTGCCTGTCATATTATCACCCTGGAAGACCCGATAGAATTCCTCTATCGGAACCAGAGAAGCATTATCAGCCAGACAGAAATAGGAATTGATGCGGAAGATTGTATATCCGCTTTACGGTCATGCCTGCGCCAGGCACCGGATGTGATACAGTTAGGAGAACTGCGGGAGCACGAGATGATCCGTATGGCTATGGCAGCGGCGGAAACCGGTCGGCTGGTGTTTGCCGCCATGCAGACCCAGGGGGTGGTAAATACGATAGAACGGATGATAGATAGCTTCCCTGTACAGCAGCAGGAGCAGGCGCGTATACAGCTTGGTATGGTGCTGCATACAGTAGTGTCCCAGCAGCTTGTGCCGGATATTAACGGTGGTTTGGTACCAGCCTATGAGATTATGGGCGTAAACAATGGGATGCGTACGATGATACGCGAAAATAAAGGCTGGCAGATTGAGAATGCAATTGAAGCAGGGGGTGAGGGAATGCTTTCTATGGAGCATAGTCTGCTTACCTTATGCTGTGAGAAAATAATCACAAAGGAAACAGCTTTGGATTACGCGTACCGGCCTGAAAAGCTGGCCCGCCGTTTGGGGTAAAGAATGGAAAAAGGAAGAAAAATAATTGATGTCCATGCCCATGTGATTCCCGGAGTGGATGACGGAGCAAGAAGCTTTGAGGAATCCTGTCAGATGCTCTGTATGGCTGCCCGGCAGGGGATTGGTGCAGTAATTGCCACACCACATTATTCCAGAAAAAGAGAAATTAAAGACCTTGAAGAACTGACAGAGCGCTTACAGGTGGCAGTCAGAAAATATTATCCGGATTTTGCAGTATATCAAGGACAGGAGACCTATTATCATGAAGGTCTTGCAGGACGTCTTCAGGAGGGATGGGCCCACACGATGGCTGGCAGCAGTTATGTCCTGACAGAATTTGACGAAGGGGCATCCTATGAGGAAATCCTGCGGGGAATCCGCTGTCTCATGAATGCCGGATATTTTCCCATATTGGCTCATGTGGAGAGATACCTCTGTTTGCGCAGAGAGGGACGGATGGTGGAACTAAGCAGAAATGGATGTCTTTTTCAGATGAATTATGACAGCCTTAAGGGATTCGGACTCAAATACAGAAAGGATGTAGACTGGTGCCGCAAGCAGGTTAGAGAGGGAAGGATACAACTTCTGGGGACGGATATGCATCGGCCGGATTACAGGCCGCCAGATATAAGGAGGGCCATAAGATGGTTGGGACGGTACGTGGAGAGTGATTTGCTAAACGCCATGGTTTATGAGAATCCATTGCGCATCATAAATAATGAAGGGATAAACTGAGGATAATACATGGAAGAAAAGAATGTTACATACGAAGATGATAAGATAGACCTGCTTGAACTGATACATGCATTCTGGCATCGACTGTGGCTTATCCTGCTGGCCGGGCTTGCTGGCGGAGCGCTTACCTATGCATTCAGCCGGTATGTGCTGATTCCCAAATATGAATCCACAGCTCTGCTTTATGTACTCTCTAAGGAAACAACGCTGACATCGTTGGCGGATTTACAGCTGGGAAGTCAGCTGACATTGGATTATCAGGTGTTGGTTACCAGCCGCCCGGTTTTGAAGGAAGTGATTGATGAGCTGCAGCTGGATATGACTTATAAAGAACTGCGGAAGATCATCAATGTGGAAAATCTATCCGACACCCGTTTCCTGAATATTACGGTGGAAGATCCTGACCCGCTGCTTGCGGCTCAGATTGTGAATAAGGTGGCATCCATAGCGTCGGATTATATTGGAGACATTATGGAAATGATACCGCCGAAGCTGATTGAAGACGGGGAAGTGCCGGAAAAAAAGTCCAGTCCCAAAAATGTCAGAAATGCTGTGCTGGGAGCTTTGGCGGGCATAATGCTGGCCTGCGGAATTATTGCGGCGGAAGTTCTGATGAATGATACCCTCAGCACAGAGGAGGATGTGGAAAAATATCTGAATATGGCAGTATTGGCCTCCGTACCGCTTCGCGAAGGCGAAAAAAAAGGAGGCAGGCGCAGAAAGAAAAAAGAGACTTTGGAGGAGATCAAGGTAAAAAAGAAAAGAGAGCCGGTACGGGGGGATAAGGAAAATGGATAAAGAGGCAGCAGACAACAGTTGGGAAAATCTGAAAATGGTTCTGAGATACAGCATAAAAGACGACTACAACTATGAGGAGGCAATTAAAACCCTTCGGACGAATATTAAGTTCTGTGGCAGTAATATCCGTACGGTAATGCTTACCAGCGCTTTGCCGGATGAGGGAAAAAGCAGCATTGCCTTTTCGCTGGCTGACTCTCTGGCAAAAATCGGGCACAAGACAATACTGATAGATGCGGATATCCGCAAGTCTGTGATGCTCACCCGATTTCAGCAGATTGGGCGGGGGGAAGCCTGTGGCCTGTCTCAGTATTTAAGCGGACAGAAGCTTTTAAAGGATATTATTTATGAGACGACCGCAGAGGGGCTGAATGTAATTCTGGCAGGTCCTTATTCACCTAATCCTACGGAGCTTTTAGAGGAAAGTCTATTGGGCACCATGTTTGAAGTACTAAAATTTGCTTACGATTATATTATTATTGACACACCGCCTATGGCAGAGCTGATTGACGGGGCAATTATCGCAAAGCATTGCGATGGAGCGCTGATGGTGATTGAAAATGGCGCTATCAGTTACCGGCTGGAACAGAAAGTAAAGAGACAGCTGGAAGCAGCCGGCTGCCGGGTCCTGGGGGGCGTTTTTAATAAGGTGGATAAAGGCGGATACGGAAAATACGGTCATTATGGGAAGTACGGCCACTATGGCAAATATAGTAAGTATGATGAAGAAGGAAAGGCATGAATCAGGGCAGGAGAAATAAAAAGAAACTCAAGACTTTTTATTTGGGAATTATGATTTTGATGGCAGTGTGTATTGTGATTGCTGTTCCGGCAACCATCAGGCTCCGGCAGAAAAGAAAGGCCACCGAGGCCGCTATTGCGGCGAGGAAATACGTGGAGACCACAGACAGTACCCGTTTCCGGAGTGATACCATAGAATACGAAGGGAAAATATATCGCAGAAGCAGCAGCGTCAAGGCGATTCTCTGTATGGGTGTGGACAGGGAAGGGCCCATGGTGGAGAAAACCGTACATACCTTTGGAGGACAGTCGGATGGCATTTATCTGATAGCCCAGGACACGGCGCGCAATACCCTGAGAATACTAATGATTCCAAGGGATACCATGACGGAAATCACACTGACCGACTTAAATGGAAATATACTTGGCAAAGATATCCAGCATCTTACCCTGGCCTATGCTTATGGAGACGGAAGGGAACTGAGCTGTGAGCGGACGGTGGAGGCAGTTTCCGGACTTTTGGGCGGTCTTGCCATTGACCATTATATAGCGGCGGATGTGGATGTTATCAACGCCTTAAATGACAGTGTAGGCGGCGTCACCGTGACCATCAATGCTGATGGGATGGAGAAGAAAGACCCGGCCTTTATCAAAGGAGTGACCTTAACCCTTAAGGGGGAGCAGGCGGAAGCATATGTGCGGTACCGTGATATAAGTGAGCACTATTCCGCACTGGACAGGATGGAACGGCAGAAGGGATATATCATGGGGTTTTTTGAAAAAGTCCGGGAAAGGAGCAGACAGGACGCTAATACGGTTGAGAACCTTTTTGAAATGATACAAGACCATATGGTGACCGATATGCAGAAGGATGAGTATCTGAAAGTGGCTATGGATGCGCTTGAAATGGGAGAAATCGGGGAGGATGCCTTTTATGCTGTGCCCGGTGAGGCTATAGTGACAGACGTATACGATGAATTTTATGCTGACCGGGAGGCACTGGCGCCGGTTATTCTGGAGCTGTTTTACCGGGAAGTGGGATAGTGGCTGAAGGGGCAATATTCAGCCCAAGGGCTGTTTATTGAATAAAGCTGTGTGAAAAGCCATGGCTCACAGAGCTGTTTTCACACATCGGATTTACGCTATCCCGAACTTAAGGGGATGGTGGTATGAAGGATTTATAGAAAGGAGGAAAAGGAGAGTGATGGGAAAAAGCAGATTATATCTGGCAGCTGCTGCTCTGGGTATTACTTTGATGGCTGGTACTGTGCCTCTTGAGGTTCAGGCAACTAACATCAGCCCTAATGCGGGAGGGACTGTGATTACAGACTCTGATGTGCCGCTTAGCGTCAGCCCGGGTTCAGACAGCCTGACCGATATTTTTGACGAGGATGTACCTATGGCTGCCGTGCCCACAACAGGTGACAGTTCAGGCTTATGGTACGGGATCGTTGCCGCATCAGTAGCAGGCCTGACAGGCGTGAGCATCCTGGAAAAAAAGAAACATCAAGTAAAGGAAAGATAAAAGCAGCTTAGGATGGGCAAAGTGCCGGGGCTTTTGGGCCCCGGTTATCCGGAAACAATGGGCGGCTTACGGTGTGGAGGATTTTGATGAAAAAGATATTGTCTGTGCTGAAGGTGTGCCTGACTGTTATGCTTATTTTAGGTTTAGTGATGATATACCATCAAAATCAGGAGGACAAAGCAAATTTAAGAAGTCTTAACGAGGCCATGCAGCTTGCAGGGCTGTCCCAAGGAAACAGCGTTTCTGAAAGAGAAATCTTTTGGGAAGGGGATTTTTATCAGCAATTTTCCGGTGGAGAAGGTACGTCTTGGTTTGCCGGAGTGAATATAGAAATATTATCTTTGAAACAGCTTCCTAAAGCAGCTGCGGCACTGGCCTGTGTTCAACTGGAAGCCTTACAGGAGATAAATGAGGAAGTAGTGGGATGGATAGAGATACCGGGGACAGAAATTTCCTGTCCGTTATGTCACGGTGAGGATAACGAATATTATCTGACCCACAGTTGGAACGGGGAAAAAAATTCATCGGGAGCTATTTTTCTGGAATGTGAGAATGACTTTACCCTGGAGAGTTTTCATACCATTATTTACGGGCATCGAATGCGCAGTGGGGCAATGTTTGGCAGTCTGAAATATTATAAGGACCAGGAGTACTGGCAGGAGCATCCTGCTGTGTATCTGGTGTCCGGGAATGAGGTTTACCGGTATGATATTTTCGCCGCTTATGAGACCGGTATTGAAGATTTGGTATACCAGTTAGACCTTACAGGGCAGGAAGAAGCCTTCATTTCTTTTTGCCTGGAAAAATCCGTGATAGATACGGGCATTATACCGGAGGTCTCCGACAGAATTATAACCATGTCTACCTGTACGGCGAATAACCATGACAGGCGCTGGGTGGTACAGGGATACCTGAGGGCGATATATACAGAAAGTCCCGAATCTGTAATGACATCTATCAAAGAGCCGGATGGCTCTACGGGCAGCATTTCGGATAGTCTCCCGGTCAGTTCCGGAGATATCAGGGCGGAGGGGATTCAGAACAGCACGCCGAATGGTACGGTTTCTGCGCAGAGAAAAAAGGAATCAAATGCAGGAACCGAAAATAACCTGGAATTCACCTTCGGAAGCGATGGGGATGCCAGGAAGATGGTGCCGGAAGAAGTGTGGGGTGCTGTAAACCAAATTAATGCAGGTGAATCGCTGGCAGAGGCCACCGGGGTGAGAGAACTGGAGGGTTACTGCGCACTGACTACAATGCATGTGATTATTGCAAAGGACAAGGAGACAGGTGAAGAAGCGAAGGGAAACGGCTTGCTGACTTTGTATGTGCCAAACCTGCTGGAAGGACTGACAGATGTGTCGGTGTTGTACTATGACTGTGTAAAGGGAGAATGGAAGCTGATACCGGTTGAGGGGATGGATGTGAAGGGGAAGAGAATCAGTGTTAGAATCGGCGGAAGTGGAGTTGCTACTACGGTTTACAGGATGGGGTAATAGATTATGAAGGTTTGCTTAGTGGGCTCATCGGGTGGGCATTTGACACATTTATATATGTTAAAGCCTTTCTGGAAAGATAAAGAAAGATTCTGGGTTACTTTTGACAAAGAAGATGCGAAAAGTCTTTTAAAGGGAGAAAAGATGTATTCCTGTTATTATCCGAGTAACCGTAGTTTGAAAGCTCTTCTTATCAATACGGTTAAAGCACTAAAAATACTTCCAAAAGAAAAACCGGATTTGATTATTTCCACTGGCGCCGCACCGGCGGTTCCATTCTTTTGGATTGGTAAGATCATGGGAGCCAGGACCATTTATATTGAAGTGTTTGACCGCATCGATACACCTACTATGGCTGGAAAACTGGTATATCCGGTTACAGATAAATTTATCGTGGAATGGGAAGAAATGAAGAAAGTTTATCCGAAAGCAATTAATCTGGGAAGTATATTCTAAGGTGGTAGAATATGATTTTTGTTACATTGGGAACACATGAACAGCCATTTAATCGTTTGATCGAATACATAGATAACCTGAAAAGAGACGGACTGATTACTGAAGAAGTGGTCATTCAGACCGGCTATAGTACATATGAACCAAAACACTGTACGTGGCGTGGATTGTATTCCTATCAGCAGATGATAAAATTTGTGGATGAGGCGAGAATCATTATTTCCCATGGAGGCCCTTCCAGTTTTATTGGAGCACTTCAAATTGGGAAAACACCAATTATTGTTCCACGCAGACATGAGTTCAATGAGCATGTCAATAACCACCAGGTCACTTTTTCCAAAATGATGGGAGAGAGGATGGGAATAATTGTGGTTGAGGAGATAGATAAGCTGGCGGATATAATTAAGAATTACAGCTCAATCGTTACCGGAATGGAACATGGGCTAAAAAGTAATAATGCCAGATTTAATGAGGAATTTAGTAAAATTGTTGATGAGATGTTTGAAAGGAAAAAGAGGGGATGAAAGTATTACATATACCAACAGGAGGTCTCCTTTTTGACGGAATTTATAGCTGTATTGCCGCATATGTCTCTCATATGGATAAAGAGGATATGATAATTGATATATTGGCAACCAATGCTCCTGAATCTGAAATGATAAAAAGGATTGAGAAATTGGGAATGGGGATTCAGACAATACCTTTCAGGAAGAAAAATCCTGTCAGGTATTTTGGGAAGCTGATATATCTCATAAAAAAGAAAAAATATGATATAGTCCATGTTCATGGAAGCAGTAGTCTTATGGTAATAGAACTTCTTGCCGCGAAGCTTGCAGGATGTAAAGTGAGAATTGCGCATAGTCATAATACAAATTGTGAACATACTAAAACAGATAAACTACTGCGGCCTCTTTTTATGTATTTGTATACGCATGCTTTTGCATGTGGAAAGGATGCAGGATATTGGCTGTTTGGGAAAAAAGATTTTACCATTCTTCCGAATGGCAGAAATTTAGATTTGTTTGCGTTTTCTGATGATGACAGGAAAAGTGTTCGCCAGGAATGGAATGTGGATGAAGATACTTTGGTCATTGGCCATGTAGGAAGATTCAGCCGGGAGAAAAATCATCAGTTTTTGCTGGAAATATTTAACGAGATAAAGAAAAAAAAGCCGGATGTTAAATTGGTTTTGGTTGGATCCGGGGAACTTATGGAAGATATCCGAAAAAAAATGAATCGTTATGGTCTAAGCCATGACATCATTATGACGGGTGTGGTGAATGATGTGCAAAAGCTGCTTTCAGGAATGGATATCATGATATTGCCAAGTTTGTACGAGGGACTTCCATTGGTAGTTATTGAATGGCAGATGGCGGGACTGCCATGTGTGATTTCCGATAAAGTAACTGACGAATGTATGATAGAAAATAATGTAATACGGATATCATTATCAGAGCCGCCGGCCGTATGGGCCGAAAAAATATTAAAAATCAGACTGACAGATAGAAAACTGAGTAGAGATAAGGTAAAACAGGACATGCGTTTGGCTGGTTACGATATTCGGGAAGGTGCAAAGAAGCTGGAGAAATATTATCTTGGCTTTACCAGGGGGAAATAATTTAATCGGAGAGCAGTTTGAATGAAAGATATTGAAAGAGGAAGTATTCAATATGGAATTGGTTTCAATAATCGTACCTGTATATAATGTTGAGAAATATCTGGAGGAATGTGTAAATTCACTGCTTCGACAGACATATGAAAATATACAAATCATTTTAATTGATGATGGGTCAAAGGATAGCAGCGGCAGAAGCTGTGATGTTTATGCACAAAAGGATTCGCGGGTAAAAGTGATCCATAAAGAAAATGCCGGATTAGGGTACGCCAGAAACAGCGGGCTTGAAGCGGCAAAGGGGAAATATGTTACTTTTATTGACGCTGATGATTTGGCAGAACCAGACCTGGTGGAATTATTGATGAAAGGAATTACCGAGACGGGAGCGGATACCTGTATAGGAGGGTTTAAACGCATTACAGAAGATGGTGTGGTTAAGTTTGAAGAAAAATACAGTGAAGGTTATTTTGAAGGAAAAGATGTATATGATGTTGTGTTTGCGAGAATGCTTGGAAGCGCGCCGGATATACGTGATGCTATACACATGTCTGTTTGGAACGGTTTGTATTCCATGAATATTATTCATAAGTATCATATAAATTTTCCATCTGAAAGAGAGTTTATTTCTGAAGATATTATTTGGGCTTCAGATTACTATAGATACGCCAGGCGTGTAAAAGTCATTGATTCCACAGCATATAATTACCGAATCAGACAGGGATCTCTGACACAAAGGTATAACCCTGACATGCTGGATATGGTTTGTGTTTTATATTGTGAAATGGAAAAAAGGTTGGAAGGAGACAGCTCAAAAATTTTTCGTCTTCAAAGACAATTTTTCGTTAATCTGAGGGTCTGCATGAAACAAGAGCATAGAAGTATTTCGGGAAAGAATAAAAAAGAAGTGAAAAAATCCATACAAAAAATTGTTGACAATATAACAGTCAGGAGTGTTTTAAGCATTTATCCAATATCATCCATTCAGTTTGGACCCAGATGTTTTTTATTGCTCTTAAAATATAAGCTGGTTATGTTTTTACAAGCCTGTCTGGAAATGAATCTTATTTAATTATGATAAGAGTGAGGCAGGGGAAGGGGAATGATGGAACCATTAGTCAGTGTAATAATACCCATCTATAATAAGGAATTATATATATTGCAATGTCTGGAGTCGGTTGAAAAGCAGAAATATGGGCATGTTGAAATTATTGTAGTGAATGATGGGTCTACAGACCGCTCGTTAAATATAATTAATAATTTTTCAGCGAATTATAATAATATTATCATACTTGATCAGGAAAATCTAAACGCAGCCATGGCGAGAAACAGAGGATTGGAAGTTTGCAATGGTGATTATATCCTGTTTTTGGATTCAGATGATATTTTATATGAGAACGCCATTGCCAATATGGTAAAAGCGGCTGTGGATGCAAAGGCTGATTTGGTGATAGGGAATTATAACACTGTCAGCGAAGAAAATGAATTTGTAAATGAGTGCAATATTATAAAACAGAACAGAAGAAGCTCAGAGCCTATGGAATTTATTGGAATGGTTCCAAATCCTTCGAATAAGCTGTATGCAAGAAAAGTAATAGATAATAATGGTATTGTCTGGGGCAATGTAAGGATAGGACAAGATTTGAATTTCTTTTTAAAATTTCTGGTTTGCTGTCAGACTGTTGTTGCCATTACAGATTGCATATACGGTTGGCGGATTGTTAAGGGAAGTATCAGCAATTCATTTGATTTCAGAATATTTGATATTACAGAGTCATTTAAGGATGTAAAGAAATTTTACAGGAAAGCCGGGAAAGAAAAAGTTTATGGCAAGTATGTTTCTGTAGTCGAGTACCGGCATTACTATCTTCAGATGGAAAAGCAGAAATATTTTATAAACCGAAAAACCAGAAGTATCGTAGTAGATTATTTTTCCATTATGATGAGGCAGATTGACTTATCACACTGTAAAATTTCTGACCGGTATAAAAGTGATTTGAAAAAATGCAGATGTAAAATGGCGTTAAAGCCATTCTATATATCGCATATGTATGCCGTTCTGGATGCAAAATTTGCCAGAAAAAGCAAGGAGGGAATTTAAACGAAAGAATATATGGAAAAAGTCAGATTAATTGCCGATATGCATCTACAGCATTTTATGGACATCGGTCATGCGGATGCGGGCAATAACGGCCCATATGGTGATAATGACACAGCAATGAGAAATACAGCACATTGGTGTTGTATTTATTCTTATCTTTTCAGACGGTATAAAGAGCAAAAATATAAGGATATTCTTTGTAGGATGTCAGCTTATTTAATGGAACCCAGGCATTATGGGGTGTCCGGAGCTGCCATATGCCGCAGGGGAAATAACGATGATACGAATGGGGTGATTGGACAGGCCTGGGTTGTTGAGGGGCTGCTAGCGGGATATCAGGTTTTAGGTCAAAATGAGCTAATGGATAAGGCTGTCAGTATTTTCAATGCGCAGCAGTTTGATGAAAACGCCGGATTATGGAAAATATGTTGTTCTGATGGAAAAATGGCAGGTTATGATTATGTCTATAATCATAATTTGTGGATGGCAGCTGCAGGAGCTTTGATCTTGTGCTTTCAGGAAAATTTTGATATTAGAAAAAAAATCATGGTATTTTTGGATAAATCAAAATACACGTGTGGGGTTCAGCCAAGTGGCTGCTTATTTCATCTGGCTAACATTGATTTTAGTATGGCAGGCAGGCTGAAGTTTGGGGCGAAGATGATTCTTACAGACATGAGGGCAGGTAAATATAAGAATATGAATTACCTTGAGAAGGGATATCAGTTGTTCGATTTGTATGGATTTGCGCTGCTTAAAAATCAGTTTTCAGAACATAATATGTTGAAAAGTACAAAATTAGTAAAAGCGGTTAAGTTTGGATTAAAACGGTCATCTGTCAATAAACTGGGAACTGATGGAGGAAGTTTTAATAAATATGCGTATCCATACAATTCTCCGGCCTTTGAATATTCTTATGTGGCATTAAAGTTGGGAAAAGGATGCGATGAAGTATATGCACAATCACTTCTTAAGATTCAATTCGGGCAGTTGTATGATGATACTTGCGGAAAATTTTCTTTCCATAATAATGATGCAAATACCTTAACAGCACGGCTGTATGAATTGGTTCGCTATTTCGATGAGAAGGAGTAGCCCATGGATTTAAATTGGAAAGTCTCTAAAGATTCTGTTTTTCTTTTCCTTTGTTTTTGTATGTGGGTCATTCCAACTTACATATACAATTTTCCGCTGTTAATTACTTTTTCGAATTTGTTCTGGTATGCCACGATTGGAGTGATTATCCTTGATTATATTAAGTATAAAAGAAAGTGTTCCGTTGTTTTCTGGCTGATATTTACCGGGATAATCATTCAGGGGGTGGCAACACAAGTATATGATAATGAAATAATAATAGTTGAGGGAATGGTAACTCAGGTATCTAATGATGAAATGTTGTCAGAGTTTATACGCCGGTATATAAAAGAAATTGCATTTTGCTATATTATTGATCAGTATATGTCGGGGAGAAAAGCAAATCAATTTTTGAATGTATTTAGCACATATTTAGGTGTTATGATTTTTATCAATCTGGTAACCATCATATTGTTTCCGAAGGGTATTTATACGGCCGGTTCTTACTCAGAAAATTATTGGATGGGTTATGATAATACACATATTCGCTGGCAGCTTCCTGCTATGGGAATGGCGTGTATCAATTCTCTTTGTTTAAGGGGGAAACTGACCAAAAAAGTATTGTTGATTTACATAATGGTTGTGATTTCCAATCTTTTGGTGTTTTCAGGAACTGCTTTAGTCAGTATAGCAGTTTTGAGCATTGGAATGATATATATTTTAGTATGGGAAAAAAGAGTCGAAGAACAGGGAATCAGGATTTTTTCAGCATTATCGGCGTTAGCAGTTGCGATTATAGGAAGTGTGATAGTGGTTGGTGCCACTGTCAATTCCCGAAGTTTACAAATCATAGTGAGTATCTCAAACATTCTTGGCAAAGATGTATCTTCTTTAGCCGGGCGCAGTTATATATGGATTAATTCCCTGGCGGCCATTCTCAGGAGACCTGTTTGGGGATATGGATATGAGGCGGCTGAGACAACAAGTAAAAGACTGGTGGGCGGGGTTGGATATGGGTTCTCGCCTCATAATATATGTCTGGAAACATTATATTATGGCGGTATAATGCTTGGAATTGTAACATGTGCCATTTATATTGCAATTTTTATTAGGAATAGTCGTTATAGGGCTGCTGTAGAATATTCTGTTTGCGGTTTATGGCTGATAACCATTTCCATTATGGGCCTGGTAGAACCGCAGTATGGTACATATATGAGATTGGCGTGGCTTGTCTGCTATAATATGCCTTTTTTGTATACAAAGAATGGTATCAAAAAAATGTCTTGAAAACAGGCATTTTCTGCACAGTCTTAGCGCTTTTCAATGGGAGACAGAGCAAATGGAAAAAACAAATCTTGCTAAGAATACAATTTTGCTTTCTATTGGAACGGTAATGACGAAAAGCATCAATTTGTTGATGATTCCGCTTTTTAGCGCATGGTTATCGACAGAAGATTATGGCATGTTTGATTTGCTGGTGACATATGTGTCGCTTCTCATTCCGTTTATTACCATGTCCGGATCGGATGCAATTTTTCGGTTTGCCATTGATAAAGATAAAATTGAAGATAAACAAAAATACATAACGACCGGATTCGGGATTACTTTGATAAACACAGCCGCCATTTGCGGTGTAATCCTGATAATACGGTTGGTAACCGGATGGGCATATGCGATCCCATTTATATTACTTCTGATTGCGGAGCTGTTCAATAATCATTTACAGGGTGTAATACGGGCAATAAGGCGACTTACAATTTATTCACTTTCAAATATAATATCAACATTAGGAATATCGGTCTGCGTTAGTATTCTTGTATGGAAATATCAACTGGGTTTAACAGGTATTATCCTTGGCTATGCATGGGGATATTTTCTTGGCGAAATCGTTATGGTGGTTTCTGTCAGGTATTGGAAATATTTAAAGCCTGACAGTTTTTCCTTTACAATTGTGAAAGAGATGGTTAAATATTCATTTCCTTTAATTCCCAACAATATTTCCTGGTGGATTATTAATGTTTCGGACAGAACGGCTATTCATCTTTTTCTTGGTGCGGCCGCTAATGGCATTTATGCAATTTCATACAAAATTCCGAACTTCTGTGCCTCAATATTTAATGTGTTCAGTATTTCTTGGCAGGAAACAGCAATTGATTTAATCGATTCGAAGGAAAGAAATCAATACTATAGCTATGTTTATAATAGCCTGATTTGCACGTTGGTTTCATTGTGCGGCGGTTTGCTGAGTTTAAACTATTTCCTTTTTCAATACATTTTTGATATACGATATTATGATGCTAAATATTATAGCCCGATTTTGATTTCCTCTGTTATTTTTGGATCTATGACTCAGTATTTTGGAGGGATACAGATCAGCCTGAAAAGAACGAAAGAAAACGGGGTGACAACAATGATTGGGGCAGTGGCCAATGTTGTCATTGATCTGGTACTGATTAAATATATTGGATTATATGCAGCAGCGCTTTCTACAATTACAGCCAATATTATTGTTTGCGTTCTTCGATATATATGGTTACATGGTGAGAATATTCACTTTAAGCTGGAAAAACGTTCTTTGTTTTTCATAAGTTATTACATTTATTTGTTTGTTATGTGCTATGCATGCAATTCACTTAAGGTAAGTGTTATTAATCTGATATTTGCATGTATTATGTTTTGCGTTATTAACAAAGATTTCGTTGCAAAATTTTTTTATAAGGTGAGAGTGATAAAATGACTGGAGATAAGCATGCATATCTGGTTATAGCCCATAAGTGTGATGATACATTTCAAACATTACTTTGTATGTTAGATGATGTCAGGAATGATATTTTTATACATATGGATGCCAAGAATAAAAATTTCAATGTTAACGATATTCAAAAAGTGAAGTATTCAAGTATATATTTTACAGAAAGAACGAAAGTGACATGGGGAGGATATAGCCAGATCAACAGTGAACTGTTGTTGTTAAGACTCGCTATAGAGACCGGAAAGTATAGTTATTATCATTTGATTTCCGGTGAAGATTTACCGATTAAGTCACAGGATTATATTCATCATTTTTTTGCTTTGTACAGTGGATGTGAGTTCATACGATTTGAAAAATCCAAATTTGACTATTTTGAGAGAGTGAGATATCGATATTTTTTTCAGGAAAAGATTGGACGTGGCGGTAAAAATATAGTTTGGGGAGCTGTAAACAGGTTTTCCATTTATTTCCAGGAGATGCTTCATATCACACGTAATCAAAATATATGTTTCCAGAAAGGAACAAACTGGTTTAGTATTACAGATAACCTGGCGCGATATGTTGTTAGTAAATCAAAATGGATTGGAAAAACTTTCAAAAAAACCATTTGCTGCGATGAGGTTTTTTTACAAACCATTGTAGAAAACTCAATTTTTAAATATCGTTTATTTTGGCCGGAATATGATAACAGCCCATATAGTATTATGAGATTGATCGATTGGAAACGCGGAAATCCTTATGTTTTTCGAAAAGAAGATTTTGAAGATATAAAAGATTCGGAAATGCTTTGGGCGAGAAAATTCGACTGCCAGGTAGATAAAAAAATTATATCAATGATATATAATGAGATTACGAAATAAAACAGTATGCTGCCGGACTCGTGCTATTTTACATGAAAAACATCTAAAGCAGGCGGATGCAACTTCTAAGCAATCCGCCCGTTCATTTTATCCAGCAAAGAAGCAGTAAAAACCCCGGCGGCCAGGAAAAATATATTGAGCAGGCAGTCCCTTGTGGACAGTGTAAAGCTGTCAAAAGGAACGATCATAACCGTTGCAGCGATAATGATACCCACAATCCCGTGAAAAACAACGGAATAATGGCTGTCGAACAGGGAGTTGACGGCCTTTGAGAGAAACACTATGGTGATAAGGCCGCCGATTCCTCCGGGAACGAGAACCTCCGGCAAAAGGCGGCCGATTCCTTCCACAAAAGGAGTATAAAGGCCCAGTGGCATCAGCAGGGTGGAAAAGCTCATACCCGGTGCAATGATGCTGAGGGCAAGGCAGAATCCGCAGAACAGATACCAGATAAATCCGGGAGTGATTTTTATGGAAGCGATATTTAAGCTGATTAAGAGAGCAAACACCGCACACATGGATAGAAACATCGAGAGCAAGGAGGACGCCCTTCTGCCCTTCAGTCCCGCTTCCTTCCACAGGGAGGGAAGCATGCCTGCAATCAGGCCTATGAAAAGGCAGACAGAGTAGGAGGGATACTTTGTGAGAAAATAGGCAAGCAGATTGGCAACCTGCATAAAACCGACGATATAGCCTAAGATATAGGGCAGGAGCCTGGGGGCGTGGGTTTTAAAATTTTGGGCAGGGTTCGCCAAAAGCTCCATAAGAGGTTTATAGACCCCAAACACAACGCTTAAAACGCCGCCGCTGATTCCGGGCAGCACGGCGCCAAGGCCAATCAGGGCCCCCTGTAAGAAATGAAAGGGAATACGGAAAACGGAGCGGGTAATATTTTTCATGGGACTCCTCATTTCTGCGCACATTCTTTGGGTGTAGTGGGTTTGTGTCAGGTGCGCGCAGACACAAATCCTGTGTGTGAAAATTTGTTTTGAACCGGCGTCCGTAAACAATGCGGACAGCTGTCAGTTGTTTTAGATTTTATGTCAAAAACGGCTTGTTTCATTACATGTTACCCGGCAAAATTTGGGTGGCGGCTAAATTAATTTGAGGGCAGGTCGATAAATATAGTGCAGGTATTTATGGCCAGAATACTTGCGGAAATATTGTTTAAGTCACCACGGATGGTATACTTTAGGGAAACGGACAGCCCTTTTGTGTATCATTTTGTTTTTTTCGAACATGGAGGTGAGAATAAAAACAAGGGACGGAAAGAAGGAGGAAGTATGCGAATAGATTCCGGCACGATAGGAATGGATTCCACCAGAAAGTACACTTCCGTTTCCGGAAGGGTAACCAGACTTATGATTTCAACCGGCAGACAGAGTCTCAGGGAAGGGACAGGGGCTTTTTTGGGGAATTCATCAGGTACGGATGTGGAGGAAAATGGGAAGCAGACCAGCGGGAAGGAGAATCCGGAGGATGCCCTTCAGTCCACGTTTGAAGAAATGAAATCCAAAATGAAACCCATTCGCTCGGAGAATACCCGAGGCTCAGAGATTTCAGAGGCCCGGGAACAGCTGTTGAAAATCAGGCAGGAATGTATTAATTTCCTGATGGAGCTTCTCTTTCCCGGAAGGAAAGGAAGCGGAAGCGGCGATTGGGCCAGCGAGATGGTATCATCCTCTGATGTGTACACAGGTTCCGGGGGAGGGGCAAAAACCATTTCCATCAGCAATCAGTATTATCATGAGGAGACAGAGGAAACAAGTTTCTCCACCCAGGGAACGGTAAAGTGTGCGGACGGCAGGGAAATTAAGTTTAATCTGAATCTGGAAATGAGCCGAAGCTTTCAGGAGTATTATGAGGTGGAGTCAAGCATCACCCAGAAGCCCTTATGCGACCCGCTTGTAATCAATTTAAACGGAAACATAGCGGAGCTGTCCGATCAGACTTTTAAGTTTGACATCGACGGGGACGGACAGGAGGATGAAATCAACCGCCTGGCAGCAGGCAGCGGTTTCCTTGCTCTTGACAAAAACGGGGATGGCATTATCAATGACGGCAGCGAGCTTTTCGGTACCAAATCAGGGAATGGATTTGCGGACCTGGCGGCCTATGATACGGACCATAACGGATTTATCGACGAGGGAGATGCAATCTGGGATAAGCTCAAAATTTGGGTTACGGATGAAAACGGCAATCAGGAGCTTTACTCTTTGGCGGAAAAAGGGGTAGGGGTAATCTGTCTTCAAAACGCCTCCACCAATTATGCACTTACGGACGAGAGCAACCAGATTAAAGGCGTCATCCGCAGTACCGGTGTTTTCCTGTATGAAAACGGCAATGTGGGCACGGTTCAGCATGTGGACATGGCTGTGCATGAAGCGCAAAAGGCACAGAAAAAGCAGGAAACAATCAGGCAGAAGCAGGGTATGTATGCTCAGTGGCTGTATGCTATGGCATAACGCGGCGTAAGGGGTGAGATTTATGTCCGCGCCTCTGCCACAAACTCATTGTGCGTAAAACAACGCATAAATGAGGAAAAATACGAATAATGGTATGAAAAAGGGACTTACCGGCATAGAATAAGCCGGAGGTGTCCTATGAAAAAACTTAGAGTCTTTCAAACTGTCAAAATCAAACGCCGCCACGCTTCGCGAGCCGGCTTATTGATAAAAAGAACTGTACCTGGATTTTCTTTTGGGAATCTGGGTACGTTTTTTTTGTTTCTCATATTAACACCCTATCTTATTACCTTTTTCTTTGGAAACCTTCGGGAGGGCACAGGAGAAAAGGTATCTTTTGCAAAGGAGGAGACAGGTTCCGTTTTCGTCAACAATGAAACCTCCTTTGGCCGGGAGAAAATTCCACTGGAAGACTATGTGGCGGATAAACTTGCAAGAAGCATGGACAGTGACTTTGAGATGGAAGCCTTAAAGGCTCAGGCGGTTTTGATTCGCTCCAATCTGCTGGCGGAGAGGGAGGAGGAAAATGGGAGAGAAATTTCGGTGGCAGATTCAGAGTACGGAAAAAACGCTATTACGGAAAAAATATTGGAGGCGACAGTACAGACAAAAGGAGTGTATCTTACTTTTGCGGGCAGGATTGTAGAGGGAGCTTATTTTGCCATCAGCAATGGAAGGACCAGAAACGGGAAAGAAGCGTTGTCGGATGAATATTCATACCTGCAAAGCGTGTCCTGTGAAAGGGATTTTCTTGCGGATGATTTCGGCAGCTCTTTTATTTTTTCGGAAAAAGAGTTTGAAATAAATTGGGAGAGTATGTTTTTTGAACAGCTGACAGAGGATGAAATTTTAGACAGAGGGCAGATTGCAGCGGAAAAGGAGATGGAAAAGTATACCCTTTACCGGGACAGTGCAGATTATGTCTTGTATATAGAGGAGAGCGGAGCATATGCGGGCGGGGAAGAATTTCGGAAGGCATTCGGCCTTCCGTCCGCCGATTTTCATCTGGAAAAAGAGGACGGGGAGGTGATAATTTCCGTAAAAGGAGCAGGCCACGGCTTTGGCATGAGCCAGTTTGGCGCTAACGAGATGGCAAAAGAGGGAAATGATTACGTCCGCATTTTGGATTATTTTTTTCAGGATGCAACAATTACAAAATTTGAATAATTAAGGAAAAAGGGGCAAAACTATCCATAAGAGTAACAGCTCATAAAATGTTTTGGAATGAAGAAAAGTGCAGAAAAATGAAAAATATTTTCAAATTCTTCGCTCCACGGGTTTTGTGTCCGCGCTGCAACCACAAGCCTGGAAAACTGCAAAGGCAGTGCAAAAGCAGCGCAGAAATGAGGAGAAAGATGAGAAGAAATAGAAGAAGAGGACTTGGCAGAGAGAGATTTCTTATGATTGCCTCAGCGGTACTTGTTTTGGGCTCCCTTACCGCCACGGGCTTATGGCTTGGCCGGGATAAAGCCGGTCAGGATGAAGGTTATGTGGTAGATTTAAGCGCCATTGAAAATAGCGAGGCAGCAGGAAAAGCGGGAGAAGAAACCGGACAGACAAAAGAAGTAGCCCAGGAGGCCGTTACGACGGATGACCTTGACTATGACCCCTATTTCCAGGAGACAAACTCCCAGAAGGTGGAAAATCCTGACCAGTCGGAGAGCGGCAGTATGTCCGACGGGGCGGACGAGCAGAGAGAAGAACAAAAAAGCGCAAAGGAAGATAAAAAGCAGAAGGAGCAGGATACACCGAGTCCGGAGGAAAATGACGGAGCGGCAAAGGAAACGGCGGCGGATCAGATAGTGGAGGAAGAAAATACAACCGCTTTGTCTACCGCTATGCAGCCGGCCCTTACCTTCAGCGATTCCGATACACTGGTGTGGCCTATTGTGGGAAATATACTGGTAAATTACAGTATGGACAAGACCGTTTATTTCCCCACCCTTGCCCAGTATAAATATAATCCGGCTATTATTATTCAGGCAAATGAAGGAGATTTGATAACAGCCGCATCGGCAGGCAAGGTTATTTCCGTATTTAATGACCCGCAGATTGGAAACGGCATCACCATGGAACTGGGGGGAGGCTATGAGGCTACTTACGGACAGCTCGCCAATGTCCTTGTATCAGAGGGTAGTTATGTGGCGGCGGGAGACGTGATTGCCCAGGTGGCGGCGCCCACCAAGTATTACAGCGTGGAGGGGACAAATGTCTACTTTAAACTGACAAAGGACGGCAATCCTGTGAATCCATTGACAAAATTAAATTAGGTATATCATTTTATAAATTGTCGGCGGAATTGTGTGAGAAAACAGTGATTCAAAGGGGCTGACCGAAAAGGATATACTAATCGGTATACAGGGAGTGGAAAATGATTTATATTATTGGCGGTAAAATTATAACAATGACAGGAAAGGTTTGGGAAAAAGGCTTCCTGTCCATTGAAAACGGAAAAATAAAGGAAGTGGGGCCCATGACAGAGGGCGCCCCATTTCCCCTGCCGGAAGGGAAGGATACCCAGGTGATTAACGCGCTGGGGTGCGTGGTAATGCCGGGGCTCATAGAGGCCCACTGCCACATGGGCATTACGGAGGAGAAAAAAGGAATGGAGGGGGACGACTGCAATGAAACGGTGGATCCCATCACCCCTTACCTTCGCTCCATAGACGCAATCAATCCCATGGATGCGGCCTTTGACGATGCGCTGCGGGCAGGGATTACTTCCGCCATGATCGGGCCGGGGAGTTCTAACGTGGTGGGCGGAACCTTTTCCTTTGTGAAAACCCATGGGAGAAGCATTGATAAAATGCTGGTGCGTTCACCTGCGGCCATGAAAATTGCTTTCGGGGAGAATCCCAAGGTGAACTATTCGGGACAGGGAAAATCACCGGCTACCAGAATGGCTATTGCGGCAATGCTCCGGGAGGAGCTCTTTAAGGCCCGGCGTTATTATGAGAAGAAGCAGGCGGGAATGAACCGGGAGGACGAGGACTTTCGGTATGAATGCTGGCTCCCGGTATTTGAGGGGGAAATTCCCATGAAGGCTCACGTGCACCGGGCCGATGATATTCAGACAGCCATCCGCATTGCGGAAGAATTTCATTTGGATATTACCCTGGATCATTGCAGCGAGGGACATTTGATTGCAGAGCAGATTAAGGAAGCCGGTTTCCCGGCGATTGTGGGGCCTGACCTGGCCAGCAGAAATAAGATAGAGGTTCAGAACATGGCATTTAAGACGGTGGGAATATTGAACCGGGCCGGTGTAAAGACAGCTATTACCACAGACCATCCGGTGTCCTTGATTCAATCCCTGCCCATCTGCGCCGGACTGGCAGTGAAAGCCGGGCTGGACGAGGAGGAGGCACTCAAGGCCATTACGCTGTATCCGGCAGAAATATGCCGGGTGGCCGACAGGGTAGGTTCATTGGAGGCCGGTAAAGATGCGGATATTGCGATTTTTGACGACCTTCCAATCCGGGTGCCCTCAAGGACTATGTGCACAATGATAGAGGGAAAGGTGGTTTATGCGGACGAGGGCTTTTCCCTGCCGCACCTGCCT
Organism: uncultured Lachnospiraceae bacterium; assembly: GCA_910585075.1. Taxonomy (GTDB): domain Bacteria; phylum Bacillota; class Clostridia; order Lachnospirales; family Lachnospiraceae; genus Suilimivivens. Next base: position 122,882 of record CAJUED010000004.1, read on the forward strand.
GATGAGAGTTATGAGGATTCGTAACTATTCAGCCTTCGGCTTCATAGTTACGAAATCCGGCTCATTTAAAGTTTGCCTTTGGCAAAGGAGCCGGATTTTTTTGCCGCCACGTTTTCTTACGGACTTTGCAGCAAGTGCAAAGTCCTGGGCTGAACTGCTACGGGGATTCGAACTTAAGTGAACGGTTATGCTTTACCTGTCTGAGAAAAGAATGTATAATAAGTGAGAAAAACCATGAGCCCTGCCTTACGGTCAGGGTTCATGTGGCGTAATGACAAGGAGGTGCAGTAGTGCACAGGATAAAGAAAATGGCAGTTATTTTGCTTGCCTTTTTTCTGACAGGCTGTGCCGGCGTACGGGAAGAAGAAATACCGGATTTGGAGGATACGGTTATCAGTATGGAGGAGGAACCGGAGATTTCTTACGAAGTGCCGGTGAGCTCTGCCAATATCATGATTAATCAGCTGGGTTACATAAGGGAAGGAACCAAAATAGCTGTTTTTTGCGGCAAGGAAATGCCGGAGGAATTTCAGGTGATTCGAAAGGACACCGGTGAGGTGGCCTTTACAGGTTATCTGCAAAATAAGGTGTATGATGAGGAATTACAGGAATATAATAGCTATGGGGATTTTTCCGCTCTCTGTGAGACCGGCGTTTATTATATAGAGGCTCCTTTGCTTGGCAGATCCTATTCCTTTGCGATTGAGGATGAACTTTACGAGAGTATTTTCAAGGAATCCTGCAAGCAGTATTATTACAGCCGGTGCGGTATGACGCTGACCCGGCAGTATGCGAATGAGGTGGCCCATAATGCCTGCCATACGGGTAAGGCAGTGCTTGAGCAGGAGCCTTCGATCAGTCTGGATGTGAGCGGGGGATGGCATCAGGATGAGAAGGGCTCTAAGGACGTGGCCACGGCGGCAAAGAGCATTGGCATTATGCTGCTTTCCTATGAATTGTATGGAAACGCCTTTACGGATGAGATGGGAATACCGGAGAGCGGGAATGAGGTGCCGGACCTTTTGGATGAAGTCAGATACGAAGTGGAATGGATGCTTAAGATGCAGGATAAGGAGACCGGGGCAGTCTATTCCGGTGTGAAGTTTTATGGGCAGAAGGATGGAGAGAGCGCCCGGGTGGGGGCTGCGGACGGAGTGTCCTCTATGGCCTTTGCCATGTCCGTTGCAAAGTTTGCCTATCTTTATCAAGATTATGACGGGGAATTTGCAGGGGAATGTTTAAAGGCGGCGGAGCATGCATGGGAATATGGAGAGGTAAATCTTCAGGAGGAGCAGGACGAGGACGGAGAAAAATGGAGATTTGCCGCCGCGGCCGAGCTTTACAGAGCCTTTGGCAAAAAGAAAATTCACAGGTATGTGACCGGCTGGCTTTCTGACGGGACCTACAAAGAAAATATGGATGATGTTGTTTTTTTGGGCTGTGTCACATATATTTGCACAAAGCAGCCTGTGAGGCTTGAGCTGTGCGAGGATATCACCAGGGCCCTTATGGGGCAGGCGGAAAGGATTTATGCGGAATCAGGAGGCTCCTTTTTTCTTACCGGAGGGAACAGGGAGCAGAGCAATATTAAGGAACTGCTCCGCGATATGATGTACCTGGCAACGGTGGACCATATGATTACAAACCATGAATATGACAGTGTGATAGAAAACCATCTCCATTATTTCCTGGGGAGAAATGAGAAAGGTATCAGTTACATTGATAACGTGGGAGAAAAAAATTATAACATGACGGGCGAGAGAACAGGTATCATGAAACAGTTTGAGGCAAACAGCAAGCTGGTATTTATGCTCAGTGAAATTGTGGAACACTATCGGTAACAGCTCAGATAGGTCAGCTTGTCCGAACTGTTACCACTACCGATGCTGGGCTTTGAAGGGAAATGATTTGGAAACAGCATTTTTTGCAAGGTTCGACGCACCATCTTCTCTTTCGGAGCGGAAGATATCGTTGTAAGGTAAGCGTGGGGAAAGCATTGGAATGTTTCTCAATTTAAAGTAAGTATGGAAATAAAGGAAAACACTACAAGTTTGTGTCTGCGCTGTGCTCACAAACTTGAAATGTGTAAAGAGCAGCGCAGAAATGGGGTAAAATTATGAAAATAGTTGTATTGGCCGGTGGAATCAGCACGGAGCGGGATGTATCTTTAAGTTCCGGGGCCATGATTTACCGGGCGCTTAAAAACAGGGGCCATAAAGCCATTCTTCTGGATGTATATCTGGGATATGAACCGGAAGAAGGAACCGGGGAAAGAATGGATGACATTTTTGAGACGGAGCGGGACTGGGCCGGAGCCATTAGCGGAGTTACGGAAAAGAATCCGGATATCGAGCAGATAAAAGCCATGCGCCCTGACGGGGATAAAAATTTTTTTGGCCCTAATGTGATGGAACTTTGTCAGGCGGCGGACGCGGTATTTTTGGCCCTTCACGGTGAAAGCGGTGAAAACGGAAAAATACAGGCATGCTTTGACCTTATGGGGGTCACCTACACGGGGACGGATTATGTGAGTTCGGCGCTGGCCATGGATAAGGGGATTTCCAAGGAACTGTTTGTCTGTCATGGAATTCCAACCCCGGCGTACATACGGTTTCAAAAAGGTCAGGAACAAAAGGGGAGCGTTGCCTTCCCCTGTATTGTGAAGGCCTGCTGCGGCGGTTCCAGCGTGGGAGTGAGTATCGCGAAGACAGAGGAAGAATACGAAAATGCTCTTGCGGAAGCATTCCGGTATGACGATGAGGTGATCGTGGAACAGTATATTGACGGACGGGAGTTTTCCGTGGGTGTGATGGAGGGAAAGGCTCTGCCGGTGATAGAGATAGCGCCTCTTGAAGGTTTTTATGATTATAAAAATAAATATCAGCCCGGGGCTACGGTGGAAACCTGTCCGGCGGACATTCCCGCTGAAAAAACCGAGGAACTCCAGAGATATGCTGAGGAAGCATTCACGGCGCTGCGCCTTAAAAATTACGCCAGAATGGATTTTATGATGAGCAGGGATGGGGAGATATTCTGTCTGGAGGCAAATACACTTCCGGGAATGACGCCCACCTCTTTACTGCCCCAGGAGGCGGCGGCTCTGGGGATGAACTTTGAGGAGCTCTGCCAGCGGATACTGCAGGCGGCCGTATGCAGCAAAGAAACCGCATGCAAAAAATAATTTTTTGATGTAAAATGATGCCGGTGATAGGACGGAAATCATTTTTGCCGGACAAAGGAATGACACGTATGTAAAGACGTGGCGTAAAACTTCGGAGTGCCGGCAATATTGGAGGGTAAGCACATGAATCATCATATGAAAAATATGACCTTAAGGAATATGGCGAGGGCCTGCGGGGGAGTCTTGCACATGCCCCGGGGAGCCGGGGAAAAAGCGGAGGAGGAGGCCTCCTGCGTGGTGATTAACTCCCGGAAGATAGAAGCGGGCGGGGTCTTTATCGCCACAAAGGGCGAGAAGGTGGACGGACATCAGTTCATAGCCCAGGTGGCGGAAAAAGGCGCCCTGGGTGTTGTCTGTGAACGGCCGGCCGATTATCCGGTGCCGTATATTCTGGTGAAGGATTCTTTTCAGGCATTAAAGGATATTGCGGAATTTTACAGGGAACAGCTTTCCGTTAAGGTGGTGGGCATTACCGGCAGCGTGGGGAAAACCAGTACCAAGGAATTTATCGCTTCCGTGCTTTCGGAGAAGTATCAGGTTTTAAAGACGTCGGGAAATTTCAACAATGAAGTGGGCCTTCCCCTGACAGTGCTTTCCATCAGGCCGGAGCATGAGATTGCGGTTCTTGAGATGGGAATCAGCAACTTTGGGGAGATGCACCGCCTGAGTAAAATTGCGAAGCCGGATATCTGCGTCATAACCAACATCGGCCAGTCCCATCTGGAAAATTTAGGGAGCAGGGAAGGGATTTTTAAGGCGAAGTCAGAGATTTTTGACTTTATGAATCCGGATGGCCATGTGTTTGTCAATGGGGATGACGATATTCTCCGCCACATAAAAAAGAAGGGAAGTCATGATCCGATTCATTTTGGCTTAGAATCTGACAATGAGATTTTTGCGTCGGATGTGGTCAGCCGGGGATTGCTTGGGACAAGGGCGGTTATTCATGCAAACCTTGAAGCGTTTCGGGTGGAGATTCCTCTGCCGGGGGCCCATATGGTGCTAAACGCCCTGGCCGCCGCAGGCGTGGGAATGGAGTTAGGGCTTACGTCCGGGGAGGTGAAAGCGGGGATTACCCATGTGGAGAGGGTGAACGGGAGAAGCAATGTGATTTCCCTTTCCGGTTGTACGTTAATTGATGACTGTTACAATGCAAATCCGGGTTCCATGCGGGCGGCAATTGATTTGCTCTGCCAGGCGCCCGGCAGAAAAGTGGCGATTTTAGGAGACATGTTTGAGCTGGGCGAAAATGAGGAGGAGCTCCATGCCGGTGTGGGCGCGTATGCGGTGGAGAAAGGGACGGACGTGATAATCTGTACGGGCGCGCTTTCCGGACATATGTATGAGAGAGCCGTCCATGAAAAGGAGCTTTCGACTGATACGTCCGTGAAAGAAATCTGTTATTTTGCCACAAGGGATGAACTGCAGGAGCATCTGCCCGCACTGCTCAAGGAAGGCGATACTGTCCTTGTAAAGGCATCCCATGGGATGGAGTTTGAGAAGATAGTGGAATTTTTAAAAGAGAGGGATAAATGGAGATTAAGATGAAAATACAACTTCCGGATAAATTTCGTCCACGTATCGTGATGACGATTGTTGGTGTAATTCTTTGCGCCATTGCAGTAGGATTTTTTAAATGCTCCTTTTTTGGAGTGGATCCCTTCCAGTGCTTTGCACAGGGGAGCTGGGGGCGGTTCCTTAGTGGAATATCATATGGAACATATTATACGGGGATATGCTTTTTGATGCTTCTGATCGACTTGTTTCTGGACAAACATTATATTGGCATTGCCACTTTTATCAACATGTTTCTGACGGGTTACATAGCGGATTTCTCCCAGCAGGTGATTGGGGACATATTTGCATCTCCATCCCTGGCAGTCAGAATTATGCTGCTGGTGATAGGCGTTGTGCTGATGTGCTTTGCATCTTCATTGTATATGACTTCCGATTTGGGGGTTTCCGTATATGACGCCATTCCCATTATTATCTCCAACAGAAGCAAAAAGCCATTCCGTTTCTGCCGGATTGGCTGTGATTTAATCTGTGTGATAATTGGCGCTGTCTGCGGCCTGCTTCCGGGTATCGGAACATTGATTACGGCCTTTTTTATGGGACCGCTGATTGACTTTTTTAATGTTCATTTTTCGCATCCGCTGTTATATGGAAAGGCAGAAAATTAAACGCCGCCATACGCTGCGGGCCGCTCATTAAATAAGAGTAGGGGAATTTCCCCTACTCAATTTGTTGTACGGCTCCTTCTTTGATTTTGGAGTAAGTGGTTTCGATTATATTTTGGGTATACGCGCCGATTTTTTTCCGGTCTTCTTTGGGCAGGTCTCTTATGTAAATGGGCTTGCCGTATTCCAAAATAACCTGAGCTTTTTTTATTTTCGGAAGATGGTCCTCAAAAATGTCACCGGAATTATAAATGGTCATGGGAACAATTGGACATCCTGTTTTTACAGCAATCTTAAAGCTTCCCTCATGAAATTCCATAAAAGTGTGATTGACTCTGTTTCTGGTACCTTCCGGGAAAATGCAGATGGAAATGCCGGATTTTACCTTGTCTATTGCGGTTAATATCACCTTAAGACCCTGCTTTAAGTCATTTCTGTCCAGGAACAGACAGTGGAGATTCTTCATCCAGTTGACAAGCAGAGGCCATTTGAGCATTTCTTTTTTTGCGATATAGCCGGTAGGCCTGGGAACACGCACGTAGGTGATCAATATGTCGAAATAACTTCTGTGATTTCCGATATACAAAACAGGCTCATCCTTTGGGACGTTTTCCTCGCCGATCACGGTGATGTGGGTTCCGGCTATGAACAGGCACACCCGAAAGGCCCACTTCACAATGGCGAGAGAACTTTTATTTTTTAAGTCCATATTATACTTGCCGATAATCCATTCCGCAATCAAAAGAGGGATGCTGAAAACTAAAAATAAAATGACAAAAGATGCCACTAAGATTAATCGAATCATATGAGTGAACCGTACCTTTCTTTGCCGTATTGCCCCGGATAAATGTGGAATAGTGGGGGATAAAGCATTTATAGTATATAGTATGAGGGCTGTTTTGGCAATAGGTGTTATTTTTTACTGTTTGGGCTGACAGTCCATGCAACGCTGGGTTTCAGGCTGGACTTCGCTTGGAAACTCTGTTAAAATAAACAGGTAATATATATCACATAAGATTGGGAAAAGGATGTTTTGATGGACAAGATTGCGGTTTTAATTCCATGTTATAATGAGGAAAAGACTGTCGGTAAGGTGATTGATGATACGAGAGAGGCTTTACCTGAGGCGGTCATTTATGTGTATGATAATAATTCCACTGACAGGACGGCCCAGATAGCGGAAAGCCATGGGGCGGTGGTGCGGCATGAATATATGCAGGGGAAAGGAAATGTGATCAGGCGTATGTTTCGTGAGATAGACGCACAGTGCTACGTTATGGTGGACGGGGATGACACTTATCCTATGGAGTTTGCCCCTGAAATGGTGGACAAGGTGCTCTGTCATAATGCGGATATGGTAGTGGGGGACAGGCTGTCGTCCACGTACTTTGAAGAAAATAAACGCCCTTTCCACAATATGGGTAATTCTGTGGTGAAGGCTGGTATCAATCATCTGTTTGCCTGTGAGGTGAAGGATATCATGACAGGATTTCGGGCTTTCAGTTATGGATTCGTGAAGACCTTTCCGGTTCTGTCAAAGGGCTTTGAGATTGAGACGGAAATGACCATACATGCGGTTTACAATCATATGCAGATTGATAATGTGATTGTGGACTACAGGGACAGGCCGGAGGGAAGCGAGTCCAAGTTAAATACCTATTCGGATGGATTTCGGGTGCTTGGCACTATTTTCCGGCTTTACCGGGATTATAAACCCTTTGGCTTTTTTAGTTTACTGGCGGCTTTACTGGCAGTGATTGCAGTTTTGTTTTTCATTCCGGTACTGCTTGAATTTTTGGAAACAGGGCTGGTTTTGAAGTTCCCCACTTTGATAGTCTGCGGTTTTGTGATGATGGCGGCAATTCAGTCTTTCTTTGCAGGACTGATTCTCTCCAATATGGCAACGAAAAGCAGGAGAGACTTTGAGTACCGTCTCAACCGGGTCTGGGAGGAAGAAAGGCGTAAGAGAGAGGAATAAAAATCTGAATCATCACAGTGCGGTTTGAAAAACGGCCGATACCATAAACTTTGGGAAAAGAATCCCCCGAAAATTCTTCTGAAAGGATTTTCGGGGGTGTTTAATTTATGTCCTAATCGATTATCTCGTCGGCCTTATATTTGGCAACCACCCTCTGGATACGCTCATTGGGATTGAGCAGGTCGCTGATAGATGCGTCATGATTTAATGTATCGATAATATATGCAATATATTTACTCATATCGCAGTCAATATACCATTCCCGCTCAAGCAATTCCGTGGGCTGATAGATTAAATTGGTGGTCAGTACCTTGTCGATGATGCCGTTTTCATAAGCCTTGTCAAAGCGTTCAAGGCCCTTGGTAAACAGACCGAAGGTGGCGCAGATAAATATCTTGCGTGCCTTGCGCTCTTTTAAAGCGGTGGCAACCTCCAGGACACTTTCACCGGAGGAGATCATATCGTCAATTACAACCATATCTTTTCCGGCTACGTCGGAACCGAGAAATTCGTGAGCTACAATGGGGTTACGGCCGTCCACAATACGGGTGTAATCCCGTCTCTTGTAGAACATACCCATATCCAGACCAAGCACGTTGGCCATGTAAATGGCACGTGACATGCCGCCCTCGTCAGGGCTGATTACCATCATATGACCGGCATCAATGTTAAGGCCCTTCACATGCTTTAAAAGCCCTTTGATAAACTGGTAGGCGGGCTGGACGGTCTCAAAGCCGTGGAGGGGAATTGCATTCTGTACTCTGGGGTCGTGGGCGTCAAAGGTGATGATGTTGTCCACACCCATATGTACCATCTCCTGAAGGGCAAGGGCGCAGTCGAGGGACTCTCTTGCGGTTCTCTTGTGCTGCCTGCTCTCATATAAATAAGGCATGATGACCGTGATGCGTCTTGCTTTTCCGCCAACGGCAGCAATGATTCGCTTTAAATCCTGATAATGGTCGTCAGGGGACATGTGATTTTCGTGCCCGCACATATAATAGGTCAGACTGTAATTTGCAACATCCACAAGAAGATAAAGGTCGCTTCCTCTTACGGATTCCAAAATCATTCCCTTGGCTTCTCCGGAGCCAAAGCGGGGAACCTGGGCTTTTAAAATGTAGGAATCCCGCTGATAACCGGCAAAGGCAAGACTTGTCTTATGTTCGCTCTCGCGGACCGTGCGCCATTTTACCAGATAATCATCCACCTTTTGACCGAGAGCTTTACATCCTTCTAAGGGGATAATTCCCAGGGAGCCTACAGGTATCGTCTCCAAATTTCTTGTTTCTTCACGCTGAGCCATAGTTACCTCACTTTCTGTTTTGAAGTCGTTTTTTTAACATCCTAATATCTGAACCGGTAAACTTACATATAATATATTGGTTGGTGATTCGGGAAAAAACCCGGTCCGAGTAACGATTCCGCAAATCTTCTAAGGATAAATTGGTTGAAATAATGGTAGACTTTTTGTTAAGGTGCCGCTGATTCAACAGGGAAAAAAATACGGAAACGGCAACATTATTGGTGTATTCGGTACCAAGGTCGTCGATGATGAGCAGGTCGCAGCCATATAAATCTTCATGGAAACTGACAATGTCATCTTTATTCTTATAATCAAACATGCTTCTGGATAGAGTTTCAAAGAGTCCGGCAGCGCTGAAATAAATAACGGAATGTCCGCTTTCAATCAGTTCCCTGGCAATACAGCCGGATAGAAAAGACTTGCCTGTACCTACTGTACCATAAAAGAATAAATTTTGATAGCCTGAATCAAAAGTTTTCACAAAGTTTTTGCATTCTTTTACAGCGTTTTGAAAGCGCTGTAAATCTTCACCTTGATAATAATCATAAGAGAGTGTGCCAAAGTTTTCTTTTTCCAGCATATCCCGGATGCCGGACTGTTCATATAAAAGGTCAATGACGGCCTGCTTAAAACAATGGCATTTGGCCCCGTCAATGTAACCTGTATCCCTGCAGTCGGGACAGGTATAAGAGGGGGTAAGATAGTCCGCAGGATAGCCGGCTTTTGTAAGGAGAAGTTCCTTCTCCCCGGAAAGACGGTTTATGGAAACATGAAGTTTCTCCAGGGCATTTTCATCGCCCTCAAGGAGCTTTCTGCCCTGAGATACGGAAATGGAGGCCACGGATTCACACAGCTCCCGGTAGCCCGGCACACAGGCGTAGACCTGGGCCGTGCGCTGCTCCACAAGATGCCTGCGCGTGGTCTGCCTGTCCTCATATCCGCGCATAATTGTTTCATATTGAGAATTGCTAAGTGCCACAGTGATTCTCCTTGTTAATTGCTTAAGATTTCTTTCTCAAGTTCCTCAAAATCATATTCGCTGTGCATAAACTGGTTGAACTGGCCAATGTTGCCGCTTCGGGGCTTAGGCGCGGTAACCCGGCTCTTTGCATAGGCCTCATCCAGCGCTTTAATGTCAGATTTATGGTGAACCTGTTTCTGGTGCCAGCTGGATAAAATGCTGTCGGCATATTCAAACCGATGGTGGTCGGTGGCCATGACCGTACGGCTGCAGGCTTCAAGAATGATGTCCTTTGTAAAACCGTATACTTTGTTCCACTTGATGGCATAATCGGCCTCCGCCTTGGTGGGAACCCCTGATTTGCCCAGAGCCTTCATGATGTCATAGACGGATTTATCGTATTTAACGGCAAATTTGGCGGCCTGCCCTGGTGTGGTAATGCCTTCCTGAGCCCAGCTGATCGCGACCTTTTCTATGTAACGGAAGTCCTTTTTTCCCTTGTCAACACAGTACTGGATCAGGTAGTCTATCAAATCCTCGGAAAAGTGAAGCCTGTCCGCAAAAAAGAGAATTGTTTTTATTTCGGAAGGACTTAAGGGCTTTCCGATATACTGTTCCGCCACAAAAAGAAGCTGGGCGGTTTCTTCTTTATTTTGAAATTCTTTTAACTGGTCAAGTGTATAGGCGGGTTTGGAAAATTCCCCCTTTTCTAAAGGAGACTTTTCCAAAGGGGTCTTTTCTGAAAGAGCCTTGTCCGAAGATATCTTCTCAGAGGGCGATTCCTGCTTGGGAGAGAGCTGCACCACAATGGGAGCAAGGGGCACAGATTCACTTTTGACAGGACTTGGTATATCAAGAAGACGAATTCCCGAGAGATTTTTCGTCTCATCATATTCCAGCGCAAGAAGACGATTCTTCTCCCAATATTTAAGGGCCCTTAACACATCCTTCTCCGTGTGGTTAAACTGATCCGCCAAATCGGACACACTGGTGGTAAGACCCGCCCCCATGACCCGGAGCAGGTACAGATATATTTTCAGTTGGGCATCGTTGGCGTCCTTCATGTACTCATCTATGAAAACATTGGACACAACGGTAACGTCGGAACAATTTTCCCGGTAAATTTTAAAGCGACTCATGAGCCGTCACCTGACCTTTATCTTAATTTATACGAATCGAAAGCAAATTGAATTATAGCATAAGCATTCGAAAATTGAAATAGGAAAAATTAAGGAAAGATAAGGATTTACAAGGGTTCCGGGATTTGTGGAAAATGTGGATATTGTGGAAACAGTGGTGGTGACCGGAAGCTTGTGACGAAAAATGTGTGTAAAATACAGGGAATTTTCACTTGGTAAAATTTTAAAAATATCCACATATTGAAAGGCAGTTTTCGGCGCTTCAATATGTGGAAAATGTGGACAACTTAGCGCTTTAAAAGGTTTTCCCCAATGTTTAACACGTCTCCGGCCCCCATAGTTATCAACAAATCACCTTGTGTAAAACTTTTTAAAAGAAAATTTTCAATTTCCTCAAAAGAGGGGAAATAATCACAGGTTTTTCCAAGGGCTTCGATTTCTTTTTGCAGGGTCACCGAACTGATGCCAAGATTGTCGGTCTCCCTGGCCGGATAGATATCAGCCAGCACAATACGGTCGGCTAAGGACAGGGCGCGTGCAAATTCCTTCATAAAAGCTTTGGTCCGCGAGAAGGTATGAGGCTGGAACACACACCAGAGGGTTTTGTGAGGATAATTTTGGGCGGCGGTCAAAGTTGCTGTAATTTCTGTGGGATGATGCGCATAATCATCTATTATAGTAACGCCCTGAACCTTTCCCTTGTACTCGAAACGCCGGTCAGTGCCGTGAAAATCGGATAAAGCCTTTCTTATAACCGTAAAATCAATGGAAAGAAGACGCGCAAGTGCAATGGCAGCCATAGCGTTGTCAATATTGTGTCTGCCGGGAACACTTAAGGTGATGTTTTCCCTAAGGCCGTCCTTACCCACAAGAAGAAAGCTGGCACAGCCCTCCTGCCAGGTAATCTGCTCCGGATGATAGTCAAATGCGTCCGTGCTGCCGTAGGTGATAACACGGCAGCCAAGGCCGTTTAAAATGGTATTCAGTTGGGGAATTTCCCCGTTGATGATTAAAGTGCCATCCTTTGGAAGAAGGGAGGCAAACTGATGAAAGGAATTTCGAATATCATCAATATCCTTAAAAAAGTCCAGATGGTCCTCCTCCACATTCAGGATAATGCTTATTTTCGGAAAAAAGCTTAAAAAACTGTTGGTATACTCACAGGCTTCGGTTACAAAATAATCGCCGTGGCCAATGCGGATATTGCCCCCAATGGCTTTTAAGATACCGCCGATGGAGAGAGTGGGGTCCGTACCTGCCTCCAAAAGGATTTCGGAAATCATTGAGGTTGTCGTTGTTTTTCCGTGGGTGCCACTTACGGCAATGGGCAGCTTATAATTTTTCATCATCTGCCCTAAAAGCTGGGCTCTTGTAAGGGATGGGATTCCTCTTTCCTTCATGGCCATAAATTCCGGGTTGTCGGGGTGAATGGCGCTGGTGTAGACCACAAGGTCAATAGAATCGTTTAAGTTTTCGGCCCGCTGGCCGTAATAAATGACAGCTCCTTTCTCCGCTAAGCCTTTGGTCAATGGGGAAGGCTTTGCGTCGGAGCCGGAGACGGAAAAGCCCTGATCCAAAAGAATTTCGGCAAGGCCGCTCATACTGATGCCGCCTATCCCGATAAAATGTACAAAGATGGGCCGGTTAAAATTTATCTGATACATGATGAAACCTCCATTTTCCGGGCGGTAATGCAGATAGGACAGGCCCAGGCGGAAATTGGAGCTTTTCCGTTTAAGGAGCCGGCCATCGTCATGGCGGTTTTGGCGCTGTCTGCGGCCCGGGAATTCGACTAATATAGTTTTGACTTAATTATATATAATTACACAATAAAAACCAATGGCATTTTCAACAAAATAAGATATGAGAAAAGAAACCGTATACAATATGTTGTAATTTCGCAAAAGATATGAGCCGTAAAAACGCTGATTATTGTAGAAAATTTACATAAAAGCAACATATTCTTATAAAAATTTTGTAAACAATATTCACTTTTCAGTTGACCTATGATATACTATTCATAGATATTATGATTGTTGCCTGCGGCAACATAAAACAAAATATAAAATGACCTGTATAAGGCGCCGGCATTCGATTTATGAGATGCCGGTGGTATGTATTGGAGGAATGATATGATTAAAAAAGAAATGATTGCCATGTTATTAGCGGGCGGTCAGGGAAGCAGACTGGGCGTGCTGACATCCAAGGTAGCCAAGCCGGCAGTATCTTTTGGAGGGAAGTACCGGATTATTGACTTTCCTCTAAGCAATTGCATTAATTCAGGAGTGGATACAGTTGGCGTCCTGACCCAGTATCAGCCTTTACGGTTAAATACACACATTGGGATTGGTATTCCGTGGGATTTGGATCGAAATATTGGGGGCGTGACCGTTCTCCCGCCTTATGAAAAAAGTTCAAACAGCGAGTGGTATACAGGCACTGCCAATGCAATTTACCAGAACCTTGATTACATGGAAAGCTTCAATCCGGAATATGTCCTGATACTTTCCGGAGACCATATATATAAGATGGACTACGAGATCATGCTGGACTTCCATAAGGAAAAGGGAGCGGAAGTTACAATTGCCGTTATGCCCGTTCCAATGGAGGAGGCAAAGCGTTTCGGCATCATGATCACGGACGAGAAGAAACAGATTACGGATTTTGAGGAAAAACCTGAGAATCCAAGGAGCAATCTGGCATCCATGGGCATTTATATTTTCAATTGGAAGACCCTGAAGGAAGCGCTGATTGCCAATGCGGACCAGTCGGGTCTTGATTTTGGCAAACATATCATTCCCTACTGCCACGGAAAAGGGGAATCCCTTTACGCTTATGAGTTTAACGGCTACTGGAAGGATGTGGGAACCTTAAGCTCCTACTGGGAAGCAAACATGGAGCTGATTGACATTGTACCCGAGTTTAATTTATATGAGGAATATTGGAAGATTTACACCAAGAGCGAGATACTCCCTCCCCAGTACATAGCAAGTGACAGCGTGGTGGAAAGAAGCATTGTGGGAGAGGGAGCGGAAATTTACGGCAAGGTGTATAATTCTGTGATTGGCTGCGGCGTCACAATTGGAAAAGATACGGTGGTGCGCGATTCCATTATCATGAATAATACGGTAATCGGCACCGGATGCGAGTGTTACAAGGTTATTGCAGCTGAAAATGTTGCAATCGGGGATAACGTGAAATTGGGCTATGGGGATGAGGTGCCCAATGAAACGGAACCCCATATTTATAACAGCGGCCTTGTTACAATAGGGGAAAAAAGTGTAATACCGGATGGCATCACAGTAGGAAAGAACTCCTGTATATTCGGAGTTACTTCGGGAGAGGATTATCCTGATAATTGTCTTGCAGGCGGAAAAACATTGATTAAGGCAGGTGATGAGCAGTGAGGGCAATTGGTATAATATTGGCAGGCGGAAATAATTACAGGATGAGAGAACTCTCAAAAAAAAGGGCTGTGTGCGCAATGCCTATTGCGGGCAGTTATCGAAGCATTGATTTTGCGCTGAGCAATATGACAAATTCTCATATTCAAAAGGTGGCGGTGTTCACCCAGTATAATGCAAGGAGCCTGAATGAGCATTTAAATTCCTCCAAATGGTGGGATTTTGGGCGTAAGCAGGGAGGCTTGTATGTATTTACACCGGCGGTAACTGCGGAAAACAGTTACTGGTACAGGGGAACGGCAGACGCCATTGCGCAGAATTTATCTTTTTTAAAAAACAGTCATGAACCTTACGTGGTGATTACTTCCGGTGACTGCGTTTATAAGCTTGATTACAACAAAGTTCTGGAATATCATATCGCCAAAAAGGCAGATATCACCGTAGTATGTAAGACTATGCCGGCCGATGTAAATGTGGAGCGGTTTGGCACGGTCAGAATGAATGAGGAGAGCCGGATAGAGGAGTTTGAAGAAAAACCCGTAGTGGCAAAATCCAACACCATTTCCTGTGGTATTTATGTGGTCAGAAGGCGTCAGCTGATTGAAATGATTGAAAAGTGCTTACAGGAAGACAGATATGATTTTGTCAAGGATATTCTGATCCGTTATAAGAATATGAAAAGGATTTATGGGTATAAGCTTCAGGAATACTGGAGAAATATAGCGACGGTGGAGGATTATTTCAGCACGAATATGGATTTCCTGAAACCCGAAACAAGAGATTATTTCTTTAAACAGTATCCGGATATTTACTCGAAGGTGGACGACCTGCCTCCGGCCAAGTATAACGTGGGTTCGCAGGTCAGAAACAGCCTGATTTCAAGCGGCTGTATTGTAAATGGAATAGTGGAGGATTCCGTAATATTTAAGAAAGCTTACATAGGAAACAATTGCTACATTAAAAATTCTATTATTTTAAATGACGTATACATCGGCGACAATACCCACATTGAAAACTGTATTGTAGAGAGCCGGGACACGATTCGTGCTAATTCTTATCATGCGGGAACTGATGGCATCAAGATTGTACTGGAGAGGAATAACAGATACGTTATGTAATGAATGCAGCAGGAATGAACATACGTGCTTCACAAGAAGCTGATTTTGGACATGGAGGTAATTAAATGTTAAATAATCAACTAAGGGGGAAGGACAATGCAAATTACTGATGTACGTGTAAGGAAAATTACGAAAGAGGGCAAGATGCGTGCTATTGTTTCCATTACCATTGACGACGAATTTGTAGTTCATGATATTAAGGTAATAGAGGGAGATAAGGGACTTTTTATAGCAATGCCGAGCAAAAAAGCAACTGACGGCGAGTATCGCGATATTGCCCATCCTATTAACTCATTCACACGGGAAAAGATACAGAGCATTATTCTGGAGAGCTACCAGAAAGCACTGTCAGAGCCGGATGTGGAAGTATAAAATATAAGAAAAAGATTGAAAGAGGCCATGCAGATGGTCTCTTTTTTGTGCACAGGGCCGCCCAGACGCAAAAATGCATGGGAAGATTGTCGGCAGGGCCGCCCAGACGCAAAAATGCGTGGGAAGATTGTCAGCAGAGCTGACAGGCGGCCCGCGCGGCGAGTAGGGGGAAGAACCTTCCCTGCCTGATTTGATATTGTGTGGACATTTATTTTATAATTCAGTATAATTGGGGTGACATTTGGAAGATATATACAAATTTGTGCTGGTGCCCAAATTTGCGGGGGTCGGTAACATGGAGGATTGGGATGGAAGTTGTATTGCAGAATTTGACGAAAAAGTTTCCCAGCCGCGACAGGAAGAAGCGTGAGGACGTGGTTGCGGTTGATAATTTTACTTTTACGATTCCGGACGGAAAGCTGATTGGGCTGCTGGGGCCTTCCGGGTGTGGAAAAAGTACGACGCTTAATCTGATAAGCGGTCTGATAAAGCCCACCGGCGGCAGGATATTTTTTGGGAAGGACGACGTCACGGATCTGCCGCCTGAAAACAGAGGGATTGGGCTGGTGTTTCAGAATTATGCCCTTTATCCTCATTTGACGGTAAAGCAGAATATCTTGTTTCCTTTAGAGAATTTAAAAGGAAAGGACAAGCTCTCCAAAAGTGAGATGCTTGCAAAGGCTTATGAGGCAGCGAAGCTGGTGCAGATAGAGGAACTGATGGAGAGAAAGCCGGGGGAGCTCTCCGGTGGGCAGCAGCAGAGGGTGGCCATAGCCCGGGCTCTGGTGAAAATGCCCCGGGTGCTTTTGCTGGATGAGCCCTTGTCCAACCTAGATGCGCGGCTGCGGCTGCAGACCCGGGAAGAAATCAGGAGAATCCAGAGGGAGACGGGGATTACCACTATTTTTGTGACCCATGATCAGGAAGAAGCCATGAGCATTTCCGATATGATTGTGGTTATGAAGGACGGGGTGGTTCAGCAGATTGGAAAGCCCCAGGATGTGTATGATAGTCCGGCGAATCTGTTTGTGGCTAAGTTCCTTGGGACGCCTCCTATCAATCTGTTTGAGGGACAGGTAAAGGAGAATCGGTTATATATAGGTGAAGATGCGGTTTTAAAGATAAAAGGTGTGGAGGAGCAGAAGGTTTTCGTGGGGGTGCGTCCGGAAGGATTCCGCCTTCAGGAAGACGGGCCCTTTTGCTGTGAGCTGAGCGGCATAGAAGTGATGGGCCGGGACATCAGCGTTGTTTCCCGAAATAAAGCTTCCTTAAATGCGTCCATCCGGGCGATTGTGGGTGCGGAGCATCTGGGGAAGATTGGCGGAGGATACGTCGGGGACGCAGACCCGGACCGTTCGGAAGAAGGTGTATTTACAGGAGAATCGGCGCCTGTAGAAGAAAAAGCAGTGGCAACACCGGTTAGATTTGCCTTAAATCCGGGCAAGGTTTTTCTCTTTAACAGGGAGACAGAAGAAAGAATTCATTTTGAGGTATAGACAGATTGAGAATTGACAATTTTTCAATCGAAAATTTTTGCCGACGTTGTTGTATAGTGAGCATACATTGCATTTGCAGGCCGTTGGCCATGGAGGATTAGGATGAGGAAGAAGCTGGCTGAGAGCGGGTTAAAAGGATGGCTGTATCTTTTACCGGCAATTCTCTTTCTTGGGGTATTTATGGTTTATCCCCTGATAGATGTTTTCATTTATTCCTTTGAGGAGGGATATAATTCCGCTTCTCAGACTTATTTTGGTGTTGGATGGTACAACTATTCCTATGTGTTACACGACCCGTATTTTTTACAGGCGGTGAAAAATACATTCATATTGGTGATTATCACAGTGCCCCTCTCCACGGGACTTGCCTTGCTTATTTCCGTGGGTTTAAGTTCCATTAAGCCGCTGCGGGAGCTGTTCCAGACGATTTATTTTCTGCCTTATGTGACCAACACGCTGGCTGTGGGACTAGTGTTTATGATTTTGTTTAAAAAGACCGCATATACGGACGGTATGATCAATCTTTTGATTCAGCTGTTTGGGGGAAGCAGCGTTGATTTTATCGACGGGCCCTACTGGGCAAAGATGTTTGTACTTTGCCTGTACACCATATGGGTGGTCATGCCCTTTAAGATTTTGATTTTGACCAGTGCCCTCTCCTCCGTAAATCAGGTGTATTACAATGCGGCAAAGGTGGATGGAACTTCAAAATTAAGGACGTTTATGCGCATTACGCTGCCGATGATTTCCCCTATGATTTTTTATCTGGTGATCACAGGATTTATCGGAGCGTTTAAGGCATACAGCGATGCGGTTGCCCTTTTCGGAACCAATTTAAATGCGGCGGAAATGAATACGATTGTAGGGTATGTCTATGATATGCTTTACGGCGACAGCGGCGGATATCCATCTTATGCCTCTGCGGCGGCAATCATATTGTTTTCCATTGTGCTGACAATTACGTGTATCAATCTGCTGATTAGTAAGAAAAATGTCCATTACTAAGCAGAGCAGGGGATGAGGCTGAACAGATTGCCGGAAAGTAGTTTGCTTGCTGGGAAATTTGTGCCTCGGGCACAAATTCGTATGTTGAGAAGGGAGCACGGTTATAGAAATGACTGATTATAATAAAATTGAAAAGGTAGCAAGGAGCCGCAGAAAGATTTTAAATGCAATAACCTATATTTTACTTGCTTTCTGGGCGATTATTGTGCTGTTTCCTTTTTACTGGATGATTCTCACCTCCGTAAAAAGCTACAGCGCCTACAACTCGGAATATATTCCTGCATTTTTTACTTTATCGCCTACCCTGCAGAACTATGCGGATGCTTTTACCGCGGTGCCGCTGGGGAGATATTTTGGGAATACGGTTATCTTTACGGTGGTAACCACGGCGATCATGTTGGTTGTGATTACGCTGGCGGCCTTTGCCTTTGCCAGACTGGATTTCAGAGGGAAAAATATTGCCTTTGTTATTTTCCTTTCTCTAATGATGATCCCCAATGAGCTGGTGATTATCACAAACTTCGTGACGGTTACAAATCTGAATATGCGAAACACCTTTCCGGGGCTTATTCTGCCCTCGGTTACCTCTGTCTTTTACATTTATCTGCTGAAAGAAAATTTTGAACAGATTCCAGACAGTCTGTACTATGCAGCCAAGGTGGACGGCACGTCGGATTTAAAATATCTGCTGAAGGTAATGATACCCATATCAAAGCCTACGCTGATTACCATTACCATATTGAAGGTGATTGAGTGCTGGAATTCCTATGTGTGGCCCAGGCTTATCACGGATGATGAAAATTATTTTCTGGTTTCCAACGGAATCCAGGAGATTCGGGAAAACGGCTTCGGCCGGGAAAACATTCCGGCAATGATGGCGGCTGTGGTGGTGATCTCCCTTCCGCTGATTATCCTGTTTTTGATTTTCCGCAAGAAAGTAATGGCCGGTGTTTCAAGGGGAGGGCTCAAAGGATGATGAAAATGGGGAAAAGGATTTTAACCGGAATTGCTTCGCTGGTGCTGCTTGCGGCAGGTCCGTTGGCGCTTACGGGGTGTCATGGGTCAAAGGGGTTGAGCGCTTTTTCTATCCCGGAGGAGTTTGATACTTCCAAGAATTATGAAATTACTTTTTGGGCCAAAAATGATACCAACAAGACCCAGACGGCCATCTATGAGCAGGCAATTGAGGATTTTGAGAAGCTTTATCCTAACATTACGGTAAATTTACGCCTGTATACGGATTATGGCAAGATTTACAATGACGTCATAACCAATATTGCTACTGGCACAACGCCCAATGTGTGTATTACTTATCCGGACCATATTGCAACTTATTTGTCCGGAACCAATCAGGTAGTACCACTTGACGATTTATTGAATGATGGGAAATATGGCCTTGGAGGGAGCGATGTCAGATTTGACGGGCCCGTAAAAGACGAGATTGTACCTCAGTTTTTGGAGGAGTGTATTGTGGACGGGCATTATTATGCCCTCCCCTATATGCGTTCCTCAGAGGCCTGCTACATCAATAAAACTTATGTGGAGGCCTTAGGCTATACCCTGCCGGAGGTGCTTACCTGGGATTTTGTCTGGGAGGTATCGGAGGCGGCAATGGAGAAGGATGGGGACGAGAATTTCCTGATCAATGGTCAGAAGGTGCTGATTCCCTTTATTTACAAGTCTACGGACAATATGATGATTCAGATGCTTAGGCAGAAGGGTGCCGGTTATTCCACGGCGGATGGAGAACTGCTGCTCTTTAATGATGTTACAAAGGAATTACTTTACACCATTGCGGAGCATGGGAAAAGCGGCGCGTTTTCCACCTTTAAGATTTCCAGCTATCCGGCTAACTTTTTAAATACCGGCCAATGTCTGTTTGCCATAGATTCCACGGCGGGCGCCACATGGATGGGGACGGATGCCCCCCTTTCCGACATCAGCAAGGATAAGGTGGTGGAGTTTGAGACCGAGGTTATGACCATTCCGCAGTTTGACCCTGAGAATCCCCGGATGATATCCCAGGGGCCTTCGGTGTGTGTTTTTAATAAAAAGGATTCCCAGGAGGTTCTGGCGTCCTGGCTCTTTACCCAGTATCTGCTCTCGGATGATGTGCAGATTGCCTATGCGGAGACAGAAGGGTATGTACCGGTAACGAAAAAGGCTCAGGACTCGGCTCAGTATCAGGAGTATTTGTCAAAGTGCGGGGAAGATAACAAGACTTATTATGATGTTAAAATAAAAGCAACTGAGCTGTTGCTTGACAATATTGAGCATACCTTCGTGACCCCGGTGTTTAACGGCTCGGCTTCCCTGCGGGATGCGGCGGGACAGCTGATTGAAAATACCGTGAAGTCTGTCAGAAGAAAGCAGGAGATTAACGAACAGTATATGGATAAGCTTTATGAGGAGACTGCCGCCCTGTACCGCCTTGACCAGGGAGAGGGAGCGTCCTCTTTAGCCTCCGGGAAAGCGGATTTGGGGGAGCTTCCGCGGACGGCGGTTCTGCTTTTGGGGGCGCTGGCGGCGGCATGGACTTTTATTTTAATATATGTTGTTGCAGGTAGAATAAAGAAAAGTAGTTAAATTTTTTCGAATTAGATTGACAGCGCGGTATATTTTCGCTAAAGTTGATATATAAATAAATCAGTGATGTCACTGATTGGGCTGGTCGAAAGACCCTGGTCCACCGAATGGCGGGGAATTTCCCCGCTATTTTCATTATTGAGATTTAAGAAAGGTAAGAGGAATCTATGGCAGAAAAGATATTAAGTGTTTTTATAGATGAATCGGGCGATTTTGGGCCATATGATTCCCATGCGCCGTTTTATCTGGTCGCAATGGTTCTACATAATCAGGATATCAATATTGCGAAAAATATAGATGATCTTGAAAATCATTTATCAAATCTTGGATATAAACAACATGCTATTCATACGGGACCGTTGATTCGTCGGGAGTCTGTTTATGCTAACGATCTTATGGAAGACCGAAAGAGACTTTTTAATGCTTTATTTAATTTTACCAGAAAATTAGATTTTCATTATGTTTGCGCTAAAATAAGGAAGGATGAATGCCCAGATGTGATTGCACTGACGGCACGGATATCAAAATCGATTGCGGAGATACTCAGGTCCCATCAGGATTTTTGGGAGAAATTCAATAGAATTATCATTTATTATGATAATGGGCAAATTGAACTTACTAAAATACTGACTTCTGTTTTTAACACACTTTATGCCCATGTGGAGTTTAGAAAAGTGAGGCCTGTAGATTATAAACTTTTCCAGGCTGCCGATTTGATTTGCACAATGGAGCTTCTTTCTGAAAAAGCAGACACTAACTCATTTTCTAATTCCGAGCAGGAATTCTTTCACTCCGTTCGTGATTTCAAAAAGAATTATCTTAAACCGTTATTGAAAAAACATTTATGAGAAAACCGGGCAGTACAAGATAAAAGCAGGGCAGATAAAGAAGAAATAAGAGATAATGTATTGATTTATTGGAAATATCATGTATAATTAAGTCGTCAAAATCAATTGCCTGATTTTCAGGCTTTTTAAGGAGGAGAATGATGAAAAAAGTTATATCTTTATTGCTTGCACTCATGCTTGTGATGGCTTGTGTGGGATGCGGGAACAAAAATGAGAGTGCGCCCACAGATGGTATCACAGAAAGTGAGCAGTCTGAAGAAGCTTCTGATGAGGGAGCTGAGACAGAGGCAGAGCCTGAAGCGGAAGAAGAAGCTGTAGAGCCTGAGGCCGAGGCGGAAGAAGAAAACGCAGAGTCCGGAGCGGAAGCAGATGGGGCTTCTGAGGAGACAAAATCTGAAGGCGTTATGACTTATGCGGAATATGTTGCTGCAGAGCTTGACACAGAGGTGGTTGTTGAGACTTATGTTCAGGCAAAGCAGTCCTGGTGGGAGGATAAGGCTACCGTTTACAGTCAGGACAAGGACGGCGGTTATTTCCTGTATAACATGGCCTGCTCAGAGGAAGATTATGAGAAGCTGACTGTTGGAACTAAGATTAAGGTTACAGGCTATAAGGCAGAGTGGTCCGGCGAGGTTGAGATCATTGATGCAACCTTTGAAATTGAGGATGGAAACTATGTTGCTGAGGCGGAAGACGTTACAGCAATGCTGGGAACCGATGAACTGATCGATCATCAGAATGAGTTCGTATCCTTTAAAGGTATGACCGTTGAGGCCAGCCAGGATGCAGATGGAAATGAGGCACCTTTCCTTTACAACTGGGATGGTTCCGGACAGGATGGGGACGACCTGTACTTTAATGTTTCCCTGAATGGAGAGACCTATACTTTCACAGTGGAATCCTACCTGTGCGATAATACTACCGATGTGTACAGTGCAGTGAAAGGCCTGAACATTGGCGATGAGGTTGATATGGAAGGTTTCTTATACTGGTATGAGGGCGTAAATCCCCACATTACTTCTGTGACTGTAAAATAAGAAGTGCAAAGTAACATAAATAGCCGTCTGGTGATTGCAGAGGATTGCTGTGAAACGTGAATGGACGGCTTACGGATTTGACAAGTGGATTGTGCCTGAAAATTTACCCTGAAGGTCAAACGGTACCGGAGATTGCCTGACCTTCGGGGTGTTTTTGTCAATAGGCTGCTCGCAAAGCGTGACAGCGTTTGAGGAGGAAATTTAATGCATGGAAAAAGGGATAGTTGGTGCAGAGTTTGATAATACTGTTTTAAGTAACAAAGGTATTGAAAATCATCAACGGGTTATCCCGCCACTTGTTGTCAGCCGGGCAAAATCCGTAGGGGCTATTGGGGAAGCATGGCTTGCTAATCTTGATAATATAATCTCTTACTTTGAAGCAAAGTGGAATATTTCGGTAGGAGAAGCCTTACTTGGTGGTACACACGCTTTTGTCACATACGCGGACGGAGTTGACGGAGAAAAATTTGTCTTGAAAATCGATATGCCTGAAAATTTTGGCGGAGAATTTCAAAATAGTGTAGCGGCTCTTGAAATGGTAAATGGACATGGATATGCGAAACTATTTTCTTATGATATGGAGAAAAAAGTCTGCCTGCTGGAACGTTTGGGAAAACCAATCAATCAGCTTGACTATTCCGTTGCCGAGCAGTTGCAGATTATTTGTTCCGTATTACAAAAAACGTGGTTAATTCCAACGAAAAATACTGATTTTCCCAAGGGGAATGAAAGCGTTTCATGGTTTAGGAATTTCATCGGAGACACTTGGCAAAAACTGAACCGCCCTTGTTCACAAAAAGTAATAAAGCAGGCTATGCAGTATTTACAATCAAGGGAACAAGCCATGAATCCGGACGAATTTGTATTGCTTCATGGTGACGCACATGGAGGAAACACTCTAAAGGTGTTGTCTGATGATACAGATTATAAATTGATTGACCCAGACGGAATCATATATGAGAAAGCCTATGATTTGGGTGTCCTTATGCGTGAATGGATTGACGAGTATGAACAATACCCGCTGCGGGAAGGACAGAAACGGTGCAAATATCTGCACCAATTAACAGGAGTTTCTGAACAGGCCATTTGGGAATGGGGCTATTTACAGACTGTTTCGACAGCGTTTATAGCACTGCAAATAGGTCAGGAGGACACCGGACGCAAAATGCTGAATGTGGCTGAGAAATGGGCTTTTGGACATGGTGATTTCCTGAAGTATTTCAAAACTTAACCCTTGTGGAATATCTGAACTACCAAAGGTGGTGCAGTAAGAAACCCTATCAGGATGTAGGCTTTCTCAGAGGACATTCCGATAAGCATATTTTACTTTTGAGGATATTTAAACCGCAGTCGTCCAGATAATCCTGCAAAATAGGGAGAGACTGTGAAGAAGTAGGCCCTATAATGATTTCACCGATTAAATCTGCAAAGTGCAAATCAAGCCTGCCGCACATCCTGTTCAAATCCAGAGGATAGTATTTTTTGATTCTCTCTACGGATACATGGTATTTGGGACCTATCATAAATTCGTTTAAAATAAAGGGAGAGACAACTAAGCGGCATTCTCTCTCGCTTGCAAAGGAAGGGTGCTTGAAAGCTGCCGACTGCACCCAGGCGTCGTACATTAAATTTTGCAGCTCAGGTAAATCCTCGGAGAAGGTTTCCTGTGCCATAATGAGCTGGCAAAATGCGTTTACAAGAGGATGTTCCCGTATGTCTTCCTGATAATAAACTTCCTGGAGGGCGATTGCCTTGCCCACCATTTTCTGCATAAGCTTCTCGTGAAATGCGATGCAGACACCCCGGCCGAAGTGCCCATATCTGTCCCACTGGGCGGCGTCATCCCTGTATTTGGAAAAGCATGCCGCGTAGGCGGAGTAGCGGAATTCCTTTGCCATCTCCCTTTGGAAAAAGATTTCCGTCTCACGGCTTTTTTCATCCTCACCGGCCAAACATAATTTGGCGGTAACTGCTTTACAAAGTCCATTCATAAAAAAACGCATTTCGGAAGCGTCATTCATGTTAAGGATATTGTTGAGTCTTAGCTCCGCATGCCGGATGATTCCGTCGAAAGCGGCAAAATCGGTATAGTGGTATAGCATAATTACCTCCCTTGGTTGTGCATCAGTATTTACGCTGCTGAGAACTTTCTTGCTGAAAAATACAGGATTCTCTGATTGTTTTTTGGGATAAATTTATATTTCTATAAAGTGAAGGTTCTTCCATACAAATTAATTTTACAGGTTTTCATTTTTTTCTGCAACCGCGAACGTTACTTTTTACATTTACGCCTGCTGTCCACGTTTTGGGCTGACTATTGAAATATAACGTGAAAAGTGACCTGAGAACTTTCGGAAAAGAAAGGCGTTGACAAAAGTAATAACGAGATTTAGCATAATTATGGGAAGAAACAGGAAAAGGAGAAAATAGCGCATGGAAGAAATCAGGCTGGGAACGATCGGTTCAGGTGTAATCGTACATTCCATACTGGACAATGTAAAAATCACAGAGGGCATCCGCCTTGTTGCGGTATATTCCAGAAGTGAAGAAAAAGGACAGGAACTTGCCGGTGAATATGGAGCCCATAAGGTGTATACGGATCTGGATGCCTTTTTACAGGATGAAGAAATGAATTTTGTGTATATTGCTTCGCCTAATCTGCTCCACTATGAACAGACCAGACGGGCGCTTCTGGCAGGCAAAAATGTTATTTGTGAAAAGCCTTTTTGCACACAGGCAGGGCAGGCCCGGGAGCTGGTAGCGCTTGCTAAGGAAAAGCATTTGTTTTTGGTGGATGCGGTGACCACAGCTTTTCTGCCTAATTATGAGGTGGTAAAAAGAGAGCTTACAAAGATTGGAAGGGTAAAGCTGGTACTGAGCAATTACAGCCAGTATTCCAGCCGTTACGATCTGCTGCTAAAAGGTGAAGTGCCCAATGTCTTTAATCCGGAGTATGCAGGCGGAGCTCTGATGGATCTTAATTTTTATAACGTGTATTTAAATGTGGCGTTATTTGGGAAGCCCAGGGAGACCGTGTATTTCCCCAATAGATATGAAAATCTGGCGGACACTTCAGGAATCCTGATCATGCAGTATAAGGGCTTTGTAAGTGAGTCCGCAGGGGCAAAGGATACATGGGGTGTAAATTCCTTCCAGATTGAGGGGGAGCAGGGGTATATTTATATTAAGGACGGAAGCAATGGGGTTGCTCAGGTTCAGGTGGTCACGAAAACTTCCGATGAGACTTTTAATCTGCAGGAAAATCCGGACCGGTATTTTTACGAAGTCCAGAAATTGACCGGACTAATTTTGGGTGACGAGTATGATACCCTTTACGAAAAGCTTGATGTTATGCTTGATGTGATGGAGGTTCTCGAAGGCGCAAGAAAGAAAGCGGGAATTATCTTCCCGGGAGACTGATGAGAAAGGTATCTATTTAAGCAGGAGGGAATATTTGTCACGATATTCATTGGGAGAACAGCCATACTGGGCCCGGAACTTTCGATAAAAGTAACTGCTGTTCTCATAGCCAATTCGTTCCATGATATGATCAATAGACAGCATAGTGTGCTCCAGCAGATAAACAGCCTGCTGGAGTTTTCTTTTTTGAAGCAGCTCTTTGAAGTTTTGTCCTGTGTGCTTTTTGAGAAGGCGGCTGATGTGGTAAGCGGGATAACCGCTGCTTTCGGCAACCCTCTGCAGGCTGGCATCCTGGTAATGATTTTCTATGTAGTTCAGGACGGAAAACAGTAAATTTAAATCGGAGGAAGCCGGTACATTGCGGTTGACCTGCTCCGCATAACGGGATAAATTGAGGAAGATAAGCCCCATGGAAACCTGAAGTATAGTGTGGGAGGAGGCGGTTTTGTCCACCAGAGTCCATATCATATTTTCAATGAGATTTTCCACAGGAAGAATGGCCTTGGTCCGGATATAGAGATAGTTGGCAACGGGATTGGCTTCGGAGAGGCTTGCCACGATAAAATCCATCAGCACATTTTCCCTGTCTATCATGCTGATGGGATAACGGAAAAATTCCGGCAGAATGATAAAATTAACTGCGATATCCTTTTCCTGCGCAGGCAGAATTTCATGGCTGGCATGCTGGTTGAGAAAGAGAATGTCCCCGGCTGACATGGAGACCCGCTCTGAAGAATTGATAATTGTGGTAAGGCTGCCTTTTACAACATACAGCATTTCAATATAATTATGGCGGTGAACCGGAAAATAAGTAAAGCGGGTGTGAGGACGGATATCGATCAGCTTTCCCTGGGTCAGAAGCCTATGGCTGTCCACAACAAACTCGCGGTCCGAGGTATAGAGTTCCTTTTGGACTTCAGGATTTCCGGCTAAAATTGCCTGTTCTTCTTCTGTGATTCTGCCAAGGTATTCTATAATTTCTTCTCTCATGAATATAGTCCTCCATGTTGTCAACCGTTTCCAAATCCGGATATCAGTTCAAAGAGATTTTCTGTAGAATAGCACGACTTTGCGGATATTGCAAGAAAGGTCCCTGATAAAGTGGGGTAAAGTCCTGACAAAAGAGAAAAATTCGTGGTAAAATATAAACAGGAATTAAAATAAATGGACGGTGTTACCCGCAAAATACAGCAATCAAAAAAGGAGATTTTGTTATGTTAGTGAACACGAAGGCGAAAATTGGCGTATTCTCCATTGCCCTGGGCGCGTATCTGCCTCAGTTCCCTTCGCTGGTTCCGGAGTTTGAAGCCCAGTATGAGGCTTTCAAGAAGACCATTCCGGATACGGTGGAGCTGGTGGATGGAGGAATGGTGACCACAAAGGAGCAGTCACAGGCAGCAGGAAACCTTTTCCGGGCGGCGGATGTTGACCTGGTATTTTTACAGCTTCTCACCTACGCCACCTCTTACAATATGCTGCCTGCCGTAAAGGATTTGGATGTGCCAGTGGTTCTGGTGAATGTGCAGAAGCTGAAAGCACTGGATTATGACCACACGGACATTGCCTCCTGGCTGGGCGAAGGCTATGCCTGCGGAGCTGTAGGGGAAATGGTGGCGGATTTGGAGCGGTTTGGAAAGAGACACGCGGTGATTACCGGTGTGGTGGAAGGCGGAGACCCTCAGGTTCAGGCTGAGATTGAACAGTGGTGTCGGGCGGCACAGGTTCGAAGAAGATTCCGTGACACCAATATTGCCCAAATCGGAAGGCCCTACCCGGGAATGATGGACCTTTACATTGACGAATCCAACCTTTACAGGAGGATGCATCTTTACACCAAGCAGTTTGACTGGGAGAAAATGTGGGCCATTGCCGACAACATTGAGGATGAAGCCGCTATCCGGGCGAAGGCCCAGGAAATTCTGGATACATTTGATGTTGAGGGAGGCGGAAGCATCCAGGAAGTGTGGGAGATGGCGAAATATGTGGTAGCCTTTGAGCAGTGGGTGAAGGAAGAACAGCTTGGCCTGATTGCCTCCCACTATGACGGCTATGCCCAGGGAAAGGCCGGCGTGCTTGACAGTATGCTGATTCCCGCCTTTTCCATGCTGATTAAGCAGGGGACCGCCTGCGCGGTGGAAGGGGATATGAAGGTTGCCATGGCTATGAGCATCTTAAAGACCATCTCAGGAACCGGTCAGCTGGCGGAGATGTATTCTATTGATTTCAATGATGACATTGCAATTATCGGCCACAGCGGCTCGGGGGATGCGGATATTTCCGAGAGAAAGCCTACCATGAAAATCGTAAAAGTATTCCATGGAAAGACCGGAGGTGGGTATCTGACTCAGTTTTATCCCCATTTAGGCCCGGTGACTTATCTGGCAATCACCCAGGATGGAAATGGAAACTTTAAGTTTATTGTGGCGGAAGGTGTCAACGAGGAAGGGAAAATCCTTTCCTTTGGAGATACAAATATGCGAACACGGTTTACCTGTGGGGCAAGAGAATTTGTAACCCGCTGGAGTGAGTGCGGGCCCACCCATCACTTTGCGGCGGCTACCGGGCGGCATATCGATACTGTTTTGAAGGTTGCAAAGATAATGAATGTGCCGGTGGAGATTGTGACCCGATAGAGATTGTGGCTGTGAAACTGCCCGCCTTCTTGGACTGTCAAAGTCTGTATGGCAGACAAGTAGGTTTGTCAGGAGGGCTACAGCTTATAACGAAGAATAATTGGAGGTAGAAAGAATGAAAGATTCTTTAAATCTTTCATTCCACAAGTTTGTGTCTGCGCTGCATCCACAAACTTGATATGCGCAAAAAGCAGCGCAGAAATGAGGAAAATTGTGAAGGTTTTGGATGCGGAATTTGTACAGGGGTTTATGAGAATGGCCACGGACGGCTGGGACCAGGGCTGGCATGAAAGAAACGGTGGAAATCTCAGCTACCGCATTAAGGAGGAAGAAATTGCATCTGTGGAGGAGGAACTTTCTCCTGGAGAGTGGCTGGAGATTGGAACCTCCGTTCCTGAGCTGGCCGGAGAGTACTTTCTGGTTACAGGTTCCGGAAAGTATATGAGAAATATTTCCATCAAACCGGAGGACTGCATTTGCATTATTGAGCTGGATGAGAAGGGTGAAAATTATCGAATCTGCTGGGGGCTTGTAAACGGTGGAAAACCCACCAGCGAGCTGCCTTCCCACCTGATGAACCATGAGGTGAAAAAGAAGGTGACCAAGGGGCGCTGCAGAGTGATTTACCATGCCCATCCTGCAAATACCATAGCCCTTACCTTTGTGCTTCCTTTGGAGGATGAAGTTTTCACAAGGGAGCTGTGGGAGATGGCGACCGAGTGCCCGGTGGTATTTCCTGAAGGAATCGGCGTGGTTCCCTGGATGGTTCCCGGAGGACGTGACATTGCGGTGGCCACCAGTGAATTAATGAAGAAATACAATGTGGCTATCTGGGCCCACCACGGTATGTTCTGCGCGGGGGAGGATTTTGATTTGACCTTTGGGCTGATGCACACGGTGGAGAAGTCGGCGGAGATTCTTGTGAAGGTGCTCTCCATGGGACAGGGCAAGCGGCAGACCATTCGGCCGGATGAGTTCAGACATTTGGCAGTGGATTTTCATGTGACGTTGCCGGAGAAGTTTTTGTATGAGAAGCAGTAAAGGGCAGAGGTTAAGAGGCCGGGGGAAATAAGAGCGGACTTTATGCGATAGCTTTATGTTAATAATGGATACCGTGTAAGAAGGTTATCCTTATAACAATAAAATGAAAAAGAAAGAAGGAGAAGAACATGAACAGATTTACACTTAATGAGACATCTTACCATGGAAGCGGAGCCATTCAGGCAATTCCCGAGGAAATGAAGAAAAGAGGCTTTCAGAAGGCCTTTGTTGCATCAGACCCGGATTTATTGAAATTTGGTGTGACAGACAAAGTTACAGCGCTTTTGGACGAGGCAGGAATTGCTTATTCCGTTTACAGCAATATCAAGCCCAACCCAACCATTGAAAATGTGCAGAGTGGCGTTGCGGCTTTCAAGGAGGCGGGAGCTGACTGTATCGTTGCTGTGGGCGGCGGTTCCTCTATGGATACCTCCAAGGCCATCGGAATCATCATCACAAATCCGGAATTTGAAGATGTGCGTTCCTTAGAGGGCACGGCGGATACGAAGAACCCCTGTGTCCCGATTATTGCAGTTCCCACAACAGCAGGAACAGCTGCAGAGGTAACCATCAACTATGTTATCACGGATGTGGAGAAAAAGAGAAAGTTTGTGTGCGTTGACCCGCATGACATCCCGGTTATTGCAGTGATTGACCCGGATATGATGTCAAGCATGCCCAAAGGGCTGACTGCCGCTACAGGTATGGACGCCCTGACACATGCAATCGAAGGCTATATTACAAAAGGCGCATGGGCACTTTCCGATATGTTCCATATCACAGCCATCAAAATGATTTCAGAATCCCTCCGCGGGGCTGTTGCAAATGAAAAAGAAGGGCGTGAAGGAATGGCTCTTGGACAGTACGTTGCGGGAATGGGCTTTTCCAATGTGGGGCTGGGTGTTGACCATGCCATGGCGCATACGCTGTCCGCTTATTATGGAACACCTCACGGGGTAGCCTGCGCTATTTTGCTTCCCACCGCTATGGAATTCAACAAAGAATACAGTGGCGAGAAGTACCGCGAGATTGCACGTGTGATGGGAGTTGCCGGGGTGGACGAGATGACCCAGGAGGAATACAAAAAAGCGGCAATTGACGCAGTGAAAAAGCTCAGCGAGGACGTGGGAATCCCTCAGTCCCTGAACGAAATCGTAAAAGAGGAGGATATTCCCGCTCTGGCACAGTCCGCTTATGAGGATGCCTGCCTTCCCGGAAATCCCAGGGAAACAAGCGTGGAGGATATTGTGGGACTTTATAAGAGTCTGCTCGCATAAGGGAAAGTGTATAGCAATTGATATAGTATAGTTTGAAAAAATATGCGAATATGCGTGAAGGGGCCGATGGGTAATTATTTTATCCATCGGTCTTTTATGCACAAGGCCGCCAAAGGAAGATTGTCAGCAGAGCTGACAGGCGGCCCGCGCAGCGAGTAGGGGAAGCAACCTTCCCTACTCGATTAATAAACGACATAATAAAGTGCTCTTTCCGGCACTAGCAAAAGGCATATATGACAGCTTTTGTAGGCCTGAAAAGGCAATTTCTAATGCAGTGTATGGAAATGATGTTATAATTACCATAAATTAACTGAATTGGAGGCGGTTCATATGGAAATTGCAGTTTTTTCTGATATACATGGTAATCATGTGGCGTTTGAACAGTGCTTGGAATTTGCCCTGGCACGAGATATCAACAGATTTATCTTTTTGGGTGATTATGTGGGAGAATTTCCATATCCGCAGAAAACAATGAAGCTGATATATACTCTGAAAGAAAAGAATATCTGCTTCTTTGTCAGGGGGAATAAAGAGAACTATTGGATTAATCGAAGGCATAATCATAATTGCGAATGGAAGGATGGAAATCAGACGGTTGGCGCCATGAAATACAGTTATGATAATCTGGCGGCAGAAGATATCGACTTTTTTGAAAGCCTGTCCATTGCGCAAAGGATAGAATTTGGAGATAGCTCCCCGATACTGGCCTGCCATGGTTCGCCGAACAGAAACAACGAAAAGATGCTTCCGGATGATGAGAAAACAAAGCAAATCATAGAGAAATGTCCTTACAGATATATTCTTTGCGGCCACACCCATTTGCAGGGGGCGCTCAAGCATGACGATAAGGTGATGTTAAATCCGGGCTCCGTAGGCGTGTCCTTAAAGGGCGGCGGAAAAGCACAGTTTATGATTCTCCATCAGGATGGTCGGGAATGGACACATGGATTTATCAGTATGGATTATGATAAGGAAAAAGCGATGAAGGAAATGGAGGAATCAGGACTGGAAAAGGTGGCACCTTATTGGACACTGCTGACAAAGCATTTGATGCTTGGCGGGGAAATATCTCATGGAGCAGTTTTGGAAAAAGCAATAAAATTGTGCCATGAAGAAAATGAAAAATGTAATTGGTATGATGTTCCGGAGAAGTATTGGGAAAGGGCTGTTGCTGATTTGGAAGTGGTCTGTTGAATAAGAAAAGCCCACAGGCGGCAAAACCGCTTGTGGGCTGAATTTTCTGGCGGAGAGTGTGGGATTCGAACCCACGTGCCCAGTAAAGGACAACTGCATTTCGAG
>CAJUED010000005.1:0-215 GCA_910585075.1 uncultured Lachnospiraceae bacterium
TGGGATATGTGCTTTACCTGTTCCTGGACAAATGATTATCTGCAGAATGTGCAGAAGGGAGCGTTTCTTCCGTTGGATGGCCTTTTGCAGAATCAGGGGAAACAGATATATGAGGAGATTGATGAGCGGTTCTGGGAAGCAGCTAAAGTAGGCGGAACAATATATGGCGTTCCGAGTGAAAAGGAAATTGGAAATTGTCCTATGTGGGTATTCAC
>CAJUED010000005.1:225-133879 GCA_910585075.1 uncultured Lachnospiraceae bacterium
GACAAATATGATATCCCGTATGAGGAAATTCATTCACTGGAGGACCTGGAGCCATGGCTGCAGCTGATCAAGGAGAATGAGCCGGATGTTGTCCCAATGTACCTGACAAAAGATTATACGGCACCGACCTATATGGATAAAATACAGGACCCGATAGGGATTGAATATGATGACGATGACCTTATTGTCAAAAATATATTCGAAACGGAACAAATGATATCCGAATTAAGGACAATGCGGAAGTATTACCTTGCCGGTTATATCAATAAAGATGCGGCGGTGGCTTCTGATGATAAGACGATCAGGCGATTTGTGACAAAGGGTGACGGGCAGCCCTATGCGGAACTGACGTGGAGCAATGATCTGGGGTATGAAGTGGTGATATCGCAGATCATGGATATCAAAATCACAAACGCGTCAGCCAGAGGTGCTATGACTGCAATCAATAAAAATTCCGAGCATCCCGAGAAAGCGATGGAGCTGTTAAACCTGATCAATACGGATGCATATCTGAGGAACTTGTTAAATTATGGGATAGAGGGAGTGCATTGGGAAAGGGTTGGCGCAGATGCCGATGAAATAGAGGCTGTGAAGGGAAATACATATGCCTATGACTTTAAGATAAAACTGAATGAGGATACCGCAAAAAATTACTCTGTTCCTTACTGGGTGCAGGGAGGATTGTTCCATACCTATGTGCTGGATAATGAGCCGTTGGATAAGTGGATCGTCTTCAAAGAATTTAACGATGATTCCATAGCGGCGCCATCGTTTGGATTTGACTTTAATCTGGAGCCTGTCAGCGCACAGGTGGCGGCATTTAGGAATGTGCTGGATGAATTTGGAAAGGCGCTCTATACAGGGAGTGTCGACCCGGATCGGTATCTGCCGGAGCTGAACAAAAAGCTGGAAAAGGCAGGTATGCAGGAGGTCATTGACGAGATGCAGAGGCAGATCGATGTGTGGAAGGCTGCCAGATAAGAGGCAGTATGATGTGAAAATTAATTGCAATTAATAAATATAAACAAGGAGGAAGAGCATGAATGAGTATGAAACCAATTCTGAATAAAGGAGAGAAGGAAAAAGGGACGCGGCGAAAAAAAAGATGGAGCAGAGACGATACGGAATTATTCCTGCTGTCAGCGCCTACGCTGCTATGGTATCTGATCTTTGCGTATCTGCCGATGTTTGGTATTATTATTGCCTTTAAGATTTATAAACTGGCGCCCGGCGGGCACAGTTTCATTTACAATCTGTTACACAGTGAATGGGCAGGGTTTGGCAATTTCAAGTATTTCTTTGTCTCCAATTCGTTTGCTATGCTGCTGAAAAATACAATTCTTTACAACATTGTGTTTATCATCATCAGCGCCAGTGTTGCGGTGGGAGGCGCATTACTGCTCAGCAACATGAGAAACAAAGGGGGATCAAGAGTATATCAGACAATGATGTTTCTGCCCTACTTTATGTCATGGGTCGTTGTCAGCTACTTTGTTTATGCTTTACTGACGCCTGAAAGGGGATATTTAAACGGCATTATCACTGCCCTTGGCGGGGAGCCTGTCATGTGGTTCCAGGAGAGCAAGTACTGGCCATTTATCCTGGTATTCTTAAATACCTGGAAGGGCATGGGATACGGTATGGTAATCTACCTGGCAAGTATCACCGGTGTGGACAGAACCCTTTATGAGGCGGCGGTGATGGATGGAGCAACCAAGCTGCAGCAGGAAAGATATATCACCCTTCCGTCTATCAAGCCTGTATTTGTTATGATGTTGATCTTAGATTGTGGAAAGATTTTCAATTCCGACTTTGGTCTGTTCTATCAGACGACAGGGGGAATTCCACAGTCCCTGTACACGACAGTATCAACCTTTGATACCTATATTTATCAGGCGCTGAAATCTTCATCGCCAATCGGACAGACAGCGGCAGCATCTTTCTTCCAAGCAATCTGTAGCTGTGCAACGATTTTACTGGCGAACTGGGTTGTCAGCAAGATTGACAATGAAAATAGAATCATATAATAAAGGGAGGTGTGCAAAGTGAGTAAAAGAGCAAGAGAAACAGACAGCTCATCAACAATGAATCAGATTAAGCCATCCACAAATGTCCTGATCAATATTCTGTTTCTGATTTTGGGATTGACGTGTATTTTTCCACTGTTGTTTGTATTTTCTATATCCATATCCAGCGAGGAGGCTCTCCGGACTTATGGATATCAGATTATCCCGCAGGAGTTTTCGGGAGCAGCCTATCAGTTCTTATGGAATGAGCGTGGGATGATTTTGCATGCGGCGTTTATGTCAGTGTTTATCACTGTTTTGGGTACGATTATCACGATTGCGCTGACGACTTCCATGGGATATGTGGTTTCCAGAAGTAGCTTTAAACTGAAAAAAATATATACATGGCTAATCTTTGTACCCATGGTATTCAACGGCGGTATGCTGTCCAGCTATGTGGTAGTCAACAATATTTTAGGGCTTCGCAACACCATCTGGGCGCTGATCCTGCCCTTGGCATGCTCGTCCTTCAGTGTAACGATTTGCAGGACGTTCTTTCGGACGACGGTGCCTGATTCCATCGTGGAGTCGGCAAAGATTGACGGCGCCGGACAGTTCCGTATCTGGGCGCAGATCGTACTGCCGATTTCAAAGCCGGTCATGGCAACGATTGGAATGTTTGCAGCCTTTGGTTATTGGAATGACTGGTTTCAGGCATCCTTATATATCGATGACAAGAATCTGCAGACCTTGCAGTCCATGCTGAATAATATCCGTGCGAGCATTGAATATCTGGCAAATAACCCGTACGGCGGGCTGTCCATGCAGCAGTATAAGTTATCCATGCCGACAGAAAGTGTACGAATGGCGATTGCAATCATTATTATTGTGCCAATCGCATGTACTTATCCGTTTTTCCAGAGATATTTCATTTCCGGTCTGACGGTGGGTTCAGTGAAAGAATAAAAAAATTTGAAATTTGGGAGGAGAGATAGGAATGAAGCTAAAGAAAGTGTTAGCAGCAGGAATCGCATCCCTGCTTGTGGCCGGAATGCTGGCAGGCTGTGGAGGCGGGCAGAGCGCTGAAAGCGGGGAAGATGGCGGGGTCGTGACGTTAAAGTGGGTTACGATCGGAAACGGGATGCCTGACAATTATGATTCATGGGTAGCCAAGGTCAATGAATATACCGAGGAGAAGATTGGCGTTAATATAGAAATGGAAGTGATTCCATGGGGATCCTGGGATGACCGCCGTAATATCATTATCAGCACCAATGAACCTTATGACATCATTTTCGGTATCGGAAAGAATTATGTGCCGGACATTGCCCTGGGAGCGTATTGCGATATTACAGACATGATTGATGCTAATATGCCGGGATTAAATGAAATGATGCCGGAAAAATACTGGACTGCCGTGACAGTAGACGGCAGAATCTACGGTGTGCCTACATATAAAGACAATGCTATTTCCAACTATGCGATCTGGGATAAGGAACTTGTAGACGAATATGCTCTGGATATCTCATCTCTTGTGGAGCTGGACTCTCTGACGGAGACATTTGAACAGCTCAAGGCCGACAAGAACGACTATCCGGTTTATGTGAAAAATGACGGGATCTACTATATTTTCGACGTATATGACCAGATTGGCGGCGGAACCCAGATTCTTGGCGTCAGATATGACGATAAGGACGCAAGGGTGTGCTTCACTTTGGAAGAACCGGATATCTATGCTGCACTGGAAACTTTCCATGAATGGTACGAGAAGGGTATCATCAACCCTGATGCCGCGACTCTGAATGAAGGCCGGGTTTATAATATGTGGCGTGTCGCACAGGGATGGGAGTCGGCAGGGGTGACATCCTGGGGACCGCAGATGGGCAAGGATGTAGTAGTCCAGAAAGTGGGCGATACGATCCTGTCCAGTGAGACCGTGCGCGGTTCTTTGAACATGATATCCACCAACAGCAAATATCCGGAGAAGTGTCTGCAGTTTTTGGATCTGGTCAATACGGATACCAAGCTGCGCGACATGTTTTATTATGGGGAAGAGGGAGTAGATTTCGAATATACAGAGGACGGAAAGGCGCACAAACTCAATCAGGATTGGGAGATGGCAGGCTATACACAGGGAACCTTCTTTACCGTAACCCAGGTGGATACGGACGAATTTAACCAGTGGGAAGAAATTAAGGAACTGAATGATCAGGCTGTGGACTCTGCCGTGTTTGGGTTTACGTTTGATACGACGCAGATAGCCGATAAGCTTTCCAATTGCAATGAGATTTGGCTTCGTTACCGCAGTGAGGTGATGACCGGTGTGCAGGATCCGGCGGTAGCGGTTCCTCAGATTAAAGAGGAGCTGGAAAAAGCAGGATGGCAGGATGTGCTCGACGAGGCACAGAGACAGCTCGATGAATATATGGCAAGCCAGAACGCTTGATAGAAGATGTGGAATAGGGGAATAAAATTACTATAAAAAAATCAATGCCAGGCGGCTGACAGCCGCCGTATGGTGAAAGGCAGGAATCCGGCTTTGAAGATGGGTTCCTGCCTTTTCTATGTTGCAAAGAAAAACCAGAGATATGTAGAAAAGAACTTATTTATTATACTTTATTATATTCGGCTGAAAGCGACATCCTTTTCAGTTTTCGATACAAAGTAAAATACATGGTAATGAAGCAGGCCAGCCCGCCGATCGCGTTGGATATGGGCTCTGCAAGAAAGACGCCGTCCACACCAAAGCCCAGCTTCGGCAGAAGTATGGTTAAAGGAGCCACGATCACCGCCTTGCGCAGCAGGGAGAAAAAGACCGCCTGTTTGGAATATCCCAGGGAGGTAAAAGAGGCCTGCCCCGTAAACTGGAAGGACATGAAGAAAAAGCCAAAAAAGTACAGCCGCAGCGCGCCCACGCCTGCGTCTAACATAGCCCTGTCCGTGGTAAAAATAGAAAGCAGGAGATGGGGGGAGCATATGACCACCAGCCATGCCACCAGTGTGTATAAAATGCCGATTGCAGAGGTAAATCGGATGCCCTGACAGACCCGTTCGTACTTCTTTGCACCGTAATTATAGCCAAGCACCGGCTGAGCGCCGCTGGTAAGGCCGCTGACCGGAAGGGAAAGAATCTCCCGCACGGAATTTAAGACGGTCATGATACCCACGTACAAATCTCCGCCGTATATTTTTAAGGTGGCGTTGCACACTACCTGCACCAGGCAGTTGGTGGCCTGCATGATAAAGCCTGACATACCTAATGGAATGATTTCCCTTGCAAGCCTTAAATCTATCCGGAGATTTTGTTTCCTGATGCGGAGCTGCACCCTTTTTCCTGTGAGGAATTGCAGGACCCAAATACAGGATACGATTTGGCTCAGGACAGTGGCCAGGGCCGCCCCGCTAACCCCCATATGGAAAGAAAAAATAAATATGGGGTCAAGGATTAAATTAAGGGCGGCACCCAAAAGGGTGGTCATCATTCCCACCTTTGGGAATCCCTGAGCGTTAATAAAGCCGTTTAGACCGATAGAGAGCATGGAAAAAGATGTACCCAGCAGATATATTTTCAGGTATGCGTCCGCGTATACATAGGATGCGTCACTGGCGCCAAATAAATACAGGATAGGCCTGCGCAGCAGATAGCAGAAAAGCAGGATGACCAGAGAGGAGAGCAGCAGCAGGGAAAAAACATTGCCCAGTATTTTTTCCGCCCGCTTTTCTTCCTTTGCCCCTCTGGCTATGGAAAAAAGAGGGGTGCCGCCGGTGCCGAACAGGTTTGTAAAGGCGGCAATCAAAGTGGTCAGGGGGAAGGCCAGGCCAATACCCGTAAGAGCCATGCTGTCCGCGCCGGGCAGATGGCCTATGTAAATGCGGTCCACCACGTTATATAGAAGCTGTACCAGCTGGGCAAGCATAAGGGGGATGGATTGGTTTATGATATTGCGCCACACTTTGCCTTTGGAAAAATCATTTGTCATAGGTTTATACATCCTTTTGCGTGAATTTAATGTTGTATACAATTAGCGTAGCACTGTTTCAAATGTATTTCAACCGGATTTTTTATTCAATAAGCTGACTGCAAATTTTACTTGCATGGCCTTTCCGTTCATGGTATCTTATAGGTATCAATTGAATGATTTCCACACAGCTCATTCCGGGCTTTTCACGTGTGGCGTTCCGGGTAAATTTATTTATCCGGAACATCAAATTTCAGGCTTTTCGCCAGGATTTCAATATAACTTAATATTTTTGTAAGTGTATGAGCGGCGGAAAGACGTTCCTTTACAGTTGATGGAGTATGTTATTTCGCCGGGCGGTACATTTACAGGACGGCTATACCCGCAAGGCAGGCGCTTGGAGAGAGATGATTACAGGGCAGACGTCCTTATGGGGAAGCATATATCTGTCAGACAAAGGAGGAACAACTGAATTGAAGAAAAGAAAAATAACAGATGACATACGTCTGCGTCAGGAAAAGAATGTTTTGACAGCAAAGGGACAGGTGAGAGATGTCAACAGCCGTACTATTTTTAAGGATTCCATGCTGGTGGCACAGTTTTTGCGGGATAATCTTGATATTCCAATCTTAAAGAATGTAAAACCGGAGGATATTGAGGATGTAACGGAGCGGTATCAGGCCTATCTGGGGATTTCCTTTGAGACAGATACGGTAAAAAGGATATGGCTGCGGGAGGCAGGAGAGGATTCCCAGATATATCTGGTGTCGCTTATAGAGCACAAAAGCGAGGTTGACTATAATATATCCATGCAGCTTCTGCGCTATATGGTTTGCATTTGGGATGAGTATGCAAGAGAGGCGGAAAAGCAGAAAAAGGGTATAACCAAAACAAAAGGATTCAAATATCCGGCCATCCTTCCGATTGTGTATTATGAAGGAAGCGGAAACTGGACCCCGGAGCTGCGACTTCAGGACAGGATTATGTTAAAGGAAGTTTTAGGAGAGTACATACCGGATTTTACTTACCGGTTGGTGCGGATACATGACTACACCAACGAGGAGCTTCTTAGCCGGGAGGATGAAATGTCTCTGCTGATGATGATAAATAAGGTGCAGACAGCGGAGGATATGACGCAGTTTCTACGGAGCGACCAGGACAAAATCAGAGAAATTGTGTCAAAGGATCCTTCCCATGTACTGGATATCATTGCATTCACCATATGGAGTCTTTGCATGAAGATGAATATGCCTGTAGAGGACGCGGCGGAATGTGTCAGGAAAGTGGAGGACAGGGATATGGGGTATTTGTTTGAGAATATGGAGAAGATGGACATACAGGAAGAACGCAGGCAGAGAAAGGAAGCGGAGCAAAGGGCGGAGAAGATAGAAGGAAAGTTGAAAGAAAAAGAGATACAGATGGAAAAAGCAATAGAAAGCTATGTTCAGCTGTGCCAGGAATTCCATGTAGAGAAAGACGACACTGTAGCAAGACTGGCGGAAAAATATCATTTAAGCCCGACAGATGCAAAGGAAAAAGTACGGATATATTGGAAAGACTGACATTAAATGGCAGTTTTTGTAACAGCGGGGTCAAAAATCGAATTGCTACCGGCACTGTTATTGCCACGTGTTTGCGGATGAAAATAAATAGATTAAAATATTCACATAGACTACGGATTGTGCGGAAAGGAGAAAAAGGATGAAAGCATTACAGAAAATAATCTCTTTTAATAAGGAGACAGGAAAAGTTTTTCATGAGGAAAGAAATCCGAAGATGGTAAACGAGGCTGATTTGGACAGCCAGATAGAATCAAACGTGGTAGGGCTTTACCCGGATTATCTTTTTCAGGAGATAGAGGGCTTTGGCTGTGCCATGACGGAGACCTCCTGTTATCTGCTGTCCAAAATGACACCGGCAAACAGACAGGAAGCCTTAAAATGTTGGTTTGGGAAGGGCGGGATAAATGCAAGGTTTGTGCGTATTCACATTGACAGCTGCGATTATTCTCTGGAGGAATATCAGGCGGTGGCAAATCCCTTAGAGGATCCGGAGCTCACCACATTTTCTATTAGCCGGGACAGAAAATATATTATTCCGGTGGTGAAGGAGGCGATGGAACTTTCGGGTGAGCCTGTGTCCGTGTTGTTAAGTCCATGGTCACCGCCGGCACAGTGGAAAACCTTACCGGAAATCAAGAAAAATGATGTGATAATTTACGGGGGAAAGGAAAACAGCATAGACCCGAGTAAGCCCAACCGCTGCTTTGGCGGAAGGCTGAAGCCGGAATATTATCCCTCTTGGGCGAAATACCTGGTGAAATTTGTGCAGGCATATCTTGACGAGGGGCTGA
Source organism: uncultured Lachnospiraceae bacterium (assembly GCA_910585075.1). Lineage (GTDB taxonomy): Bacteria > Bacillota > Clostridia > Lachnospirales > Lachnospiraceae > Suilimivivens. Next base: position 8,544 of record CAJUED010000005.1, read on the forward strand.
ATGTGACTATGCTCTCAGTTCAGAATGAAGCAAATGCGGCAACTGACTGGGACAGCTGTGTGTGGAGCGGAGAGGAAGAAAGAGCGTTTCTTGTTGAGCATTTGTACCCGGCCATGAGGGATGCAGGACTTGATAAAAAGGTTGGAATTTATATCTGGGACCACAACAAGGAAAGGATGATTGAGCATATAGACGAAATGATGGTGGGAGAGACCGCTTCCATGATTCAGGGCTTTGCCTATCACTGGTACACGGGAGACCATTTTGAGGCCTTATCCCTGCTTCGGGGGAAATATCCTGACAAGATTTTGATGCATTCCGAGAGCTGCGGCCTGCATATTCCGGGTAAGGTAACCGCTTTTGACTTTTCACAGGAGGATCTGACGAAACTGCCCCCGGAGATTGCAGAACTTATGAAGCTTTCACCGTTGGAGGTGGATTTTCAGGATGCAAAGAATTATGCTCATGATATTATCGGGGATATCAATCATGGAATGAACCGCTGGATTGACTGGAATATGATTGTGGATCGTACCGGCGGGCCAAGGCATGTGCCGGGAGGCTTCGCAGCGCCTATAATTGCCGAGGAGGATGGCAGCTATACCTGTACGGTGAGCTATGAATACATCCGTCAGATTGCCCGGACGGTTCTGCCCGGCGCCCGGCGTATGGGGATCAGCGTGTACGGCCATGATGTGGAAGGAGCGGCTGTCAAAAATCCTGACGGCACGGTAGGTGTTGTGCTGCTGAACCAGACGAATAAGGAGCTGCCGGTGGCGCTTCGGATGAAAGGATATCTGTGCAGGATTACCCTTCCGGGAGAAACGCTGAGTACGGTGATGATCACACAAGAATAGCACAAAATAGTACGGTATGAGGAAAGAGTGAAAGATTTTCAAGTCTTTCACTCCACAAGTTTGTGTCTGCGTTGCATCCACAAACTTTCAAGCATTTATGCCTTCAAGCATTTATGCTTGTGTGTGCAAAAAAGCAGCGCAGAAATGGGGGGAAAAATGAAGCATTGGAAAAAGGTATGGGGCTATGTCCCGATTGATTTTGGAATACCGATAGGAACATTGGAAGATACGCTGGAGATTATCCGCATCAAAAATAACGTAAGGGGAAGCGCAGTGAAAATCAAGTTTTCAAACCTGTACGGAAAGGCTCCCCTTTTTCTGGAGCAGGTTTATGTGGGAAAGATTTTAACGGGCAGCAGTGAAATAAAAGAAATCCGGGAGGTGACCTGTCAGGGAAAAGCACAGGTTGCAGTGCCGGAAGGAGGGTCCCTTGACAGCGACAGTATTCCTTTTCCCTTACAGGAAAATGAAGATTTGGCGGTAATGGTTTATTTGAAGGAAAAGCAGGAGCTTTACAGCTTATGCCAGACCTGGAGTGCAAAGGGCTGGCAGAGCAGCTTCTTTAAGGGAAATACAGGCGGTGCGCCCGCCCAGGCCGGAATGTCAACGGTGGAGGCTTTTCCCTTTTTTGGCTATGACGAGCATGAGTGTAACGGAGCTTTCGGGGTAAGCGGCGTACAGGTTCTGACCGGAGATGCTGTTACCACTGTGGCCTGCTTTGGCGATTCCATCACCCATATGTCTTACTATTTTGATCCATTGCAGGAGATTCTTTATGAGAAATATCCCGGACAAATCACCCTGGTTAACTGCGGAATCGGTGGTAACCGGGTGATATATGACGCAAGCTTTGTGAAGGATATGCCCGGATGCGGAAGGTGCTTTGGCAGGGCAGGAAAGGAAAGATTCGCGGAGGATGTATACGAGGATGTGAGCCCGGATATTGTATTCTTGATGGAAGGGGTAAACGACTGTATGCATGGCGTTGACTTTAAGCTGGAAGGACAGGTTCCCACAGGTGCAATGATTTTTGAAGGCCTGAGGGCTATGATAGAGAAAGCTCATGAAAAGGGCAGCAGGGTTTATGTCAGCACGGTTATGCCCTTTGGCGGCGGCAGTGGGAAAGATGACGAGCAGCCGCAGGGGGGTAAAGAGGACAAAAAAGATAAAGAGGATAAGGATGTCCGGGAAGAAGCGAGGCTTGCATTGAATGAGCTGATTCGAAGCCATAAGGACCTGGCGGACGGATTTGTGGATTTGGATGAAGTAGTCAGGAAACAGGAGGATGCCCATGCTATGAAGGAGGGCCTGCATTTAGGGGACGGCCTGCATCCCAATGAGACAGGCGGCAGGGTGATTGCGGAGGCAATTGCGAAGAGAATGATTGAGACAATTGCTAAGGAATAGCAAGGGAATAAAAAACCGGATTTATGAGATTTGTGTTTGTGCGCACTTGACACAAACTTGTTATGGACAAAGAACGTGTGCAGAAATGAGGCTTTTGTGCTGACAGATGGGGAAATGAAAAGCAACAGGTTTCAAAAAAATTTTTGGCGGATTTTGTTTGGTGTGAATCTGATTCTCATTGCAGCGGGATTTTCCGTGGGCTATGGCAAAAAGGATTATTCTGCGAACCAGAAGGAAAATTCTTATCTGATTGGCGCCAGCTATATGACCATGAACAATGAATTTTACGCAATCATGAGTGAGGAAATCAGCGCCCGGGTGGAAGCGGAAGGCGATAAGATGGTGATGCGGGACCCGGCGCTGGACGGAGAAAGACAGGTTGAGCAGATTCATGAGATGCTGGATATGGGTATTGATGTGCTTGTGGTAACGCCTGTGGAACAGGAAAACCTTACTTCTGTCCTTGAAAGGGCAAAGGCGGAAGGCGTGCTGGTGGTTGTAGTGGATACGAACATTCAGGAGGAAAACCTGGCGGACTGTACGATTACTTCTGACAACTACGAAGCCGGCAAAGTAGTAGGGGAATATTTTTTGCAACAAAATAATGAGGCAAAGCTTATTATTATGACTCATGAGACCACGAAGTCAGGTCAGGACAGAGTGAAAGGATTCCTGGATGTAGTTGGAAACCATGAGGGAATTGAGATTGTGAAGAAGATTGAGTGTGAGGGACAGCTGGAAATTGCCATGCCAATGCTGCAGGAGGCTATAGAAGAAGGAGTAGACTTTGACAGCGTTTTCTGCCTGAATGATCTGGCAAGCGTGGGCGTGGTGGCGGCGCTGGAGAACAATGGTAAGCTTGATGGGGTTCAGGTATATGGCGTGGACGCTTCACCGGATTCCAAGGCGTTGATCAAAGAGGGAATGATGAAGGCCTCCGCCGCCCAGTTCCCGTCAGAGCTTGGCAGGGAGGCAGCGGATGAAATTTATAAGCTTCTTGCCGGGGAGAGCGTAGAAAAAAATACGCTGGTGAGGGTGGAGCTGATTACCAGTGAAAACGTGGAGGCCTTTGGGACCGACAGATGGCAATAACAGCAAGAGGGATTTCTATGAGTGAAAAACGTTCTTATGACTATGTTCTGGTCGTACTGAAAAATATAAACTTACTGACAGTTTTTTATATATCCGCGCTTATATCTTATTGCCTGTCCGGATATATACGGGAAAATTCCGCAGCGGATTTTATCGCGAAAATTAACGTGCTTCCGGTTGCGGCCTGGAAAATACCTGTGATTGTGATGGGGTTGTATGTGAGCCTTTTGCTGCTTTTGTACATACAAAACACCGATGGACGGGGACTTTTCATAAAAATTGTCCTGGAGCTTGGCATTTGCTTTTGGATGAGCTATGTGATTGGTTTTAGCTATACAGGAATGATACTGTTGATTCTGGCGGACGCCATGCGCTATTTTCCAAAATCAAAATGGAAAATTCAGTTTGCGGTTATTATCTGTATGTTTTATCTGCTGTTTGATTATAATCTGGTTTCCATACGGTACAGAATGATTGGCTTGGAAACTTATCTGGGATATTTTCAAAGTGACGCCCGGTTTTTAATGCTTGGGATGAAAAATATATTGGCTTCGCTTAATACGTCGATTTTCCTGGTCTATGTGGTTTTACTTGTACGGGTCCAGGAGAGTGAAAAGGAACGGATTTTAAATTTAAACGAAAAGCTGAACGAGGCAAATGATGAGCTCCGCATGGCAAATCTCCAATTGGAAGAATATGCAAAGGAATCGGAGAAGGCGGCAAAGGCGAAGGAGCGGAACCGTCTGGCAAGGGAGATTCATGACACGCTGGGACATTCCTTTGTGGGAATCATAACAGGAATCGAAGCCTGCGTGGCGCTTATGGATGTGGCACCGGAGGCGACCAAAGAACAGCTTAAAGCAATTGCCGAGGTGGCCAGACAGGGAATGACGGACGTGCGAAGGTCCGTGAGGGCTCTGCGGCCTGATGCACTTGAAAAGCTGGATTTGGAAAATGCACTGACACAAATGATTGATGAAATACAAAAGGCCACAAGTGCGGAGATTGATTATCAGTGTACCACAGGGCTGAACTGCTTTAACGAGGACGAGGAGGACATCATTTACCGAATTACGCAGGAAAGCATTACCAATTCCATTCGTCATGGAAAGGCAAAGCAGATTCAAATCAACATTGACAGGGAATATAATACGTTAAAGCTGCGGGTAGAAGATAACGGTATTGGGTGCAATAACATTCAAAAAGGATTTGGCTTGCATCATATGGAAGAAAGGCTTAATATGCTTGGGGGAGAGCTCAAGTATAATGGAGAACAGGGCTTTACGGTGGAAGCGCGGATACCAATCCGCTGGGGCAGTGAGGAAGGAAGCGTGGTAAAGGATGATTAAAATATTGATTGCCGACGACCAGGAGTTAATAAGACAGAGTCTGCAGATTTTGCTGGGCACGGAGGCGGAGTTTGAAGTGACGGATGCGGTGGAAAACGGTAAGGAAGTGATACGCTCCATTCGAAAGGTAAAACCGGATGTGATATTGATGGATATCCGTATGCCGGAAATGGACGGGGTTGTATGCACACAGATTATCAAGGAAAATTATCCGGATATCAAAATTATTATTCTGACAACCTTTGATGATGACGAGTATGTGTTTAATGCGCTGAAATACGGGGCAAGCGGATATCTGCTGAAAGGAATTTCCACGAAAGAGCTGGTAGAATCCATCCGCAAAGTACATCATGGGACGGCCATGATCAATGAGGACATTGCCTCAAAGGTGGTGAAGCTCTTTTCACAGATGGCCAAGTCCAATCTTACAATCCAAATAAGCGAGCAGCAAACCGAGGAGTTAAAGAACACGGAGTGGAAAATTATTGCCTTGATAGGAAGCGGTCTGTCCAATAAAGAGATTGCAGGAAAACTGTGTCTTTCAGAGGGAACGGTGCGGAACAGTCTCAGCAATATTTTAAGTAAACTGGACTTGAGGGACAGAACACAGCTGGCCATCTGGGCAGTACAGACCGGTGTGGTCAATAAAGTGTTTGAGGATGAAGGGTAAATGGTAAACGAGGTCGTAGTGCCGGCACAGGCATGGAGGAGCAATGGGAAGCATTAAAAACAGAAAAAATATGATTGCAGGCTTTTTTTGTGCACTGCTGTTGGTTCTCAGCGGTCTGCTTTACTTTGGCGGGTACGAGAAATTAAATGCCGATGACAATGTGATAACCATAGGAGTGTTTTCCGACAGCTATTGGGAGGTACAAAACGGCTATTCTTACCAGATTTTAGAGGACGCTATAGAGATATTCGAGAAGCAGCATCCGGGAGCCAGGGTGGAGTATGTCAGCGGTATTTTAAAGGAGGATTATTCGGAGTGGCTCTCGGAGCAGATACTGGCAGGCAGAGCACCGGATCTTTTTTTTGTACTGCCGGAGGATTTCAATGACCTGGCCGAATTGGGAGCTTTGAAGGACTTGACCCGGCTGACCGGTGGGGATGGGGAGTTTGATGAGAAAAGATTCTATTCTTCCGCCTATAGATACGGCCAGTACAACGGCGTGCAGTATTCACTACCCTATGAGTGCGCCCCCAAGCTGATGTTTTTGAATAAAAGTATCCTGAAAAAAGAGGGCGTACCTCTCCCGGGAAAAGAGTGGACCTGGGAGGATTTTTATGAGATATGCAGCCAGGTGACAAAAGATACGGACGGAAACGGGATGGCGGACCAGTTTGGTGTGGTGGGCTATGGATGGGAGGAGGCCTTTGAATCAAACGGGATTACGCTTTTTAACCGGAAAGGGACGGAATGCTATCTGACGGATGAAGGGGTGGAGGACGCCCTTGTATTCCTGGAAAGACTGAAGGAATTGAATGTTGGCTACAATGTTACGGCAAAGGACTTTGACCTGGGTAATGTGGTGTTCCAGCCTATGTGGTTTTCAGAGTACAGGGCTTACAAGCCCTATCCCCTGAGCATCAAAAAGTATTCCGGCTTTGAGTGGGAGTGTATTCCAATGCCTGCCGGGCCGGATGGAGATAATATATCCACATTGAATACATTGCTGATTGCCATGAATGAGCATACTTCCCACGAAGAATATGCCTGGGATTTTATGAAAACCCTGACCTGTGACGTGGGGATTCAGTCGGAAATCTTTGACTATTCGGAGGGCGTGTCGGTGCTTAAGGAGGTTACGGAGTCTGAGGAGACGTTAAAGCTTTTGATGGAAAGCTCGGGAAGCGGCAACAGCCTGAACCTGCAAATTTTAAGTGATGCGGTGGAAAACGCTGTGGTGACGGTGCGGTTTCGCAATTACAGTGAGGCTATGACCAAAGCGGATGAGGCGGTGAACGCCATTTTGGAGGGAAATTCCAATATCCGCATGGCACAGATTGTGTGGAACCGGGCGATTAACCAATATTTGAAGGAGCAGTAAAGAACAACAATTACAAAAATCACATGATAAAATGACAAATGTCATGTGAAAAAGGTGATATATGTTAGATGAACATATATCGCCTTTTTTTTATAATGAGCTTGTAATTAAGAAAGCAACGGATTAGAAGGTGAGGTGCAGAAAAATGAAGTATGTTGTATTGGTAAGCCACGGAACAATGGCGCCGGGATTACACAACGCATTGGGGATGCTGGCAGGGGAGGGCAGAGAAGATATTCTTTCCACCAGCCTTGAGAATGGGATGAGTTCCACAGTGTATGCGGAGCATGTGCGAAATTGTATTTCCCGGATTACAAAGGATGACGAGATTCTATTATTTGGCGATTTGGTGGGAGGCTCTCCACTGACCACGGCGTCAAATGTGATTGCAGAGGCAGGACTGCTGGACAGGACAGTCATCATAGGGGGAATGAACCTGCCGCTGGTATTAAGCGCAGTGCTTATGAAGGATACCATGGAAACGGAAGATTTGGCGGCAATGCTGATTCCGGAGGCAAGAGAGGAATTAAAAGAGTTTCATGTAGATGTTGATGCAGGGACAGAGGATGATATATAGGAGGGAAAAACAATGGCAGTTTCTTTTATTCGTGTGGATGACAGAATGATTCATGGACAGACATGTACAAGGTGGTCGCTTGAATATCCTTGCGACGGGCTGATTGCAGTGAATGATGCGGCGGCTAAGAATCCGGTTTTAAAATCCGCTTACAAGAGCGCAAGCGGGAAAAAGACGTTTGTGTGGACGCTGGATGAATTTAAAGAGAAAAGTGAAAAGGTTTTAAACAGTAAGGATAATTACTTCCTGATTACCAAGAATCCTGTGGATATGGAAAAGATTCTGGTTGGGCAGGGATTTAAACCGGGGGTATCGCAGGTGGTAATCGGCCCCTGCAACGACAGACCGGGCACTACAAAGCTGGGAAATAACCAGTCCATTACCCAGGAGGAAGCGAAGGCTCTCGAGAACATTATGAATGCAGGATTTGAGGTGGAATTTGCACTTTTGAAAGAGGAAGCAATCGGTAACTGGAAGAAATTCAGAGGACAATTCGGATTTAACTAAGGAGGAGAGGTTATGGAGATCAGTTGGTTACAAGCAATATTACTGGGCCTGTTTGCATGCTTGTCCAGTATGCCCGGTATGGGTGGTTCATCTATCGGAAATTACACACTGGGAAGACCGCTTATCGGCGGATTCGTGTGTGGATTGATTTTAGGAGATCTGACAACAGGTATTTTAGTGGGATGTGCAATGCAGGTGGTATACATTGCGCTGGTTACGCCGGGCGGAACCGTATCAGCGGACGTACGGGCAGTCAGCTACATTGGTATCCCGCTGGCAATGGTTGCGTTAAAGAGCTATGGGCTTGAGGCTACATCTGCAGAAGGAGCCGCACTTGCAACTTCCTTCGGCACCATGGTTGGTACCCTTGGTACGGTATTGTTTTATGGAACAGCTACCATCAATCTGGTTTGGCAGCACATGGGCTGGAAGGCCGTGGAAAAAAGAGATTATCACAAGCTGTATCTGATTGATATGGGACTTCCCTGGCTTTCACACCTGGCATGCTCTTTGATCCCTACCATGATTATGTGTAAGCTGGGAGCCGATGTGGTTGAGCTGATTAAGACGGCCCTTCCTATGGACGGTGTTGCAATGAAAACCCTGTTTACAGTCGGCTCTTTGCTTCCTTGCGTGGGAATTGCAATTCTCTTAAAACAGATTGTCAAAGCGGTAACAGATTTCGTTCCTTTCCTGTTTGGTTTTGTATTGGCGGCATCTATGGGAATTAATTTGGTATCGGCTACGGTTGTTGCAGGCATGTTTGCAATTATCAATTACAAAATCAAGATGCTTTCCGTAAGAAAAGCAGAAGTTGCAATAGATGATGACGAAGAGGAGGAAATCTGATATGGAAAAGAAATTATCAAAAAAAGCGCTGCTGAAATCCTTCCATAACTGGTATTATGGACATCTGACCTGCTTTTCACAGGAGCATATGCAGACTTTCGGATATCTGTGTGCAATGCTTCCACTGGTGGAGGAGCTGTATCAGGATGAGGACGAAAAAGCAAAAGCAATGAATACATACACGGCCTTCTTTAATACGGAGCCACAGCTTGGTACGGTGGTAATCGGTATGACGGCCGGTCTGGAAGAAGCGAGAGCTAATGGACAGGAAGATGTGGATGAAGAAACCATCAACGGTCTGCGTGCCGGTTTGATGGGGCCCATTGCGGGTATTGGCGATTCACTGGTAGTCGGGACTGTGATACCTATTTTGCTGGGCATTGCAATGGGAATGTCAGGGGGAGGTTCTCCAATCGGTGCAATTTTCTACATGATTGTATGGAATCTGTTTGCATACTTTGGCATGAGATTCCTTTACTTTAAGGGGTATAACCTTGGTGCAAAAGCAGTGGAGTTTTTGATTGGCGCACAGGGCGAAGCAATCAGAGAATCCGTATCTATATTAGGCGGAATTGTAATCGGCGCCGTGTCGGCTACCTGGGTGAGTGTGACCACGTCCCTGACCCTGCTCAATGATGCGGGAGAGCCTTATCTGGTATTGCAGGATAAATTAAACGATGTGTTTCCCGGCCTTTTGACAGCGGTCTTTATCATTATCTGCTGGTTTTTGATGGCAAAGAAACAGCTCTCGCCCATTAAAGTCATGTTATTGCTGGTAGTAGTTGCCTTTGTAGGTGTTTTACTTGGATTCTTCAATCCGGGTCTGGTATATTAATTTCAGGAGGTAATGCCATGAATGCCATTGAAAGAAAAAGGCTTACAAAAGAAGCCGAAATGCAGGTGAATGCCCTTAAAAAAATCCGTTTGTGGAAAGCACTTGCCATTGCATTTTCCACCCTTGGAATAGCCCTCACATATTTGAGCGTTACGTCTGCGAATCAAAAGCTGTTCTTTGGCATTCCTGGTATTATTTTTATTATTGTGGGAATAGGCGGTGCCACCATATTTAACCTGGGACTTCGAAACGGTGAGAAAAATGTACGGAAAATTTTAGCGGTTTTGGATGGGAAAACTTATGAAGTATAAGCTGTTATGTCTGGATATTGACGGGACACTGCTGGATGATGATAAAAAAATATCAAAGCGGACCGCAGAGAGCATCAGGAAAGCGGCCGCAGAGGGAATCAAAATTGTGTTAAGCTCGGGCAGAATGCCCGCAGGGGTAGACTGCATTGAAAAAGAGCTAGGGGTTGAATGTATAAAGATATGCAATGCCGGGACTTATATCCTGGCACAGGGAAAGTGTATCCGGTCGGAACGCTTATCGGTTGAGACTATGCTGGATATACACAGAGATTTTGCAATAAAATGGGAAATTCCCCTTTGGATTTTTCAGGATAAAGAATGGTATGTGACGGGATGGGATAAATTTGTGGACAGAGAAACAGGAATCGTCCCTTACAGACCTGAAGTGGTGGACGCAGAGGCGCTGGCGTCAAGATGGAAAAGGGAGGCCACAAGGCCCAATAAACTGCTGCTTGCGGCGGACCCGGAGCAAATATCGGTGATTTATGAGGAAATGAAAGGGCGGAAAGCGAGGAAGGAGCGCAGCTATCAGGAAATCGGTATGGCGTGCTCGGCGGATACTTTTATTGAAATTTTTCCCTGGGGAGTAGATAAAGGGAAAGCGCTGCTTGCAGTCTGCGAAAGGCTGGGTATAAGCCCGGAAAATACAATTGCAATTGGGGACCAGGAGCTGGATATTCCAATGATAGAGACGGCAGGTATGGGAATCGCAATGGGAAATGCGATTGCAGGGTTAAAAGAAAAGGCTGACTTTGTGACCGGAACAAATAACGAAGACGGGATTGCCAGCGCGTTAGAAGAATTTGTGCTGACGCCCAAATTTGCGGGTTGTTGGTAAAATGGAGGTTATGGTATGATTAAATTTACATTTACAGTTCATGATGAAATGGGATTACATGCAAGGCCGGCGGGGGCTTTGGTAAAGGAAGCGGCAAAGTGCACCAGCAAGGTCACAATCCGCAAAGGTGACAGAATTGGTGATGCAAAGCGGATTTTTAATGTAATGGGTCTTTCCATAAAGGCAAATGAGGAAGTGGAATTGATTGTGGAAGGAGATAAGGAGCAGGAAGAAGCAGCGGCATTGGAAAGCTTTATAAAAGAAAACATTTAAAAGCATGGAGGTTGGCATGGAGAAGGTAGCAGGCAAATCTATTTTAAAAGGAATTGCAATCGGCAAAATTCTGTTTTACCAAAAAGGGGAATTACAGGTAAAGCGGGTTAAAGTGGCTGACATCGCCAGTGAAAAAGCGCGTTATGAGGATGCAAAGAAAAAGGCCGTAGAGCAGTTAAACGCTCTTTATCAAAAAGCGGTGAAGGAAGTGGGCGAGGTAAACGCCGGTGTGTTTGAGGTCCAGGCAATGATGGTGGAGGATGGAGACTATGTGGACTCCATTGTAAATATTATTGAATCCGAGCAGGTGAACGCGGAATACGCGGTAGCCACCACAGGAGACAACTTTGCGAAAATGTTCGCTGAGATGGAGGACGACTATTTCAGGGCCAGGGCGGCTGACGTGAAGGATATTTCAGAGCGGATTGTTCATGCTCTGTGTGGGCTGGAAAACAGTGGAAATATAGGAGACGAGCCTGTGATCATCGTTGCGGATGACCTGGCGCCAAGCGAAACCGTGCAGATGGACAAGGATAAGCTGCTGGCTTTCGTAACCCGTTTTGGTTCCTCCAATTCCCACACGGCAATTCTGGCCAGAACCATGAATATCCCTGCGCTGATTGGCGTAGACATTAAAGAAGAATGGCATGGAAAGCTGGCGGCCCTTGATGGAAACCAGGGGATTTTGTATGTTGACCCGGATGAGAAAACCCTTGAGCAGCTTAAGGGCGCTAAAGAGGAAGAAGAAAAATCCAGAGAAATGCTACAGAGCCTGAAGGGCAAAGAGGACGTAACTCTGGATGGAAAGAAGATAAAATTATACGCTAACATTGGGGGAGTGAAGGATGTGGCAAGCGTGCTTGCCAATGATGCTGCCGGTATCGGATTATTCAGAAGTGAGTTTTTGTATCTGGAAGCGGAAGACTATCCGGATGAGGAAAGCCAGTTTCAGGCATATAAGACAGTTGCACAGAACATGGCCGGTAAAAAGGTTATTGTAAGGACTCTGGACATTGGGGCCGACAAGCAGATTGGCTATTTTAATCTGGCCCATGAGGACAATCCGGCTATGGGATACCGGGCCATCCGTATCTGTTTAGACCGTATCGAAATCTTCAAGACCCAGTTACGGGCGCTTTTGCGGGCCAGCGCTTTCGGTAACATTGCCATTATGTATCCTATGATTATCTCCGTAAATGAGGTACGCCAGATCAAAGAGGTTGTGGAGTATGTGAAAAAAGAACTGGATGTCCAGGGAGTTCCCTACGGGGATTTTGAGCAGGGAATTATGATAGAGACGCCGGCTGCGGTTATGATAAGCGATATGCTGGCTGAGGAAGTGGATTTCTTCAGTATTGGCACCAACGATTTGACCCAGTATACCCTGGCCATCGACAGGCAGAACATGAAGCTTGATAACATCTATGACGCCCACCATCCTGCGGTACTTAGGATGATTCAGATGACCATAGAAAACGGCCATAAACATGGCTGCTGGGTGGGAATCTGCGGGGAGCTTGGAGCGGATTTATCACTGACGAAGACATTTATTGAGATGGGAATTGATGAGCTGTCCGTGTCACCGGCCTTTGTGCTTCCGGTTCGCAAGAATATACGGGAGACGAAGATAGAGAAATCGTAATTCAATGTATCAGTATACACAGTTTTTCATTTCAGGGCATTTTCATAATCCTGTAAGTCATGATAAATGCCAATAACATATACGCAGGTATCGATAATCTTGTACAGCATAAAATATCTGTGCTGTTTCAGATGGATTGTTCGATATTCCAGAGCCCTGAGCTTTGGGGATTCACATAGCTTCAGGCTGCCGGCTGTGTAGGAAAGCCTGTGAATGGTTTCCTTCATATCATGTTCCACGCTATAGGCAGCCTGGGCATTTTTAACTCATAAAAAATATAATCAAGAATCTTTTGGATTTGTATTTCGGGTTTCCGGGTCAGCAGAACTTCAAAAATTGTATCTTTTTTCCAGCCCATCAAACACCTCCTCTGCGTTTCGGCACCTGCCGCTGCAAATTTCAGCTTCCGCTGTTTCGATATCGTCCGGAAAATCTTTCATGGCCATAGGCTGAAGCAGCTTTCCAATTACATCATCAGTCATTTCACATTCCCGTTGGTGGAAATGATTTTGGATGAAATCCTGTATCTTTAGCAAATCGGTTTCGGGTAACGTTTCCATCATGGAAATTGTTCTTTCCAATGTGCTCATTGAAATCCTCCTCTCAGGTTAATCTGAATATTTTTTATTATAACAGTTTGGCAGACAAATATAAACCTTTTTGGAACAGACATTGTCTATTTGCTTATAGCTAATTATAATTGTAATGGTATATCGGTATGTATAAAAAAGGGTGACACTGTAAGAAATGAATTCTTCACAGATAAATTTGCGCTTCCGGTTCGCAAGAATATACGGGAGACGCTCCTTTTGGAGGATGGGAGAGAAAAGTCATGTATTTGTGTAAAATTGCGTCTCTTGAAGAAATGAACAGAAAGTGGAACTATGAAATTGAGAACCATGTCGATGACAGGGAAAATTGGCTCATATGGAAAGAGAATTTTTTGGAAAATTTCAAGAGAGGCGATATCATTCCCTATTACGGCATTCTGGACGGAGGTATTATCTGCGAGGCAACCGCCATGCTGAGTCCTGAGATTGTGCAAAACAGTGAAGACCTTGTAGGAGAGAGCATTGTCTATTTATCTGCTTTTCGAACAGTAGAAGAATATCAGGGGAAGGGTTATTTCTCAAGGCTGATGAGGTTTATGCTTGACGATTTGAAAAAAAGGGGATACAGGAGAGCCACTCTTGGCGTAGAACCGACCGAAGAAATAAACAAAAAGATTTATGCCCATTATGGATTTAATGAACATATCAAATCGGCAACGGAAACCTATCCTGATGGGACAGTGATAGATGTGGATTATTATGGTAAAAGCCTGTAGCGGCTTATTTTACAGATGTTCAATAAGATGCATTGTAAATTGTTTTAAAGATGCCTGACGAATGAAGCAGTCTGGTGACAAGAAAAAGAATCAGGGAATCCACAGGCCACATGATTACATTTTTAAGTACACGGGCAGGCAAAAGAGCCATAAACGCTTTCCCGTACAGAATGGATATCCAAAGGGTATTAAAAAAGATGTTGCAGACGATTATCACTACCAGCTTAGCCAGCAGAATCCGCGGCAGGGATAAAGGCTTTTTGTATAAAAAGCTTCCGTAAAGAATTCCTCCTAAAACAGCATCAAAGGTGAAGCCGGGGAAGTAGACGCCGGTGGGCTTAATCAGGTATTTTATGATATCCAGGGCACCGCCGAAGCATCCGCCCACCACCGGGCCGAAAAGAGTGTCCACCAGCCGGTTTGGAATACCGGAAAAGCCAATCCTGATATAGTTTCCAATCTCAATGGAAGCGAAATAGCTCAGTGCAACGGCAATTGCCGCCATCAGCCCGCAGACCGTTATGGTACGGAGCTTTTTCATTTCCAGATAAGACTGAGTGAACAAAGTTGCTAATTTTTTCATAAAAAATTACCTCCTTTGCAGAACCCACAATAGGAGATAATAAGATAATCTCAAATTGCAGCGGGATGCGACCTGTGTACCGCAAGAACCGTCTCAAATAATTTGCGAAGGGCTTCTTTTCGTCCGGCTGACAACTCCCTGTTCAACCGGCACTTAACGCACACAAATCTACTCTGCATAAAATTGTTTTTAATATCAGCCTTCCTGTCAAAGACCATATTTTTACAACGCAAGTATATCACACCCATGGTACAAAGTCTATGTAATTATTTTTATAAACTTTAGAAGTTCTTAAGAATTGATACAGGGAGTTGTTTATTTTTTTGAGGTAATCTTTTTTTACAATCCGTTATAAAAGGTAAATGAAGGATAGCAGCAGTGCCAAACAACATGGTGACACGCTAAGAAAGGAGCATGTTTATAAAATGACAATGGATGTAATGATGGATTATTTTACAAGATACGGAGGCATTGCAATTTTTGTGATTGTGCTGTTGGAATACTTAAATTTACCCGGTTTCCCGGCGGGGGTTATCATGCCTCTTGCAGGCGTATGGGCGGCCAAAGGGAATATACGGTTTGTACCGGCGCTTGTCATCACTGTGGCGGCAGGACTTTTGGGAAGTCTAATTTTGTATTATCTGGGTTACAAAGGAGGCGAGCTGTTTTTGCAAAGATACCTGAATAAGTTCCCGAAACAAAGGCCCGCCATAGAAGAAAAGCTGGCCTGGATACGGGAGAGGGGCTGTGTGGGGATTTTCTTCAGCAAACTGATTCCTATGGTAAGAACACTGATTTCCATACCGGCAGGGGTGTCAAAAATGAATCTGGTGAAGTACACGGTAAGCTCTACGCTGGGGATTTTGGTCTGGAATCTGTTTTTCGTGGGAGCGGGATACTTTATGGGAGATGCGGTTTTGAACGCAATAAGCTGACCCGCGAAGCAGGGGAAGCGTTTGGTTCAATAAGCTGACCTGCGAGGTGTGTTAATGTTTGGTTCAATAAGCTGACCTGCAAAGAGTCGTTGCGGTTTGGATGAATTGGTGCATGAGCACCCGAGCCGTATGTAAAGCGATAGACAGCTGTACGGAAAGGAATGGTTACTAACATGAAGATAGCAATGATGACAAACAATTATAAACCTTTTATAGCCGGCGTCCCTGTTTCCATAGAAAGGCTGACGGACAGTTTGAAGGCCCGGGGCCATGAAGTGGTCGTTTTTGCGCCATCCTATGACGGTCAGGAGGAAGATGAGGATGTGGTAAGGTATAAATCTCTTTTACGGGGAGTGGCCTGCGGCTTTTCAGTGCCTGACAGTCTGGACCCTGGGATAGAGCGCAGCTTTCGGGAGGGAGATTTCGACGTAATCCATGTGCACCACCCTATGCTGATTGGCAGGACGGCCCGGTATTTATCCTGGAAATATCACGTCCCGCTGGTGTTTACCTATCACACCAGATATGAGCAGTATCTGCATTATGTGGGACTTAACGGGTTAAAAGGGGTGATACCGGCTTACGTGAAAAGCTATGTAAAGCACTGTGATGTGGCCATTGCCCCTACGCCTATGATGAAAGAGTACTTAGAGCAGATACAGCCCGAAACGCCGGTGAAGGTAGTGCCCACGGGACTGCCCGGGGACAGTTTTTTTCCTGACAGGCAGAAGGCCATGGACATAAGAAAGGCATTTGTGGGAGACAAAAAATACCTGTTCTGTACGGTGGCAAGGCTGGCAAAGGAAAAAAATCTGGAGTTTCTGCTTGACAGCATGAAGCTGTTTCAGGAAACTTTCGGAAATGCTTTCCGGCTGATGCTGATTGGGGACGGCCCCGAGGGAGCGCGCCTTAAAAAAAGGGCGGCGGCCCTTGGGCTCTTAGAGGAGATTGTGTTTACAGGGAAGGTGCCCAACGGAGAGATTAAAAATTACTGTCATGCTTCGGATTTGTTTTTGTTTCCTTCTTTGTCAGAAACTCAGGGAATCGTCCTGCTTGAGTCCATGGCGGCCGGAACTCCTGTGCTTGCCCTTCGGGGAAGCGGCACACAGGACGTGGTGGTAAATGGGGAAAACGGATACATGACGGGATGCTCGGAAAAAGAGTTTGTCCGCAGGCTGATGGATATTCTGGAAAAGAAGGAGATTGACTTCCTGCGGCAGGGAGCCTTAAGGACGGCGGAGAATTACAGCTGTGAGCGGATTGCACGGCTGGCGGTGTCGGCCTATGATGAGGCCGTTTATAACAGGGCGCTGAAGGAGAGCAAAAGGCGCGCCGGTGGGAACAGAGGTAAAAATATGGTATACTCCTAATAGAGAGTCACTGTTTAATGCAATAAACTGGATCACGAAAAAAGTCTCGAAGGCAGAAAGGCAGAAAAATGGAAGCATATCATATTTTAATAGTTGAGGACGATAAGGAAATCCGGGAAGGGATTGAAATCTATTTAAAGAATCAGGGATACGTGGTCTTTCAGGCCGCAGACGGCGTGGAGGGCCTTGAGAAAATCAGTCAGGAGGAAATCCATCTTGCAATCGTGGACGTTATGATGCCCAGAATGGACGGCATCACCATGATGATGAAGGTGCGGGAGCGGGGCTATGAGTTTCCGGTAATCATGCTCTCGGCCAAGTCCGAGGAGGTGGACAAAATCATGGGGCTTAATATGGGAGCGGATGATTATGTGACCAAGCCTTTTACCACCATGGAATTGCTTGCAAGGGTAAATTCCCATCTGCGCAGATACGGGAAATTTCTGGAAGCGGTCGGAGAGAAAAATCAAAACAGCAGGGCTTATGTGATTGGAGGCCTGGAGCTGAATGAGGAGACCGTGGAGGTCAGTGTGGACGGGAAACCGGTGAAGCTGACGCCCTTAGAGTTTAAAATTCTGGCACTGCTGATGAAAAATCCGGGCAGGGTTTTCAGTGCCGAGGAAATTTACGAGCGGGTGTGGAATGAGCAGGCAGTCAATACGGACACGATTATGGTGCATATCCGGAAAATCCGGGAAAAAATAGAAATCAATCCGAAGGAACCAAAATACTTAAAGGTGGTGTGGGGTGTTGGATATAAAATCGAAAAGCAACAAAAAATTTAGTTTTGCAGCAGCCGGTATAGCGGTGATGCTGGCGGTGGTAGCGTTTATGGCCTGTTATCCCGTCTTTGAGCGGCGGGCTTCCCATTATTATACGGCGCCTGCAAGAAGCACGCAGCTGCTGGAATATTTTTACAAGGGAAATCTTGTTTTCTATAAATCCATGCTGGATAAGACAGGAAATGGGCAGTTAAGTTATGCGGATTTATATCTTTTGACGGAAGAAGAAAATTTATCGGACCAGGCGTGGGATTATGATATTGACAGCAGCGGAGTCACTCTGATGGAGGGACAAACGCTGGCGGAATATAAGGATACCCTCAAAAGAGCGGTAAACTCTGCGATGGAAGGATGGGAGGAGGATGTGCTTGAGAGCATTTCCCGGAATATGGACTACTGCGTGGTGGACCATAAGACAGGTGAAATCATAAAAAATACGGGCAGAGGAATTGAAAGGCTTTACAAAGACAAAAGCCTGCAGGATGAAAATGCGCCTTATGTGTATTATGTGATGATGACCTATGACGATAAGGGAAACCTTGCGGATTTATCCGTGCGGGATGAAAAATCCGACGAGCTTTTAAAAAGTGCCCAGAACGTTTTGGCGGGAAAACTGCTGGGAAATCATCTTGTGGAGTTCGGCTACACTTATGGACTGGAAGATTACGATACGGTTTATTTTGGTAACGATGGGAAGAAGCTTACCTGGCATATTGATGACAGGCCTAAGGGGATGACTTTTATTTATGCCTGCACCCGCCAGCAGAAGGAAGTGATCGACAGCATATGGAGAAACGGCAGTTTCCAGAATCAGTATAGGTACGAAATAGAGAACGCCTATTACCGGGCGGGAACATCAGGAGTGTATTGGATTATCCTGGCGATCCTTGCTTTGGCGGCCCTTTTACTGACCAGAGCGGGGGGATACTGCCTGCACCGGATGGCTGGCGTGCGGATACATCTGGAAATTGCCATACCGGCTATTTTCTGCATGATATGGGGTGTGGAGGTTTGGGTTACACAGCTGGTATACTATTCCAATAACGGCGTTTTAGAGGGGGTACTGGAGGAATACCTGGCTTTTCTGAGAGAAACCTTTCCTGTGCTTATGGGATGTATAAACGTGCTGGCTCTGGCGCTGATTTTCGGCGCATGGTTTTATCTGGTTACAACTTTTGGGGAAGTCTTTGATTTAGGGCCTCGCGCCTTCGTGAGAGAGCGTTCTTTCCTTGTAAAAATCATTCTGTGGATGGTTTCGGCAGTCCGGGAAAAGGCAGGTCAGCTTAAGGACGAGGTTCTCCATGTGGATTTAGGAGGAGAGGCGGAGCACACCGTCAGAAAGCTGGTGTTGATAAACTTTTTCCTTATGGCAGGGCTGTGCTTTCTGTGGATGTTCGGCTGGATTGCGCTGGTTGTGTACACGGTGATTCTCTATATCGGGCTGAAGAAGTATGTGCAGAAGATACAGGAACAGTACCGCAAACTCCTGGGGGCAACCCGCTCCATTGCGGAGGGCAACCTGCAGACGGAATTTGAAGAGGACTGGGGCGTATTCGAGTCCTACAAGGCGGAGCTTTCCAAAATCCAGAACGGTTTTCGGGCGGCTGTGGACGAGGAAGTAAAGAGCCAGAAAATGAAAACCGAGCTGATTACCAATGTGTCCCACGACCTGAAAACTCCCCTTACAGCCATCACCACATACATTGAGCTTTTGGGGGAGGAAAATGTTACGGAGGAGCAAAGGAAAGAATACCTGGAGGTGCTTACCAGAAAATCCCAGCGGCTGAAATGCCTGATAGAGGATTTATTTGAGGTGAGCAAGGCCACCAGCGGCAATGTTACGCTGAATCCAGTGGAGGTGGACATTTGCCACCTGATGCGCCAGGTGTATCTGGAGTATGAGGATAAGATAGAGGATGCAGGCCTGCTTTTCCGGTTCCAGGTGCCTGAGGATAAAGTGATTTTGCAGCTGGACAGCCAGAAAACTTACAGAATTTTTGAGAACCTTTACGTGAATATCATAAAATATGCCATGCCCCACACAAGAGTTTACGTGGATGCCTGGAAGACGGAAAAGGGGATTCACATTGAAATGAAAAATATGTCCGCGGCGGAGCTGAACATACCGGCCCAGGACCTGACGGAACGGTTTGTACGCGGGGACAGCTCCAGAAATACGGAAGGCAGCGGACTTGGGCTTGCCATTGCCAGGAGCTTTGCAGAGCTGCAGGGAGGTATGATGAAGCTGGAAATAGACGGGGATTTGTTTAAAGTGGTGATTGAATTTTAAAGGCGCCGGCTGCCGCGTGTTCCTCCGGGATATGCATAAAAGTGAACCGAGACACCGGCAATACGGCAAAGCCGCACTCCTCCCGGAACCGACACCTGTTTTATTATACAACAGGTGTCGGGAGGGAACAAGGCCTGATTTACGGCAGAATTTGATTTTGCCTAAATTCATGATTGTATAAATCTATGATTGCTAAAATTTATGATTGCTAAAATCTATGATATCTGTTAAAATAACCATACTTCAGGCGATGGATGTGAGAGCCTGTCTGTATTATCTATATAGTGTCCTGTATTCTAAAACATATTTTATAAACCGGTTCAGAGAGCTTCAGGCTGTCTGAATGGTTGTAATCAATGAATCAGCTTGCCCGTTTCGGGTGATTTTTCATTCAAGATAATTAAAGTTAAGAATGGTCCGCACAAATATAATTATAGCGGAAAATAATGATAACGGATAAAAAATAAGTGGTACATTGCCTGAATTTTGCTTTTGGCATATAATATAGACAGCTTCTCACGTAACCGGAAAGGGGTTATGTGGCGAAAGAATATTCGAAATTACAATTGGAGGATAAGGCAATGAAAAGCGCCAACATGTATTTTGGGCGGGAATTGCTTCCATATCTTGGTGTGAAGAAAAGGATTGTGCGTATGCTCCCAACCGAACAGATACGTTTACAGGCGGTAAGGGCAACTGAGGATCTTCTGTTTGAAATGGAAGATGGAACGCTCGCACACTTTGAATTTGAGAGTGTAGAGGTGACCTTAGAGGATTTGTATCGGTTTCGCGCCTATGACGCGTATACGGGACTGATGTACAAAAAGCCGGTAATAACCTATGTTTTGTGCTCCGGGAAAGCGGAGAAAATACACAGCAGGCTGGAAGATCCGCTTAATCCTTATCAGATAATTCCATTGCAGATGAAGCAGCAGAATGCAGAGCAGGTGTTTGAAAAACTGCGGGAAAAGGCGAAAAGGGAAAGGCTGTCAAAAGAGGATTTGGCGCCTCTTTTGTTGGCGCCGTTGATGGCAGGAAACAGCAGTGTTAAAGAACGGATATTGGAGGCCGGGAAAATGCTGGATATGGGAGCGGACAGATTGAGGAAGGCGGACAAACAGCGTATGGAAGCTGTTTTATATGCATTTGCGTGCAAATTTTTAGAGGAAAAGGAACTGGATGAGGTCAAGGAGGCGTTTAGCATGACAGTATTGGGTGAAATGATATGGAGTGACGGCGAGAAGAAAGGTATAGAGAAGGGAATAGAAAAAGGAATAGAAAAAGGAATAGAAAAGGGGATTGAAGCATTGATTTTGGACAATCTGGAGGAAGGGGTTCTGAAAGAGAAAATTCTCTCAAAGCTGATAAGGAGATTTAATTTAACCCGGCAGCAGGCGGAAGGATATTTTGACAGATTTGCGAAAGAAAAGGCAGAAGGGCATTGATACGGACAATGAAATTAAATTCAGATAAAAAGCAGCTGCTGAAACAGTATTTTGGATATGATTCTTTCCGGGAAGGACAGGAAGGTTTAATTGACAGCATTTTAGAGGGCAGGGATGTACTTGGCATTATGCCCACCGGAGCAGGGAAGTCCATATGTTACCAAATACCGGCGCTGATGATGGATGGGATTACACTGGTGATTTCGCCTTTGATTTCTCTGATGAAGGATCAGGTGGAGAGCTTAAATCAGGCAGGACTCCATGCGGCATATTTAAACAGTTCCCTGACAATGGGTCAGTACCGGAAGGCCCTTGCCTATGCCAGGGAGGGCAGATATCCCATTATTTATGTGGCGCCGGAGCGGCTTGAAACAGATGAATTTTTAGATTTTGCGCTGCATACGCCCATTGCCATGGTGGCAGTGGATGAGGCCCACTGCGTTTCACAGTGGGGGCAGGATTTCAGGCCAAGCTATTTGAAGATTACCGCTTTTATAGACAAGCTGGAAAAGCGGCCTGTGGTGGCGGCCTTCACGGCGACGGCGACGAAGGAGGTAAAGGAGGATATCATTGATATTCTGATGTTACAAAATCCGCTGCTTGCAACAACCGGCTTCGACAGAAAAAATCTGTATTTTGGAGTACTGTCACCAAGGGACAGGTATGGAGCGGTTAAAAACTATCTGGAGTGTCATCCGGGGGACAGTGGGATTATTTACTGTCTTACCAGAAAGATGGTGGAGGAAGTCTGGGAAAAGCTTGGAGAGGACGGGTTTTCAGTGACAAAATATCATGCCGGGCTTAGCGACAGGGAGAGGAAAATCAACCAGGAGGATTTTATTTACGACAGGAAGCCTTTGATGGTGGCTACCAATGCTTTCGGTATGGGAATTGACAAGTCCAATGTGCGTTTTGTGCTCCACTATGGAATGCCGAAAAATTTAGAGTCCTATTACCAGGAGGCCGGACGTGCCGGCCGGGATGGACAGCCGGCGGAATGTATTCTTTTATACAGCGGCCAGGATGTGATAACCAATCAGTTTTTTATCGAAAATAATCAGGACAATCAGGAGCTTGATGAGCTGATGCGGGAAACCGTTAAGGAGCGGGACAGGGAACGGCTGCGGAAAATGACCTTTTACTGTTTTACCAATGAGTGTCTTCGGGATTACATATTAAGGTATTTTGGGGAGTACGGAGACAATTACTGCTCCAACTGCTCTAACTGTCTTACCCAGTTTGAAAAGGTGGATGTGACGGACCAGGCGAAGGCCCTTATCGGATGTGTCAGAAGCAGCCGCCAGCGCTACGGGGTTAATGTGATTATTGACACAGTTCACGGGGCATCCACGGCCAAAATCCGTAATTACCGCATGAACGAAAATTTTTATTACGGGACACTCTCAAAGGTGCCAACCCATAAGCTCCGCCAGGTGATGAACTATCTGCTGCTCCACGACTATCTGTCCGTAACGGATGACGAGTATGTGACGGTGAAGCTGACGGAAAAATCCCGGGCGGTTCTTGAGGATGATGAGATCATTGTTATGAAAATGACAAAGGACAAGGAACCTGCCGCAAAAACCAAAACGGAGAAATTCAAAGGAGAGAGCGGTAGCGTCAACCAGAATCTGTTTGAAAAGTTGCGGGCCCTTAGGATGGAGATTGCCCGTCAGGAAAAGGTGCCCCCTTACATTGTGTTTTCTGATAAAACACTGACCTATATGAGCATTATCAGGCCGAAAAATAAAGAGGAAATGCTTACGGTGTCAGGGGTAGGGGAATACAAATTTGAAAAATACGGGGAACGGTTTTTGGCGTGCCTTAGAGAAAATCAATCTCCTGAGACACAGGGAGATGAAAGGGAGGAGGCGTCGGCAGGTGGAACTCAGGATTCCTGAAACAGGAATGATAAAAGAGCAATGCATGACCATTGACAGGGAAGTTGTTATTATATATGGTTATAATAACAGCGGGAAAACAAGTTTTTTAAAGGCGGCCAGTGAGGTTTTTCATCAGAAAATGATGGAAAGCTTTCTGTTAAAAAAAGAAAGTGAATTGTCCATCTACATTCCAACCAACCGGCTGATGTTAAGCGAGGCGAAGACAGAGGATGTAAAATTAAAGGACCTGGAAGAATTCTTGTATTATCAAAGGGATTCCCAGAGAGATTACAATCTTCATTTAAAGAGAATTCGCGACAGTTACATGGCAAATGAAGTGATTTGCCGGGCGGTCCGGCAGGCTGTAAAAGAAATATTTGATGTGGAAATAACAGACACGGGTGCAAGATACAGTGACGGAATTGAAAATGTGATTAACATTTATCTGAATATTGTATGGGCAATGTTTTGGGATAAAGATATCACAGCGCTGGCGGAGGAACAGTTTCAGAAACAAATTGCGGCGAAAAAAATCTATGTATTGATTGATGAAATAGAAATGTTTTTGCATGTAAATATTCAGGAAAAATTGATTGGAAGTCTGCGGGAAAGTTTCCGGAACTGTTGTTTTATCCTGACTACCCATTCCCCTTTGCTCTTAACAAGATACCGCAACATGGCAGTGTATAATATAGAGGCAGGAGTGCTGTATCCGGTTGACAGTGAGCTTTACTATGAGGATTTGGATATTGTGTATGAGGAACTGTTTTCCGTGGGGGAATTACCGGATAAGGTAAGGGAAGCTATCAATTATCTGGGCCAGGTGATTATGAGAGAAGTAAGCGCCGACAAAGAAAAAATAGAATCTATTGAAAAAGCGGTGGTGAAGGAGTACCCCAATTTATTCAGAAAGTACAACAGAATTTTTGCAAAAGCAAAGGACATATAGTCAATAACAAAATAAATTGCTCCTTCCGGTTCTTGTAAAAGTCATATATGTCGGCTTTTGCAAGCACGGAAAGGCAATTTCTAGTGTGGTTGACTAACAGGAGAAAAAAGTGGTAGGAATAAAACGGGCGGGACAGCCCAAGGAATTGGCCGGGACGAATCGGGAATTTAAAGCTGCCGTGTCAGGAATGAGTACAAAGGAAGCGTACGATTTTTATAAAAAGAATCAAAATCGTTATCAGTATAATACGGAGGAAATTAAGCGGGTTTTTAGAAAGATGCATAAGGAAAGATGCGCTTTTTGTACCCAGTGCATTCCGGATTTTAAAGATGCAATGACTGTGGAGCATATCCAAATAAAGAGGGATTATCCCAGAAAAATTTTTCAGTGGAACAATCTGCTCTGTGCATGTCACACCTGTAATACCAAAAGGGGCACGGCCCCTTATCAGAAAGGAAAGTATCTGGACCCAACGAAAATACCGGATATTGAGCGGTACTTTTCCTACAAGATGGACGGAGATATTGTACCAAATAAGGAACTGAGCCCGGAGCAGCAGGAAAAGGCGGAATATATGATTGAAATGTATAAGCTGCGGAGGGATGAACTGGTTTGTCAGAGGAGAGCGTTTTTGAGAGATTTGATGGATGACGAGTTTTATGAGATTTTGAAGAAGAAGGACAGCCAAAGCCGGAGCATCATTTTTTCATCCGTCTTTAAATACTATACGAGAGGCAGGGAATCATAATGGAGAGCAGGGACAGCAAGGAGTTCAGATTGGATCATACCACCATTAAAAAATTATTGACCATATACAAGCTGAAAATACCTGATTTCCAGCGCAGCTTCGTGTGGAAGCAGGGAAAAAAGCGGCAACTGCTGGACTCCCTGTTCCGAGGATTTCCCATTGGCGCCCTTACCCTGTATGAAGATAAGGAAACGTATTACATCATAGACGGCCTGCAGAGAATCAACACCTTAAACCAGTATCTTTCCCGTCCTCATGCAGTGATTCCTTTTTCCGGAGCTTTGGGATTTTATAATAAAATAGAGAAGAAGATTGAGGATTTTTTAGAAAAAAATAATCTGCAAACCGAAAAAAGCAGGATAAAAAAGTGTATCAAAGAGTGGTATGAAAAGCTGGATACTTTATATGAGTATGAAAAGGTCAGCGTGCTGTATGGAATATTGAAGGGCGAAAAATCCCAGGGCTTGTCCGGATTTGACGATTTGGAGCTTGTGGAAGAACTGCTGGAAATTTTAAAGGAAAGCATTGAAATAAAGCATGATGATATTGCCCTGATTATTTATAAGGGGGATAAAAATGATTTGCCTGAGCTGTTCAAAAATATCAATACGGGCAGCGTTGCGCTGTCTCAATATGAAATTCTGCAATCGGTCTGGAAGGATTACACCTTAGACAAAAATATATTGAATGGCACTTATCAGGCGTTTAACCGGGAACTGGAATTAATCCGCGATAACTATGAGATTGATGCTGTCAAAGAGCACGGAGAATTTGACATCTTTAAAAATATTGTGGGGCTGAATCATTTAATCTGCTGCAATCCTGACTGCGGTTTGATTTTCCGGTTTTCCGGTTTTAAGAAGCTGCCGGAGGAAGATTCGGCACGCAGGAAATCGGGGAAGCATTATGATAATGACAGTATTGGGTTTGAGCTTTACTCCACACTTCTTTGCGGCGCTCCCAATAAAATTGTGAAAGCAGTTGATCTGATATTTGATGCAGGGCATGATAAGGAGAAGATAAATGATTTTGTGAGGGAGCTGGACAGGGTGATTTTGGAGGCGGCCAATGTTTTTATCCATGCGGTAAAAAAGAGCGGCTGTGAAGTGATAGAGAGCAAGTACCATTCCCTTTATGTGCTGGCAGGTATTATTCTTGCGAAGTATGAGATTGATGGAAACAATTTGAGAATAAGGGAAACGGAGCCCAACCGGAGCATCCTTGACAGCTGTCTGAATCTGGAAGAACATATTAAGAACAGATGGTTTATTGACGAAAACAGGCAGGTCAGCTTCTTTAATATCAGAATACAGGAACTGAATGACCTGAAAAAGAAAGAGCAAGATACCGGAAAGCAAAATGCATCGAATCAACTGCTCCTGAGCGACGGGGTACTGAAAATCCGTCTGGAAGGAGAACCGGTAGAAGGATATTCCGTAAAAGAGTTTTATGGAAAAGTGTTCGGGGTACTTGCAGAGAAGCAGGTGGATTTTGACAGGTTTGTGCCCTATGCAACAGGGAAAAAGCGTTATCTTGTCAACAGGGAAAACCGGCATATCACAGGAGCGCCTTTCGTTGCGCCTATCATAGTTAACGGATATTATGTGGAAACCCATAAAAGCAAAATGGGGGCGTTGAATGATATTTATCATTTCCTGGAGAAGATTGGCGTCCAGGCGGAATATATATTTGACGGGGGTTTGCAGTAAGCGCATTTTGTGTATGCGGCGAATGCCAACAGTGGGCCTGGATCTCCGTAGTTTAGCACGTGCGTGTTATGCCGATAAAATCCATATGTAAGACAACAGCCCAGGACCCAAATTCGCACGCTGAGAAAGGAGTATGGTAAAAATGTCAGAGATTGAATCTTCAAAGCTGTTTCATTCCATTACGGAAAAAGAGACGGAACGGATTTTAAAATGTTCCAAATCAAGAAAAAAGCAGTACCCGGCCGGGACTTATATTTTCGAGCAGGGTGGGGTGCCTTCCAGACTGTTTTTACTGCTGGAGGGGCAGGTACAGATTTGCAAGGACTTTACATCCGGAAAAAGGGATGTGCTCTATCTGGTGGAAGGCGGAAATGTGTTTGGGGAAATCTTCTTATTTGGCGACAGGAAGCATTACTGGTATGATGCTGTGGCGGTTACGGATGTGACGGTCATGGAAATGCCCTGGGACTTTTTCTATCATTTCTGTTCCAATGCCTGCGACCATC
This sequence comes from uncultured Lachnospiraceae bacterium, assembly GCA_910585075.1. Taxonomy (GTDB): domain Bacteria; phylum Bacillota; class Clostridia; order Lachnospirales; family Lachnospiraceae; genus Suilimivivens. The sequence continues at coordinate 35,656 of CAJUED010000005.1, forward strand.
ACAAGCAGCTCACCCAGAACATGTTGGAAATCCTTTCCGAAAATAATTTTAACATTACCAGGAAACTGCATATTGTGAGCACTTCCTCCCTGCGGGAGCGGCTTGCCATCTGGCTGATAGATTCCATGGATGAGAACTGCGTTGTGGAGCTCCACATGAACAGGGAGCAGTTGGCGGATTTTCTGGGGGTGGCGAGACCTTCCCTGTCCAGAGAGCTTATGAAAATGCAGAAGGAAGGCCTGATAAAGGCGGACAGGAAGAAAATCAAAATATGCGACAGGGATGCGGTGGAAATGCTGTACGGATAAGGAAATGATGAAGTCTTTATACGAATTGTTGCAGGAGCGGACAGTATTTTCCGTTTGAAGGATTGTTTTTATAAAAATACATAAAAAATTCGAATCCGTAACTAAGGTTACGGATTTTTTTCTGAAAAAAACATATTATATAATCACAACAGAAAACAAACTTTGATAACCATACAGCATATTGGGGAAAGGAGCAATTATTATGGCAACAAATTCAGCACAGGTAGACAACTTAGTAAATCTTTTGGATGGTTACGCAGGAAAAGGCGGTCATCATTTAAATGTTAATGTTTTAAACAGGGATATGCTTTTAGATGCACAGAAGCATCCTGAGAATTATCCTCAGCTTACAATCCGTGTTTCCGGTTATGCGGTAAACTTCATTAAACTGACACCGGAACAGCAGGCGGATGTTATTTCCAGAACATTCCATGAGGCTATGTAAAAGGGCGTAACAGTGCAGCCGAAGGCCGAACTGTTACAAACCGGCAGCCGATAAAATGAGAGTTGCATTGGCAGCCTGTTTTGTTGATGAGCGTGTGTACGTAAACAGTAAAAGGGGATATTGAACCAAAACAGTGCCGCATTTATGGTTGGAGAATCATAAATGCGGCACTGTTGTTATGCACAAAGGCATATAAGATGTTTGATATTATTTTTTCTTGGAAGCGTTCCCTACCATGGTGAAGCATACGATTGCAGCGATAATATAAAGGACAATTGTCACATAAAGCACCGTCTGATATCCGGTAGGATTTACCATAATAACTTCGGAAGTTCCATCGGCCAGAGCATGTGTCAGTTCCACCTCGGTTCCGAATTTATTTACAATAAAGGAAGCCATCTGATTTCCTGTAAGGCCTGCAAATGCCCATGCGGAAAGGGTAATACCATGGATAGCGCTGATGTTCTGCATACCATAATGGTCGGAAAGCAGGGTGGGCACATTACTGAAGCCGCCGCCGTACCCGGCGTTTACAACAAACAGTAAAATAAGCACTAAGATCATCAGGAAAGTATTCTGTCCCATATTGGTGATACCCTGTGTAACGATAACAAGGCCGGTAGCAGCAATGGAAAGGACGAAAATAATTTTGTAAATGGTATTCCTGTCTTTAAAGGTATCAGCCCATGCGGAGAATCCAAGACGACCGCCTGCGTTGAAAACAGCTGTAACGGAGGAGAGAATACCTACGGCTCCAACCAGTCCGATACACTTGATAATCATTTTTTCCTGAGAAATCAGAGCAAGTCCGCAGGTGATGTTCAGATAGAACATAATCCATATACCAATAAAAGTAACAGGTTTTGCTTTGATTACGTCGATTGCGCGGGCACCCTTTTCAGTGGAAGCGGGCTCATGCCAGCCGGCGGGTTTTGCCAGAAGGAGATGACCTACAAACATCATGACAAAATAAACAACTGCGAGAATCAGGAACATTTTGTAGATACCACCCTCCCCAAGAGAATCAAGCAGCGCCTGCATGATGGGGCTTGCGATTGCCTTAGCGGCACCGAAACCGGCTACGGCAAGTCCTGTTGCCAGACCCTTACGGTCCTCAAACCAGAGCATCAATGTTTTTACAGGGGAAAGGTAACCGGTACCAAGTCCGACACCCATGATAAAACCGTAGCAAACATAAATACCAAGCAGAGCAAGCATGCTTCCGGGATGTGCTCCGCCGTACCAGATAAAGAAGCCTGTGCCTGCCATACCGGATGCGAAGCAGATGGCGGCAATCAGGGATGATTTGTGGATATCCTTTTCCACGATATTGCCCAGGAAAGCAGCCGACATACCGAGGAAGAAGATGGCAAAACTGAATGCCCACTCGGTAGCACTCTTGGAGAAGCCTATGTAATCAGCGATTTCCTGACTGAAAATAGACCAGCAGTAAACCGTACCTATGCTGCAGTGAAGTAACAGTGCGGGGATTGCAGCTCTCACCCATTTGTTTTGACTTTTCATGTTGTACTCACTTTCTTTTATTATTTGTATTTTATGTGTAAATGTCCTATCCCTCCTATTATACATGAGACATTGTATTTTTCCAAGTGCAATTTCATTTTCTTTATCCAAATAGTGTAGAAATAACGGAAAAATTGAATTTTTAAAAAAAATTTAAATTGACAAATGAAAGTATCTACTTTATCATAACAGAGTGAACAGCGAAGACGGAGAGGAGTAGCACGGATTATCGCTTCCAGAGAGCCGGGAGGGTGGAAAGCCGGCAGAATGAATCCCTGTGAAAAACAACTCCATCAGCTTTAAAATTATCATACAGGTTGCAGAGAGACTGCTTGCAGTAAATCAGGTGGCACCGCGGATTGCATTCGAAACCGCCACATATGGCGTTTGAGAGAAACTTTTCGTCCTGAATTGATGAAAATCAATTCGGGACATTTTTTTGCCCAAACGACATGCAAGGAGAGCAAGCGCTTTGCCCGGGTGAGGCAGGAAAAGCCGCTGCATCTGATGGCATAAAACAGTCTCTGGCAGGCAGGGAGCGCGCCCCGGTCTGATTGCAGGAAACCGGAAACGTGACAGTTTAAAGAACTGTTACCCGTAAACAGGCTTTGTCATATAAAGTGTCTGGGAATGGAGGAAAAATGGAATTATCAACGTTATACCGTGAATGCACTTTGAACCAAGTTTCTGAAAATGAAATCGGGAGAGAGATGAAGGTTGCCGGCTGGGTGGAAAATATCCGCGACCACGGCGGCGTATCTTTCATTGACTTAAGAGACATGTATGGGGTACTGCAAATTGTTATGAGGGATACTTCCCTGTTAAAAGGAATTAATAAGGAGGATTGTGTCAGCATTGAGGGGAAGATTGAAAAGCGTGACGAGGAAACTTATAATCCCAAGATTCCCACGGGAACCATTGAGTTGGAAGCCCACAGGGTTCAAATTCTGGGAAAGGTGTACCGCCCGCTTCCCTTTGAGATTGCCACGTCAAAAGAGACCAGAGAGGATTTGCGCCTGAAATACAGGTTTCTTGACCTAAGAAACCGTAAGGTGATAGATAATATGATTTTCCGCTCCAATGTGATTCAGTTCCTGCGGGAAAAAATGATACAAATGGGATTTATGGAGGTACAGACGCCGATTTTGTGCGCGTCCTCCCCGGAGGGCGCAAGGGATTATATCGTGCCTTCCAGACATTATAAGGGGAAATTTTACGCCCTGCCCCAGGCGCCACAGCAGTATAAGCAGCTGCTGATGGTCTCCGGCGTGGATAAATATTTCCAGATTGCCCCCTGCTTTCGGGATGAGGACGCAAGGGCGGACCGTTCCCCGGGAGAGTTTTACCAGCTGGATTTTGAGATGAGCTTTGCAACCCAGGAGGATGTGTTCCGGGCCGGGGAGGAAGTGCTGACGGCCACATTTGAGAAATTCGCTCCGGAGGGCTATGAGGTCACAAAAGCTCCATACCCTGTCATCAGCTATAAGCAGGCTATGTTAGAGTTTGGCACAGATAAGCCTGACCTGCGCAACCCCCTGCGCATCATAGATTTGTCGGAATTTTTCAGCCGTTGCAGCTTTAAGCCTTTTCAGAAGAAAACTGTGCGGGCTATCAGAATCCACGGTCACCAGTCCAAAGGCTTCCACGAGAAATTGCTGGATTTTGCCAAAGAAATCGGAATGGCGGGCCTTGGTTATCTTGAGGTGCTTGAGGATTTGTCCTACAAAGGCCCCATTGACAAATTCATTCCGGATGAGTTAAAGGCGGAACTGAGGGAGCTTGCAGGCCTTGAAAAGGAAGACACCATTTTCTTTATTGCGGATAAGGAAGATAGGGCGGCAATCCTGGCAGGGCAGATTCGCAGCGAGTTAGGACAGCGGCTTGACATTTGTGAAAAGAATGCTTACAGGTTCTGTTTTGTAAATGATTTCCCTATGTTTGAAAAGGATGCACAGACCAAACAGATTGGATTTACCCACAATCCTTTTTCCATGCCCCAGGGAGGGCTGGAGGCCCTGAACACAAAAGACCCGCTGGAGATTCTGGCTTATCAGTATGATATTGTGTGCAATGGGGTGGAATTATCCTCAGGAGCAGTGCGCAACCACAGTCTTGATATTATGGTGAAGGCTTTTGAGATTGCCGGGTATGACGAGGAAGTGTTAAAGCAGAAGTTTGGCGCCCTTTACAACGCATTTCAGTTTGGTGCGCCTCCCCATGCAGGTATGGCGCCCGGTGTGGACCGGATGATTATGCTGCTTAGAAATGAGGAGAATATCAGGGAGATTATCCCCTTCCCTATGAGCGGAACGGCACAGGATTTGATGTGCGGCGCTCCGAGTACGGTGACAGAACAGCAACTGCGGGAAGTGCATATTAAAGTGAGAGAATAAATAATATATACCTATATGAATCTTTATGAGGCTCATGGGAGATTTGCCCGGGAGCCTCATTTTATTTCCGCGGGCAATGAGCCAAGTGCCATGCCTGTACGAGCATAAAATCAGCAAGCTGATTTAACATATTTGACTTAATAAGCCGGCTGGCAAAGTGTGACAGCGTTTGATGGAATTTAAAGGGACAGACAAAGTCCCGGAACGTATCTATAGGAGTTTCTTAAATTCATAAATAGGGTTGTATTCCGCTCGGAAAGTGGGTACAATGTAATTGTTTTGAAGGGTGGAGGGAATAGAAAAATGAATCGCGGTAAAATGAAAATTTTTATAGTGGGCGGCGGGGAGATAGGTAAAGCCCTTACCGTACATCTGGCCCGGGACGGGTACAGGCTTACGGTGATTGACCGGGAGGAAACTGTGGTTGACAGCATGAGTAACACGGTGGATGTCATAAGCTTTCAGGGAAATGGAGCGTCCTTTGGCATCTTAAAGGAGTTAAATGCAAACGAAGCGGACATGTTCATTGCGGTAACCAATTCGGACGAGCTGAATATATTAAGCTGTATGACCGCCCATATGATGGGGGCAAAGCACACCATTGCCCGTATCAGAGATGTGGACTATGCAAGACAAAATCGTTTTTACAAGGATAAACTGGGGCTTTCCATGATCATCAATCCGGAGCTGGCAACGGCACTGGAAATATACCGTCTGCTGCGTTTCCCGCTGGCCACCAGAGTGGAGGTCTTTGCAGGGGGAAAGGCCGAGCTGGTGGAGATGTCGGTCAGTGTGAATTCTCCGTTGGACGGCAAGTCACTAATCGAAATCAATAAAAATATGGGTATCAACCTGCTCATCTGTGCGGTGGTCAGGAACGGGGAAGCTTTTGTCCCCAAAGGAGATACGGTTTTACAGACAGGAGATGTTTTGTATCTGACAGGGGCGGCGGAGGAATTCCGAAAATCCTTTAAAAAATTGAAACTCCCTATTAAACCTTTACAGTCTGTTATGATAGCGGGAGGCGGCCGCATTTCCAGATATCTGGCGGAGGTTTTGTTAAAGCAGGGAGCAAAGGTTACCATAGTGGAAAAAAGCCGTGCCCTCGCGGAGGAAATTTCAGGGGCAATAACGGGAGCTGCCGTAATTTGTGATGATACGCTGACTTATTTTGACACTATGTCCGGAACTGACATTGCCCATACGGACGCCTTCATTGCCATGACGGAAAATGACGAGTACAACCTGATTGCCGCTATGTATGCGGAGTCACAGGGCATCAACAAAGTAATTTCCCGTATCAATGCAAAATCCAGACTGAAGGTATTGCAGCCGGGCAGCAGAATCTGCACCATTTCCAGAGAGGATGTGGCGGCGGATCGGATTCTGGGCTACAGCCGTTCTCTGCTGAATGCGGAGGACAATGATGCGGTGGAATCGCTTTACCGTCTGATGGATGGTAAAATAGAGTTCATTGAATTTAAAATAGACGAAAATGACAGAAATTTAAATATTTCTCTTAAGGATTTGAAACTGAAAAGAAATATTTTGCTGGGCTGTATTATCAGGGACGGCTGGACCATCATTCCAAGAGGTGATGACATGCTTATGCCCGGAGATTCGGCCCTTGTGGCGACAATTGACAGACAGATAGCACGTCTCGAAGATATATTTGCAGAATAGGTTTAAAAACAAAGGTTTTTAAATCACAAATTTGTGCAGGAGCCATTGTATACTGCGTATACACTACATGCTATGCATGTAGTACATTTGCAGGTTTCGACAGCACGGAGGTCAGGTTTTTGCGAAATAACCGGAAGGGCGTAAGACTTCATGAATAAGAGAATCATAGTAAAGACAATAGGAAAAATCATTTTAACGGAAGCCATGCTGATGCTTCCGGCGCTGCTGGTTTCGTTGATTTACAGGGATGGGGATACGATTGGTTTTTTACTTACCATAATTGGCGCCGGGATCATAGGCCTTGGGCTTACACGGGTGAAACAGTCCGAGGGAAAGATGAGCAGCAGGGACGGCTATTTTATTGTAGCGTCCGCGTGGATTTTCATAAGCCTGATAGGGGCGGTTCCTCTTTATATAAGCGGCGGTTTTGAAAGTTTCCCAAGCGCTTTGTTTGAGATTGTGTCAGGTTTTACCACTACAGGGGCTTCTATTCTGGCAAGGCCCGAGGATTTAGGCCACGGAGTTTTGTTCTGGAGAAGCTTTACCCATTGGATTGGGGGTATGGGTGTTCTGGTATTTGTAATGATGGTCATGCCCATGGAAAACGACAATTCCATGCATCTGGTCCGGGCGGAGGTTCCGGGGCCCACGGCGGGAAAACTGGTGCCCAGGATGCGGACAACTTCCATGATTCTTTATGGCATTTACAGTATTATGACGCTGGTGCTGGCCGCATTGCTTTTGATTTTTGGACTGAAACCGTTTGACAGTTTCTGTATTGCCTTTGGCACAGCCGGAACCGGAGGTTTTGCGGTTTCCAGTGCGGGGATAGCAGGATATAACAGCCTGGCCGTGGAAGTGATATTGAGTGTATTCATGTTGTTATTCGGCGTGAATTTCAGCGTATATCATCTGATTCTGCTGAAAAAATTCAAAGAGGCTTTTTTTGATGAGGAAGTGAGAGCTTATTTTGGGATTGTGGCGGTATCCACACTGGCCATTGCCTTTAATATTTTCCACTATGCGGGAGGCCTTGGAAATGCGCTCAGGCAGTCGCTTTTTCAGGTGGCAAGTATCATAACAACGTCGGGGTTTGCAACTGTGGATTTTGAATATTGGCCGGAGTTTTCCAAGCATCTGCTGGTGCTTTTGATGGTCATAGGCGCGTGCGCCGGTTCCACAGGAGGCGGTATGAAGGTGTCAAGGGTCCTTATTTTGGTAAAATCTTTTTTTGCGGAAATCAGACAGATCATTAATCCGAAGGAAATCATCACGGTTCGGATTAACGGAAAACCCGTAGACAAAAAGACTTTAAGCTCCACCAGAATTTATGCGGCGGCATATATGATACTGATATGCGCATTTACGCTGATTATTTCTCTGGACGGGCTTGACCTTACAACAAATTTCACAGCGGTATTGTCATGCTTTAACAACATTGGACCAGGGTTAAATAAGGTAGGGCCAATGGCTAATTTCAGCGTTTACTCAGACTGGGTGAAGGTGGTTTTGTCAGTTGTGATGCTCACAGGAAGACTGGAGATTTTCCCTATGTTCCTTCTGTTTGCAAAATCGGCTCATGACAGATAGAGAGGGAAAAGAACTGTTGCAAGCAACGGCAATGGGAAGATGGCGAAAAGTGACAGGAAGCGTAACGGTGAAGCCGAAGGCTGAACCGTTACCAGGAAGCAGCAGCCTGGCCGCCAGGACTGCGGCGGATATAGAAATGTGGAGCAAAAGGAAGGATAATACATAAGGGGGTAATATGCGGGATTCATCAGAGAAGCTGGTCAGGTTTAAAAAATTTGTACATGTGATATGCGGGCTGCTGGATTTGGTTGCGGCGATACTGGTGCTTGTTGGTATTCTGCTGTATATTGTCAGTATCGTAGGGAACATCAATACGTTTCAAAGGCTGTTTACGGACGGAGCCGAATTTAAGCACTATCTGGAACAGATTTTCATGCTGGTTATTGGGATTGAGTTCCTTGAGATGCTTTGTCGGCCAAATTCGGAAAATGTAATCGAGGTGTTGATTTTCCTGGTGGCGCGGCATATGATTGTGGGGGATACCACCCCCTTTGAGGATTTTGTTTCGGTTATCAGCGTGGCCCTTCTGTGCGTGGTAAGAAGGTATCTGCGGATTACCGAGGAAGACAGGAAGGAAAAGAAGAATCTGGGGCTTCATGGAGAAGGGGATTCTCAGAAGAAGCATTTCCTATAAAAATAATATAGAAGAATGCAAAAGCGGCTGAACCTGTTTTCGAGGAAAAGCCGCTTTTTTATATCCATAAGCTGTATCCGCAAGGCATGGCAATGTTTAATAGGATATCGACTTGCAGAGCGTGGCGGCGTTTATAGAAAAAGTTCACAGGCGCTCCGTCTTAAAGATTATGCTTTTGGATACGCTTATACGCTGATTCGTAGGCTTCTTCATCTTTCCGTGCGCCAATTACGATAACAACCATCTGGTTTTCTATGCGGGCCAGTTTGTAGACAATACGGATTCCGGCCCCGCGGAGTTTGATTTTCAGATAACCGGAGAGGTTTGTATTATTTTTATTTCCCAGAAGTTTTCCATACCCACCTTCAGTCTCAGGCAGTGGATTGGCAGATACTTTCTGAATAGCCTTACGCACAAGAATTCGCTGGCTGCCGTCAAGCCTGCGGAAATCCTCCAGCGCTTCCGGAAGATAGACAATATTCCATTTCATTCGAAAAAGACATCATCCGTATTTTCATAATCTGATGAGGAAAATCCCAATTCTCGGTCTACATCTTCCTGGGTAATAAGTGTGGACGGGTCATAGTGGGACATCCGTTCTGTGGCGGCGGCAAGAAGCTTTGCGTCATTGGCTTCATCCAAAAGACGGATATATTCATCAGGGGAAAGCAGTACACATTCAGGCGTATTATTCTTCATAACAACCTTGGCGCCATTTGTTTTGACATCATCGAAAATTTTTCCGGCCAGTCCACGGTTGAACAGAGAAATTGGTATCGTATTTTCAATTGCACTTCTAATGGAATCCATAATTTCCCTCATTTCTGCGCTGCTTTTTTGCGCATATAAGCATAAATACCTATGGAGTGAAAGTTTTATCTTTCACTTGCATCATTTCTTTGAGTATATTATATGAAATATCAGCAAAAATATCAATATATTTACTGATAAATTTGTTTTTTGGTATTTTTATGTGAAAGTAACAAAGGGGGCATTCTTTGCCGGGAGCTTTCATAAATTAGTATAAAAACAGTATGTTTACAGGTGAGTATATGAGTAGTCATAAGAAAAGCATCTTTTCACAATTTTTCCATATAAGGAGCATGAGATATGGAGCCGGTATTCTGGGAGTCATTATGTTGTGTTTTCTGGCAGGGTGCGCAAAGGAGAAAGACCCTCTGGAAAAAATAAAAGACCTGGAATTTACAGTGCTGGCGGAGGAAAACATACCGGAGGAGCTTAAGACGGTAATAGAGGAGAAAAAAGGAAACGCCTTTAAGGTGACCTATCAGGATAACGGATTTCTTTATATTTGTATTGGATACGGGGAACAGGTAAGCGGCGGCTACAGCATTACGGTGAACGATCTGTACCTGACGGAAAACGCCATGTATGTGGACACCACCCTGCTTGGCCCCGACCCGTCGGACACAGCGGTAACAAAGCAAAATATACCCTCCTACCCATATATCGTAATTAAGACGGAGTTTATTGATAAGCCGGTGGTATTTGACTAAAAAAACAAGACACTTTTTTAAAGAAAAATCCCCCAATAATCGTCTTGAGCGAAATCAGTGGGACAGATATACTTAAGAAAAATAACTAAAACTTTTGCAGGGAGGAAACATATGAAAAGAGAATATCATGTAGCCAAAAACGGCTGTGACAACGGAAGCGGAAGTGCAGGCGCGCCTTTTGCAACGATTCAGAGAGCGGCGTCTCTCGCCATGCCCGGAGATACGGTTATCGTCCACGGTGGTGAGTACCGGGAATGGGTGAAACCGGAAAACGGAGGCAGCAGCGATATGTGCCGTATCACCTACCGGGCGGCGGAAGGCGAGAAGGTGGTTATCAAAGGCTCCGAACGGGTTACCAATTGGGAGAAGCTTGAGGAAACTGTCTGGAAGGCAGTGCTGCCAAACAGTATGTTCGGAGATTACAATCCCTACAAGGAAATTTTAGGCGGAGACTGGTTCGTGGCGCCGGAGGGAGATATTTTGCATACGGGAGATGTGTACCTGAACGGGAAATCCTTCTACGAGGCAAAGAGCCTTGATGAGGTGAAAAATCCGGTGATGCGCACAGAGGGCGTAAACCCGCCATGGACAAAGCATGCGGAGCCTCTGCTTCACCCGGAGGACTCCGTTTATCAGTGGTACTGTGAGGTGGATGAGGAAAACACGACTATTTATGCCAACTTCCAGGGAGCGGACCCTAATCAGGAACTGACGGAAATCAATGTGCGGAAATGCTGTTTTTATCCGGTAAAGATAGGAAGGAACTACATCACGGTTTCCGGTTTTGAGATGGCCCAGGCGGCATGCCCCTGGACGCCTCCTACAGCCGACCAGCCGGGACTTTTGGGGGCTAACTGGAGCAAGGGTTGGATTATCGAAAATAATGTGATTCATGATGCAAAGTGCAGCGGCATCAGCCTTGGAAAAGAGGAATCCACCGGACACAATCTTTGTACCAGAACCCGCAGAAAGCCGGGATACCAGTATCAGATGGAGGCAGTTTTCAGGGCAAGGCATATTGGATGGAGTAAGGAAACCATTGGTTCCCACATTGTCCGGGGCAACGTGATTTATGACTGTGGACAGAACGGAATCGTGGGACATATGGGTTGTGTGTTCAGCAAAATTTACGGAAACCATATTTATAATATTGCGGTAAAGCATGAATATTTCGGCTATGAGATTGCAGGGATTAAGCTGCACGCGGCAATCGACGTTGAGATTTATCACAACAACATTCACAACTGTACTCTTGGAACATGGCTTGACTGGCAGGCCCAGGGGGCAAGGGTGAGCAAAAACCTGTACTACAACAACGACAGGGATTTGATGGTGGAGGTAACCCACGGCCCTTACCTTGTGGACAACAATATTTTTGCATCCGAATACAATTTCGACAACATTGCCCAGGGCGGCGCTTATGTGCATAATCTTTGCTGTGGAACCATGCGCCGGGAGCCTGTTCCCGACCGTTCCACTCCTTATCATTATCCTCATACCACGGAGGTGGCAGGAACTACGGTGGTTTACGGCGGGGATGACAGATTGTACAGAAATATTTTCTTAGGCGGCGTAAAGACTTACACGGAGCAGTCAACCTGTGGCACGGAAGGCTATGAGGGAAGCACCACATCCTTAGAGGAATACATTGATGAGGTGCTTGCAAAGGGCGTAGGAGATCTGGAGATGTATCTGCTGGTGAAGCAGCCGGCATATATCAACAACAACTGCTATTTGGGTGGCGCAAAGCCCTTTGAGCGTGAAGAAGAATATTACCTTTCCGATGCAAATCCCATGGTACATATTTCAGAGGAGGCTGACGGCATTTATCTGGAAATGACAGTGGAGCCGGGGATGCTGAAGGCGGCCGGAGCTGAGCTTTCTTCAAGTATGCTTGGTATGACGCGGATTACGGAAGCGGCCTATGAAACCCCTGAGGGAACAGAGATTTTCTTCGACAGTGATTATCAGGGAAAGAAATGGGATGGCGCTGCAATTGCAGGTCCGTTTGCAGGCCTTGTGGAAGGCGTCAATCGAATTAAGGTGTGGGGATAAGAAATACGACAATCGATTACGGGAACGTGACCCAAAAGCTCCGGAAATTTGGATACAGAGTACTGTTAATTCTAAAGAAAAATGTGTAAAAACAGGTAAGATTTTTATAGAATTGTGACAGATTATTAAATGGATTAGAGAGAGGTTTTTTGTTATCCTTTTATACACAGAGGGAGATAAGGCGGACAGATGCACATGCCATGTGGTGTGTATATGTAAGGCAGAGACTGTACGCATACATCCCGGGTGATTAGAAAAGAAGGGAGAAAAGAAAGTATGAAAAAAAGATGGAAATCAATTATTGCTTTGGGACTGTCAGCGGCTATGTGCCTTTCCTTGTCAGCATGTGGAGGCGGCGACGCTTCCTCAACAGGAGCAGAGAGCTCAGGATCGGAGAGCGGAGCAGAGGATACCGGTACAGCGGAGGATGCGGGCGCAGCGGAGGGAGGTTCTGCAAGCGCGGATTCCGGGGACAAGGTAATCACATTCTGGAATGTAGGTACGGAGGGAGCCGACAAGGAAACTTATGAGATGGCAATCCGCCAGTTTGAGGAAAATTCCGCGAGCGGATACACCATCGAAAACATTCCCACACAGAATGACAAATACAAAGAGAAATTAGTCATTGCCATGAGCTCAGGAGAATGCCCGGATATGTATACTTCCTGGTCAGGGGGCCCTATGAACGAGTACATAGACTCCGGTTATGCGCAGCCTCTTGACGATCTGTATGAAAAGTACGGTTTAAAGGACAGATTCATGGAAGGCGCCATTGAGCAGGCAAGCTACAACGGAAAGATTTATGCAATCCCTGTGAAGAATATCTCTATCGCAGGAATTTATTACAACAAGGACTTGTTTGAGCAGTACGGCGTAAGCGTGCCCACAACCGTATCGGAGCTTGAGAGCGCATGTGATACTTTCCTTGCAAACGGAATCCTGCCTTTCACGCTGGCAAACGGCCCTAAGTGGACCGGCTCCATGTTCTTCCAGTGTCTTGCGGCAAGAAAAGGCGGACTTGAGCCTTTCCAGAAAGCGGCGGCAGGAGAGGGCAGCTTTGAGGATGAATGCTTTGTATATGCAGGCGAAAAGATTCAGGAATGGGTAAACAAGGGATATTTCCCGGAAGGCTTCAACTCCATGAGCGAGGATGACGGCCAGGCAACCCAGTTCTTCTATACGGAGGAAGCGGCTATGTACCTGATTGGTTCCTGGAAAACAGCAGCTTTCAAGACAGACTCTGAGGAAGCCGGAAACGATTTCTATGACAAAGTTGGCTGGTTCTCCTTCCCGGCAGTGGACGGCTCAGACGCTGATCCTTCCATCCTTTGCGGAACCATGGGCGACCAGTTTATCTCCTTCAACTGTACGGATGAGAAATTAGACGCGGCTTTTGAATTTGCAACCTATCTGTCCAGCGACGAGACAGTGGAATACATGGTAGGCGCAAGCCTGATTCCCCCTGTAAAGGGCGTGGAAGATCTGATAACAGACCCGATTTCCAAGTCCATGATTGAAGCTTCCAATGAGGCGGCAGCAGTACAGCTCTGGTATGACCAGTATTTGAGCCCGGCCGTAGCAAACGCTCACCTTGACGGAAATCAGGAAGTATTTGGCCTTACCATGACGCCTGAAGAAGCAAACCAGAAAATGCAGCAGGCAATGGAAGAAGACCTGGCAGAATAGGAGATGAAAATCATTTCCGGAAAAATTGCTAAAGCGATTCTTTCGATATAAGTGAGAGACAGAGAGGAGGGGGAGGTATTCCCCCTCTTTTTTAGGGAAGGTGTGTGCAACAGGTTTGCATGTAGTGAAATATTTACAGTGGTCCATCAGATACTGCAAACATGTTTTATTGCAGGCGGCGGGCATATGGAGGGTCAGGTATGAAGAATCAATCGAATACACTCAGCGGGCGCAGACAGAGAAGTACCAATATTGCGGCGTTTGTCTTTCTGCTTCCGGTTATTTTACTTTTGACGGTGTTTATTTTTTATCCCATTGTGGATTCCTTTATCATCAGTACTTATAAATGGAACGGGATAGCGGCGGAGAGAACCTTTGTGGGGGTGTCCAACTGGAAAAAGCTGATTGGGGACCGGGATTTCTGGTTTGCTTTCCGCAACAATATTATCATCATGGTGATGTCCATTATCATTCAGATACCCATTGGACTGGCGGAGGCCACTTTCATTGAGTTTGCAGGGAAAAAGGCAACTATATGCAAGGTGCTCTGGTTTATTCCCATGCTGATGTCCTCCGTGGCAATTGGTTTCCTTTTTACATACGCTCTGGCGGCTAACGGGGGAATGATAAGCGCGGTTTCACAACTTTTCGGAGGCGGGAATATTGACCTTCTGGGAAATAAGAACACAGCTCTTATGACGGTTATTTTTGTAATTGCATGGCAGTTCATTCCTTTTTATATGGTATATGCCATGGCAGGATATACCAGCATTTCCGAGGATGTTTATGAGGCATCCTTAATTGATGGCGCTACCAAGAGTCAGTATTTCTGGAGGATTGCCCTTCCGCTTTTGATGCCTACTCTTAAGAGCGCGGCGATTTTGTCCATGGTAGGTTCTCTGAAATATTTCGACTTGATTTACGTTATGACAGGGGGCGGGCCGGGAACGGCCACGGAGCTGATGGCAACCTATATGTACAAAAATGCCTTCGCACAGTTTAATATGGGTTACGGTTCCGCAGTTGCGGCGGGAATGTTTATTTTGATTACCTTGCTGTCACTGGTGACCATGCGTGCAATCAACGGGAAAAAGGAAGAAGAATAGGAAATAGGAGGGCTTTAGGATGGAAAAACAATTTAGAAAAACTAAAATGAAAAGCAGGGTTTGTTGGATTGTGGCAATCATTTTGGCCTTGGCTGCACTTGCATCCGCAGTGCTTCCTTTCTTCTTTATGGTGATCAATTCCTTTAAGGGAAAGTTTGAGATGCTGACCAAGGGGGTTTTTGCCCTGCCTGACAAGCTGAATATGAATAACTATCAGGAGGTTTTGAGCGGAGGCTTTGTGAGGTATTTTGGAAACAGTGTGCTGGTTTTGTGTGTTTCACTGCTGCTGATTTTGTTTATCTCCGCCTGTGCGGCCTATCCGCTGGCACGGTTTAAATTCCGCTTGAACGGGTTTATCTATTCCACCATTGTGGCATGTATGGCGATTCCCATTCATATCACTTTGATTCCGGTGTTTCAAATGACAAAGAGCCTTAAGCTGTATGACTCTATCGGCGCTTTGTTTGGGCCGGATGTGGCCTTTGCACTTCCCATATCGGTGTTTATCCTGACCAGCTTTATGGCGGGGATTCCCAAGGAGATAGAGGAATCGGCGGAGATTGACGGGTGCAATAAATACAGGATGTTCTTTACCATTATGCTACCGCTGGCAAAGCCGGGGCTTTCCACATTGGCGATTTATAATGGGGTGAATATCTGGAATGAATTTAGTTTTGCTTATACTTTGACACAGTCGCCCAAAAACAGGACGCTGCCGCTGGCGGTTTGGGATTTTCAGGGGCAGTATTCTATGAATACGCCTATGATTATGGCGGTGCTTACGCTGACGGTTCTGCCGATGATTATTTTGTTTGTGTTTGCGCAGGATAAGTTGGTGAAGGGGATGACGGCGGGGGCTGTCAAAGGTTAAGGGGGATAGAGAAAAGAGGACGCCCGGAAAAAATGATTAACCTCCGTCACTGCGCTTTCGCTCTATAAAAACGCAGCAGACGCTAAGCTCAAAAAAACTTCGCTAAGCGCTGGCGTTTTTATAAGGGTTCCTTGAGGTTAATCATTTTTTCCGGGCTGTTTTTTGGCTATCCGGAAGTGAGAAAATTGTTTGAGCTGTTTTTTGGCTATCCGGAAGTGAAAAATTCCTTGTGCCATGCTTATGGCTATTTGGTAAGTGGGAAAATTTCTTTAGCCAGATTTTGTAACTATGAGGCCGAAGGCTGAATCGTTACTGGTTTGGAGATAATGAAATTGGACATCCTTGCGGTGGGGGCGATATTGTGTTTAAATAATAGGGACTGTGGTGGTGAGATGATGAGATAAAATATGGGGGTTAAGGAATGACATCTTTTAAGGAAAAGTGGGAGAGAAGCTGGAATTTTGAGAAGAAGATGAATGTGGTCATCGTCTGGACGATTGCGGCTATCACAATTGTGGCAATTGTGGTTTCCACTTTTTCTTTTGTTATGTCCATTACGGAGCAGAACAGTCAGTATGTGACGGATCAGTTGAATGTTATGGCAGAGGACTGCGCTAATAATCTGGAGCAGTATAAGGCGCTGATTACGGCGTGCAGCCTGGATTCCCATGTGCAGGCGTACTGTGAGTGTACCAGCAGGGAAAAGGCTTACAATGAAATTGGAAGTGTGTATGATTCCTTTTTGAACATGCTTTATCTGCAATATAATGCAAATTTTATTGCGGTAATTAACAGCCGTGTGGGCGATTATCTGTACAATGGGAATGTGAATGTGACCGGAAGCGGTTTTGAGAAGGTTTATGAGGAGGATTATGAGAAAAGTCTGGCGGCGAAAACGAAGGGAAGTCTTCGGGTGAGTTTTTCCAACCGTTATCATGGCGGTAAAAAGTACACTCTGACGCTGTATTTTCCCGTTTATTCGGTTACGAAAATGGTAAACAGCAGGGGGCTTTTGGTGGTGAACTTGGATGACGACTTGTTAAAGCGGTTCCATCAGAAGAATTCTATGTACAGCTCAAATCTGTATCTCACGGATGTGGAGGGCACCATTGTTTCCACCCAGGATGAGGGAAGGATTGGGGAGAAGCTGGTTTTTGCGGGAAAGATTAAGGGGAATCAGGGACGGTTCTGGCATGGAGGACGGCTGGTCAGTTACCAGAAGGTCAGTGACTGGAATTTTTATATGATCAATGAGGTGGAGGCCTTTGCCCTTTATCATGACTGTATTGGCACGATTTTGATTTTGCTGGCGGTAACTTTGGTGGCGACGGGGATAGCCCTGGCTCTTGCAAGGAATATTACGAAACGGCTGTTTACTCCCATTAACAAGATTGTTTCCACCATGAACGACGTGTCGAAGGGAGATTTGCGGACCCGTATTTATATGGAAGATATGGACAGCGATGGGAAGAAGCTGGCGGACGGATTTAACATTATGATGGACGAGATTGACGTGCTGATGGAGCAGGTGAAGGAGGAACAGAGACAGTTTGACAAAATGCGTTTGAACGCCCTGCAATCTCAAATTCAGCCTCACTTTCTGTATAATACTTTGGAGTGTATCCACTGGCAGGCGCTTTCCGAGGGAAATAAGGAAATTTCCACTATGGTGAAGGCTATGGCCCAGTATTACAGGATTTGCTTAAGCGAGGGGAAGGATATCATCACATTGGAGACGGAGCTTAAGCATGTGGAGAATTACCTGATTATCCAGAATATGCGTTACGACAATATTATTACTTTGGACGTAAAGGTGCCGGAGGAATATTTATCCATAGAGATACCCAAGCTCACTCTGCAGCCCCTTGTGGAAAACAGTATTTATCACGGAATCCGCGTGAAGGAAGGGAAAAAGGGAACCATAGAAATTGCCATTTCCGAAAAGGATGTTTCCCAAGGAAATATTGTCACGGAATATGCTCCCATAAAAAACGATTTCATAGAAAATGATTTCATGGGAAATGAGGATATTCTCATCACCGTGGAAGATGACGGCGTGGGTATGACGGAGGAGGAGCTTGCCTATGTGAATCAGAATATCTCCAATAACGATTCGGATGTGGGGTATGGGATTTCCAATATCAATAAACGAATTGAGCTGATGTTTGGAGAGAAGTACGGACTTACCTTCAGGGCCGGTACAAGAGGCGGGATTTGCGTGGAGATACGGCTTCCGGGGAATCCTCAGGAGGATGAAAATGAAGTATAAGATATTGATTGTGGACGATGAAAAAATGATACGCATGGGCATTAAAAATGCAATGCCCTGGGAGAGCATGAACATAGATGAGGTGTACACAGCGGCTTCCGCCATGGAGGCGGCGGTGATCATACGGGAGCATCAGCCGCAGATCATGATTACGGATATCAGCATGACAGAGATGAGCGGTCTCGACCTGGTGGGGCAGATCCGGCAGGAGGATGAGAAGATGCGGATCATCGTTCTCACCGGCTATGACCGGTTTGAGTATGCAAGGCAGGCCCTGCAGCTTCGGGTTCATGACTTTTTGTTAAAGCCCATTGACGAGAAGGAGCTGAAAAAGAGTATTTTGGAACAGGTGGAGCAGTTAGAGGCGGACAGAAAGGTAAGGGAGGAAAGCTTAAGTCTTAATCGGGCTCAGGGCTTTAAGCAGCAGCTGGAGCTTGAGCAGTTTATGCACGCACTAATTTTGGGAAAGGCGGAAGGCCGGGAGCGGCTTGGCGAATTTCTGGAGACTTTTAAGTTCGACAGGGAGCAGGATATGCGCATTGGACTTCTCATACCGGAGGCCCACGGGGAGGAGGATGCGGAGAGCAGCAGTTTCCGCCTGCTGACCATCAGACAGATTTGTCTGGGAATGGTTGACGGACAAAAAAAGGGCATCACGTTTTCTGATGAAAAGAGACGGATCGTGCTTTGCCTTTTCTGCGACGGAGAGAAAAAGGAGGAGGAGCTTGCACGGCAGCTTATGGATATTTTAAGTGATGAGCTGGATGCAAAACCGCGGATTATCTGGGGAAGTATCAGGAACGGGTTTGAAAATCTGTCCGTTTCCTACAATGACGCCGTGTTTGCCTTAGAGCATGAGAGGGAAGCTTTTGAGCAGGTTTACACCATGGATTTAAACAGGAAGAAAGAGGACATTTTTCAGGAGGTGTTTCAGGAATTCCGTTCGGCCATGGTGCGCAGCATTGGAGATAAGGAGAAGCTTTTTCATATTTTTGACAGGTTCGGCATGGCGGTGGAGTCTTACAATCTTTCCGCCCAGTATACCAGAAGCAGCTGTTTTGAACTGGCCTCGTCCGTTTATTTTGCTTATTATACGGACACAGGTGGAAGCGGCCCGGACCAGCTTAGCGCTTTGATGAAGGCTCTTTCCGGGGCCGAGCGGGAGAGGGCCGTTAAGGTGACGGCCATGTTTTTGGAACAGCTCTTTGCAGGGGAGGAAGGGGAAGTCCATGAGCTGGTAAAAAAGGTAAAACGCAGGATTCATGAGAATCTGGCGGATGATTTGACTGTGGCCAGCCTTGCGGGAGAGTTTTATGTGACCCCAAACTATTTGTCCCGTCTGTTTAAGCGGGTGACCGGGGAGGGCTGTAATGAGTATATTGTGCGTAAGCGGATTGAACAGGCAAAATCACTGCTGGCGGCAACAACCTTAAAGGCAGGGGAGATTGCAGGTATGGTGGGATATCACGATATGAATTACTTCTCCCTGGCCTTTAAAAAACATACGGGGGTATCGCCCATTAAGTACCGGGAACAGGTGCAGAAAAGATAAAAAGGAGTTTGTGATGATAAGAAAATCCACAGGAAAATTTCTGATTTTATGTCTGGCAATCAGCCTGATGGTTTTAAGCGGCTGCGGCAGGAAAGAGGCGGAGAAGGCGGAGCAGGGGGAAGAAGGCCGGCAGGTGGCGGACCAGGTCCTGCAGGAAGAAGGAGGCAAAGATTCGGAAACGGAGAATGGACAGGCAGAGAATGAAACCGGGCAGGCGGACACGCCCGCTGTCGTGGTAAAAGAGACAAATTCCCTCAGACAGTGGGAGCAGGATTTACCGGAGGGGAAACCGGAGGAAATGAGAGCCAGCGCAATCCGGGGCCTTGATGTGACCCTTGGAGGAGAGTCCCTCTTTGCCGTTTCCTATGAGCCGAGAGCCTACAAAAATTCTTTTGACTGCTGGTCAATTTCCGTGCCCTATGAATCCATGGTTTCCGCAGATACTGAAATTATGTATGATTACTTCGAAAGCCTGGCGGAATTAAAGCTTGAAAGGGCCGAAGGGGTAAGCCGGGAGGAAGCCGGAATCGGGGAAGATGACAGAAGGATTTTTCTGGCCTATTTTGAGGGACAGACCGACGCCGGAGGGCAGGCGGAACCCGACAGGAAACTTATCTATGATTTCGGCAAAAAGGATGGAACAGGAAGTTACTATGTGGAAGTGGCAGGGGAAATCCTTCTGGCGGAGGAAACCGCAGTGGAGAGAATTTTTTCCCTGAATCCTTTCGACTTCATCCTCAAGGTGGTCAGCGTAATCAGCGTAGAGACGGTGTCAAAGGTGGAGATAGAGACAGAGGGAAAAGAATACGTGATGGAGACAGGAGACGGGTCATTTACCTTTGATGGAAGAAAAGTGGACAGTCAGGAGTTTTACGGGCTGTACACGGAACTGATGAGTGTTTTTATTGAGAAAGAAATTCCCATA
The DNA here is from genome assembly GCA_910585075.1 of uncultured Lachnospiraceae bacterium. GTDB lineage: Bacteria > Bacillota > Clostridia > Lachnospirales > Lachnospiraceae > Suilimivivens. The sequence continues at coordinate 56,214 of CAJUED010000005.1, forward strand.
ACTGATAACGCTAAAGACGATAATTCCAAAGACAATTATTTTGAAAAAGATAATCCAGGAGAGGATAATCCGGAGAGAAATAAGCTTTTGACGGTAATATACCACAGGAACATGGAAGAAGCGCCACAGATTATTCAGGAGTACTACGCCTGGGATGAGAATTATGCGCTGGCCCGGGTAAACGGAACGGAATTTTTTTTGGTGAGCCGCCAGGGGATTGAGACGCTGCGGGATAAAATTGAAGATGCCTTTTAAAGAACATGAGGGAGCGGAAAGTCAGTATTCCGTTCCCTCAAATTTTAATTCAATTACGCTGGTCCATAAAAGGATTCAATCGCCTGTGCAAAAAAATCCGAAGCCCCATCTCCATATTTTTCATCAATCATTGGTTTGACTTTTTCATTGCGGTAATACTGGGCCTGTGCCAGCATAAGCCCTGTTTCCTCTTTTACCTGTGAAAGCTGTTTCATGACAAAGCCGTATTCTCCGACAATCTCTTTTACCTCAAAAGAATCCACGGCGCAGCCCTGTTTTGCAATGAGCTTTTGCAAAATTGCGCCCAATCGTCTGTTATAGCTTTCTGCAACTTCTTTGCTGACAGGATTTTGGGAGACGGACAAAAATCTGTCTTTTCCGCCATACCATTCCACAACCTTTGCATAACTCTTCTGCATTTTTTCCGAAGATACGACCTTCATATAATGCTCTTTCCACTGTTCAATGCTGCCAAACTCTTTTATGGCGGTGTTTTTCATATTCTCCGGCATATGTGCCAGCATAGTCCGGAACATTTCTTCTACCTCTGTTTTACTGAAAACTGCAAAATCCATTTTATTTTCTCCTTTCAGAATGTCGTCAATGCTGGCAATCAAACGCTCCATGCGCTCTTTTTTGGCTGTCAGCATTTTTCTTTGCATTTTTAAAATCTGGTTTCTTTCAAGGGCAGGATTTTCCATAACAGCCTTGATTTCTTTCAGGGAGATATCAAATTCACGGAAAAACAAAATCTGCTGCAATGTCTCCAATGCTTTATCGTCATAAAGCCGGTATCCCGCTTCACTTTTAGCTGTGGGCTTTAATAACCCGATTTCATCATAGTAGTGAAGCGTGCGCACGCTGATACCTGTCAAATCCGATATTTCCTTTACAGTCCTCATAACTGTTGTCCTCCTGTTCTTGATAGAATCACTTTAATCTATGACGCTCCGTGAGGGTCAATAGGTATTTTCAAATTTTTTTGAGTATAACATATCACTGTTAAAAATGGGCATAAACCGCGCATTTTGTGAGAATATGAAAAGGATTAAAATCATTGTGACCGAAAAAATCGTATGTTCCTTGTGAAAAAAAGGACTGCATGATAGAATAAAAACATATTTGAACCAAATATGCTTTTGAGAAACAGGAAGGCGCATCGCCCGGTGGAAGGATGGTATGGAAGAATTATGCTTTATATAAAAGGCGGCACAATCATTGACCCTATAGACAATCGTGTGTACAAAGCCGATTTACAGATTGAAAACGGAAGAATCAGCAGAATAATCGATAGAGAAAAAAATGCTTTTTCTGCAGATGTGATTGACAGTCCTGCAGGCAGCCCGCCGGATGTTTCCGCGGAGGCTAAGGCGGCGGAAAGAACTTTGATGGAAAATCGGGATGGAGAAAATGCTGGGCATGACGAAAGTGCTGGCTATGGTGAGAGTGACAGCTATAGCGAAGGTGACAGCTATGAAAAAAATACAAAGGTGATAGATGCAGAAGGCCTTATGATAGCACCCGGCCTTGCGGATACGCATGTGCATTTCAGAGACCCGGGATTTACTTACAAAGAGGATATCTACACAGGGGCAAAGGCGGCGGCCCGGGGCGGCTTTACGCAGATTGTGCTGATGGCCAACACCAAACCCTGCGTGGACAATGAGGACACTCTTTCCTATGTGCTCTCAAAGGGCAGGGAGACGGATATCCATATTACTACCTGCGCCAATGTGACAAAAAATATGGCGGGGAAAGAGCTGACAGATATGGAAGGGCTGGCGGCTCATGGCGCGGCAGGCTTTACGGACGACGGTATTCCGCTGTTAGATAAGGATATGGTGCGAAAAGCCATGGAGAGGGCGGAGAAACTGCATAAGCCCATCAGCTTTCACGAGGAAAACCCTGCCATGATTGCCAACAACGGCATCAACAGGGGAAAGGCGTCGGAATTTTATCAAATCGGCGGCTCCCCTAGGGAGGCGGAGATTGATTTGATAGAAAGGGACCTGGAGCTTGCCCTTGCCACCGGAGCGGAGGTGGTAATCCAGCACATCAGCACCGCAGAGGGCGTGGAACTGCTGCGCCGGGCCAAAGCAAAGGGGGCCCGTGTCCATGGGGAAGCTACTCCCCATCACTTTACCCTGACGGAGGAGGCGGCAATCAGGAAGGGCACCCTGGCCAAAATGAATCCCCCCCTTCGGGAGGAAAAAGACAGACAGGCTATCATAGAGGGATTAAAGGACGGCACCATTGACCTGATTGCCACAGACCATGCGCCCCACAGCAAAGAGGAGAAGGATAAACCCATCACAGAGGCCCCAAGCGGAATTATCGGCCTGGAGACGGCTCTGTCTTTGGGAATCAGAGAATTGGTGGAAAAAAGACATCTGACCTGGCCGGAGCTGATTCACAGGATGAGCACGGCGCCCTGCGTTCTTTATGGCCTTAAGGGCGGACGGCTTGTGGAAGGCGGGGTGGCGGACCTTATACTGTTTGCCCCAAAGGAAATGTGGACGGTAACGGAGTTTGCGTCCAAATCAGCAAATTCCCCCTTTATCGGAGAGAGGCTTCCGGGGGTGATTTATGCTACGATTTGTGACGGGAAGGTGGTGTACCGGAAGGGACAGCCGAAAGCAATGGAGGATTAGAGTGGAACAGTTATATATAACGAACTTAAAAATAGAAAAGGTCAGGCATTTAAAAAATATTTCTATTCCTTTGTCAGAACATCAGTTGAAGCATTTGATTTTAACGGGAAAGAATGGAAGTGGCAAGACAAGCGTTGTGGAGGCTCTGGCAGGTTATTTGTATAACGCATTTACGGATAATTACTTTATGGAAAAGGAAAAATGGCTAATTCGCGCCCAAATACAGGAACGTGATGGTATTCAGGGAAAAGTGGATGAGGCTGAACTTTTGAGACTGGAGAAAAATGTTTGCGAAAAGGCAGGAACCCTTGCTGAGAGCAGAAAAGGTCTGGCTGTGCAATTTAACCGAAAAACGGCAGACATTTGTACATTAAGAGACCAGTTCCATTATATACTGGCATACTACAGCGCCGACAGAATATTTTATGCAGTCCAGCCCATACATGTGGAAAAGGTGCTGCTGAGAAGTGATTATGGCGTAGAAGAATTTCCGCGGAGTGAATTTGTTAAATATTTGCTGGATTTGAAAATGACAGAGGCATTGGCAAGAAATAACGGCAAGCTTAAGAAGGCGGACGAAATTCGGGCATGGTTTGAAAAGTTGGAACTGCTGTTAAAACAAATATTTACTGATGAAAGTGTACGGCTGATATTTGATGAAGAAAGTTTCGCGTTTCATATTTCGCAGGAGGGTAAAGAACTGTTTGATTTTAACACAATGTCCGGTGGCTATCAGGCAGTGCTGGACATTGTGCTGGATTTGATGATGCGGATGCAGAAGCAGATACAGCGTTCCTTTGACTTTAATCTTCCGGGGATTGTGCTGATTGACGAAATTGAAACACATTTGCATTTGGAATTACAGAAAAATATTCTGCCGATGTTGACAACCATTTTTCCTAATATCCAATTTATTGTGACTTCCCACTCTCCGTTTATATTAAACAGTATAGAGAATGCCGTGATTTATGATTTGGAAAATCATGTTCTGGTAGAAAACGGGCTGGAGGATATACCTTATGACGGTATTGTGGAGGGGTATTTCGGCGCCGATAAGCTGTCTCATGTGTTAAAAGAGAAATTTGAGCAGTATAAGGAACTCATAAAAAAGGAGAACTTATCGGATGATGAGATGAATGAAATTGCAGAATTAGAATTATATTTGGACGAAATTCCGGACTACCTTGCTCTTGGTATTACTACCGAATATCAAAGATTAAAGCTGGAATTTATGAATCGGGAAGATATAGATTGAAAAACAGAAATAAATTTCTGAAGATTTTTCACCCTTATAAATTTGTGCGGACACATAGCGTGCTGTGTACGCATGCAATTTACGGACTATGGGCAGTATGGAGGATTAGATGGTTAAAGTTGAACGTTCCTTTCCTGCACCGGAATCGTTGGCGGAGGAGGCGGGAAAAGCCAGTGGAAAATATGATAAACCGGATGTAATTGAGAGACTGAGGGAGGATTTTCATAATAAGTGTTATATTTGTGAAATGAAGGGATTGCAGGACCCAAATGTAGAGCACTTACTACCCCACAAAAATGGAAAATATCCGGAGAGAAAGTTTGACTGGGAAAATCTTTTCTGGTCGTGCGGACACTGCAATGGAATCAAGAAAAACAGTAAGTATGATGAGGGGATTTTGGATTGTTGCAAATATGATCCCGAAAAATATTTACGTTTTCGATTAAAGGACGGAGACGTTGTGATTGATGTGGTTAATTCGGGGGATAACGTTCAAAAAAGAACGGCGTTGCTTGTAAAGGAAGTTTTTTCTAAGAAAAATACGGGTATGAGAACCTATACAAGTGATGAACGACTGAGGCTGTTGCAGAGGGAAATGAATGTTTTGTATAAACAGCTTGAGAAAATACATAAGAATCCCGATTCAAAAATGACGGCAAGGACGATTCGGAGCTTATTGAGGAGGGAATCGGCATTTGCAGCATTTAAAAGATGTTATGTGCGCGAGCATGTCAATGAATATCCCAAATTACAGGAATATGTAAAATGAATGGATAGGCATTGAGAAATTTGCGGGCTATTGGCAAGAATGGAGATTAATATGAAGAAAAAAGTACAGGCAAAAATTTTATCGCAGCAAAAACTTGCAGAAGGCATTTATGACATGTGGCTGGCCACTGACCTTGCAAAAGAAGCCGGGGCAGGGCAGTTTATAGGCATTTACACAGGAAGGGAGGCCCATCTTCTGCCCCGTCCGATCAGCATCTGTGAGGCGGACAAAGAAAAAGGGGCCCTTCGGGTGGTATATCGGGTGGCAGGCGAAGGGACGGCGGAATTTTCCACCTGGCAGGCCGGTGACAAGGCAGAGATTTTAGGCGTTTTGGGAAATGGTTATTCCATTGAGGCAGGATGCGGGAAACGGACAGTGCTTATGGGAGGCGGCATTGGAATTCCCCCTATGCTGCAGCTTGCCAAGGAGCTTTCCGGGGCTGGCGTGGAGACTGATATCATTCTGGGATACCGGGACAACCAGCTTTTTTTGAAAGAAGAATTTGAAAAATATGGAAGGCTCCATGTTGCCACAGAGGATGGAAGTGTGGGAACAAAGGGCAATGTGCTCACTGTGATGGAAAGGGAGCAGATAGAGGCGGATGTGATTATGGCCTGCGGCCCCATGCCCATGCTTCGGGCCATCAAAAGCTATGCCCGGGACAGACAGATAAAGGCTTACATTTCTTTGGAGGAGCGGATGGCCTGCGGCGTGGGGGCATGCCTTGGCTGTGTCTGCAAGACCACCCATAAGGACGGACATTCCCATGTGAACAATGCCCGGATTTGTACGGACGGGCCGGTTTTTGATGCGAAGGAGGTGGAAATCTGATGAATACCAAAGTGACGATTGCAGGTGTGGAATTTAAAAATCCGGTTATGACAGCCTCAGGGACTTTTGGCTCCGGTATGGAATATGGCGAGTTTGTGGACCTTAATCAGTTAGGCGCGGTGGTGACCAAGGGAGTGGCTAATGTGCCATGGCCGGGGAATCCGGTGCCCCGTGTGGCGGAAACCTACGGAGGGATGTTAAATGCCATAGGACTGCAGAATCCCGGCATTGATGTGTTCATAGAAAGAGACCTTCCTTTTTTGCGGCAGTTTGACACAAAGGTGATTGTGAATGTCTGCGGAAAAAGTGTGGAGGATTATCTGGCAGTTGTGGAGCGGCTTGGGGATACGGATGTGGACATGCTGGAAATCAATGTGTCCTGTCCCAATGTAAAGGAGGGAGCCATTGCTTTTGGGCAGAAGGCGGAGAGTCTCTATGATATTACCTCCCGGATAAAAGCAAAGGCAAAGCAGCCGGTTATCATGAAGTTAAGCCCCAACGTAACAGACATTACAGAGATGGCAAAGGCGGCAGAGGCCGCCGGGGCGGACGCTGTTTCCCTGATCAATACGCTGACAGGCATGAAGATTGATATCCATAAAAGGAGTTTTGTGCTGGCAAATAAGACCGGCGGGCTCTCCGGCCCTGCCATCAAGCCGGTGGCGGTAAGGATGGTATATCAGGTTTCCCATGGGGTGAAAATTCCGGTTATCGGCATGGGCGGAATTGCATCTGCTGAGGACGCCATTGAATTTCTGCTGGCAGGGGCCAGCGCTGTTGCCGTGGGCGCTATGAATTTTGTGAACCCGTATACCACGGCGGAAGTGGTAAAGGGGATAGAGGCTTACATGGAAAAGTACGGGGTGGAAGATATAGGAGAACTGATTGGCGGCGTAAGGGAATAGCGGAGAACTGAAACAGAGAAAAGGCATACTTTACCTCCCGGAGTCATACATTTAAGATAAGCAGACTTTAGGGAGGTTTCTTATGGAGCTGATTAAACGAAATATACATATGGACTGTATCAAATGCAGAGCCCAGACACAAATGACCCTTGAAGATGATGTGATCATATCAGATGCAAGGCCTGACGCCGCAAAATTGATTATGGACAGGGGAAATGTGGTGATCGACGAGGTAAAGGTCACTGACGACCATGTGAATGTGAAGGGGAAACTGGAATTTCACGTGCTCTATCAGACGGAAAAAGGGGCTTCATCCGCGGTCAAATGCAATGTGGCGGATATGGAAGGAGTTATTCCATTTGACGAGATGGTCTTTACGGAAGGAATACAGGGGGGCGATGGCGTAAATGTGGACTGGGAGCTGGAGGACCTCAGTGTGGGTCTTATTAATTCCAGAAAACTCAGTGTCCAGTCGGTGATTACGCTGATGCTGACCTGCGAGGAAATCTGCGACGAGGAGACCGCCGTAGATCTTTACAGCGAGGAACCGGTGGAATTTCGGAAAAAGACATTAGATGTTGCCACGATGGCCATCAAAAAGAAGGACATTTTCAGAGTGAAAGAGGAAGTGGAGATTCCGGGGAGCTTTCCCAATATTTTTGCCATGATATGGTCGGAAATCACTCCTGAGGCGGTGGAGTTTAAAGTTCTGGAGGATAAAATCGGAATACAGGGCGAGCTGCGGGCTTTCTTCCTTTATAAAGGGGAAGGGGATGAGGAGGAAATCTGCCATTATGAGACCACATTGCCCTTTGCGGGAAGTTTGGATTGTCCCGGTGCAAGGGAGGGAATGATACCGGAAATCCGTTTCCGGGCGGAAAACCGGGATGTGGAAGTCAGACCGGATTTTGACGGTGAGGAGAGGGTGATTACCTTTGAGCAATGCCTGGATCTTGATATCTGCATCTATGAGGAGGAGCAGATTGATATTCTCTCGGATGTTTATGGAGTGGTAAATGAAGTGTCCGTTGTGGAAAAAAATGCGGATTTCAGAAATCTCCTTGCCAGAAGCAGCGGCAAGACGAAGCTGTCCGGGCATTTTAAATGCGATGATGAAAAAATAAATCTTTACAAAATACTTCATACCACAAGCAATCTGCAGATAACGGGGCAGAGTGCAAATGAAAGCGGGATTGAGCTTACAGGTGTGGTAAATCTTCAGATTTTTTATGAATGCAGCAATGAGGAGGATAAATACGGTGTGATTAAAGGCGCCATTCCCTTCCAATATGTGCTTGAGGCTGATGGCATAACACCTGATTGTATTTACTCCGTGCAGGCTTTTGTGGATCAGATTACAGTGTCCATTATCGACACCGGGGAAGTGGATGTAAAGTGCGTGCTTTATTTCAGAGCCAATGTTTACAGTAAGTGGCAGGAAAAAATAGTGGAGCAGATTGTTGTGACAGAGCCTGATATGGAGAAGATGGCCGCCCTTCCCGGAATTGCGGTGTATATGGTGAAGGAGGGAGACAGCCTGTGGGATATCGGGAAACGTTACTATGTGCCGGTTTCCGTAATCAAACAGACCAATGACCTTGTTTCCGATGAAGTGAAGGCGGGAGATAAAATTTTGATTGTAAAGAACGCATAACATGTGTGCTGAAACAAAATAACACTAGTTTTGAATAATATAAACTTATAATTTTCACAAAAAAATCGGAGCCTTTCACAGCTCCGGTTTTTCATTTCAATCTTCTGTTATGATACCCGCTTCTTTTGCCATATCATCAAATCCCTTCATGACAGCGTCATAAGTTTTCTGTGAAATGTCGGGGAGATTGCCGCCCCATTTCTTTTCAGCCATTTTGAATCCCTTTTCAAATGCGGAACGCATTTTTTCAATCTGACTGGGGTCACCGCCTGTTAATGCATTTGCAAAATCCAGAATACGCTGAGAAGTCTGGGACACGCCCCAGTAACCGTCCTCTGCGATATCGGCCTGTGCCTGCGCTTTGGTGGCAGGGTCTACGGTGTAATTGCCGCTGGCTAAAAATTGCCATATGTCATTAGCTTTCCCGTAGGCATCGCCCTGTTTGGTGAGCATTTTTTCTACCAGAGACTGAAGCTGGGAAGTTCTTGCATCTGCGTCTGCTTTCAGCTTGGCAATCAGTTTCGTGTCAGGTTTATACTTCTTAGCGGTTGCTGTGGCAGCCTCTTTAGAAGGCTCGTACACTGCACCGGCAGACCCGGCTGCTGTAGTTTCTTTTGAAGAATCTGTCTTTGCTTCTGATTTGGTTTCGGTGCTCTTAGCCTGGCTGGTATAACTTGTGCCGTACACATCAGATGCACCTGTAACTCCGTTTACGCTCATAGCATCACCCTCCTTGGTTATTTTATCAATTTAATTATCGGCATGTGGGGAGGAAAAATCAAGAGGGGTTTTACATTTCATGGAAAAATGTTATGAAATATCTTTATAATGTAATGGAGTTCAGCTATGCCATTCATAAGTTGTCGGTTTGAACATTTTTGCCCCCCACTTAGAGTATTTCCGACAACTTATTTCATGTCGGGCGTCTGCCCTATAAAATTCGATATACAAAATGCCTTATGTGAGCAAGCTCCCACGTCATTTTGTATATCAAATTTTGCATGGCTGAACTGTTACAGCAGATAATGATAGAAATATGCTACACTTGACAAGACAGGGAGTATTGTATAAAATTAAGTACAATTCATGTATTATGTATACAAAATGAATGTGGAAATGATAATCAGGCGGATAGGCTGATTGATATGGTTGGTGGACGAAGTTATGTGACCTAATGTAAAAAAGCAACGACGAATTACATGAGTTACTGAAAAAAACATAGAGAGATAAATACATAAATAACGCGTGGTATTAAGCATAATGCCTGATATGTGTGGTTTGATATACGTCTATATACTATATTATAGTTTATTTGTAGTAAACATGCGTGGGATAAATGCAAAAACGGGACATGCACGATGTATGAAATTTACAGCTTACGAACTACATACTACATTGATAAAGATGGGAAGAAGAATTGGTCATGGAGCAGGTTATAAGAAAAGCGTATGCTAAAATTAATTTGGGGCTGGATGTTTTAAGGCGGCGGCCGGATGGTTATCACGAAGTGAAGATGGTTATGCAGACGGTAGGGATTTTTGATACACTGACGTTTCGAAGGAGGGCAGGGGAAGGCACCAGGCCTTTGATTTCAATTTCAGTGGACAACGAGGAACTACCGACCGATGGAAATAATCTGATTTACAAGGCCGCGGAATTGATTATGAGAACGTATGTTATCAAAGATGGTGTGGACATCAAACTGCAGAAAAATATTCCCATAGCAGCCGGTATGGCAGGCGGGAGCAGTGATGCGGCGGCGGTGTTCCATGGGCTGAACGAGCTGTTCTCCCTGTCCATGAGCCTTGAAGATATGAAAAAGCTGGGAGTGAAAATCGGGGCGGATGTGCCTTACTGTATTATGGGCGGAACGGCTCTTTCGGAAGGAATTGGAGAGATATTGACTCCCATTTCAGCGCCTCCGGAAGCGTATCTGCTGATTGCCAAACCGGATATCAGTGTGTCCACCAAATTTGTGTACGAGAATCTTCACGCGGACACCTTAAAGAAGCATCCGGATATTGACGGTATGGTAAAGGCGTTGGAGGAAGGAAGTCTTAAAGGGATTACCGACAGGATGGAAAATGTGTTGGAAACGGTAACCGTAAAAAAATATCCGGTGATAGCGCAGATTAAGGACGAAATGCGCAGTCACGGTGCGGAAAATGCGCTTATGAGCGGCAGCGGCCCAACCGTTTTCGGAATTTACAGAGAAAAGGGGACTGCCCTTAAAGCATATGAAGAAATGAAGAAAAAGGGGTTGGCACGGCAGATTTACGTGACAGAATTTCAGGGATGAGGTTTGGGAAAGTGAAGTTAGTTTGACAAAGGCGGTAAAATACACGGCAGGTAACGGTAGGGGGATTGCATATGGAAGATTTTCAAGTGGACATGAATGAATTTTTACCTCTGCGGGATGTAGTGTTTAATACTTTAAGGAGTGCGATCCTTACGGGAAAGTTAAAACCGGGGGAGCGTCTTATGGAAGTGCATCTGGCGAATAAATTGGGGGTCAGCAGGACGCCTATCCGGGAAGCCATCAGAAAGCTTGAGCTTGAGGGACTTGTGATCATGATTCCCCGGCGGGGAGCGGAAGTGGCCCGGATTACGGAGAAAAATCTGAAAGATGTGCTGGAGGTCAGGCGTACTTTGGACGCTTTAAGCGTGGAGCTTGCATGTGAGAGAATTGATGAAAATGGGCTTGTGCGTCTTCACAAAGCCTGTGAAGAATTTGAGCAGGCGGCCCGGGGCAAGGATGCGTCGGTGATTGCAAAGGCGGATGTGGCCCTTCATGATATTATTGTGGAAGCTACCGGAAATAAACGTCTTGCGCAGCTGGTCAACAATCTGTCCGAGCAGATGTACCGATACCGTTTTGTCTATATTATGGAAGAAAGTCAGCATGACATGCTTGTGGCGGAGCACAGGGAGATTTATGAGAGCATTGCCCGGAGAGACAAGGTGAGGGCTTCGAGAGCGGCAAAGCTTCATATAGATAATCAGGAAAAGGCCATTATGAAACAGATTAAAATGGAAAATAAAGAGGACTGAACAAAGGACTGAATAAAAAGGCATAATGAGGATACACTCTTATCATAAGATACCCGGCTTAATACGGGTGAACAGGCCGTAGGCGCTAACCTTTCCGCCTGCAAAGACCAAATGGAAGAAGGATGAGAGTGTTATGAAAAGAATCTGTGAAGCAGCCATATTGTTTATCGGAACCTTTGGGTGGTGGGGGTTCGTATACCCTGAGCTGTGCCTGACGGAAGAAACCTATGAACAGGAATATGAGGGGCAGGAATATGAACAGCAGGGGGAAGATAAGACAGAGACCGGAAAGACGGGAGAAACAGAATTAAAGATGGCGGATACGGCTGTAAAAAGTACGGATATAGCGGTAAAAAAGACAGAAAGGCCGGAAAAGGCGGAAAAGTCTAAAGAAATATCCGGGACAATCCGTATAAAAAGCCGTCTTGTGGAATATTTATATGATGGTGGGTGAAGTGTGATTTGCACAGGGAAGCCTTCACCTGACCAATCTGATACAACGATTGCATTAACGCTTCGGAATGGAGATTGTTATGATAAATGAAGATGCACCTATAGGGGTCTTTGATTCGGGAGTCGGAGGACTCACGGTGGCAAGGGAGATTATGCGCCAGCTGCCCAATGAAAAAATTGTTTATTTTGGGGATACGGCAAGGGTGCCTTACGGCAGCAAATCCAGGGAAACGGTTACCAGGTATACAAGGCAGATCGTACGTTTTTTGCGGACGCAGAATGTAAAGGCGATTGTGGCGGCCTGTAATACGGCCAGCGCCTATGCCCTGGACGAGGTGGAAAGGGAAGTGGACATTCCGGTGATTGGAGTGGTAAAGCCGGGGGCCAAGGTGGCAGCGCAGACCACCTTAAATGGGAAAATCGGTGTGATCGGTACCGAGGGTACCATTGCCAGCAGCATTTATTCCAGATACATAAAAGAAATCAAACCGGATACGGATGTGATTGGAAAAGCCTGCCCGCTGTTTGTTCCCCTGGTGGAGGAAGGACTTTGGGAGGACCCGGTTACAGATGAAATTACAAAAAGATATTTGACGGAACTGATAGATATTGGCATTGACACGCTGATTCTGGGCTGTACCCATTATCCTCTGATTCGTGCCACCATTGGGCGGGTCATGGGAGATAAGGTTACTTTGGTAAACCCCGCTTATGAGACGGCCCGGGAATTGAAACGTCTCCTGGAAGGAGAAAATATGCTCAGCTCTAGGGCGGCAAAACTGGGGGACAATCGATATCGCTTTTATGTCAGCGACGGAGCGGAAAAGTTTAAGCATTTTGCCAATTCTATTATTAAATATGGTATATTGTCCGCAAAGATTATTCCGATAGAAGACTATTAATACGGCAGTGCTGCCCGGAAACAAGTTTGTGCCTGCACTGCATCCACAAACTTACAATGCGCAAAAAGCAGCGCGGAAATGAGGAGAATATGACGAAAGAAATACTTTTGTCTCTCAAAGGCCTGCAGATGGAGATGGGGGAGGATGCCCAGGCTCTGGAAACCATAACGCCTGCGGATTACTATGAGAGAAACGGAAAGCATTATGTGATTTATGAAGAAATGATGGAAGGATTTACGGATATAACGAAAAACAGGATTAAATTCAGCGATTCCAGCCTTGAGGTTTATAAAAAGGGTCTTATCAATGTACATATGGTGTTTGAGGAAAATAAGAAGAACATGACAAGCTACATGACCCCTTATGGAAATGTTTTGATTGGCATTGACACGGAATCCATTCTGGTGGAGGAGAAGGAAAATGAAATCCGGGTGGAAGTGGACTATGCCTTGGAGGCCAACTATCAGCATTTGGCGGACTGCCGGATAGAAATGGAATTAAGACCACGTGAGAGCGGCGTAAGTTTGCTGAATTAACGTAACTTCAAATTAAACAACAAAAAACAGCCTGCGTAAAAGCAGGCTGTCTGTTATTATTTGATTGGTTTTGCACCGGCTTTTTCCTGCGCCTTTTCGAGGGTGCGGCGGAAGAAGCTTTTCTTTTTGGCAGGAGCGGCCACGGGCTTGCCATGGAGTCCTTTCACATCGGTAATGTAAATGCCGCTTACCACAGCCTTCACTTCCTTTTTAACAGGAACGGAATCAAAAATCTTTTCTTCGCAGATTAAGGTCATAATCTGAGGTCCCACTTTAGCTTTCACCACCGGAAGCTTACTTCCCCGAAGCAGCTTGGGGGTCTGGTCGATGACCATCTGCGGAAGACCGGAATCTTTTATCTTCATCCGCTTCTTATCTATAATCAGCATGGACACAGTCTGCTTCATGGCATTAATCTGCGCCTGCTGCTCCTCCTGACGTTTCTGCGCTTTCCTTCCAAGGAAATACAATACCACAAGCGCGACAATCAGTACCACCAGAATCACTAATAAAACGATGCCTACTTTGCTCACGATAACCTCCTTACCGCCTTAAGATATTCGATGAAGGGATGACGGTTTGAAAATCATTTTAGCATTTTTAAACAAAATAGGCAAGCAATTTCACAGAAACCGTATAAAAGAAAGGGAAAAACGAAGGAGATTGTAATTTTTATAATTTTGGCCGTGAAATACAAATTTTCCTATTGCTTTTCGGAGCAATTTCGGTTAAACTGTATCTATGTTAAAATAGTGAAAGTGCACAGCAAATGATAACTTCACAGTATTTATTACATATGATTAAGGCATAAGAAGGGTTCAATTTGCATATTTTTTTGCTTTAAACGGCTGAAATCAAATAAAATTCGCCAAAAATCGAACAGATGTTTCGTGCAATTTTTATACATGAAGTTTCAGCTGGATTTAAACAAAAGCATCAATATTCCAAAGATATAAAATTTCTTTTTCGTTCGTGCGCGGGGAGGTGACAGATAATTCCGTTTTGGAATTCTGTATCAGCATGAAATGAAAAGAAAATTTATATAAAAAGGGCGGCAGATTCATAAAATGCATTAAGAATTATGAGACAACTGCCTACACTTATTTAAAAGGAGGAAAAAAATGCGTAAAAAAGTTATTGCAATGTTAATGGCGGCATCACTGGCTGCTGTTACACTTGCCGGCTGTGGCGGCGGTGGCGGTTCCGATTCTTCATCAGGCTCCGGAACAGAAGCTTCCGATTCAAGCTCAGGCGGTTCAGAGAGCTCAGGCGGCTCTGAAAGTTCAGGCAGCGGTACCGCGGCTGCTGAAGGTATTACTACCGAAGTTGGCACACCCCGTGCCGAGACCCTGATTGTTGAGTGTCAGAACTCCACAGATACTCCGGGTCAGTTCAACTCCTATATGCAGGGTACTGCAATGGGATTTGGTATTCATCAGATGATGAGTGCTCATTTATGGGAAATGAATACTGCAAAAGGTGAGCAGTATGGCGAAATTGCTGACGGTCTTCCGGAGTCCAACGATGATTTCACAGAGTGGACAGTAAAGGTTCGTCAGGGCATTAAGTGGTCTGATGGTGAAGATGTAACGGCAGACGACGTTGTTTTCACTTTTAACATGATTAAAGACAACAGCGCAATCAATGCAAGTGCGGCAACAAACCTGTACATTGACACTGTTGAAAAAGTTGATGATTATACCGTTAAGTTTGTTATGAAAGAGCCCTTCCCTCGTTTCGTACAGCGTTACGGCATCACCGTATGGGGAACCGATTATCGTATCGTTCCTGAACATATTTATTCACAGCAGGGAGACGTTACAACATTTAAGGATGAAGCTCCTGTTGTAGCAGGCCCTTACACTGTTAAAGATTATGACAGCCTTGGAATGTGGGTTCTTTATGAACTGCGTGAGGACTGGCAGGACAGTACACTGGGTGTTGTAGGCTCTGCTGAGTTTGGTTACACTGCTGATCAGACTCCTCCTAAATATGTATGGTTCCGTACTTTCTCAGATTCCACAACAAAGCAGATGGCAATGATCAACAACGAGATCGACCTGCTCTGCGAAGTTACTCTGGAAGAGTTTGAAACCATGAACGCTTCTAACGACAAGATTAAATGCTGGTATGATGATTTCCCGTATGCTAACCCTGATGATCCGGGTGCAAAGGGTATCACATTCTCACACGGCCAGGGAGCTCCTTACGACAATGCTGATTTCCGTTGGGGTATCTGCCTTGCTCTGGATATCGACCAGATTTCCATGAATACGTTCTCAGGAGCTGGACGTGCGGCACCAATTCCGTTGTTGAACAATACTCAGTTCTTACAGGAAACCTACACAATTCCTATGCAGGAATGGTTAGAGAACTTTGAACTTGACCTTGGCGACGGCACAACATTTAAGCCTTATGATACAGGCTATGCAAAACGTATGGCTGACTCTTTAGGCATCAGCGGAACTGATGAAGAACTGATTACCATGTTTGGTGCAGGCTGGTGGAAACATGACGAAGAAGCTGCTACAAAGCTCCTTGAAAAAGCTGGTCTTGAGAAGGTTGACGGCGTTTGGAATTACAATGGCGCACCTTTCACTTTCGAGCTGAGCTACTTAGCAGATGCTGAGTTCCAGGAAGCACGTGGCGTTCAGGCTGTTTACAACCAGTTACAGGCATTTGGATTCCAGTGTACAATCGCTTCCAAGTCCTCCGCAACATGGGATGTAGACGGCGGACAGGGTAACTTCCAAATCGCTGGTTACTGGCCTTCAGGCGGTATCCTGAAAGATTTCTACTCTGCAATCAGCGGATTTGATGCTGATTTGATCAAGCCTCTTGGCGAGACTGGTTCAGGTCAGGGTATGCGTTGGAACAACGCACGTGTAACAGAGATTCTTCATGAGCTGGCTAATGTTGGCCCTGAAGATCCTAAATCTTATGAACTGCATACAGAATTCCTGCAGGAGTGCGTAAAGGATATGTGCGAAATCAACTTCCTTTCCGGTACCAAGTTCGTTCCTACCAATTCAACATATTGGGAAGGTTATCCGAATGCGAATAATCCTTATGACGGTCCTTGGTGGTGGTGGAGCTGCTTCAAGTATATGCTTCCGAACATTACTCCGACTCAGGGATAATTATCGTATAGTTTCTTAGAACGACTGAAACATGATTTGCGCCAACAGAAAGCTTGTGATTTTGGTTTCTGTTGTACAATCAAAAGGGCAGAGCCGTAAGTAGAGAAGGCTTACGGCTCGTCCCTTGTATATAAAATAAAGGAGTGCTGTGTATGAAATTTAAAACATTCTTTCTGCAGCGTGTACTCGCCTGGGCACTTACGATCTGGATTGGCGTTACTTTCATCTTTTTCATCCCGCGTATGTTCCCATCGGATCCCGTTGAGAACATGATTGCGCAGATGCAGACACGTTCAGGTAATATGGATCCGGCTGAAATGGAGGTGCTCAGACAGCAGCTTCGTGTACAGTTTGGCCTTGAAGGGTCATTGCTGCAACAATATGGTTCTTTCTTATGGAATGGGCTTTTTCACTTTGATTTTGGTCCGTCCCTGATGAGTTATCCGGAACCGGTTGGAAATATCATTAGCCGGTATCTTCCGTATACATTGATTTTATCGTTGACATCTACATTCCTTGCATGGGTTATCGGTAACTTTATCGGTTTGCTTGCCGGTTTCCGCAAGAATAAGAAATCTTCACAAATTCTGGAAGGTATAGCGATTTGTATTTATCCGATTCCCTACTTCCTTGTAGCGCTGGTATTGCAAATTATATTTGCCTTCGTGTTAAAATGGTTCCCGCTGCAGGCGGTTATTAAGACAGGCGTTGGCTTTGGACCGTGGTTTTCTTCCCTGATGAAGGCATCCGTGCTTCCGGCTATTTCACTGCTGTTACTTGGAACAGGATGGTGGATCATTTCCATGAAATCCCTGGCAAGCACAACAGCTGAGGAAGATTATGTACGTTATGCACGTTTCCGTGGTCTCTCCGAGGCTACAATCGGCAAGAGCTATGTGCTTCGTAACTCCATTCTGACGCAGATTACCGCACTTGCCATGAGTCTTGGCGGCGTGTTTGGCGGTTCCATTATGACTGAGATTATTTTCGGGTATCCTGGTGTTGGTTCCCTGATCCAGAGTGCTATTTTGCAGTCGGATTACAACATGATCCTGGGCTGTATTACGATTTCAATTGTGGCAATTTCTACTGCAACGCTGATCGTTGACCTTATTTATCCGTTCATTGATCCGCGAATCCGGTACGGCTGATAGGAAGGAGGGTAAACATGAAGAAATTTTGGAAAACAGCTAACTTCCGTCTGAAAATAGGACTGATCGTTACTTGCTTTTTTATGATTATTGGATTCATTGTGTATTTTTTCCCGCACACGGACCCGTTTACATTTAATACATATCCGAATAACCTGGGTGCTTCCGGGGAACATTGGCTGGGTACCACCAGCATGGGACAGGATGTTGTATGGCTGCTGATTGAAGCAATCCATAACTCACTGCTGATTGGTTTGATCGTTGCTACCATAGGTACGGTAGTAGGCGTTCTGGTAGGTCTGCTTGCAGGTTTTGCAGGCGGCACCCTTGACAGAGTACTTATGATTATCACAGATACTTTCGTGGTAATTCCGTCTCTGCCGATTCTGATTATGATGACCTCCCTGATGAAGGGCGGCGCTACGGTTATTGTTATGGCTCTTGTACTTGCAATGTTTGCATGGGCATGGCCCAGCCGTCAGATTCGTTCTATGGCGCTGACGATCAAAGAGAGAGACTTTATCCATACGGCTCGTTTTTCAGGTGAGAGTACCATGCAGATTGTTGTGACAGAGATTCTGCCTTTCGCACTTTCCTGGTCACTTTCCAACTTTATGAATGCTACACTTTCCGCAATCGGTTCGGAGTCCAGCCTTGCAGTGCTTGGTCTTTCTCCCGGTAATCTGGTATCACTTGGTAACATGATTCAGTGGGCAAGAAACTACAATGCCGTACTTGCCGGACGCTGGTTATGGATTGGCGCACCGATTGTTGCAACTGTTATCTTATTTATTGGCCTGTTCTTATTAATTACAGGTTACAATGATTATCAAGCTATGAAGAGAGGCAGGTGATAGAATATGCTGAAAGTCGAAAACTTGTCAACTTCTTACAAAACCATTGATGGCGACGTTCATGTGCTCAATGACATTAATTTTGAGATCCATGACAATGAGATATTCGGCATCGCAGGAGAATCCGGCTGCGGTAAAACAACCCTGCTGAACACACTCTATGATATTGTAGAGTTTCCGCTTGTGATAGATAAAGGCCGTGTTGTTCTGGAAGGTGAAAAGAATGGTGAAAAATATTCTTTTGAATCCGGCCAGATTCGTAAAACATGGTGGAATAATATCTCCTATGTGCCACAGGCGGCACAGAGTGTTTTGAACCCGATTGTCCGTTTGAAGACACAGTTTATTGACTCTATTCCGAAGGAAGACAGAAAAAATGAAACACCTGAGCAGACCCTTGCAAGGGTTGCCGATTATTTAAAGGAACTGAACCTTTCTCCTGATGTGCTGGAGTCTTATCCTTTCCAGTTATCAGGTGGTATGCGCCAGCGTGCAATCATCGCGCTTGCAACTTTTATGGCTCCCGGACTTGTACTTGCGGATGAGCCTACCACAGCTCTCGACGTTGTGGTTCAGAAAGGTATTTTGATGATGCTGATGCGTTTGCAGCAGCAGCTTAAAAATTCACTGGTTATCGTCAGCCATGATATGGGCGTGCACTACCAGATTACAGACCGTATGGCTATCATGTACTCCGGTAGTATTGCAGAGCTTGGAAGGACAGAGGACATTTTTAATGATCCCATTCATCCTTATACAAAGATGCTTGTAGACGCGCTGCCCCGTGTAGGTGAGGATGTTCAGAGAGTTGGTATTGCGGGCCGTCCGCCTGCACTGAAGAACCCGCCTCCAGGCTGCCGTTTCGCACCCCGCTGTCCTCATGCGACGGATCGCTGCCGCAGTGAAGTGCCGAAATTCCGTGAAATAACTCCCGGCCGGTTTGCTGCCTGCCACTTATTAAAAGAGGAGGTGAAGAAGAATGGCTGAGAAATTGTTGGAAATTAAAGGCGTCAGTAAAATTTTCCGAGTAGGCGGTATGATACGTGGTAAAAAGCTGGTAGCCGTAGATGATGTTTCCCTGTCTATTGACAGCGATAAGCCCGTCATTCTGTCTATCGTTGGGGAGTCCGGCTGTGGTAAGTCCACATTGTGTAAGATGGTTCTGCGTCTGCACAATCCCGATATCGGCGAGATTATCCTGGATGGAAAGTCCTATGCCGATAAGAAAAGTTATGATCCACAGCAGTTTAAGCTTGATGTACAGCCTATTTTTCAGAACCCGTACGAATCTTTTTCCGCACGGAAGACAGTAGACACCTATTTATATAATACAGCCCTTCGTCTTGGCATTGCAAAGAACCGGAGCGAAGCGGACAACGTGGTCGATGAGGCTTTAAAGAGCGTTGGTATGTCTCTGCAGGTTGTAAAGGGAAAATATCCCACACAGTTTTCCGGTGGTGAGTTACAGCGTGTTTCCATCGCACGTGCACTGATTACACGTCCGAAGCTGATTATCGCTGACGAGCCGGTGGCTGCTATTGACGCTTCCATGAAGATGAATATCGTCAATCTTTTCAAGGAGCTGCGTGATAAATATAAAATTTCATTTATCTATATTACACATGACCTTTCAACGGCGTATTATGTATCCGATTATATCGCAACACTTTATCGTGGCTGCCTGATCGAATATGGCCCTGCGAAAGAGATCATGGATAACCCGGCACATCCTTACACGGACCTTCTTATGAATTCCGTGCCTCGTGTCGGTGATAAGTGGAAAGATGCAACGGCTATGCCTGATATGGAAGGCAAAGAGTATGCAATAGAATATTGTAAGTTTGCTCCCCGCTGCCCGTATGCAACAGACAAATGCCGGCAGGAGCGTCCTAATCCTACCCAGATGGGGAATGAGCGTATGGTACTTTGCTATCACCCTTTGACGGAAAAGAAAGCGTAAAGGTTAGGCGTTTAAGCAGTAAACGAAATAAGTGATAAAATGGGACTCTCGGCTCGCCAGGAGTCCCATTTGTGCACAAGAGGATTTAGATATTGAGCATTTGGTGCGCAAAAACAGAAATGGAGGTTAATGTATGGAAAAAGCATGGTGGAAGGAAGCGGTGGTGTATCAGATATATCCCCGCAGCTTTATGGACAGTAATGGAGACGGTATCGGCGATTTGAATGGTATTACCTCAAAACTGGATTATTTAAAGGAACTTGGGATTGATGTAATCTGGCTTTCTCCGATTTATCAGTCGCCTAACGATGACAATGGGTATGATATCAGTGATTATCAGGCGATTATGCAGGAATTTGGAACAATGGAAGACTTTGACAGGATGATTGCCGGTATCCACGAAAGAGGTATGCGTCTGGTAATGGATTTAGTGGTAAATCACACTTCCGACGAACATGCCTGGTTTTTAGAGAGTCGCAAGAGCAAGGACAATCCTTACAGGGATTATTATATCTGGCGCGACGGTAAGGATGGGGAAGCGCCCAACAATTGGGGCAGCTATTTCTCCGGCTCCGCATGGCAGCATGATGACGCTACGGATATGTATTATCTGCATCTGTTTTCAAAAAAGCAGCCTGACCTTAACTGGGAAAATCCCAAGGTGAGGGAGGAAGTCTTTTCCATGATGAACTGGTGGTGCGCTGAGAAGGGCATTGACGGTTTCCGTATGGACGTTATCAGCCTTATTTCAAAGAAACCCGGTCTGCCGGACGGCCCTAAGGGACCTAAGGCTCTCTACGGATATGCGGATTGTGCAAACGGTCCCCGGGTTCATGAATTTTTGAAGGAAATGAACAGGGAAGTACTTTCAAAATATGACCTGATCACGGTGGGAGAGACCGCTGGCGTTACCATTGAAGAAGCAAAGCGCTATGCTGGTTTTGATGAGCATGAGCTGAACATGGTTTTCCAGTTCGAGCATGTGGGCCTTGATAATGATCCTGTAAATGGAAGATGGACAGATAAGAGAGTACCTTTGTTGGCATTTAAGAAGGTAATGAGCGCATGGCAGACAGAGCTTGACGGCAAGGCTTGGAACAGTCTGTATCTGGGCAACCATGATCAGCCCCGTTCTATTTCCCGTTTTGGCGACGATTCACCGGAGTACAGAGAGGTCTGTGCAAAGATGCTGGCAACCTGCCTGCATATGATGCAGGGTACCCCTTATGTATATCAGGGTGAGGAAATTGGTATGACCAATATGCCTTTTGGCGATATTTCAGAGGTTAAGGATATTGAAAGTATCAATGCTTATAAGGAGATGTCAGAGGCAGGCCTGATTTCCAAAGAGGATATGATGCGTTTTATCTGTAAGAAGGGCCGTGACAATGCCCGCACCCCTATGCAGTGGGATGACAGTGAGAACGCAGGATTTACAACAGGAACGCCTTGGATTGGGGTAAATCCCAATTACAAAGAGATTAATACCAAAGCGGCTCTTGCGGATGAAAATTCCATTTTCTACTATTATAAGAAGCTGATTGCTTTAAGGAAAGAGGAACCGATTCTTGTGTATGGCCACTATGAGCTGTTAGAGCCCGACAATGAATCCCTTTATGTGTATACTCGTACGCTGGATGAGCAGAAGCTGCTTGTTATCTGCAACTTTACAAAGGAGCAGGTAAGCTATGATATTCCGGCGGAGTTTGCGGACGCTAAGATTTTGATTTCTAATTATGAGCGGAATGAGGCCAAAGGAACGGTTGAATTGAAGCCTTATGAGGCGATTGTATTAAAATTGAACTAAATAAGGAGATTAGTTTATGAAGGATTATTTGAAAATCGAGACACATCCGATAGCAAATGCTGACAATGTGATTCAGGGCGACTGCTATCGTATTACAGTGCTGACTTCCAGGCTGCTGCGTCTGGAATACAGCGAAGACGGGGTTTTTAATGATGCGGCAACGCAGATGGTTTTGAACAGAGATTTCCCTAAGACCACCTATCAGGTGAAAGACACAGGGGATGAGCTGCAGCTGATGACAGAGCATATACAGTTAAACTATGACAAAAAGGAATTCACCAGCCATGGCCTTTCCTGTAAATGCCTGGGCGTAAAGGGCGCTTATTTTGTCAGGACATGGTATTATGGAGAGCAGGAAGAAGAAGGCGGCTTTATATCAAATTTAAAGGGAACTGCCAGAACACTGGATATGGTGAATGGAGCCTGCAAGCTGGAAGACGGTATTATGTCAAGGGGCGGTCATGCCGTGCTTGACGATTCCACGTCTCTGGTGCTTACGGAAGATGGTTTTGTGGCGCCAAGGAAAAAAGGCACAAAGGATTTGTATTTCTTTGGCTATGGCCATGAGTATTTGGATGCCCTTAAGGATTTCTACTATCTGTGCGGCAAGACTCCCATGCTTCCCAGATTTGCACTTGGAAACTGGTGGAGCCGCTACTATCAGTATACGGAAAAATCTTATATGGAGCTGATGGAGCGCTTTGATAAAGAAAACATTCCTTTCAGCGTGGCGGTTATCGATATGGACTGGCATCTGGTAGAGATTGACCCTAAATACGGAAGCGGCTGGACAGGTTATACCTGGAACAAAGACTTTTTCCCGGATCCGGAAGGCTTTTTACGTAAGCTCCATGACCGTGGCATGAAGACTACCTTAAATGTTCATCCTGCTGACGGTATCCGTGCTTATGAGGACTGCTATCCAAGGGTAGCTAAGGCTATGGGAGTGGATACTTCCAAGGAAGAACCGGTTAACTTTGATATTGCAGACCCTAAATTCCTTTCCGTTTATTTTGATGATGTACATCATCCTATGGAAGATGAAGGCGTGGATTTCTGGTGGCTTGACTGGCAACAGGGAACCAACACCAAGATTGAAGGGTTAGACCCTCTGTGGATGCTGAATCACTTCCATTATCTGGACAGCGGCAGAGATGGAAAGAGACCTATGACCTTCTCCCGCTATGCAGGTCCCGGCTCACACCGTTATCCCGTAGGATTTTCAGGTGATACGCATATTACATGGGATTCCTTAGATTTCCAGCCTTATTTTACCAATACGGCTTCTAATATTGGTTATGGATGGTGGAGCCATGATATCGGCGGCCATATGCTGGGATACAGGGATGAGGAGCTTGAGGTGCGTTGGTACCAGTACGGCGTATTTTCACCAATAAACCGTCTGCACAGCAGTAACAGCCGATTCAGCGGCAAGGAGCCCTGGAAGTTCAGTATGGAAGCTGACCATATTATGAGCGAGTTCCTGAGACTGCGCCACCGTCTGGTTCCTTATCTGTACACAATGAATTATCGTGCATGGAAGGATGATGAGCCTCTCTGCCAGCCTATGTATTATATTGCGCCGGATGAGATGGCAGCTTATAAAGTGCCTAATGAGTATCTGTTTGGTACGGAACTTATCGTAGCCCCTGTGACCACAAAACGTATTCCAAGTGTGCGCCTTGCAAAGGTAAACGCTTGGCTGCCTGAAGGGCTTTGGTTTGATTTCTTTAATGGAACCGTTTATAATGGCGGACGTACCATGGAACTGTACAGGCCTCTTTCTCAGATACCTGTTCTGGCTAAGGCAGGTGCAATCATACCTATGACAGACCAGATCAGTGCAAAGGAAGTGGAGCAGAACCCAGAGAGCCTTGAGGTAAGAGTATACGCCGGCGCTGACGGTGCCTTCACTCTCTATGAGGATGATAATGTTTCCTGCGGTTATGAAAAGGATGACTGTGCAAAGACTCCTATGGAATTAAGCTGGGGAGAGAAAAAGGCATTTGTGATAAATCCGGTTGAAGGAAACGCGGATCTTGTTCCCGCAAAGCGCAGCTACAGTATCCATGTAATTGGCAGCACAGCGGCAGAAGCTTCCGTTCTTAAAAATGGAAACAAGGTGGATGCAAAGGTTACTTACTGTGAAAAATGCCATGAGCTGTGCATTGAGCTTATAGATGTGGCTGCAAGCGATAAGGTTGAGATTTGCCTGCCCGGAGATGCCGATGTGGCAGTGAATCCGGTGATGGAGCAGGTGGACGAACTGCTGAACATGGCTGAAATTCCTTTTGTGATGAAAGAAACCCTTTTTGCACTGATGGATAAGTGTAAAGGGCAGTTAAACATCCTGACAGGCGAGTTACAGGCTATGGATCTTGATGACGGCCTGCGCGGTGCGCTGCTTGAGATTGTGACGGCATATCAGGTGTGAGACCCTAAAATGTAAGAAGAACATAAGAAGAACAATTGAATTGTTCGGATAAATAAAAAATACGCTAAGGTTGTGCTTTGCAGCCTTAGCGTATTTTATTCAATAAGCTGTCTCGCAAAGAGGTGGAGGCGTTTGGTGTGTATATCATATGCCATAATTATTCACCGCCGCCCGATAATCCACAGGGGTGCTGCCCGTCTCGGCCTTAAACCGTTTCGAAAAATAGCTGGGACTGGAAAAGCCGCAGTCCAGGGCAATGGTAGTGATAGGAGCATCCGTAAGGGAGAGCCGTTCGGCGGCAGTATAGATGCGGCGCCTCTGGAGATATTCGGTAGGGCTACAGTGCAGATAGCGTTTGAATACCTTCTGACAGGCGCGGACGCAGATATTTCCCTGACGGGCGATATCTTCCACAGTGATCTGTTCTCCCAAATGCCCGTCAATCCAGCGCAGCATATCTTTTACCCTTGCTTCCTGCGCTGCCGTGACTTTCTGGGAGGGAAATACGTTGCCTTTTTGTTTTGACAAAAGGACAATCTGCGACAGTGCCCAGCGCACGGCAAGTTCATAGCCAACAGGTTCATCCCGGCACAGGCGGAAAACATCATGGAAAGCCTGAAAAAAGTCAGCATCCTCGCCTTCGGGATGAAAGTGCAAAAAAGCCGGACCTTTTTTTAGAAGGGGCCGGACGTAAGCAGTGTCAAACAAACTGCCGGGGGCTCCGGCTACGATACCCGGGTCGAACAGAAAAGAGCGGAACAGGCCCGGTTCTTCCCCAAACCGGAAAGAGTGCAAGACTTCGGAGTTGATAAAGCAGCCTTCTCCCTTGGAGAGAGTGAAGATCTTTTCACCGGCATTTATCTGAACGCTGCCCTCCAAAAGGAGGAATACTTCCATTTCGTGATGCCAGTGAGGCTGGATATGGGAGTGTGGGACAGAGTGATTCCGGGTAGCGGTTTCATTGACTGTCAGATCGAACAGCGGGGAGGTATTTTCTAATATTTCCTGACGCTGGTCGTTTAAATACATATCAGGTCCATATCTTATCACATGATTTCCTCCTTTCGTTCGCTGTGGTTATAGTATATGTCGCCAGAGTGTATGCGTCAAGTAGCGGCTTTTTGTATACTGCTTTCATGGGAAAAGCAGTACCGGTACCGGTTACGGAGCGAAAGGAGCACTTCCTGCACATTCAATCTATGGGCTGTTGGCAAGAATGGAGATTATCATGAAAAAGCAATATAAGGGGAGCTATTTAAGTTATATGACATTCTATTTTTTTGCATATTTTGCAATGGCGGCATTTACCTGTGTGCTGCCGGTTTATCTGACGGATATCGGTAAAACGGCGGGAGAAATGTCCTTTATTGTATCGGCCTCCAGCTGCTTTTCCCTGGCGCTGGGGCCTTTAATAGGGTATTTATGCGACCGCACACAGCGGCCCCGGCTCATAAGCTGTTTATTGATGGCGGGTATGGGGGGTTCGGCTATGGCTTTTGCTTTCTTTAGAGAAACCTGGGCGCTTTTTCTGCTGCAGGGAGCGGCTATGTCCTTTTTTGGCGCCGCCCAGCCTGTTTCCGAACAGCTGGCGGCAAACGCCCCCTACCGCTATGGGGTGCTGCGCATCTGGGGGACCTTCGGATATGCATTAGGAGCCCAGGCTGCCGGACTGACGATACAGATTTTCCCAGGGCCCGTATTGTTTTCTGTGGCGGCGCTAACGTCAGCGCTTGCAGCTGCGGGGGTCGCAGCTATGGGCGGGCAGGGCATGCCTGGCGGACAAAGGGAAAGGACGGCAGGGGAGAAAAGACTGCCGCTGGCCTTTTTTCTGCACAACCCCGCTTTCCTTTTATACATATTGATTTCTTTTTTAGTGATGGGCTGTTCCGGTGTGAACAATACATATCTTCCGCTGCTCCTTCAGGACTTTGGCGTTTCAATGGGAAAAGTGGGTACGGTATTGTCTGTGGGTACGCTGGTGGAAGTGCCGGTTATACTGTTCTCCAATAAGTTTATGGACCGCTTTTCCAGCAAGACCCTGTTGATGACCATCACAGGCATTTTTACGCTGCAGTATTTGCTTTACGCTGTGGCCTCCGGCCCCTGGGGAGTGATCATTCCGTTGATTCTGCTAAAGGCCATTGCCACCACACTGCTGATGATGCTCAACTTAAAGGTAGTGCGTAACCTGGTAATGTCGAATCTTGTTACGGTAGCCCTTTCTATTGTAAATGCATGTAACGGTTTGGGCAGCATTTTTCTGCAAAACGCCGGGGGCGCTTTCGCAGACAGGTTTCCCTTGCAGACGCTGTATACTGCGCTGACAGGCCTGGCACTGCTGACCCTGTTGCTGTCTTTGTTTCTTCGGGTGGAAGACAGGGAGAAGGTGTTTGCATAGTATCAGGCACAGGCCCGGAGAAGCTGTATTTTGAATTATGCTGACAGATAAAAAGCAGCCTTTGCACGTTGAATGCACAGGCTGTTTTTGGTGTGATGAGTTGGCCTTTGAAGCGAGGGTGTCTGCTGGTTCAGGATTCCTGTTTGCGGAGCTCGGAAGGCGTACATCCATATAAGTTTTTGAAACTTGCATTAAACCTTTTTTGATTGGTGAATCCGTTCATTTCCATGACTTCCGCAATGGGCGTGTCGGTATGTACCAAATCCTGGTAGACATGATTCAGCCTGATTCCCGTCAGATACTGCTGGAAGGTAATCCCCATGTTTTGATGAAACAGGCGGCAGAAATATTCCCGGCTGATAGAGAGCTGTTCTGCCACGTCAGTTAAGGAAATAGACTCACTGTAGTGTTCTTCAACCCAAGGAAGTATCTGATGAATCCGCTCCGTCAACAGCTGGCTGGAATCTGAAGCTTCTCCTTCCAGGCGTACGCTGAAATAGCGGAGGAGACGGGCCAGAACCTGGAGGATGATTCCATCTGATTCCAAGGGAACTTCAGGTGTTTCCAGCAAATACAGCTTTGTCAGCTGGGACATGAGCTGACAGATCTCATAATAGAAGGGAAACTGTTCATCACTGATTTCATCAGGCATGCACCTGATTTGATAAAGGTGAATATCCGGTAGATAGCTTTTTAATTTATCCTTGGAAACATGGACGCAGATGTTCATAGCCTGTTCACCGGGGATTAGCATGCTGTGTGCCTGACGAGATTCTATTACGGTAAGATTTTTCCGGGGAAGATGGTACTTTGCCCCTTCCATTAAAAGTTCCGCATCTCCGTTAAGTGGATACAGAAATTCCAGCGTCTCGTGCCAATGCAGCGGGTTAAAGCCGCCGGGGAGAGTCTGGTAAAGAATGCGTATTCCAAGAGGACTGCTCTTTTGAGGTTGTTCATAGTAGCTGTGATTCATAAATATCCTCCATATTACTGTCAGATTGGAAGTTGGCGGCGTTTGATGTCAATATTGCCTTAAAAGAAGTCAAAAAAATATCTAGTTCAAACCCCGATAAAGGAGTATGCTTCGTATTGTAAACGGAACAGAGATAACAACAAAGCTGGTAACAAAATCAATGATAACATCTCTGAATCCAAAAATCAAACGCATCAAAAAGAAAGGGGTGCCGAACATGAAAAATTATATGAAGACAATGGTAGAAAGCTATTTTATGAACAATCTGGTTGCTTTATTACATGTAGGAAATGAAGATGCACCTGAAGAAGTGCTGAAAAGAAACTCCTATACCTTGTTAAATATATCTCCCAGATTTTTCTAAGAGGAAACATTCTGACAGAACATTAAAGAAAAAGTGTTAGTGAATGGTTCGGAGGAAAACTGAATAAGGAAAGTAAAAAAAGAAGAAAACGGAAACTGATTCATAGAAAAGAAAGAAGAAAGGTGGATTTTGTTATGAAGAATTATATGAAGACAATGGTAGAAAGCTATTTTAAAAATAATCTGGTTGCTCTGTTACATGTAGGAAATGAAGATGTACCGGAGGAAATGCTGAAAAGAAACTCTTATGCATTGCTTAATGTATCTCCCAGATTTTTCTAAAAACAATTGAAATGAAGAAGAAAATGGAAACTGATTCATAAAGAATGAAAGAAGAAAGGTGGATTTTGTTATGAAGAATTATATGAGAACAATGGTAGAAAGCTATTTTAAAAATAATCTGGTTGCTCTGTTACATGTAGGAAATGAAGATGTACCGGAGGAAATGCTGAAAAGAAATTCTTATGCATTGTTAAATGTATCTCCCAGATTTTTCTAAAAAAAGTGTTGTAAAAAGTGTTATTAAATATAGTAGACAAATAAATGATAAGTAAAATTGAAAATTCAGAAAGGTGGATTTTGTTATGAAAAATTATATGAAGACAATGGTAGAAAAATATTTTACAAACAATCTGGCATCTTTGGCTCATATGAAAAGCGAGGATGATGCGGCAGAAATGTTAAAGAGAAATTCTTACACACTGCTCAATGTGTCTCCCAGAGCTTTTTAAGTAAATTAATTAAAAAAATAAACCAAAGAGAGAAGAAGAATGTATAATCGATGTCAGTAAAGGAGCCAGTGTTTTCCAGGATAGAGGACGCTGGCTTTTTCAATTATGAATTATTCATGAAAATTGAGCGAAACACTTTCGCTCAATTTTGTTTTATGATATAAAAATATAGTAGCCTTTTGGCAGGAAGATTTTAAAAGGAATTTAGTGAAAGGAAATAAAGAAAATTTGATGAAAAGAAAGATTGCGGCAATACTTACAGCTATAATGGCAGTAGGGATTTTAGGGGCTTGTGGAGATAAGGATACCAGCGGGCTTGTATATATTTCAGATTTTGAGACAGAGGATTATGTTAAGTTAGGCGAATATATAGGCGCGGAGGTTGAGGTTGAGGAGCCTGAGGTTTCAGACGGCGAAGTGATGGTATACATGAAAAGTACTTTTTCAGGCTATGCGGAGGCTGTAAGCGGCCGCAGCGTGGAGATGGGAGATACGGCCAATATTGACTATGAAGGTAAGATGGACGGCGTAGCCTTTGAGGGAGGAACGGCTAAAGGGACGGATTTGACTATCGGTTCCGGCAGGTTCATTCCCGGGTTTGAAGAACAGGTGGTGGGAATGGAAATCGGTCAGACCAGGGATATTGAGCTGGCCTTTCCGGACCCTTATACCAATAATCCGGATTTTTCAGGGAAAGATGTGGTGTTCACCGTGACAGTTAACAGCATCAGCGCGCCGGAGATTACGGATGAGCTGGTGAAAGGACTTGGCATTACGGACTGCGACAGTGTGGAAGCCTACAGACAATATGTGTACGACAATCTGATGGCCCAGGCTAAGGCGGATTTTCAGGAGGAGAAGATGGATGCAGCCGTGGCGGCTTTAGAGGAGAGCAGTACCTTTAAGGCACCGCCTGATGGGATGGTAAGCCGATTGAATGAGAATCTGAAAAGCACGTTGACCTCTTATGCGCAAATGTATGGAATGAGTCTTGAGCAGTATGTGTCCTATGCATATGGCGGCACAGTGGAAAACTATGAGGAATTTTTGACCGAGCAGGCAAAAAATACGGCGCAGCGTTACATTATGCTGGCGGTGGTCGCGGATCAGGAAGGTATTTCGGTGACGGACGAAGAACTGGAGTCGGAATTTGCTGAGCTTGCCACGGCTTATGGCTATGAAAGCGTGGAGGCCTATAAGGAGGAAGTCAATGTGGAAGCCTACAAGGAATTTCAATTGATTCAAAAGGCAAGGCAGTTCCTTGGGGAGAACGCGGTAGTGAAAAATAAGGGATGATGCAAAGTGCAGCTACATTTGTTTGTGCAGGGTGACAGGTGTGAAAGAGGAAGATGAGCAAAGAAAATAAAAGACGAATCAGATGGTTTGCAACAGTTATGTCATTATCAATCATGTTGTCAGTGGTGGAACCGGTAGGTGCTACCACTATTTCTGATTTGGAAAAACAAAAGCAGGAGCTGGAGGAAAAGAAAAAGGAAGCCGACGCAAAAAAGAAGGAAGAACAGCAAAAGTACAACAGTGCCGCCGGTAAGGCAAGCTCTATTCAGTCTCAGGTGGATGAGGTGGCAGGAGAGATTGAGGAAATTGACGCTGCCCTGGTGGAAACCATTGCCAGCGTGGAAATGATTGAGGAGGAAATTGCGGAGAAGGAAGACCAGATTGAGGAGACAAAGGCTGACCTTGAGGAGGCTAAACAGATAGAGCGGGAGCAGTATGAAGCGATGAAGATACGAATCCAGTTCATGTATGAGAAGGGAAATACTTCTTATATGGAGCTGCTTCTGGCAAGTGAGAATATGGCGGACATGCTCAACAAAACTGAGTACGTGGAGAAGCTTTATGAGTATGACAGAAAGCTTCTTGAGGAATATCAGGCCGCGAGGGAAGCGGTGGAGATGCTGCAGGAGAAGCTTGAGGAGGAAATGGCCGAGCTTGAAGCCCAGCAGCATGAGCTGATGGAAGAAAAGGCAAGTCTTGAGATTATGCTGAATGAAAAGCAGAAAACCTATGAAAATTATGAGGTGCAGCTGGCCAAGGCAAGACAGGAGGCCGCCATTTATAAAGCCAATATCAAGCGGCAGAATGATGAAATTAAAAAGCTGCAGGCTCAGGCGGCGGATAAGCAATCCGAAATAGAAAAGGCAAAGAAGGCCGAGGAGGAGGCAAGAAAAGCCAGAGAGCTGGCTTTGCAGAGGGAGGAAGAAGAAAGACGGGCAAAAGAATCCGGAAGCACAGGCTCATCTTCGGACAGTTCCTCCGGGAGTGATTCATCTTCCGGTTCGTCCTCCGATTCATCGTCATCTTCCGGTTCATCTTCCGGGGGAGGTTATGCGTCAGCTTCCAGCTATTCCGGTTCGGGAAGCAAAGGACAGCAGATTGCCAATTATGCCTGCCAGTTTATCGGGAATCCCTATGTACCGGGAGGAACCAGCCTGACGGAAGGGGCGGACTGCTCCGGGTTTGTCTGGAGAGTGTATAAGGACTTTGGATACAGCCTGCCCAGAACATCCTACTCCCTTCGAAATTCGGGAACGGGAGTGTCTTATTCGGAGGCAAAACCGGGAGATGTGGTGTGCTACGCG
Source organism: uncultured Lachnospiraceae bacterium (assembly GCA_910585075.1). Taxonomy (GTDB): domain Bacteria; phylum Bacillota; class Clostridia; order Lachnospirales; family Lachnospiraceae; genus Suilimivivens. Next base: position 87,887 of record CAJUED010000005.1, read on the forward strand.
GGGCATGTGGGGATTTATATCGGGAATGGACAGATTGTGCATGCCAGTACCCAGAGGACGGGGATTAAGATTACGACTGCAACTTATAAGGAGATTTTGGCGGTGAGGCGGATCGTGTAAGAGGTTGTAAGTTTGTTGCGGTTCAAGGCCGGAAAGGCACATTGGCTGCGTATTTCGTGAGATATGACACAAGAGTGAGGACAATATCGCCCCGAATAGTTGTTATGAGCGGTGGTTAGGCCGTGAATGGTATCGTAAACTTGTCTAAGGGGCAGGAATACTTTATAATGATATAGAACAGTATAAAAAAGCGGAAGGATGAGGAAAGAATGTCGGATTTTGATGAGAGAGATAAGAGTGATGAGAAGGAAGAATTGCTTGATATGGATTCGGATATGAAAGGAACAGGCGGCGGAGATTCGGATTCGGGGAATGAGGAGAAGAAGAAGGAATATGAGGATGTCTGCTTTATCTGCCGGCGTCCTGAAAGTAAGGCGGGGAAGATGTTTAAGCTGCCCAACAATATAACGGTGTGTAATGACTGTATGCATAAGACCATGGATACGGTAAGTCAGTTTGACTATCAGGGCATGCTGAACAATCCCTCGTTTATAGACGACCTGAACAAGAACATGAGCGGTAAGGGATATCCCAACATCCGCTTTGTGAATATTGCGGATTTGCAGGGGGAGGGAGGAATCCCCAACAAACAGAGGTTGAAAAAGAAAAAGCCGAAGGCCGGGGAGGAACCGGTGTTGGATATCAAAAATATCCCGCCGCCCCACAGGATCAAAGCCCAGCTGGATGAATATGTGGTTGGACAGGAGCATGCGAAAAAGGTGATTTCCGTGGCAGTGTATAATCATTATAAGAGAGTGGCCACGGGAACCATGGACGATATTGAGATCGAGAAGTCCAACATGCTGATGATCGGGCCTACGGGCTGCGGTAAAACCTACCTTGTAAAAACCCTTGCAAGGCTTTTGGATGTGCCTCTTGCTATTGCGGATGCCACTTCTTTGACGGAAGCAGGGTATATAGGGGATGATATTGAGAGCGTGATTTCCAAGCTTCTGGCGGCTTCCGACAATGATGTGGAAAAGGCGGAGAGGGGCATTGTCTTTATAGACGAGATTGACAAGATTGCCAGAAAGAAAAACACCACCAGCCGGGACGTCAGCGGCGAGAGCGTGCAGCAGGGGATGCTGCGGCTTTTAGAGGGAGCGGATGTGGAAGTGCCGGTGGGAGCTAACAGCAAAAACGCCATGGTGCCCCTGGCAACCATCAACACCAGGAACATTCTCTTTATCTGCGGCGGCGCTTTTCCGGATTTGGAGGAAATCATCAAGCAGCGCTTAAGAAAGCAGACCGCTATTGGATTTAACGCGGAGCTGAAGGATAAATTTGACAAGGATAAGGAAATCCTCAGTAAGGTGACAGTGGAGGATTTGAGAAAATTCGGTATGATACCGGAGTTTTTGGGACGTCTTCCTGTTATTTATACGTTGGCGGCGCTGGACAAGGCCATGATGGTAAAAATTTTAAAGGAGCCCAAGAACGCTATCTTAAAGCAGTATCAGAAGCTTCTTGAGCTGGACGAGGTGAAGCTGGAATTTGATGACGACGCCCTTGAGGCCATAGCGGAAAAGGCAATGGAAAAGGACACCGGCGCAAGGGCCCTTCGGGCGATTATTGAGGAATTTATGCTGGATATTATGTATGAGATTCCAAAGGATGATAACATTGGACGGGTGACCATCACCAGGGCGTATATTGAGGGGACAGGCGGGCCGGTGATTGATATCCGCAGCATGAGCGGGGAAAATCCGGATAATTTGAATGTGATTGAGGATAAGAGTATGTAATGCCGGGGATACGGACGGCGAAAATCGTGATTCCCGTGAGCAACGAGTCAAAGTCATGCTTGCAGAGAACCTTTGGTTCTCTTGGCCTTAGACGACTGCCGCGAGGAGCTAACCACACAGCGAAGATGTGTTTTGCTGTGCAGCGGGGTTATTGACTGGAAAATAAAAGGAGAATATAAGAGAGGAAATATACAGGAACAGAGTCGTAAACTGTGGATTGACAGGGCAGTTTGCGACTCTGTTTTTAATTCCTGCTAGTAATGGGGAAATAGCCCAGTACAGGAGATGCAAAGTATAAGAAGTACTTTTTTAATAAGCTGGTACCCAAAGCCTGACAGCGTTCAAGTATCTTCAGAGGTCTACTCTGATATAGGCTTTATTTCATTGAAAATATTATGAACGTAGAATATAATTAAGAAAGATGTATCTGTTAGCCGTCTGACAATGTTTTCAGCGTTCTGGTAAGCTGCTGGAAAAGAGCATTATAGCTGTTAATATATGGATAAACTGAGGAGCATAGAGATAAGGATTTGTGCGGTTAATATCAAAGAAAGCGTAAAAGGCAATTAGGTTTCAGAGAGTAAAAAAATAACGAATTAGTTATTGTTTATGAGGTGTATAGATAAATGAAAATGCTGATGATTTCGGATCTGCATATAAGCGACTGTACGGAGTCTTATTTAAAAAAAATTTATCACAGAATTGATAGGATGGTTGAAATAATTAACAGACAAATAGCCCCTCTGGAAATATTAATTGTAGTAATGTGTGGGGATGTTGTAGAGAGTGGAAAGAAGGAATATTATTATAGCGCCCAGAAGATATTCGATTATATCAGAAAAAAAGTGGTGGAAGAAAGGGTTGAAGTTGAATTTGTCATGGTTCCAGGTAACCATGACTTATGTGATAATAGCTTTTGCTCTTTTGATGATTTCAATAAAAAATACTGTAATGATATTAAAGGGAAATTTGAAACAGATAGCTGTTGTGTGAAGAATATAGAAAACTTTAATTTCATTTTGGCGAATTCTACATATCATAGAGACTATAATTATGGAAAAGTAGATTTTGAGGCTGTTGAAAAAAGTGCAAGTCCATTTTTGGATAATATTTTGATTACGCATCATAGTACGGTGAGCGAAGATGATAATGATACTGCTGCTATTCGTAATATTCCCAGGCTGACTGATGTGATCAACAGAAATAAAATCAGATATCATTTTCATGGGCATACACATGGGACTTTTTGGACAAGAATTGGAAGTGAAGGCTATTCATTGGGTGTGGGTGCAATGCTCTTTAAGGCCGAGGAGATGGGAAGCCAGTTCCATCTGATAACAATCGAACGAAATAGGATTGCTAAGGTTGTAAACTATATCTATTTAATCGATCGCGATAAATATATTTCTGATTTGGTATATCCGGAATCAGATATTGAAGTTGAGGAAGTAGCTATCATGGAACATAATTATACGTTAAGGTTTCAGTGTCCGAAGGATTATATATCCAGACAGGTTGGACCGTTTGATATCGTGCAGAGAGGTGGAATTAGTTTATATTCCAATAAAGAACAGATTAAGCCTCTTTACGAGCTAATGATGGAAAAGGAAAGAATTGTTTTAATTGGAGAAGCCGGTTCAGGTAAATCATATGAGCTTCAAAATTTGGCATATATGGTAGAACAGTCTAAAACGGCAATTCCTGTATTTGTTAAATTGAATGACTATGTGGATGAAAAGATTGAAGATTTGATTGCGGATAAGATAGGGAATAACTATAGAGGAGCTGCTATTTTAATTTTTGATGGATTTGATGAAATTGAGGAGCAAAATCTGAATAATTTTGCAAGAAGAATCAATACTTTTGTTAAAAAGAATCCTAAACAAAAGATAGTCATTTCCAGCAGAAATAATTTTTACAGAAATGCTCCGGAAGATACGAAGCTAGGTATATTTTACGATTTTTTTGAGTGCTCTTTATGTCCATTGTGTAATACTGATATAGAGCAGTATTTGAAAAATAACGGAATTGAAAGAACTTTGTTTATGGAAGAAGTAAAAAATCGGAATTTAAAGGAACAGGTTTATTCTCCTTTTTATTTGTCCTGGTTATCAAGTTTATTTAAAAATACAGGGAGTTTGCATAAACTGGATAAATTAATGGGGGAATTGATTAGTGATAGCTTTGAGCAGGATAAAAACAAGTATATTACGACAAAAGATATAGAGGGCTGTAAGAGAGAAGTAATAAAGAGCTTGGAAGCTTTGGCATTTGCAATGCAATGCATGAGGAAAACGTTCCTTTCTTTGGAAACATATCAGGAACTGATAAGCAGAGATGAAAGGGAAATTATAAAATATTGTGGAGTTTTAAAACAGACAAAGGAAGGACAATGGGAATTTGAGCATAACAATTTTAGAGAATATTTGGCAGCAGAATACATAAAAAATATTCCCTTAAATAAAGTTATCGATTTGGTGACATATAAAGGGAATAAAAAGCGAATAAAAAATTCATGGATGAATGTGTTGTCGTTTGCAGTAATGATTTACCCAAAACATGAATTATTTGATTGGGTTGTAAAAACAGAGCCTTCTATTGTGGTCAAGTTTGAATCGTCCAGATTAAATGAAGATATCAGAACAATTATTTTTTGCAGTATAATGGATAAATATAAGAAGGATAATGTCTGGATATCAAGGGATTGGAACAATGAGGAGGATTTAGCGAGATTCGGTCAAACAGAAAAATGTATATTGTATTTGCTGGAGGAAATAAGGGAACCGCTTCATTTCAGGTCGCAGTCAAATGCAATTCACATGATTGGGCATATGACAGACTTCCTGGGAAAAGCGGAAGAAGTAAGAACAGTTTTATTGGAATGTTGTTTTAATGAGAAGACAAGAAGCTATGAAATAGCGGCAGCGATTACAGCATTAACAAATAAAGCCTTATATGATAAAGATGATATACAGAAGTTAGTAATCTTTTTTGATGAAAACTATAATTCGGATATTCGCAAAGCTTTATATTGTTATATTATTGAGAATAAATTGCAGGATGATATAATCGATTTTGTGTTGGGGGGTATAAAGAATCTGGCTTGTTATGATGCTTCAATTTATAGAATGAGAATGGAGATTGAGGACATCTTTCAGAAGCTGAAGGAATACGAATCAGTTGAAAAAGTTTTTGGATTTCTTACAGAAAATGTAGAATGTCATTCGATAATGGAATTGTTTAAGCATTTATGGGAGGATTTGTTTAAAAAAGCCGAAACTTTTTTTAAAGAGGGAAAACAGGATATTCTTTCTCTGGTTCAAAAAATATTTTGGAAGTCATCAGTTGCTTATGAAACTAGTATTATGGAAAACGCAAGAGTTTTTTTATTAAATACGAATCAGATTTTCTCCACATATGAATGGATATTACAACAGCCTTATCATATTTATAGTGAGTGTATTTTAGAAAATATTATGGATGAAAGGTGCATGGATGATTTTGCAGACAGATATAGAGACAATCTGCTTCAAAACAGAGAAATGTTTATTTCTTTTGTAAAAAGAAGCAGAAAAGATAGTTACAGGAATAACGAATTTGTGAAGTTAGTATTTCAAATAGATGCAATTAAGATTGAAAAGGAAGAATTAATTGACTATAGCAAAATAAGAAAAGAAGGAGAACAAAAATATTTTAATGCTTTATTTGATAAAAATGAGTTCCAAAAATTGATTGAAGAAGTAGCTGAACTTTGCAAGGGAGAAGAAACAACATATAAAGATTTAGAAGAAATGGAATATAATCGTACAGAATTAAGATATGACCTTGATATGGTGAAATGGGCGATTTTCAAATATGATATCATAGATAAGAAGGCTGTCAATTTTCTGTCTCATATAGTGTGCTGGGAAGATTTTTCCATTTTAAAAATATATAAGGAAATAAAAGAAAGAAATAATATAAAAATAGAAGATGAGCACATTCATTATATTAGAAACTATTGTCTGAAAACGGTGGAAGAAATAGATTTTGAGCAAGAGATTGAATATAGGAAAGATGGAGGTATCAGCTATACAGCGCGTTGCGCCTGGAGCGTTTTCTTTGCAAATCGTTTTGCGTTTGATTACCCTAAAGAAATTGTATTAAATATGCTCTTGATAGATCCCTATTTATTCGGTAATGAAAAGAATGAATCAGTTTTTGCTGATTACATTATAAAACGAATAGATAGTGATTCATTAAAGCAACAAATATGCAGCAATTTGAAAAAAGGAAAAGTCAAAGGAAATTTGGCTGAACCTTATTTTGAATATTGTTCAAGAAATAACATGGAAGACGCATTGGAATTGGCAGATGCGATATTAAATGACTATGAATACCGGGAATGGATAAGAAAAAAGGCTTTGGATTATACTGCCGAAATAAAAGGCTATCATTATGTAATGGATAGATATCTGGAAAATGCTGATAAGATAATGCTGAATTTGATGGCAGATAAATTTAACGAATTTAAGGATGAGAGATTGATTCAACGAATGATTACTGAAAATCAACTATCGCCGGATAGATTTATATTTATGAAAAAGTTAATTGAGGCAGAAAGTGAATATGGATTGGAACAATATTACCAAATGGCAAAAGAGAAAAATGCAGTTCCGGATTTAAATCAGAATACCTGCGAGATTACGGAGGCCATTGGAGAAATTTCTGAAGAAAAGAATATTGATATATTGTTTAAATTAGTATTGCTTCGGTTTCAGGAGGGATTTCAGGATAAGCAATATTTTGGATTATATAACAGTACTTATAAGGCTTTAAAAAATATTGCTCAGAACAATTCGCCAGCCGTAATACAATATCTGGAGCAGATAAAAGCGGATAATTATGATAATCTGGAGTTTAGAAGCTATTGCAGTCATTTATTAATGGAGATAGAAGATGATTACTATAATAAAGAGGACAAGCCATGGACGGTGAGTGAAATAAAAGCATATATAACGTCTCAAAATATAAAGCGGCAAAGTCCGCAAAGTGATAAGAAGCAGTCCGAAAAGATCATAAAAGATTTAGTATCGGCATGTATAAAGCTGCAGGCAAACTCAATTTATTATGGAGCATCTGAAAATCAAAGAAACGATTTCATAAGAGATTTAATGGAAACAGCAGGATATGATGTGAAAGATCAGACAAGAAGGGGGACATCTCTTTCAGGGAAAGAAGCTGGTGAAATAGACATATTGATTAAGGAAGAACAGTTGCCAATAACGATTGTAGAAGCCCTAAATTTAAGTAGTATGAATACTACATATTTGAATGGTCACATTAATAAAATATATAATTATGATACGGCCGGAAATGAGTTTAATGTTTTGTTGGTGTATGTTACAGCCAATGATTTCCATGCATTCTGCAGTAAATATATTCGGCATATCAGAGAATTTTCCTATCCGTATCCGAAGATTACAGTAGAGGATATAACAGAAGATTTTCCATATTCGGACATTGTGATATTTAAAACGGTTTTAAACAGAAATAATCGTGAAACGGAATTGTATCATATTTGTATATTGCTTGAAAAATAAGTAATTTATGAAATATCGGGGTGAGGGGTAAGAAGTATGATTAAATCATCAATAAATCCAATTCTGACATTGGATTATATGATAAACGAAGATGAAAATAAAATTTTTGACCGAAAATCCGCACAATTAAAACCTTCCGATATCGCTGATGAGATATCTGCATATGCAAATGCAGATGGAGGAACGATAGTATTTGGCATTAGTGATAAAACGCGGCGTTTGGAAGGAATTAATGCTGTTGGTGCGGAGAAAATTAACAATTTTATTAATGCGCCTATGGACTGTTGCAATCCGACCCCGGAATATCAGGAGGAATTCCTTGATATAGAAAATGTAGACGGACAGGCAGACAGATTGCTTTTGCTCCATATAAATCCAAGTGTGGACAGAGTTATCAGTACATCAAATGGTTCTGTATTTTTGCGTATTGGTGATCGGAAAAGAGAATTAAAAGGTGATGATTTAAGGAAATTGGAGTATAGTAAAGGTTCCAGACACTATGAGGATGAGCTAAATCATGATATTAGAATTACTGACCTGGACGGAGAACTGATACGACAATACAAGGAAATTCTTGGAAGCCCGGATATCCCTACGGAGCAATTACTTTTTTCAAGGGGATTTTTAAGAGAACAAAATGGAGAAAAATATTTAACGAATGCGGCCGTATTGCTTTTTGCTAAAAATGTCTATCAATTTTATCCTAATTGCAGAATTCGTTTTATACGCTATGATGGAATATCAGCTGGTATTGGTACACAAATGAATATTATAAAAGATGCCAATATCGAATATCCGATACTGAAAATAGTAGATGAAGCAAAAAAATTTATTGGGGCACAGTTGAGAGAGTTTACTTCACTGGATTCGAAAACGGGGATTTTTAAAACGGTAGACGAATATCCGCCATTTGCATGGGCGGAAGGGATTGTAAATGCGGTTGCACATCGTGAATATGCCATGACAGGTAAATATATCAAAGTGACAATGTATGATGATAGGTTAGAAATAGAAAGTCCTGGAAAGCTTCCCAATATCGTGACCGTTGACAATATAAGAACAACCAATTTTTCAAGAAATCCACGAATGGCTCGTGTGCTGGCTGATTTTGGGATAGTAAAAGAGCTTAATGAAGGAGTCAAACGTATCTATGCTGATATGGAGAGTTTTTTCCTTGAAGCACCGGAATATTCGGAACCAAGTGGACAAACGGTAAAACTTGTCTTAAGAAATAATATTGTTGCAAGAACAACAAGGCAAACTGAATTTGCCGAAAAGAAAATGGTGGAATATTGGGATAAATTAGATACGGTTGAAAGAGATATTGTAATAATTATGGGGAGCAGAAGCCATATTACTGCAACAGAATTATCGACGATGGTAAATAAGACCAGAAGAACGATCAATAAAAAAATAAACCACTTGTCAGAACTGGGAATTTTAAAAATGAATGGAAATAAACATGATCCTGCTTTGACATATTCATTGAATATATAGTTCGCAGTAAATTCGCAGTAGTTCGCAGTAGTTCGCAGTTGCATTAGGAAATAATCGAGACAGGTATTTAGGCCTCTCTTTTTCGTGCAAAAATTGAGAGGAAAGAAATTGAAAAATGATTTAGAATGAAAATAGTCAAGAACGGTGCATAAAGCATTTCAGACGGGCTAAGGAAGAACATCGGGAAATATCCTGCAGGCAGGTGTTTTATCTGAGCTTGTGTTGACGTAAACGTAAATATTGCCACAGGAGGCAGGAAAGGAAGCAATATGGAATGGATTGAAAGATTAAACAGTGCAATCGATTATATTGAGGAGCATTTGACGGAAGAAATTGATTATGAGCAGCTCGGCAGAATAGCTTGCTGTTCTACCTTTCATTTTCAGAGAATGTTTGCTTATATGGCGGGGGTTCCTTTATCCGAATATATCCGCAGAAGAAAAATGTCCCTGGCCGCCGTGGATTTACAGGGAGGCGGGATGAAAATCATTGATGTGGCGGGAAAATATGGATACAGCTCGCCCACTGCCTTTAACAGGGCCTTTCAGTCCGTCCATGGGGTCGCCCCATCTGTTGTGAAAAACGAAGGGGTATCTGTAAAATCCTTTCCGCCTGTGGCTTTTAAACTGACTGTGAAGGGAGTAGAAGAAATGGAATACCGGATTGAAACAAAGGATGCCTTCCGCATTGTAGGGGTATCTGTGCCGCTAGACAAAGACATTGAGAAGAACTTTGCAGTGATTCCTTCTAAATGGCAGGAAATATCCATGAACGGGACGTTGCAGAAGCTGGCGGGAATGATGGATGCGCCGCCCATGGGAGTACTGGGGGTCAGTACCTGTAATGACACGGAGCCATGGAGATATTATATTGCGGTATCGTCGTCAGGAGACAGCGGCGGCTTCGAGGAATATACTGTGCCCGGCGCTACCTGGGCGATTTTTGCAGGGGCGGGGACGAACCAGTCCATACAGGAGCTGGAGCGGCGTATCGTAACGGAGTGGCTGCCTACCTCGGGATATGAATATGGGGATGCCCCTGATATTGAGGTTTATATAAACCCTGACCCGGAGAATGCGCAGTATGAGGTATGGATACCTGTGGTGAGGAGACAGGCGTAAGGACAGTTCCAAAATAATGATGACAAAGACAGCGTGGCAGTATGACAAAAGCATACGGTGAAAAAATTGTGGAAAATGTCTTTTGATTATCGGCCGAGAAAGAATTATAATATTTATTAGAAATGAAATAGTGCAATGAACGACACATGTAGCGTACGGCGTGTAAATCTGATTACGGTACGGATGCTACATGTATTTTATGCTGAAGGAAGGCCTTGGGCATGGTTATGCAAAGAAAATGGTTCAGGAGGAGGTCGGCCGGACTGGACAGAAATAAAGTACAATACAAAATTCTGAAAGAGATAGAACGGGAAGACGGTTCCATTTTAATGGAAATAAAGAAGCAGTATAATGCGTCTCCTGTAGGGGAATATTTGAAATAATATTGCTTATGAATAACCTGGATTGCAAAGTAGCAGTCCAGGTTGTTTTGTATCCTGTAATTTAAGGGATATATTTCTGATAATTATCGGGTCTGGACATTACAACATAAAAGTGATATATAATGCTGTAAACACTGTAAACAGTATAATCATGCCAAAAGGAAAATGGGAAATATAAGGTAATGATGCAGATGGGAGTCAGTTATATGGATCAGGAAGAAAGACTTGATTATTTAGTGGAAAAGTTTAAAGAGGATTCTGCAAAGTATCGAAATATGGCAGTGCCAGGGAGCCGGGAAGACAGACGGACGATGCTGCGGGCACTTATGAACATCCGTATGCCCGGGGAGATGAGGGAGGAAGTCCTTCAAATACAGGATGAATATCTGCAGGAGAGAGCAAAGGAAAAGGGTGTGGTGACGCTTTCGGATATACCGACTGTGTCCGCGGCATTAAAAAGTAGTCATCGGCATGGCGATAAGATATCTATTTGGCAGGGAGATATCACAAGGCTTAAAACCGGAGCAATTGTAAACGCCGCAAATTCCCAGATGCTGGGATGCTTTGTACCGATGCATACATGTATAGATAATTGCATCCATACATTTGCAGGGGTGCAGCTTCGCAGTGAATGTAATCGGTATATGAACAGAATGCGGAAAAAATACGGGAAGAATTACGAAGAACCTACAGGGGAAGCCTTCTTGACAGATGGATACAATCTTCCGGCCCGGTATGTAATTCATACGGTAGGCCCGATTGTGGAAACCAGAGTCAGAGACAGGAACAGGAATGATTTGAGGAAATGTTATGAGAGCATCATGGAATGCTGCGTGGAACATGATATCAGAAGCGTGGCCTTTTGCTGTATATCAACGGGGGTTTTTCATTTCCCAAATGAAGAAGCATCGCAGATTGCGGTGGATACCGTGTCCGAATTTCTGGATCATCATGGCCCATTCTTTGACAGGGTAATCTTTAATGTTTATAAGGATTCCGACAAAGAAATTTATGAGGAGCTTTTTTAGTTGCTATAATGAAAAGCAAGCATAAAAGGCTGTTCATATCCGTGATAAACGATATTTTCGGAAAGGAGCTGGTGAATGTTATGGACGGTACGATAATTGAGACAGAGTCAGAAAAAAGGATGCAACGGAGAATGCAGCAGGGGCAGGCAAAGATGATTGTTGAAATGGGACAGGAAGAAGGGCAGGGGATTTCCCCTTTCCGGAATGCATATTGCTGCGCATAGTCCAGGTCATGGCACGGTAGATGCGGTTAAAATCTTCATTGGAACAGTAGAAATATAAAATGTGGGAGGTATCGGTGGGGTAATTGACGTTTCGGTCAGCTTCTTCATATATTACAAGAAAAAGACAATGAGACTGTAAATGACAAATCAGGAAAAAATCATTTCAAATAATTATTACGACATAGTGGCGGATTACACCTTACCGGAAAAGCTGTGGGGCTCTCTGCAGGACTTTGTCTATCAGCCGGTGAGCGGGGAAACAGGAATTGTTTACGCCAACCGCAGGGAAGTGATTCCCCTGACGGTAAGTGACTTTACTTATCAGGCGATTCCCAAGCTGTACGGTCTGATGCAGCAGGAGTCTTTTGACCCTACCCCCTTAATCCGCAGCGGAATTACCCTGGTGCAGGGAGGCTCCCTTAACTTGACCGGTAAGGGGGTGGTTATCGGATTTTTGGATACGGGGATACGCTATGATGAGGACGTGTTTAGAAATCCGGACGGTTCTACACGCATTCTTGGCATCTGGGATCAGAACATACAGACAGGCACGCCTCCCGATGGCATTCTTTATGGAACGGAGTACAAAAAAGAGGTCATTGACCGGGCCCTGCAGAGCGAAAATCCAAGGGAGATAGTGCCAAGCTATGATGAAAACGGACACGGCACGGCTCTTGCCAGTGTGGCGGCGGGAAGCAGCCTTGGAAACGGCCTTGACTTTTTGGGTGCGGCGCCACAAGCGGATATCGTGATGGTAAAGCTGAAGGAGGCAAAGCAGTATCTGCGGGAGTTTTTTCTGGTGCCTGATGATGTACCCGCTTATGCGGAAAGCGACATACTGGTGGCCATTAAATATCTGGAAAGCTATGCCGTATCCCTGCTAAAACCTCTGGTCATCTGCTTCGGCCTTGGCACAAATATGGGGGATCACAACGGTCACAATCTGTTGGCAGGCTATTTGAATGTGATTGCAACCAAACGCAGCAGAGCGGTGATGGTGTGCGGCGGAAATGAAGGTAACAGCTCCCACCATTATGAGGGAACTTCCATAGAGGGACTTACGGAAACCATTGACAATGTGGAGATTCGGGTGGATGGCAACACGAGAGGATTCACGGCGGAGCTTTGGGGAAATGTACCGGCTAAGCATGCCATATCCATACGCACGCCGGGGGGAGAGGTCACTTCCCGGGTGGATTTCAGGGACCAGAGCAGAAGGGAATTTTCCTTTGTGTTCGAGAGGACAAAGATTGAGGTGGATCATATTCTGGTGGAGCAGAGCTCCGGTGAGGAACTGATTTTTTTCAGGTTTATCGACCCCACGCCGGGGGTGTGGACGATTCAGGTCACCATCAGCGGAAATACCACAGGCAGTACCTTTAATCTGTGGCTTCCATTGACAGACTTTTTGCAAAGCGATACTTATTTCTTAAGGCCCTATCCATACGGGACATTGACTGAACCGGGCAATGCCCGTGAGGTGATCACCACCACCACTTACAATGACGAAAACGGAAGCTTCTGGGCCAGCTCCGGACGGGGATATACCAGGATAGGACGCATCAAACCGGATATCTGTTCTCCCGGCGTGAATATCAGCACGGTGCTGGGCAGGAGAACAGGCTCCAGCATGGCGGTGGCCCTGGCCTCCGGCGCTGCAGCACAGTTTTTGCAGTGGGCAGTGGTTGAGGGCAACCGGCCCAGAGTGGAGAGCAGGGAGTTGAAAAACTATCTGATACGGGGGGCCTTCCGGTCACCGGAGGGGGACTACCCAAACCGGGAATTTGGCTACGGTCGTTTGGACATAGCGGGCACTTTTAACGTGCTGGCCGGTGTATAAAGAAAATCAGCAACAAAAATGGTAGAATATGTAAAATGCTTTTTAGGCATGGGTAAGCTATAAAAACAGAGTATTTGATATATATCAGGTATATTACTATAATGTAAGTGCAGGGACGGAAGCAGACCGCTTCAAAAACCGCACTTACTTTTTTTATAAACCGATTCACATTTGATAATAAGCTGACAGGTTCAAAGCGGAAAGGAATGGTAAAATGAGCGAGAATAAGTTATTTTCCAATCAAGATTTAAAAAGAATGATTACACCTTTGTTTTTGGAGCAGCTCCTTGTGATGTTTGTGGGGCTTGCGGATACGCTGGTCATCAGTTATGCAGGGGAGGCGGCCGTATCGGGGGTATCTTTAGTCAATCAGTTTAATACCATATTTATCTATCTGTTTACTGCACTTGCCTCCGGCGGGGCTGTTGTGATCAGCCAGTATATCGGCGGAGGGAAAAAAGACCATGCGGGGGAATCCGCAAGCCAGCTTTTACTGTTTTCCACTATATTTTCAGTTCTCCTTGGGGCAGCGGTGCTGATCGGCAATGAAGCAATGCTGCGTCTGCTGTTTGGAAAAGTGGAGCCGTCTGTCATGGAGGCATGCATTACATACCTGAGAATTTCGGCTTATTCTTATCCGGCACTTGCCATCTATAATGCGGGAGCGGCCGTTTACCGAAGCCTTGGCAAAACAAACGTGACCATGTATATATCGGTAGCAGCCAATGTGATAAATGTTATTGGCAATCTGATTGGTGTCTTCCTCTTACGGGCAGGCGTAGCGGGGGTGGCATGGCCGTCCTTCATTGCCCGGGTATTTTCAGCAGTAGTCATCACATTTCTCTGTTTCCGAGAGGAGAACGGGGTAGTGTACCGGAAAAAATGGATTTTGAACCGGAACGGCAGTCTGATGAAAAGTATTTTGAATGTAGCCGTACCAAACGGTATAGAAAACGGGATTTTCCAGCTTGTGAAAGTGGCGCTGAGCAGTATCGTGGCGCTGTTCGGCACTTACCAGATTGCCGCAAACGGTGTGGCGCAGAGTATATGGTCACTGGCAGCTTTGGCGGGCGTTGCAATGGGGCCTGTATTTATCACCGTGATTGGTCAATGTATGGGAAATGGAAATATCGAAGCGGCGGAACATTATCTCAGGAAACTTACAAAGCTGACGCTTTTGATTTCAACAGCGTGGAATTTTTTTATCTTTATTCTTACTCCGGCATTTTTACATTTTTACGCACTGGAGCCGGAAACGAAACGGCTTGTAGTCCTGCTGGTGCTGATTCACAACGTGTTTAATGCTGCGGCATTTCCTTTTTCCGGAGCCCTCAGCAATGGGCTTCGGGCGGCAGGAGATGTGAAATTTACCATGTATGTTTCCGTAATTTCAACGGTCGCGGTGCGTTTGCTCCTGTCCTATCTTCTGGGAATTACCCTGCAGATGGGTGTGATTGGAATTGCCGTTGCCATGGTATGCGACTGGATAGTTCGGGCAGTACTGTTTATATGGAGAGAGAGGAGCGGTAAGTGGAAAGCTTTTCATGTGATTTAAAAATGTTCTGTAAAATCCGTTGAAACTTAGGGGACTTTTTTGCTAATATTGTTTTATAAAAGTTCCCTGCATAAAGTTATAAAAACGGAGGATTCCACTATGCTCAGACAGATAAAATATTTTCAGGCGGTAGTAAAGCACAATAATTTCTCAGAGGCAGCTTTTGAGTGCAATATTTCACAGTCCGCCATATCTCAGCAGATACAGGCACTGGAAAGGGATTTGGGCTTTCAGCTGCTGGAACGGAAAAAGCGGAAGTTTGAACTAACGCCTGCCGGAGAATTCTTTTATAAAAAAAGCCTTGTGCTGACTGCCGATTATGAGCAGATTGTCCGGGAGGCCGCAAGGCTTGCAGGCGGGGAACAGGAATGTTTAAAGGTTGGATTCCTGCGCTGCTACGGCGGACAGGAATTCCACCTTGCCCTGGAGGAATTTACGGAAAAATACCCCGATATTCCGGTGAAAGTTTTTTACGGCAACCATGACGAGCTGTATCACATGCTTTTAAAAGGCGAGGTGGACCTGGCGCTTAATGACCAGCGCAGGGCATTTTCCGATGAATTTATGAACGTGCTCCTTGCGTCCTCTGTGATGCATATAGAGATTGCCGGCAGGAATCCGATATCCTCTTTAGATAAAGTTGCCGTGCAGGAATTAAAAAATATTCCGTGCATCATTGTGTCCTCGGAAGCGGAAAAAGAGACGGAAGCTGAGTTCTACCATACAATTATCGGTCTGCAGGGGGAAAAGCTGTTTGCCGAAAACATGGAAGAAGCGCGGCTGCTTGTTATCAGCGGAAAAGGATTTATGCCAAGCCTGGGGACGCCTATGGAAGGCAGCCTGGCAAATATTGTGAGGATTCCATTATATCGCGGCGACGAGCCTATCAGGCGGAATTATTGCGCTTTTTGGTTAAAAGAAAAAGCAAAGAAAATATCGGAGGAGTTTGCGGAAATTTTGCAACATAAGTTTGAATGAAGATTAAAGCTTTGCGTGGAGGCCGGGATGGATAAAATAACATATTTGCTGAAGTATATATATCGGCTGTGGGGTATGGCGGGAAGGCTTGTGGATGCGCAGGGAGGCCTTTTGGCTGTTCTCACAGCCGGTTTTGAAAATTATGACCCGGTATTTACCAGTGCCGGGCTTTTGAGGGAACTGCTCAGATGGGGAAGAAAGACAGGGGGCAGATACGGGGCTTTTCAAGACGACGGTTACTGGTATTATGTGTTTCAGGGGCCGGAAAGTTATGTGATATGGGGGCCTGTGGTATTTGAGGAACATTCGGAGCATGAAAAGAGGATGTATTTAAAAAGACATGGTGTGGAGGAAAAGAACATACAGATTCCTTTGATGCACATCTGGCATTTTAAGGAGATTGTTGCTTTCGCCCATGGACTGTTGTTTGAGGAATATGATAGGACGGCGGTTTTCGACGATGGGACGGAGCCGGAGGAATTTAAGCGGGAGTTCTATCCGAAGATTTTGGAGTACGGCCTTGAAAGGGCGGAATATGGGATGGAGCACCATTCTTTTATGGACGAAAAGAGATTTTATGGGTGGCTGATGGAGGGAGAGACGGGGACAAAGGAGGGGCCAGGGACGGAAAAAGGAACGCTGTCAACCCTTGAAGGAATGATAGGAGCTGCCGGGATGATGGCCCAGTCACAGAAAAAGGACGCGGAGTATGGCGCTGTAGCAAGTATTACGTTAGCCACCAGATATGCGATTGCGGCGGGGGCCCAGGAAAGCGAGGCCTATGCTTTAAGTGATGTGACGCTCCAGAGGCTTGCCGGATTGGAAAGTGTGGTGGAGATTTACGATACTATGAGACGCGCCCTAAGGGAGTTTGGCAGCCTTGCCAGGGGGGCAAAAAAAAAGTCAAAATCCTGTTCTTCCTATGTGGAACAAAGCAGGGACTACATAGCGGAGCACATCTATGAAAAGCTGACCCTTCAGGAGATTGCGGAAAAGATTGGGGTGCATAAGGGGTATCTTTCACGGATTTTTTCCCGGCAGATGGGAATGACGCTGACGGACTATATTATGAGAGAGAAGGTATACATTTCCTGCAATCTTTTAAAATATTCAGACCGTTCGATTGCAATGATTGGGGAATATGTCAATCTTTCTCCCCAAAGCTATTTTACCAGAGTGTTTCGAAATGTGATGGGGGAAACCCCGGCTCAGTATCGGAGGATGCACAGAGATAAAAATTTCATAGAAAGTTAAAATCAGATAAATAAAGTGAAAAACAGATAATACAAAAGGGGGAATTGGTACTACACTTTTTATAAACGAATTTCCCATGACCCTGCTCATGGGAATAAACGGTGAAGGAGAATAAGGCTATGGAAAGAGACATCAAAAAAATTGTTTCGGAAATGACGCTGGAAGAAAAAGCCGGTATGTGCTCCGGCCAGGACTTCTGGCATTTAAAAAGTGTAGAGCGGCTTGGGATACCTGCGGTGATGGTATCGGACGGCCCTCACGGACTGCGCAAGCAGCCTGATACGGGAGACCATCTGGGAATCGGGGAAAGTATCGTTGCGGTCTGCTTCCCGGCAGCCTGTGCGGTTGCCTCCAGCTTTGACACGGAGCTGATAAACGAAATGGGAAAAACCCTGGGCGAGGAGTGCCAGGCGGAGGATTTAAGCGTGCTTTTAGGCCCTGCGGTAAATATTAAGAGAAGCCCCCTTTGTGGACGTAATTTTGAATACTTATCCGAGGACCCTTACCTTGCAGGAAAAATGGCGGCAGCTTACATAAACGGTGTCCAGAGCTGGGACGTAGGCACCAGCATGAAGCATTATGCGGCCAACAATCAGGAGTTTCGGCGCATGAGCTGTTCTTCCAATTTATCGGAGAGAGCTTTCAGGGAAATTTATCTGCCGGCTTTTGAGACCGCTGTAAAGGAAGCACAGCCTAAGACCATCATGTGCAGCTACAATAAAATCAATGGTGTTTACGCTTCCGAAAACCGCCATCTTCTCACAGAGATTTTAAGGGATGAGTGGGGATATGAAGGCTATGTGATGACAGACTGGGGCGCTGTGGCGGACCGAGTGAAGGGCATTGTGGCAGGACTTGACTTAGAGATGCCGGGCAGCGGCGGCTTTAATGATGCAAAGATCGTTGCGGCAGTGAAGGATGGCAGCTTAGACGAAGCCCTCCTTGACCAGGCTGTGGAACGTATTTTGAAAGTTGTATTTTCTTATGTGGATAACCGTCATCCCGAGGCAGTGTTTGACAGGGATGTGGATCACGAAAAAGCAACGGCCATAGAGACAGAGTGTGCGGTTCTTTTAGAGAACAACGGAATTCTTCCCTTAAAGGCGGATGCGAAGGTGGCTTATATCGGCGAGTATGCGTCAAAGCCCCGTTACCAGGGCGGCGGTTCCAGCCACATCAATTCCAGTAAGGTATCCTCCGCTCTTGAGAGCGCAAAGACAAAGAACCGGACGGTATCTTATGTGAAGGGCTTCCCTTTTGACAAGGATGAGGAAAATGAGGAAGAACTGCAGGCAGCAGTGCAGGCAGCGAAAGAGGCTGAGGTTGCAGTGATTTTTGCAGGCCTTCCCGATGTCATTGAGTCAGAAGGATACGACAGGAAGGATATGAGGCTTCCTGCTTGCCAGAATAAACTGATTGAGGCGGTGGCTGCGGTGCAGCCCAACACAGTGGTAGTGCTCCACAACGGAAGCCCGGTTGAGGTTCCCTGGGCTGATAAGGTGGCGGCAATCCTGGAAATGTATCTTGGCGGCCAGGGTGTGGGCGAGGCCACAGACAGGCTCCTTTATGGAGAGGTGAATCCTTCAGGACGTCTTGCGGAGACCTTCCCTCTTAAGCTTGAGGACAATCCAAGTTACCTGAACTTCCCGGGAGACGGGCTTAATGTGGATTATGCGGAAGGCGTTTACGTGGGTTACCGCTATTACGATACAAAGAAAATGCCGGTGCGCTGGGCATTCGGCCACGGCTTATCTTACACAACCTACGAGTATGGTAACCTGAAAATGCCCGGGGAAACTCTCACGGACGAGGGCTGTGTGAAGGTAACCGTGGACGTGAAAAATACCGGCAATGTTGCAGGTAAGGAAGTGGTGCAGCTCTATGTCAGCGACAAAAACGGCACTGCGGGCAGACCGGTAAAAGAGCTGAAAGGCTTTGCAAAAGTAGCCCTTGGGCCGGGAGAGACAAAGACCGTGGAATTTACCCTGTGCGCAAGAGACTTATCCTTCTACCATGAAGGACTTGGAGACTGGTACGCGCCATCCGGAACCTATGGGGTGCTGGTGGGATGCGCAAGTGATGAGGTTGCCCTTGAAGGTACCCTTTCCTTTGAGACGAAAAAGAGTCTTCCTCTGCATATAGACGGCTCCACCACAGTTGGTCAGCTATTAGAGAACCCTGTGGCGGCACCGATTGTAGGTGAGATGATGCAAAAGATGCAGAGTATGCTGGGAGGAGATACTGCGGAAACCCTTGGCAGTGGTGAAGAAATGGCGGAGGCAATGGCCATGGGAATGCCTCTAAAATCTCTGGCAAGCTTCGCAGGGCCTGAGGCGGCAGCAAAGATTGAACAGATGATGGGTACTTTAAATCAGATGCTTGGAAATTGATATTGAAACATTAAATGACTCTAAGGCGTCAATTCGGAAGAAGGCAGAGCTTCCGGGTTGGCGCCATTTGTTTTTCTTTTCAAAGGTCAAAAGATACCCCAGCCCTTCCCGGACAAAAAGGAAGCGGAGCAGATACAGACAGGTAAAAAGAGATTGGTTACATTTCAAAGGGGGAATGGTTACATTTCGGAAATTTCAACAAAAGATCTGCCGATATATGTAATAAACCTATAAAGAAATTGGGGTGATTGTATGCTAAAAATTGCAGTCTGTGATGATGAGCCTGTATTTGTCGGACAGATTAGTGGCAGGATAAAAGAATATATGACGGATGCCGCGATACAGGGCTTTTTTTCCGGTGAGGAATTATTATCACAGGGGGAGGTATTTGACATATATTTTTTAGATATTCAAATGGAAAAAATAAGCGGTGTGGAAACCGCTAAGAAATTACGGGAACTGGACGAAGAATGCGTTATCGTGTTTATAACCGGGGCAAAAGAATATGTGTTTGAAGCCTTTGACGTGGCAGCCTTGCATTATCTGATGAAACCCGTTGATAATGAGAAATTACGGGAGGTGCTTGAAAGGGCAAAAAAAGAAATAGAGAAAAAGCAGGGCTTAAAAAGCAGGCAGATATTTGTCAAAACAAGAAATAAGAACATAACTTTGGATGTTGCAGATATTCTTTATTTTGAAAATGAAATGCGCAAAATTGCCGTCCATACGGTGAGAGGGGAAATTTCATTCTATGGTGTTATGGCAGATATGGAGCGGGAAGCCGGGGAAGGCTTTTGCCGTTGCCATAGAGGGTATTTAGTGAATTTATCCTATGTGGCCGGATATGATGCGAAAAACATTTTACTTACCAATGGGGAGAAAATATATCTGTCAAAGGACAGATACCATGATTTTGTCAAACAGTATATGAGATACCTGCGGAATGGGGGTGCTTCTTATGTATGAGGTTATACAGCCTTTTATAGAAGCCGCTGCATATATCATTGACGGGTACTGCCTGTGTATGCTTTTTGGAAAATTTGGCAGTCAGAGAATCAAAAGAGAAGCATTTAGCAATATTTTAACAATATCAGCCTGGCTTGCTGTAAATTTGACAGTCAGAAACTTAGTGTTTTCCGATTTGCCATATACTCCGGAAAAATCTTTGCTGAGTTTTGTTTTCCGTATGTGTGCTATCTATTTGATCGGGGTATGTTTTTATAGAAACAGGCAGATCATACATTTATTTTTGACATTGCTTTTTATAGCCCTATTGTATGTTTTCAGTGAGATTGGATATATTGTCAGGCTGTTTTTGGTAGACGGGTTGGAGAGGTTGACATGGCATATAGAAGCTTTTCATAATGTGACAGCCGTTAAGCTATTGGTAGATTTTATATACTGTTTCA
The DNA here is from genome assembly GCA_910585075.1 of uncultured Lachnospiraceae bacterium. Classification (GTDB taxonomy): domain Bacteria; phylum Bacillota; class Clostridia; order Lachnospirales; family Lachnospiraceae; genus Suilimivivens. The sequence goes on from CAJUED010000005.1 coordinate 109,013, forward strand.
TGGATATGACAGCGGTGGCGTTATTTTATTTTTCGATAAAAACCATAGTAAAGAACCATAACCATTCGATGGATGAAAGAAGCACAAAAGAACTGATTGCCCATATTTTACCTACTGTCCTGGGAAGTCTCGTTTCCGTGGCACTTTATTTTGTATTGCTTATGATAAATGAGCGGGGGTATATCGTGGAGTATGACAATTACAGGGCGATATATCTGTTTGTTATTATCGTTTTTGCGGCTGTATGGTTGATTATCTTATATGGATTCCGGATTCAAGAGGAGATGATGGATTTGCAGGAGGAACGCACACAAAAAAGCGTTTTGGAGAACCAGATTTCGCAAATGCAAAATTCCATGTTGGAAATGGAGCGTTTTTATGAGAGTGTCAGCCATGTAAAGCATGATATGAAAAACCAAATGGCAGTTATGGAAAAACTGTTAAGAGAACGGCAGATAACGGAAAATGAAGAAATTACCGGATATTTTGAAGATATGCAGAAAACGCTGATAAATCTGGAACGGAAAATACATACGGGAAATGTGGTAAGTGATGCAGTTATCAGTAGCAAGTTCTATTATGCGGCAAAGGAATTAAAAGGTATCCATTTGGAAGCGGACGGCTTTCTGTTGACGGATAAGGTTCACGTAAGGGCTTATGACATAGGCATTATCTTAAATAACGGGTTAGATAATGCGATTGAAGCCTGCCGGAGGGCAAGACTGAAAAATCAAAATAAAGAGCTGTATATCAGGATTAAATCTTTTTGGAAACAGAAAATGTTTTTCATAGAAATTGAGAACAGCTTTGATGGGGAGATCGTATGGGGGAAAGACGGGTTTCCCTGCTCCCAAAAGGCTGATGGTAATATACATGGCATTGGGCTGAAAAATATCAGGTATTGCGCATTGAAATACGGGGGTGATATGGATTGTATTGCGGAAGAAGAAAAATTCATACTGTCTGTTATGCTAAAGGGTTAGTAAACTGAATTTCAAGTAAATTTTTTAAGGAGGATTATATTATGGCAATGGAGATTACCGGGAATCTTCCTGACTATTCGGTCAGGAAACAGAATTACAGCAGCTATGCAAACCAGAGCATAGCAGAAAGCAGTACGGCGAACAGCGCAAAGAAAAAGGAAACAGAAAAAACAACAGAAAAGACAACTGATTATGCAAATGGACTGGCAAAACTTGTTCCAAGCGTAGATTTTAAGGTTGGAAATGCCTGCTCATCAGCCCGAAGCGGCAAGTCACTGACTGTTAATCCCAGGCTTTTGGAAAAAATGCGGAATGACCCCGAAAAAGAGAAGGATATGAAAGACATGATAAAAGGCGTTGAGTTTATGTCTAAATTGGCAGAGGGCATAGCGAAAGCCACTGGCTGGACCATAGTGTATCAGCACAGTTATATTGACGAGAACGGAAAATATCATTGCAGAATGCAAACCAGAAATGATTTTATGTTAAATATGAGTGATAAGCTCCGTGAAGAAAGACGGAAAAATTCTGAGAAACTGCTTGAAAAGACAAAAGAAAAGGCAGCGGAAAAGGAAGATGAAACAACAACTCCGAACAAAGCGGAGCAGCTTTTAAAAGAAAAAATAGCAGCTTCAAAAGGCGGCATGATTTATCTGTATGATACGGATATTAAGACAATTATCGAAGCCGCCAAAAAAGATAATGCAGGCAGGGCAAATACAAAACAGCAGGCGGGTGTTGGGGCTAATTTAGATTTGCAGGCATAAAGGAGATTCCGATTTTCGCAGACTCTGTCCTGGTAGTCCGTTCTGAAACCCATTTGCAAAGGAACTTCAAGAACGGACTCCTAGACACCGTAGAATCGGTTCAATATACTTTTTGTCCGAAATATCATAAGACGAAGAAATCATTTTTACCATTACCTGCTCCGCTTCTGTTTTAGCTTTTTTGGCTTTAAGGGTTTTTACAAACATTTTCATCATAAGTTTAGACGGAGCAGGCATTTTCTCATAATTGAAACCTCCCGGACAATAAAATGTTTTTACTTTTTTCCGTTCCGATTCATTAAAATTTTTGTTAAGAGCCGCTTCAATTTCAGGATTGTCGATTGGACTTCCTCCAACACAAAATACAATTAGCTCTTTATCTGTCCATTTGTCCATATTTCCTTTAAACCAACTGATTTTACTTATACTGCCCGCACAAGCCCAGCCTCCAAAAATAATTGCTTCATATGCAGAGAAATCTTTCTTTTTTGCAATGGAAAATTCAAGACAATCCGCTCCGGTCGCCTCTGCTATCCACTCGGCATAGCGCTTCGTAAACCCTGTTTGTGAACTATAAATCACTGCCATCTTCATTTCTCTAAATCTCCCTTTTTTTGATTTTCCTTTTGTTCATTCATAACCCTCTTTTCCAAATTCTCTATTCCGGCATACAATTTTGATAAAAGAGTGAAAAGAGTTTCAATCTCTTTGTCCGTATAAACTTCAAAAAGATATTTTAATTCCTCCTGGTATTTAAAAAAATCATTTACAAAATAGTCGTTTACCTTTTCGGTAGGACAGATACACACAGCTCTTGTATCGTGTGGGCTTTGCTGAATAGTGATAAATCCTTTTTTCATCAAAACATCCGCTAATTTCTTGATATTTTGTCTTGAGCAACCCAGTAAATTTCCCAATTGGGTAAAAGTTAGTGTTTCCTTTGATTGTCTGACTATGGAAAGTAACATAAACTGCTTTAGAGACATTTCCGGAATATGGTTATCAAAAAGCGTTTGCAACTTGTTTCCGGCAATAAATAATGTGCTAAAAATAGCTTTTCTTTGGTTTTCAGTGGAATTTGAAAATTTTGCAGTCAAATCATCGAAATTCATATAAATCCTCCATTCTTGCCGGCATCCCGTAAATTGTATGCATACAAAGTATGTTATGTGTACGAAGTACACTATGCGCAAGCACAAATTTGTCTGTGAAAAATCTATTTTTCACAGTATTCTCCTTATAGGTAACTTGTTGCACTTCTTATTATAGTAACAAGTTACCTATATGTCAATATGAATGATAGAATTGAATGCAGTATGGATTGCAATTAAATCAGAGGGAGGCATATGGGATCAGGTTGATTTTTATGTAGATGTTTTTAGGGGTTTTTAGGTTACCTAATTCATAAAAAGTCTACGGAGCGTGGATTGCCAGCGTAGACTTTTTGCATTAGACTGAATTTCGAGGTGATAAGGCTGAAAGAATTGCATTCTTTCAACAAGCTGAACAAGTTCAGCTGAAATTTGTGCTACGGCACAAATTTGCACACAGAGAAAGGAGCATGGTTATAAAAATGGATATGAAAAGAAAAAAGGAACTGTTAAACGAATGGAAAAACCGTCACCCGGAAATGGGTGTTATCTCCATTTCCTGCAAACCTACGGGGAATTTGTTTCTGGGAATTTCAAAAGACACAAGGACAGGATATAACAGCCACCGCTTCCAACTGTCAGTAAATCTCCACCCAAACAAAAAGCTACAAGAGCTATGGGACAAATACGGAGAACAGGAATTTGAATATTCCGTTGTAGAAGTGTTAGAATACGAAAACCCGCAGGACGACCAGACGGACAGCCTGTTAGAACTTTTGGAATGTTGTCTGATAGAAATGCCGGGCGCAGGGAGGATTTGAATATGAATGATAAAATTGTGTTGACGGCAGACAATTATGACCTTATAGACGGGCGCAATGCATACCGTTCCGCAATAAAAAAGCTGACATTAGGGAAACCCTGTAAGGAAGAAAATCAAAATATGCAGATTGCCGTACAGCTATGGACTGAAAACGAAAAGAAAGAACCGGAAATCAGTATGGAGCTGCCAATTCATCAGATTTTTGATTTGATGATTTTTCTTAGCAGGACGCTTCTCTATTTCAAAGAGGCTTACCGTTTCCCGCTGTTATACGACCCGGAGAACCCGACCATAGAGCGGATTGGAATACAGGGCGGTGTTCTTCCGGTAAGGGTATGTGTGGAAAACGAAAATATCGACAAAGATATTCAAGCCTTTTCCCTGTCTTTAAGCGATTTAGGGGAATTGACCGGGGAACGGCTTCGGGTGCTTACACGGATTTTAGAAGAATTGGAGTTGTATTAAAATGAATGGAAATTATCTGTTATCGCCAGAAAGACGGCTGACAGAAGAAGAAAAGCTGCTTATCTGGAAAAAACCTGTATCTCATGTGGAAAGCGATACGGAACTTAGGATTTGCAATGCCATAAAAGCAAACTGGAATCGTGGGGAAATGAAGATAACAAATATTTTGTTGGAGGGGGACGCTGGAAGCGGAAAGACACAGCTTGCGAAAGCACTTTCGGCTGAATTGGGATTGCCTTATACAAAAATTACCTGTTTTGCGGATATGGATAAATCTGACATATTGGGGGCTATCCTGCCAGTAGCAGGTGACAGTGAAACGATACGATACCAATACTACCCCTCTGAAATTGTGCGGGCATACGAAAACGGCTGGATTTTGGAAATCCAAGAGCCGACTGTAATAAGGGACGCTGCTGTTTTAATGGTATTAAACTCTGCTCTGGAAGCAGACGGCAGTATCAATCTGCCGACCCGGATTGTTCACAGACACCCGGATTTTATTGCCGTAATTACCACAAACCGTAGTTACAACGGCTGCCGACCCTTGAACGAAGCACTCCGTGACCGAATACAGCACGCAGAAAAAATGGACTTGCCGCCAATAGTGGCAATGGTAGAACGTGCTGCCTGTAAGACCGGATGTGAAAACCGGGAACTGCTTCAAATTTTTGCAAACGTGATTATCCTGTTGGATAAAACAGCGAAAGCAAATGCCATAAAAGGCGTGGCGGGTATGCGATCCTATTTTTATTGGGTGGACGCTGTTATGGAGGAAACAGATGTGACGGAAGCACTTTACCACAAAGTTATCTACAAAATGACGACAGATCGGGAGGAAATCGCCCTGTTGGAACAGGCACTCCGGGAAAAAGACCTGTTTTCAGAATTAAAATCTATTGCTGTTTTGGGAAAAGGGAAAACAAACGGGGAAGAATTAGAAATATGCGCTGATGGGAGTTTTGAAACAGGACAGACAAAGGCAGACGATGATACACCACCCGCCGCCTCCTTGAAAAGAGCAAAAGACAGTAAAGGAATTTCTGATGTCATATCAGAAAGCACGAAACAGACGGAAAGCGCAGAAACAGATGAGGACGGGACACCTGCCTGTCATGAATTAAACTCTGACAGTCAAAAGAAAAAAGAGGAAGAAAAATCTTTCAGAAAGCATTTGAACAAAGAAGCCCGAAATTCCGTGAAAGGCTCTATTCACGAAAAAATCGGCATGATTGTTCACCGCATTACAGCCGACAGCATACAGCATGAAGAATATGATAAAATGGCTGCAAAATTACGCCCTGTTGTCCGTGAATTGAGCAGAAAGACAAAACCATTGTTGGAATATGAAACCTCTGTCAGCTTTTTGCAAAACAAGGTTTATGGGACAATGTTCCATGCTGAAAAAACAGCTTCGGCAGACTTTAAATATTTTTCCCGGAAAACTTCGCCGGAAGAAAAACCGTCTTTGGCAATCGGGCTGCGAATTGACCAATCCGGCTCTATGAACGCCTTTGGGCGGTTGGAGGCGGCAAAGCAGGCGGCTGTTGCTGTTTACGAATTTTGTAAGGAATGTGATATACCCATTCTTATTTATGGCGATACGGCTGACCGTTCCCCAAAAGAAAAAATGTCAATCTTTGCTTATATTGATTGGGAGAAACCAAAATTAAATGACGGAGCTGCGCTGATGGACATTAAGAGCATAAGCAACAACCGGGACGGAATGGCATTGCGTATTCTATCAGATAAGCTGTCAAAAGCCCCCCAAACAACAAAACTGTTAATCAGTATCAGCGACGGTCAGCCGAGGGCTATGCCGGATTATACCGGAAAGACAGCAATAAACGATATGAAACAGGTCATTCAAGAATACGGCAAAAAAGGAGTTTGCTTTCTTGCGGCGGCGATTGGGGAAGATAAAGAAACGATATGCGAGATTTACGGACAGGAGCGTTTTCTTGATATAGCAGATTTAAAACTGCTTCCATTGCGTCTGGTTCAGACGATTGCAAGATATATGTAAGCGATACCGCATATTTTACAAGGAGGGTGTTTCATGGATTGCGTGAAACTGGGGCAACTGATTTTACAGTTGCGAAAAGAAAAAGGGCTGACACAACGGGAAATTGCAGCGCAATTAAATATCAGCAATAAAACAGTTTCAAAATGGGAATGTGGAAAAGGTGCGCCGGACGTTTCACTATGGGAGGGGCTTTCTGCCATATTGGGTGCTGATATTTTAAAGCTATTACAAGGTGAGCTGAACCCGAACCATGTTGACACAGGTAAGATTGATAATATTCGATTTTATGTATGCCCGAACTGCGGAAATATTCTGACAAGCACAGGCAAGGCGAATATTTCCTGCTGCGGACGCCGCCTTTATCCATTATCCGCCACACTGGAAACAACAGGGCATGAAATTTCAGTGGAAGAAATGGATACTGATTATTTTATCGTGCTTCAACATGATATGAGCAAAAAGCATTATATTTCTTTTGCAGCGTATGTGTATGATGACCGTATCTGGTTTCAACGGTTTTATCCGGAACAAAGCCCGTCATTTCGTATGCCGGTGATGAGAGGCGGCGGGAATTTGTACTTGTATTGTACGGAAGATGGATTGTTTAAATACTCTGATTTAAAGAAAATAATGAATAAAGATAGGTGATATAAAAATCTATTCAATGTGTCATACTGCTATAAATTTAGAAAAAAGAAATGGAAATCATACAATTGAATGCAGTATGGGAGAAACCTTGGGACAGGGGAAGGGAGCGAGCTTATTTGTCCGGAAGGAAAATAGGTTGACATTTTGTGTGACATATGTCACAATGCTAAAGGGCAGTATGATGTGTAAGGATGATGCTGCATATTCCTATAATGAACTGCCCTATGACACGGCAGTTTTAGATGCAATAAGCCGTTTCGCAGAGCGTGGCGGCGTTTGTTGCAATAAGCTGACTCGCGAAGCGTGACAGCGTTTGATATAATCGGTTAACAGGCAAAGCACGGAAGCGTATGAACTGATTTACAGGTGGTGTGGGTACATGAGGGAAATATATGATACGGAGCAGATAGAATGCTGGCTTGAGAGAGAAAGCATCCGGGAATATTTTGATACGCCGGATCTTGTGTTTCGCGGATTTTGTTATGAAAAAGGCGAGTACCTGGCTTCTCCTGACAAATGCATGAACGAGATTTTATTTTTGATAGAGGGAACTGTGCAGGTTTACGGGCTTCGCGAAGACGGTACTGCTTTTCCGGTGGATCAATCCTGTGGCCCTGTGATGATGGGGGATCTGGAATTTACCAACCAGGGATTTTCCCCTTTTTATGCGGAGGCCAAAACAAACGTCATCTGTCTTTCCTTATCTGTAAAAAGGTACAGGGAACAGCTTGAATGTGATGTGCGTTTCCTGCATTTGCTGCTGAAATCTTACTCGGATAAGCTGAATCTTTTTTCCACGGTGGATTTGCCGTCAGCCTGCATAGAGGAGCGGGTTTTGCTGTACATGCAAAACATGTGTCCCTGCTGGGAACTGGACGGAGTTGAGTCGGCGGTGCCCAAGTTTCATTGCAGCCGCAGGCAGTTGCAGCGAGTGCTAAAAAAGCTGTGTGAGGAAGGAAAGATTGAGAAGACCGGAAAAGGGAAATATCGACTGGTCAGGGAGAAATGAGGAACAATGCTTTTTAGGTATAGGTAGATATGAAAAACAAGTATTTGCCGATTGCTTTTGCATAAATTATACTGTGTTCATTGAATAGAATGACAGGGAGTGTTTATTTCAGCTGGCAATGAGGAAAATAGCCATGCATACGCGGATGATTGATTGCTGCGGCCGACGGTTTCCAAAAGTGCTGTGGATGAATGACCAATTATAGGGAGGAATTGACAACAATGACGGATGGGAGATTATGGAGCCTTTTTATAGACTCATTTTGGAAAATTTTATTACCGGGTCTTACTATGACAATCCCTCTTACGGTGATTGCCTTTTCAATCGCGCTTATCATTGCGGTGGCTGTTGCGCTGGTGCAGTTTGCCAATGTGAAGATATTAAAACAGCTGGCCCGTTTTTACATTTGGGTGTTTCGGGGAACGCCCCTTCTGGTGCAGCTTTTCGTGGTGTTCTACGGGCTGCCCAACATAGGGATTCTTATAGAGCCCTTCCCGGCGGCGGTTTTGGTGTTTGCCTTAAACGAGGGGGCTTACTGTGCGGAGACCATCCGGGCGGCCTTAGAGGCAGTTCCGGTGGGGCAGTTGGAGGCAGGTTACTGCGCAGGCATGACCTATTTACAGATTATCAGGCGCATCATCCTGCCTCAGGCCATGCGTACCGCTTTTCCGCCTTTATCCAATTCACTGATTGCCATGGTCAAGGACACATCCCTTGCGGCCAATATTACGGTGACAGAGATGTTTATGGTGACCCAGCGGATTGTGGCAAGAACCTACGAGCCTTTACTTTTGTACATAGAAGTCGGACTGATTTATCTGCTGTTCTCCACGGTGCTTACCGGTCTGCAGAGAGCGGGGGAGAAGCGATTGAATACCCACACGAAAAAAGGGGGTAACTGATGATGTTGGAAATACATGGAATAAAGAAAGCCTTCGGGTCTTTGCAGGTGCTGAAAGGGATTGACCTGCACGTAAATCAGGGAGATGTGGTGGCGATTTTGGGCCCCAGCGGCAGCGGGAAAACCACTCTGCTTAGGTGCCTTAATTTTCTGGAGTCCTCCGATGCAGGAACCATGGTGTTTGACGGGGAGACCTTTCAGATGAACAGCATTTCCAAAAGAGATATCCGGGCAATCAGAAAAAAGACTGCCTTTGTATTTCAGAATTATAACCTGTTTCTCAATAAGACCGCCATTCAGAATGTAATGGAAGGACTGGTGATTGCCAGAAAAATGCCAAAGGAACAGGCAAGGGATATCGCAAGAAAAGCCCTTGATAAGGTGGGGCTTTCAGACCGCTATGATTATTATCCTTATCAGCTTTCCGGTGGCCAGCAGCAGCGGGTAGCCATTGCAAGAGCCATGGCTACGGAACCGGAGATTATTTACTTCGACGAGCCAACCTCGGCTCTGGACCCGGAGCTTACCGGGGAAGTACTTTCCGTCATGCGTCAGCTTGCGGATGAGGGGATGACAATGCTGGTGGTGACCCATGAGATGAGCTTTGCCTGCAACGTATCCAGTCATGTAATTTTTATGGAGGATGGGGTTATTGCGGAGCAGAACAGCGCGGAAGCATTTTTTAATGCGCCCAAAGAAGAAAGAACCAAAGCGTTTTTGGCGAATTTCAACCAGTAAAATGTGAAAAATCAGGAATTGTGAATGGAAAGCCAAGAGAAGATTTGGCCATACCAGCTCTTACAATTACCTGTTTTAAATAAGAAAATATGGAAGTGGAGGAGAAAAGATGAAAAAAGGAATGAAAGTATTGTTGCTGATGTTTACCATGCTGTTTGCCCTTGCGCTTACAGGCTGCGGCAAAGGCGGTGCAGAGACTGCGTCTTCCCAGGGAGAATCCCAGACAGACGCGGAAAATGAAGAAACTGCACAGGCTGGCTCCCAGGATGAAGCGGAAGGAGAAGCGGAATCAGAGACGGAAAATGAAACGGAATCAGAGGCAGGGGCGGAAGCAGCCGATGACCTGCTGGCTAAGATTCAGGAGCGGGGAGAGATTATTGTGGCTATGGAAGGAACATGGGCGCCCTGGACTTATCATGATGAAAGCGATACTCTGGTAGGTTATGATGTGGAGATTGCACAGAAGATTGCTGAAAAGCTTGGCGTTGAAGTTACCTTTGTGGAAGGAGAGTGGGACGGCCTGCTGGCAGGACTTGACTCCGGCCGTTACGACATGATGGTGAACGGTGTAGACATCACGGAGGAGCGGGCTGCAAAATATGATTTTTCCATCCCTTATGCTTACAACCGCACTGCAGTGATTGTAAAAGGCGACAATGAGGACATTACCTCTATGGAGGATTTAAATGGTAAACATACCGCCAACACTATCTCAAGTACCTACGCTGAGGTGGCGGAACAGTATGGTGCGGAAGTTACCGGTGTGGATGACTTAAACCAGACCTTTGAGCTTTTACTTTCCGGTCGTATTGATGCGACTTTAAATGCGGAAGTAACCTACTATGACTATATGAAGGCACATCCGGATGCGGATATCAAAATTGCAACACTGGCTCCCGAGGCTACCCAGGCGGCGATTCCCTTCCGAAAGGGAGAGGAGAGCGCAGGGCTGCTGGAGGCTGTGAACAACGCATTGGCAGAGTTAGCGGAATCGGGCGAGCTGTCCGAGCTTTCCGAAAAATATTTTGGAGTTGATATTTCCAAGGCGGAATAATTTTTAGCTGACTATAGTAATAAGAGAATGGATAAAACATGTATATAAGCATATAATGAAAATAACTGTAAATAGTTTTGCTTGACAAGCAATTGGAGGTTAGGTAAGATACTTACAGTGATCGCGTTGCAGAAACCTGTGAGGCCTGCGACCGGGGGAGAGCCTGCGGGGTCTCCTCTTTTTTTCAATATACATGAGGAAAATATCATACTATGCCAAAGATTTTTTTGAATTATGATCAGCAGATAGAAAAGTTAAAGAATGAAAAGAATTTACGGATTGATGATGTGGAGTATGCTAAGGAAACATTAAGACAGACTGGTTATTATGCGTTGATCGGGGGATATAAAGATATTTTAAAAAACCCGACAACAAAAAAGTACAAAGATGGAACCAGATTTGAGGATATAGTAGAGTTATATTATTTTGATGAGTCTTTGCGACAATTGTTCTTGCGATACCTTATTAAAGTTGAAAATGAATTAAAATCTCAGGTTTCATATTATTTCACAGAGAAAAATGGTGAAAACCAAAAAGAATATCTTGATATTAGAAACTATAATTATATTGGGAAAAGGAATCAGAGGGATATTGACAAATTAATAAAAATATTGGAAGGATATATTAAAAAATCAACAGATTATCATTATATCAATCATGCTAAGAAGAAACATGGGAATGTACCATTGTGGGTATTGACAAATGCTTTGACATTCGGGAATATTTCCAAAATGTATATGCTTCTGCCACAGGATATACAGATTAAAGTCAGTAAAAATTACAGATGTATCAATGAAAGGCAGATGGTATCTATTTTAACGGTAATGGTAAAATTCAGAAATGTTTGTGCGCATGGAGAGAGACTGTTTACATATAGAACTGCTGACAGCATTCCGGATTTGCCAATGCATGTGAAATTGAATATTCCTCAAAAGGGGACGCAGTATGTAAATGGTAAAAATGATTTGTTTTCGGTAGTAATTGCCTTGAAATATCTATTGAGTGATGAATGGTACAAAGAATTTGTTAAAGAACTTAAAAAGTTGATTGATAAATATCTTAACAAACATGACAGCATAGAGGAACAGGAATTATATACAAAAATGGGATTTCCTGTGAGTTGGCGAAAAATAACCAGATACAGGAAATGCTGAGATAATTAAAATGCAGAATATTAAGTTGCATAACAGGGCGAAATAATGGACAATACATTTACAGTAAAGGGAATTGCGGATAAGAGCAGTTCCCTTTTTTCAATAGTCAGACTCGCGAAGCGTGGCAGCGTTTGATTGGGATGAACAAAATTAGTTTACAAGTCAGAAACATTTTTGAGGTATACTTTTTATTATTTTACAAAGGGGTGGATAAAAGTTGGCAGAAATACTGATTGTGGAGGATGAGCTTTCCATAAATGAACTGATACGCAAAAATCTAAGTCTTACAGGGCATCACTGCACCCAGGCCTTTGAAGGACTGTCTGCGGCCGAACTATTGGAAAGCAGGAGCTTTGATTTGGTCGTACTGGACATTATGCTGCCCGGGCTTAGTGGTTATCAGGTGTTTGAGAGAGCCTGCGGGACGCCCACCATTTTTCTGACGGCAAAAAGTGAATTGGGCGATAAGCTGAAAGGGCTGGCCATGGGTGCGGACGATTATCTGACAAAACCCTTTCAGATGCTGGAGCTGGCGGCAAGGGTGGAAGCGGTGCTGCGGCGGACAAAGAAAGCTGAGACGGAGTTTATCATGGGAGACCTGAAATGTGATTTTGAAAGCCATCAAGTTTTCTTAAATGGGATGGCTGTGGAATGCACGCCGAAGGAATATGAACTGCTGGAGGTACTGATCAGGAACCGGAACATTGCGCTTTCCAGGGAAAAGCTGCTGGATATGGTGTGGGGATATGACTTTGACGGGGGCACCCGCACTGTTGACGTGCATATACAGAGACTGCGCCATAAGCTGCATTTGGAAAACCATATCAGGACAGTGTATAAGCTGGGATACAGGCTGGAGGTTCAAGCTTGAAGTAAACCTATAAACTGTTTATGGGCGTAGTATTGCAGGCGCGGCTTGCGGTGTGCAGGGGGTATATGAATGAAAAAAAGGGTTTTTTTTGTTACGCTGCTTCTTTTTACGGTATTTCTCAATTCAATGATTTTGATTGTCTCTACTGTTATTTTGAAGGACAAGCTTTCTGCAGTCCGTGACAAATGTCTTGCAGAGCATTATGTTATTGCATCCTCTCTGATTGGAGATATACAGGCGCTTAAGCGGCGTGGGAATAATGTGGAGGAAAATATAGAAAGCCTGATGGGCGTGTATTCCCGCTATCTGCAGGGAAAGGGAAGCGGGCTTGCAGTGTCTTTTTCAGGGGAGTGGATTTATGAAAGCCCTGTATTTGCAAGGTCGGAAATCAGGATTTCTCCGCCGGAGACAGGATATGGTCAGGAGAGGCTTGTTTATATGGAAAAGGGAAGCCGGCCTGTTCTTTGCGTTTATGGAATTTTTCCGGCGCCGTGGCAGGACTATGGGCTTATGTACGTTGGAGACCTGGGCGATACCATAAGCGCATGGCGGCATACGAACCATATTCTTTTTCTGACAGGCGCCGGGGTGATGGTTGTTATGTCGTTTTTTTTGTTTCAATTCCTGAATATCATTTTTCGCCCGTTAAGGCAGATTTCCGGTACATCTGCGAAAATTGCAAATGGCAATTATGGCAGCAGGATTCCGGTTTATGGGACGGATGAAATTTCCGGCGTGGCCCGCAATTTTAACCAGATGGCAGAGCAGGTGGAAACGCAGATTCGGCAGCTTGAGGAAGCCGCAGAGCAGAAACAGCAGTTTATCGACAATTTTTCCCATGAACTACGGATTCCCCTGACGGCAATTTACGGGTATGCGGAATATATCCAAAAAGCCCTTCTGTCAGAGGAAGAACGCTATGAATGCACACAGTTTATTATGTCGGAGTGTGAGAGGCTCCGGAATATGGCGTATCAGCTCCTTGACATGGCGCTGCTTGGCAGGGAGAGAATGGAAAAAAATGACTGCTTCCTGCAGGAGCTTTTTGTGTGGTCAGAAAAGATTATGTATATGAGGGCGGCAGAGAAAAAGATAAAGCTGACTTATACTTCGAATCAAAATGACATGATAAAGGGAAATATGGAACAGCTTTTGATATTGATAAACAACCTGATTGATAATGCCATAAAGGCAAGCCGTTCGGATGAGGAAATTCGCATTTCCGTTTATGGGGAGGAAGCTGATGTTGTGGTGGAAGTGGAGGATCATGGAATTGGTATGGAGAGGGAGCAGGTGTCTCATATCAAGGAGGCTTTTTACCGTGTGGATAAGGCGCGCAGCCGGGCAGATGGCGGAGCAGGACTTGGGCTTGCTATCTGCGAAAAAATTGTGCGGATGCATCATGGGGATATGTGGTTTATTTCCCAGCCGGGAACAGGAACGACGGTGAAACTGTCTTTTCCTAAAGGATGAAAAGTTTTTTAGAAAAGCGGATATATTTTACAAGTCTATAATAACTCTGAAATTTTTTTGATACAAGGAGGGCTTACCATATAGCTATCAAAACAAGAACAGAGTTCGCCGTAAAAATTAAATTTTTCGCGGGCTGAGCAGGAATGGAGGATTACTATGAAACAGAAAAACATGATGAAATTGACAGCAGCAACACTTGCCATGATTGGCGCGGGGACGATTTTCTTTTACTCGGCAGCGGAGGTGGCATTGGCGGCAAAAGCCGGAAAAGAGGAGATAGTTCCCACCAGCTATCAAGTGCCGGGAAGTTCGGAAAACACATTGCCAGAAGCATCGTTACCAGAGTCAACAATATCAAAGACAACAATATCAGAGACATCATTATCAGAAACATCATTGCCGGAGAATCAGGCAAGGGGGGAAGCAGACGGGAAAGTAAATTATTCTATCAGTATGGACAGTCTGAACACCGGAACTCCTACGGACACGGATTTGACCATGGAGGAGGCCGCCGAAGTTGGAAGAAAGTATTTGGGTGATATTTACGGTTTGGATTTGGAAGGGGCTTATGTATACATGAGCTATTATCCGGGAACGGAAACCTTTCCCCGGGCTTTTTGGGCAGGTGATGTGCTTTTTCAGAAAGAGCAGACGCCTGAGAGCACAAGATGGACCTATATGATAGACGCCGTGACGGGAGAGCTTTTCAATATTTGTTATGGCAGACAGTTAGAGACAAGCGTTCCCCTTGGCTATGATGCGGATTTGGAAAAAAACTACGGCATCTATGCGGAGCTTGCCAAAAAGAAAGCGGAGGAATGTAAGTTGATAGATGGCGGAGCTGACCGGGTAGAATACAATTGTCAGGGATATTCAGGAAACGACCCGACGATTTCCCTGGATGTGATTGGCAGAGATGGGAAAATTATCAATATGTCTTTTTCACGGTATGACCGGACCTTTCTGGGACTTATTACAGACACTTCCCGGCAGGTAACGGAATCCGCCCTGGAAAACGCGGTTGGAGAGGTCGTGAATGTTGAAATGGAGAAAATTGGGGATGACACGGTAACCTGGACGGAGAGTGTCATAAGATAGCGAAACAATTGCGTCCGTTTTATTGACGATGTCTGTAAATGTACATATAATGGAACTTAAAACAGGAGGAAAAACCATGCAGAATTATTCAGGAGAAGCAGGACTTCAATATCATTTACAGATAAGGCCGGGAGATGTGGGCCGCTATGTGATT
The DNA here is from genome assembly GCA_910585075.1 of uncultured Lachnospiraceae bacterium. Classification (GTDB taxonomy): domain Bacteria; phylum Bacillota; class Clostridia; order Lachnospirales; family Lachnospiraceae; genus Suilimivivens. The sequence goes on from CAJUED010000005.1 coordinate 124,268, forward strand.
TTACCGGGAGACCCAAAGAGATGTGCCAAGATAGCGCAGCATTTTGATGATGCCAGGCTGGTGGCCGACAGCAGGGAATTTGTCACCTACACGGGATATTTGGACGGGGAAAAGGTCAGCGTCACCTCCACAGGAATCGGCGGCCCTTCCGCATCTATTGCCATGGAAGAACTGGTACTTTGCGGAGCGGATACCTTTGTCCGGGTGGGAACATGCGGCGGAATCGAGCTGGACGTAAAAGGCGGAGACATTGTGGTTGCCACAGGGGCCATCCGGATGGAAGGGACCAGCCGGGAATACGCCCCCATAGAGTACCCGGCGGTGGCGGATTTGGATGTGACAAACGCCCTGGTGCAGTCCTGTAAGGATTTAAAGATTCCTTACCATGCAGGGGTGGTGCAGTGCAAGGATGCATTTTACGGACAGCATGAGCCGGAGCGGATGCCGGTAAGCTACGAGCTTTTAAATAAATGGGAGGCTTGGAAGCGTATGGGGTGTAAGGCTTCAGAGATGGAGTCGGCGGCGCTGTTTATTGTGGCAGCTCATTTGAGAGTCCGCTGCGGTTCCGCTTTTCTGGTGGTTGGAAATCAGGAGAGGAACGCCAAGGGGATGGAGAATCCTATTGTGCATGATACGGAGGCGGCAATCAAGGCGGGTGTAGAAGCTATCCGGAAATTAATCAAGGCGGACTGCCGTTAGAGAGTACAAATTTGTACTGGCGTCCAAATTTGCGGGCTGTTGGCAGCATGGAAGATTGGTGTGTGGCAGAGCTGGTTAGGACAGAGAAACAGACAATACGTTTTAAAAGTAAAGGGAATTGCAGATAAAAGCAGTTCCCTTTTCTTTTATACACAAAATCTAATATGAAAGTAGTTTCTCGATATTTGTCTTAAAAAATCTTAAAATCAGAAAAAAGAAAAGGTTGGACTTCAGAATGCAATGTCAGTTAGTTAAGCTGACCTGTTACAAATTACGCTATAGCAGGCGACATTAGAAATTGTCAAGCCACCATTTCAGAGCATCCTGTATCTGCGTATCCCAATATTGCCACTGGTGGTCGCCGGGGGAGGACTTGTAGGTTAAATCATAGCCCAGCTTTTTCACATGCTCCCAGGCGGAGAGGTTGGTCTGATATAGGAAATCTTCTGTACCGCACCAGGCATAGAGCCTAGGCAGCTCCTTTCCCTGTCCGGCCAGCCTTTCAGCAAGGGAAAGGAGGTTGTTGTCGGAATTCTGCAAAGCTTCCATGGAGCCGAAGATTCCTTTAAAAAGTGCAACCACCTGCTGGTGGCTGTCCATATGCTGTTTGATATCAGCAGCAATATCCAACGCTCCCGACAGAGAGGCCGCCGCGCTGAAGGTATCGCTGGCCCCAAGGGCAAGTTTCCATGCGCCGTACCCTCCCATGGAAAGCCCTGCCGCCAGAGTATCCTCCCTGCGCTCCGACAATTGAGGGAAAAATTCCCGGCAGACTTTAGGAAGTTCCTTTGAGATAAAAGTCCAGTAATTCATCCCATATGTGGTGTCTGTGTAAAAGCCAAGGTGTGTGGAGGGCATGACCACAGCAATGCCCAGATTGTCGGCATACCGCTCAATGGAAGTCCTGCGCTGCCATATGGTATGGTCCTCCGTCATACCGTGAAGAAGATACATGGTTTTAAATTTACCGTCCACAAGATTCCTGTCAATGTTCGGAAGCTTGTGCGTTCGCTGGGGCAAAATCACATCCATATTCATACAAAGATTCAGTACCTGTGAATAAAAGTCTATATGCATCAAAGCCATTTCCTGAAACCTCCCATATTCCAATATCATTAGTAACAGTTCAGCCTTCGGCTTCACTGTTACAGAATCTGCCCATTTAAAGTCGCCTGCAGCGAGGGGCAGATTCTCTCTTGGCGTAGTTTACATATTCTCACGGACTTTGCAGTAAATGCAAAGTCCTGGGCTGAACTGTTACTGTCGCTTACCATAGTATAATACAATTTTCTTGACAATACAAATCTTCCGGACTAATATAGTTCTAAAAAGAACAAAAAGGAGACGGCATGATTCCATTAAATCTCTGGGAAGGCCAAAACACGATTAAAACACTTTATGCAAAATGCGTGGGCCCCATATGTGAGCTTCACAATATTACCAGAATGGAGCTGGATATACTGCTTTTTCTGGCAAACAATCCGCACTTTGACACGGCGACAGATATTGTTGAGGTCAGACATCTGTCAAAATCACAGGTGTCCGCATCCATAAAGCTGCTGGAGCAGAGAGGATTTCTGGTCAAACGGTACACGGAGGACAACCGAAAGACAGCGCACCTGATAATCTGTGATGGAGCCGCAGATATCATTGCTGACGGCAGGAGCGCGCAGGAAAAATTTTTGACCGTCATGATGCAGGGCTTTACGGAAAATGAGATGGACTGCATGAGAGGGTACATGGGGCGCATCTGGGAAAATATTGACAGTTATTTGAAGGAGGAGCGTAACCAGGAAGTTGTGGCGCTTCGGAATGGAGGAGAAGATGTTTAAACTTTTGATTTGCTTTATCGCAGGAATTGGGGCAGGGCTTGGCACAGGCTTTGCAGGGATGAGCGCGGCTGCGGTGATCAGCCCTATGCTGATTACCTTTTTAGGACTTCCTGCATACGAGGCCGTGGGGATTGCACTGGCCAGCGATGTCCTTGCCAGCGCAGTCAGCGCATACACCTATGGAAAGAACAAGAATCTTGATATCCGCAATGGGCTTATTATGATGATAACCGTTTTGGTATTCACACTCTTTGGCAGCTACATTGCAAGCCTTGTCCCTAACACGACTATGGGAAGCTTTTCGGTATTTATGACCTTGCTGCTGGGAATCAAATTTATTGTAAAGCCTGTTATGACAACGAAGGAGTCCATGAACGTGGTAAGCGGCAAAAAAAGAATCGTTCAATCCATTTTATGCGGAATGATTGTGGGATTTATCTGCGGGTTTATTGGGGCTGGCGGTGGAATGATGATGCTGCTGATTTTAACCAGCGTTTTGGGGTATGAATTGAAAACGGCAGTTGGAACCAGCGTATTTATCATGACATTTACGGCTCTGACAGGTGCGGCCAGCCACTTTGCCATTGGAGGGATGCCGGATATGTGGTGCCTGCTTTTCTGTGTGGCGTCTACCCTGCTCTGGGCAAGGATTGCGGCCAAGTTTGCAAACAAAGCCAGCGCCATTGTCCTTAACCGGGCTACCGGTGTGGTTTTGGCTGTTCTGGGTGTGGCGATTCTGGCGGTCAACTATATAAAGTAATATATAGAAGAAAGAGCTGCGGCCGGACAGGCCGTGAATGGTAATAATGTATAAGAAAATGGTAAAAAACAGGAAGCCAGGATATGGTAACTTTTCATTAGTTTTGCTATACTTTTATCTGTAGAAGAAACAGAGCTGTGGAAAAATCCACAGGTTTGTGTCTGCGCTGTAGCGGCCTGGAAGTCAGCAAAAGCTGAGCAAAAAGCAGCCTGGAAACGGAGAGGAAAAAACTGAACAAGCTCAGCTGAAATTTGTGCAGAAGCGGAATTTGAAATTCTGCTGGCGCCCCTCAGTGTGGAATACTTCGGAAAGGAGCATAGTTATAAAATGAAGATAGCGGTAATCGGCGGCGGAGGCGTGCGCTCTATGTTTTTGGCCAAAAGCCTTGCACAGAGCAGTGAAGAATTGGGCTTTGAGGAAATTGTCTTTATGGACAATGACCAGCAAAAGCTGCAGACCTTTGGGAGAATGGCGGCCCAGGTGGCTGGGCGGATCAAACCGGATTTAAAGTTTCGCATCACTTCAGATGCGGTTGACGCGGTAAAGGATGCGGACTATATCATCACCACCATCCGTGTGGGTGGAGATGATATGCGTATCAGTGATGAGCGGATTGCCCTTGGAAAGGGCGTTTTGGGACAGGAGACTACAGGGGCGGCAGGCTTTTCTTTTGCCATGCGTTCCGTGCCTGTCCTGGCTGGGTATTGCGAGCTGGCGAAAAAATATGCATCTCCGGATGTGAAGATTTTTAACTTTACCAACCCGGCAGGAGTGGTTTCTCAGACTCTCCGGGATATGGGATATGATTTTACCTTTGGAATCTGTGACGCGCCCAGCGGATTTCTCCATTCGGTGGCAAAGCTTTATGACGCTTCGCCGTCGGCGGTGACGGGAGAATGCTACGGCCTGAACCATCTGTCTTTTTTTGAGAGTATTCAGCTTGACGGAAAGGAGATCATGCCGGAGCTGCTGCAAAATCCAAGGCTTTATACGGAAACGGATATGCGCTTTTTTGGAAAGGATTTGGTGGAGCACTTCGGGTGTGCTCTGAATGAGTATCTGTATTACTTTTTCTACCGGGAGGAGGCGGTACAGAATATTCTGAATGCAAAAGTCACCCGGGGAGAAGTGATACGGGATGTGAATCTTCATATGATGGATGAGCTCTCTAAAATAAATATAGAAAATAATTTTGAAAAGTGTCTGGAGATTTTTGACCATTGGTACGGACAGCGGGAAGGTGCATACATGGCCAATGAAACCGGCGTGCGCAGGGAAGGTAAGCCTTATCATTTTGATATTTATGAAAAGGACGCAGGAGGGTATGCAGGGGTGGCACTGCAGTATATCCGTGCCCAGTCCGAGTATGTCCGGTCAGGGGATGCTCATTTCCAGGATACACAGTCAAAAAATACTCAGCCCGCGCAGATGATATTGTGCGTGCCCAACCAGGGAGCCATTGAGGGGCTTTTGGATGATGATGTGGTGGAGATTACCTGTACCATTCAAAAGGGCGCATGTATTCCCCACAAAGTAAACCATCTCGGGGAGCTGCAGATGGAGCTGATCCGCAGGGTGAAGCTGTATGAGCGGCTGGCTTCCCAGGCTCTGCGGGAAAAGAGTATAGCAAAGGCGGTTGACTGCCTTATGGTGCATCCTCTGGTGAACTCCTATTCTCTGGCAAAGCAGCTGGTGCAGGAATATCTTGAGGCTAACAAGGCATATACGGAAGGGTGGAGCTAAATGGAATTTGCAGCAGGAGCAGGTTTTGCCAATCTGGATTTATTATATGTAGGGCTGGAACGTTTACCCGGGGAGGGGCAGGAGATTTATTCCCGGGATTTTGACGTGCAGCCGGGAGGCGGTGTGCCCGCCACCATGGTAAACTTAAGCAGGCTGGGCGTTCCCTCCAAATTACTGACCTTTTTGGGGGAGGACTTCTTTTCCCAATATATTAAAAAAGCCTTCGACGGTTACGGAGTAGAGACTTTCAATCTGTACAAAGGAGACAAACGGCCTGTCACTATTTCCTCGGCACTGATTTGCGGCGATGACAGGAGCTTTGTTTCTTACCATGATGGGGTAGAGGTAACATCGGAACACCTTGAACAGATATACAGCCAGTTAAAGGGCGCCAAAGTGGTGGATATGCAGGTGGGATTTCTGGAAGTGTATCAAAAGCTGAGCGGGGGGAATACCATTCAGGTATTTGACACCGGCTGGGAAGAAGATTTGTCATTAGATAAATATAAAGATTATCTGGAGATTGCGGATTACTATGTGCCCAATCAAAAGGAGGCCCTTAAGATTACCGGGGAAAGCACTCTTGAGAATGCCGCGGAGAAATTAAGCAGATATTTTCCGGATGTGATCATCAAGCTGGACAAGGACGGGTGCCTTTTAAAAAACAATGCCGGTATTAAGGTGATTCCGCCCCTTCCCGGCGTGAGGGCGGTGGACGCCACCGGGGCAGGGGATGCCTTTTTAAGCGGCTTTCTGTATGGACTGTATCACGATTATCCGGTGGAGCAGTGCATCAGGTTTGGAAATGTGACCGGAGGCACCTGCGTCCAGGGGGTGGGCTGCCTGACCAGATATGTAAATGAGGAAGAATTACTCAGGCTGGCGGACACCCTGAAAAAATAGGACGGCAGAAAACAAAAAGCAATAAAGAACATTACATATCCAAATCCCACAACCGCAGTTGCTGCGGGCAGTTCTTTTCCTCAAAAGTGTTCAGATATTCAAATATCCGGTCATTGCTATGGACAATCCCGTTTTGATGGCATTTTTCATGAAAAAATTTCATCAGAGCAGGATTGTCCGGGCTGTTTACAATATACTGGTTTCCATAATTCCGAATATATTTTTCTTTCAGACCGGGAAACCTTTTATCCAGCTGGGCATAAAAATATTCCCGGTTGCCCTCCCGCAGGGTCAGGCCCATATCGAAGCAGATAACGCCGTATACCTCAGCTTCAATACAATAATCTAAAATACCTGAAATATTTTCTTTTGTATCATTGATAAAGGGCAAAATGGGGTCTAACCATACCACAGTGGGGATGCCCGCATCACGCATTTGCTTTAAAACTGCAAAGCGTTCTTTTGTTGTACATACGCATGGTTCAATTTTTCTGCATAAATCCTCGTCATAAGTGGTCAGGGTCATCTGTACGACACATTTCGTCTTTTCGTTGATTTCCTGTAAAAGATCCAAATCCCGTAAAATCCGGTCTGATTTGGTCTGTATGGTAAGTCCGAACCCGTATTTCGCTATCAGGGACAGGGCCTTCCTCACATTGCCGATTTCCAGCTCAAGAGGGATGTAAGAGTCGGTCATGGCCCCTGTGCCTATCATACACTTTTTCCGCTTGTGCTTTAAGGCATGCTCTAAAAGTTCTATGGCATTTTCCTTCACCTCAATGTCCTCAAAAGGGTGGTCAATGTGGTAGCATTTGCTCCTGGAATCGCAGTAAATGCAGCCGTGTAGACAGCCGCGGTATAAGTTCATTCCATCGTTTGGGGATAAAATTCCCTTTGCTTTTACATAGTGCACTTTCGGGTCTCCATTCATTGGTTTTGTTTCATTCTATTATATAATGAATTTAGGTTGTGTCAATTACAAGGCGTTTTGGAGGGGTTGACAGGGAAAGTTATCTCTCTTAAAATGAGCATACAAGATGGAGGTGATGAGTATGCCGGATATCGAGGAAATTCAAAAAACTGTTGCGCCGATAGCATATTCATATGGAGTAAAGAGGCTATATTTGTTTGGCTCATATGCGAAAGGTACGGCAAATGAAAAAAGCGATGTGGATTTGTTGGTAGAAAAGGGAAAACCAATGTCCTTACTTAAGCTTTCAGGAATGCGTCAAATGGTTCAGGATGCGTTGCATCTCCCGGTTGATTTGATTACAACGACAGGAATGGGAGAGGATTTCAGGAAAGAAATAGCCGGTACGGAGATATTATTATATGAAGAATAGGGATATTATCATTCTCAAAAAGATATTGAATTATTGTATGCAACTAGAAGAAGCGTGTGATATGTTTCATAATGATTATAAGACATTTACGAGTAACTCTGTTTTTCAGAATGCCTGTTGCATGTGCATTTTGCAAATCGGGGAACTGTGCAAAGTGCTGTCGGAGGAACTTAAAATACAGGAAAAAACAGTTCCATGGAAGGAATGGTGTGGAATCAGAGATATTTTTGCACATCAATATTCTAATTTGGATCATGAATCAGCGTGGAGCACAATACAACAGGATTTGCCTGAATTAAAGAAAGCGGTAGATAAAATTTTAAAGAATACTAGCCCATAGAATAATGATGTATTTCGATTAATAAAAGAAAGATGTCTCTAGAACATTTACCCCGGAGACATATATGTGATTCTGTAGTGGTTCAAGTTCGTGTGGACAAAGCCGTCAGGTCTGGTATAATAAGGTTGATTCCCCGTTGCTTGAAGGGGATGCTTGAAAGGAAATACCAGATGGTCACATTTCATGTAACGTTTTTTCTGATTTTTATATTATATATTGCCTGGAAATTTAAGATAAAGTTTGTGGAAGCCTGCCCTGTAGGCGTCTGCCTGCTGGTGCTTACGCTCTATGTGCTCTCCTTTTTCCGGGCTTTATCTTTTTCCGATTATTTTGCGATTGCCGGGGTGGCTGCCACTGTGGCCTTTTTGTTGTTTGGGAAAAAGGAGCGGCGCAGGGAAGTGAGTGCATTTGCCAGGAAAGAACTTCTCTCAGCAAGTACTCTTACGGCGCTTCTTATGACACTTATGGTCAGCATGTGCGTAAGCGGCAAGGTGGTCAGCTGGTGGGATGATTATAATTTCTGGGCTGCGGATGTAAAATCTCTTTTTTATCTGGATGGGTTTGCCCATAAGTATGCCAATGTGGCCGCTGAATTCGGGGATTATCCGCCGGGGACGCAGATGATGAAGTGGTGGTTTCTGCACTTTTTCCCGGGAGAGTTTCAGGAAGGCCTGATGTTTGCGGGCTATTATTTTATGAATCTGGCCTTTCTTTTTCCATTGTTAAAAAATATGAAAAAAAGAAACATTTTCGTGATGGCGGCCGGCGGGGCGGCGCTGTGGCTTTTCCCGGCGGTGGCGGAAGTTTTCTGGCTTGAGGGGTGTTGCGCGGACCTGACCATGGCGGTGATTTACGGCGCCTTTCTGGCAGCAGTGGCGGATAGAGAGCATCACAGGTTTTTCTATTATGGAAGGCAGGCACTGTTTTTAATGGTGTTGGTTTTGTGTAAAAACACAGGATTTATCTGGGCCGCCTTTGGGATTCTATTTACCTGTGGCTATCAATATATGATGCATAAGAAACAGGGTGCGGACTTGGGAAAAACAGGGGATGAGCGGGAGAATGTGCAAAATGGCAGGGAAGAAATAAAGGCCGACAGAAGGGGGCTTTTAGCAGTGTTTCTGTTTCCTGTCCTGACGGAAGGCTCCTGGCTTTTCTTTTGCCTGTTAAACAGACGGGTGGCAAAGCTTACGGGAACGGCGGTCAAGATGGCTGTGGGAAGCATGAACATTCCAGCTTATCAGGAAGATATGGTAAAGGCCTTTGTGGAGGCGTTTATCAGCTGGCCTCTCCACAGAGGGAAGACCATTGCTATTGATTTAAGTCCTTTGGGCCTGTATTTGCTGTTGCTTGTTTTTGTTTATCTGCTTTACCGGTTCCATGTGCTTGACAAGAAAATGGCAGGGTATACGGGTATATTTCTGGCTGTTTCGGGGGCAGTGTTTTATGCCTTTAATCTGTTAAGCCACCTGACCATATTTGCCGTGGAGACACAATATCTGGAACCCTTTGGGATGGTATCTTCCATAGAAAGGTATGGGGCTCCGTTCGCCATAGGCGGCCTGTATCTGCTGGCGTATTATATTTTAAATGGACCAAGGCCGGCAGTTGGGGCCGCAGTTTGCATGGCCTTTATTCTTCTGACCACAGACTATGCGGGGGCATATGGAAGCCTTTGGGGCTATAGACAGAGCGCGGCGGAAGAACTGGCGGAGCGGGAAGAAATTATTGATGAGGCCGCAGAGGAATTTTTGCAGACGGTTGGCGCCGGACAGAGGGAAAGCATTGGCCGGGTGTTGTACCTGCGGGATATATCGGATGTGAGCTGGGTGAGAAATACTTATATAAGCTTCGAGGCGGCGCCTGTGTCGGTTATGTACGGGAATGTGGACAGGGCGGCAATGGGAAGTGAGGATATTGCCAGAGCTGTCAGCGAGGCTCATGCGGGATTTTTGTATGTGGATGAATTGTCCGGAAACGGGACAGATTTGT
>CAJUED010000005.1:133889-138433 GCA_910585075.1 uncultured Lachnospiraceae bacterium
GTTTACACCTTTCCTTGACCAGGAGGAATTTGAGTATGGCTGTCTGTACCAGGTGACGGGAGAAGGCGGCGGGATGAGGCTTACAAAGATAAGCATTCGGGAAATTGGAGGTGTGGCATGTGAGTGATATTGCGAAAGTGGATGAAAAATACAAGGACTGGATTACGGATGTAAGTGCCCGCTTTAAAAGTAGCCAGATCAGAGCTGCAATGAAAGTGAACGAGGAGATGCTTCGTTTTTATTGGACCTTGGGAAAGGAAATGGTTGCAATTAAGGAAACGGTTAGCTGGGGAAGCCATTTTTATCAGCAGGTGAGCAAGGATTTAGTTGGAGCATTGCCAGATGTAAAATCATTTTCGCCGAGAAATCTGCTGTATATGAGTCAGTTTTATAAAATGTATTCTGATTATGAAATTACGCCCCAACTTGATGCGCAAAATGACGAGTTTGAAATTACGCCCCAAGCTGGTGCGAAAAGTCCGCTGACAGCTATTTTTATGATTCCGTGGGGACATCACAAAGCCATCTTGGACAAATGTAAGGAACAGGAAAAGGCATTGTTTTTTGTGAACAAAACGATTGAAAATAACTGGTCAAGGGCTGTTTTACTTAATTTTTTGGATACCAATCTTTTTGAAAGGCAAGGGAAAGCCATCAGTAATTTCAAAAAAGTTTTGCCAGATCTGCAGAGTGATTTGGCGCAGGAAATGACGAAAGATCCGTATAATTTCGATTTTTTAACGCTTCGTGAGGGATATGATGAAAAGGAGTTGAAAGATGCGTTGATGGCAAATGTCCGGAGGTTCTTATTGGAACTTGGAATGGGATTCGCATTTGTCGGAAGGGAGTACCGCCTTGACGTAGGAAATACCGAGCAATTTTTGGACATGTTGTTTTACAATATTTTCAATCACTGTTATGTTGTCATTGAAATTAAAACGAGGGATTTTCATCCAGGTGATATGGGGCAGCTGGGAACGTATGTAGCGGCGGTGGATGGAATACTTCGGAAAGAAAACGATAATCAGACGGTTGGATTACTAATCTGCAAGACAAAAGATAATGTTCTGGCAAAGTATGCTGTGAATATGGTGAATGTTCCGATTGGTATTTCAGAATATGATATGAGTAACTTGATGCCTGAAAGCTATAAAAGCTCAATGCCGACCATTGAAGAAATAGAAGAACAGCTGAGATAATGGAAGTCTCTTTGCAAGAATAAGGGCATTGTTGAAATAACAGTAATTTAAGCTATTCGCATTCCTTACAACGCTTAACTCTTGAATATGTTTTTGCATACGGCAGGCACGGTTGATAGGTTTCCGATTACTGCTGATATTCATCTCATTGTCGCTACGCATGTAAAACCTGAGATATGTCTGGCAAATGTTAAATTGAGCCAAACGAAAGAAAGGATATGGGATTGATATGGAACAAAATAGCGCAAGGTGGGAAGTGCCGATTATCATCCCATCCTACGAACCGGACGAGCGGCTACCCGGACTGCTGAAGGATTTAAAGAAAGCAGGCTTCCGAAATATCGTATTAGTAGACGACGGGAGCGGAGAGGCATACGCGCATTTTTTTATAGAAGCCGAGAAAGTGTATGGGTGCAAAGTTTTGCATCATGCAGTGAACCAGGGAAAAGGGCGGGCTTTGAAAACCGCCTTCAATTATTGTCTCGGAGAATTTTATGGAAGCTCCTGTGGGCTGCCGGGGGCCATTACGGCGGATTCTGACGGACAGCATTCCCCGGAATGTATACTGGCATGTGCGGACGCCCTGCTTGCTCATCCTGATTCCCTGATTCTGGGGTGCAGATGCTTTGAGGGGGATAACGTACCGGCCCGCTCGGAGTTTGGCAATAAGTGCACGAGGGTAGTGATGAAATACCTGACAGGCATTACCGTTTCCGATACCCAGACAGGCCTTCGGGGCATTCCGGTTTCCTTCATGGAACAGCTCCTTAAGGTAAAGGGGGAGCGGTTTGAATTTGAGACCAACATGCTGCTTGAGACCAAAAGCAAAAAGATTCCCATTGTGGAGGTGCCAATCCGTACAATTTATATAGAAGAAAATAAAACGAGTCATTTCAACCCCATTAAGGATTCTCTGAAAATTTATATGATTTTCGGAAAGTTCCTTTTTTCCTCCCTGTCCTCCAGCGTGGTGGATTTGGTGGTGTTTTCCATGCTCTGCTTTTTCCTGCGGGGAATGCAGTGGGGAAATATCACCTATATCACGGTGGCCACCGTATTTGCCCGGATTTTGTCGGCGCTGTACAATTACCTTTTGAATTTGAAGGTAGTGTTCCAGAGCGAGAGCTCTGTAAAATCCACCCTGCCCCGCTATATTCTGCTGGCGGTGGTGCAGATGTCCCTAAGCGCTTTTGTGGTGGGAAAGCTTTATCCTCTGTTTGGCGGCGCGGAGGTACTGGTAAAAATTCCGGTGGATATACTGCTGTTCTTTTTGAGCTTTGTGATTCAGAGGGAATTTGTCTATACTGATTGAAAATCCGCAATTTCTTACAATTCAAATTTTATGCTTATTGATAGGATGTAAGCAGGCAGGAATATTGCCAATAAAATTTGAAAGGAAGTGTAAAAATGGATTACAAAAATCTGTTTGAAAAATTTGATGGAGAGGGTAAGCTGCTTTTGCCGGACGCAGAGGTTTCTTTTGATACGATTCCCTGGTCAGAGCATCCCACATTTGAAGGCGTAGAGCTAAAGCATCTTATCACATCCGAAAAGACAGGCGGACAATTCAGTTACCATCTTGTAAGAATGGCCCCCAATAAAAAGATTGGAAATCATATCCATGTAAAGCAGCTGGAAACACATGAGGTAATCTCCGGTGGGGGAGTATGTGTGAACGATGGCGTCACGCTGCCCTACGAAGCAGGCGTGATATCTGTTTTCCCAATAGGAGTACCGCATGAAGTCATTGCTGGGGAGGATGGGCTTTATCTGTTTGCAAAGTTTATGCCTGCCCTCTGCTAATAGGTTTCATTAGTAGATTCCATCTGGCCGGATAGTACCGGAGGAGGATTTATATATTAAGGGCGGCAGGCCTACATATTTTTCAAATTGTTTTATGAAGTGGCTTTGGTCGCAGAAACCTGTGGCCAGGGCTACTTCTGTTATTGTCTCGGCTTCGTGGATGAAACGTTGCGCTTTGCGGATGCGGTTCTGGATTTGAAACTGGTGGGGCGTAAGCCCGACCTCTGCTTTGAAGCTTCTGATAAAGTGGTATTTGCTGATGAAAGCGTTTTGTGCCATTTCCTCCACAGTGAGTTTGCGTTCCGGGTATAATTCCAACTGCTTTTTCAAGTCGTGGATATATGGATTATAGTTTTTTAGCTGCCAGTCAGGAGAAGCGGCAATTTCATCCAGGAGGTTTGACAGCTGTAATATCTGATACCGGTTGATTTCCATATTTAGAGCCTGTGTCAGAAGCAGTGCAATACGTTTTTGTAGGGTAACAACCTCTATGTTGTTTATCACATCTTTATCAATGCACAGACTGAGCAGGGTATAACGCTCATGTGATGAAATGCTATGGGGAATATATGGAAGTATCATAAATGTCTGGTTTTGCTTATAAATCCTTGATTCCTGATTTACAGTAAGGACAAGGGAGCCCTCCAGTATGATACCGATTGTCAGCACGGAAACATGATTATGTAACGGATAGGATATGGCCCAGTCCTTGCAGAAAATCAGTTCAATGCCTGTTTCCGCACTGTATAAATAGCGGATATTGTTTGTTGTCATAGTTTTTCCTCTATGTAAAAATAGACTGCGTATGTATATATGCTAATATTGTATAAATAGTATTCATTTCAATCAGTTTACCATACATTGCTTGTTTTATGCTATAATGTTTTATATGATGCTGTTTCCTTTAAAAACGTCAAAATACAATCAGTGTGTGGAGGAAACCCGTATGATGGATTTTGCTTTGAATATGTTTGGAGGAATATACGATGGAAAGCCTAAAAAGAATATTGCTTTTTGACCTAGATGGCACTTTACTGAGAGATGATAAAACACTATCTCAATCTACTTTGGAAGCTGTTTCCAAATGCAAAGGACGGGGGTGTTTAATTGGTATTTCTACATCAAGAAGTGAGCAGAATTGTCTGAAATTTTTAAGGGAATTGGAACCGGACGTTCTTATATCCAGCGGCGGGGCATTAGTACGGATAAATGGAAAAATTATCTGTTCATCTTCCTTTTCAGCGGCAGAAGCAAAAAGTTTTATTGAAACAGCAAGAAAAATATGCGGTGTGGAATGTGAAATTACGGTTGATACATTAGATGCACATTACTGGAATTATAAAACCAATCCGAAAGAGCAGGATAAAAGCTGGGGCGACAGCATATATACGGATTTTACAAACTTTAACCACGAAGCTTTGAAGATATGTGTTGAGATACCCAATCCCAACATAGCGCAGGAATTATGTGAACATTTTCCGTCCCTTGACAGCCAGCGTTTTTCGGATGGCGATTGGTATAAGTTTACGAAAAGCGGGATTA
>CAJUED010000006.1:0-94280 GCA_910585075.1 uncultured Lachnospiraceae bacterium
GCATCAATAAAACTGTGGTGGATGAAAAAGAGATATTAAGTGATGAAATATATATCTATGAACGGGGAAAGGGGAAGGTAAGACTGGCTGATAACAATTTTACACTGGAATAATAAGCTTATTATTTCTAAAATGGCAGAGTATTCGGAAATAATCTCCGTATACTCTGTCATAGTTTAAAACCAAATGCTACTACCTTATGAGCATTTTAATAAACCTGCCTTTATTATAAGTTTTTTTAGGGAGAAAATTTTAGCAATGCCTTTTTATTTTTTATTCCTCCCGAACTTTAAAAAATTGGAAAAAAGTTCTTTAATTCCTGCTTTGTCCGCCTTATTGATTTTATCGAGATTTTTTTTCAGATAGGGCACCATGCTGTTAAAAATTGCAGGGATTTTTTCGGATGCAATTTTCTGTACTTCACTTAAATCAATATCACCTGAATTTATTTTTTCGCAGATAAAAACTGTTGCTTCTCCGATTGCTATTGTAAAGGCGCCAGCCACAATTGCGTTTAAAATAGATACTCCTATATTGATGCCAGGAATGGCTTTTATCGTTGATAATGCTAATTTTGCTGTACCAGACACAACCGAAGCCTGTATAATTGCCGTGGCAAGAATAGATGCGTCTATGCCGTAAATTTGTGCAATGCCTTTTACCATTCCTGTTTGTATCGCAGTAAGCACAGGGGCATCCGCAAATGGGATAGGGACCGCACCTACGGCAACCGCAGCCGAGGTACATACGCCAATAAATAAGTTGGCCTGTCTTTCATGAAATTCTATTTTTCCCTTCGCCATATTTTCTTCCGAGGTCTTTTTTGCATCAGGAAGAATTTCATTCGTTTTATCTACCAGCTCATCTATTCCGTAAATCGGGATTGTCTCATTATTGGCAGTTATGAATGGGGCGGAGTTGACAGAGATAATATCAATAAGCTTGATTTTTCCTTTTGGGTCATATTGTTGGAAAGTCTCTTTGATTTTTTGCTCATTTTCTTCCCGTTCATTTAAGGCACAAAATGATTTCGCAAGCACAATAATTACCGGCGCATTATGAAATGTTCTGTATATTGACAGGATTTGCTGCACATTTTCACGAAAAAATCTTTTACTGCTGGCATCTACACAATACCATATCACATCAATTGCAGCATCCGGTTCTCCTTGCTTTACAGCTTCCTTTATATAGCCTTTTACTTGCTTGTTTGTATCTAATTGCGCTTTAAAGCCAAGCTCAAGCCCTTTTGTATCAATTATGTGATAGCCCAGGGTTTCGTTCGTATATATGGTTAAGTTCTGGGTTATCCCTCCTTTGCCAAATGCGCCGGTTACAGACACATTTTTATCAAATATAGCATTGATAAGTGTACTTTTCCCAGCACCGGAATTCCCAATAAGTAAAATAGTAGCTTTTGTATTTTCCATGTTTTTCCTCCTGAATGAGTATAGGAATGTCTTATTGCATCTAATTTTAAAATTATTTTAATATTTATAAAAATATATGTCAATCTTTATAACTGTAATTTTGTCACTAAAAATCTGATACCCTATCTGTAACCAGAAGGAGTGTAAGATGGATAACACAATATACAATGTAGGTGAAAGAATTAAATATTTCAGGTCGCAGAAAAATTATTCCGTAAATAAGCTTGCCAATCTTGCAGGGATTTCCCAGAGCTTTTTAAGGGATGTGGAATTAGGCAACAGAAACATTACGGTATCGCATCTGGCTTATGTATGTGATGCCCTTGATATTTCTATGTCAGATTTTTTTAATGATAACTTTTCAGAACAGATTACAACGGAACCGGTTCTGACTAAAATTTACCAGCTCACTGAGAAGCAGCGGGCTGCCCTTCTTACTTTTTTGGATACTATGGTATAAAACTCCCAAGTAAATCATAATTGCTGATGAGCTGTGATAGTAGATGTAATTGTTTTGAAATAAACGTCTATTGTCACAGCTAATTTATTGCACACAAATAGATAATCATTTTTGCGTGCTGTCATGTTAGATTTTTTTCTATGTGATTTTCATGAAGCATTAAAAAATGGATTTTGGATTTTGGATTTATAAAAATGATTTTATAAAATGTCCATATATATACTGCATATATATGGATATTACTTTCTCTACCATTTTTCATTTCTATTTTTCATTACATCATCCGGTAATATTAAAAATATTTCTCTATTACTTATTTCACTGTTGAACCAAATAATAATAAATTATTTTTTTCTATAACAAATAAATAAAAATCAATTCAATTCATAACAACTGAATAAAATTATGAAAGGAAATGATGATATGTTTATACATACATTTTCTCTTAGGAAAGCTTTTTGTTATAAGCAGTTAGAAATGTTGTGGAGAAGATACAGAATAATTGTTATCGAGAAAGGCGACAGGAATTTGCCTGCCCCAATAGAAATAATTGGGTTTTCAGAGATGGGGCTTCGCATCAAGATATATAAAAGGACACAGGACGAAATCAGATATGATAAATACCATAGGGATGTTTGGGCAGAGCTGATAGTCACACCCTATAAATTGATTTGTAACGGCACTCCTATGGGTGAACTGACTACAGCAGAGGAATATGACCAGGCAACAAACTGTTTAGGAAATTTACTTTTGACGATTGAAAAGGAAACGGGCATTGGGTTTCTTGATGCTGAAATATATCGTATAGATTTAACATATGATGTGATTACGCCATCCCAAACGTACACGAAAGAAATTATTGCTGCAATGAAAGTCTGTCCCCTTCCTTACGGATATATAGTAAGCATTCCCTCTGATGAAATTTTAGAAGCGAATAAATGGAAAACTGAAAACGCTTTTTTATATACAAACCATCATCAGCATTTTGGTATTAAGCTTTATGATAAGGAACAAAATCTTTTGGATTATGATAAGGATATCCAATTTTTGAAATCCAAAGGAATTTTACGTTTTGAAATTTCCCTGTCCCGCAAATATTTGAAGAAAAATAAGTACATTGTCAGGAGGAATTGTTTATATACTTTACTGGCGGTGCTTGAGGATGCCGATTTGATTTACCAAAGGTATATTATAGAGCCTTTAGATTTTGGAGATATGTTCTCCAAAGATATTTTACTTCGGTATCTGTATCATAAAGCGGGGACAAAAGAAAAGCTGTTTGAGCGCATGTTATATTGTGTTGAAAATGCATGGGAATCAAAAAAGAGGGGAGTGCCCATGGAAAATGATTTTATGGGGAGCATAAAATCCACGAATAATATTTTAAGGCATTTCAGAGAGCTTGATGTATCTCCCGTGCCGCTTGCACCAGAGTGCCCTCATATTCCCTCCGTATCTAAAATGATTGAAGGGCAATGCAGCCAAAAGAAATTAAATTTTGCAAAAAAACATACGAACAGAAAGGAGTATTGGGACAATGAGTGATGAAATAAATGATATCTATACCTTTGATGAAGTACGAGCGATATTAAAAACCAGTAAGCAGCAGCTCCGCAAAATGCTCAATGAAGGAGAGATTAGTGCATTTAAGTTGGGAAAATATAATTGGAGGATACCCAAAAAATCTTTGGACAAATATGTGAAGGAAAAAATGGACTAGCCTTTTAGGCTAGTCCACAGCAAAATGTTTGTCATATATTTCTGCAGGAACCAGTATAACCTTTTGCTCTTTTTTCTTAAAATAAAGCTCTCTGTAAATTTTCAATGCTTTATTCCTATAATGGGGCTTGATAAGTGGAGGTTCCATTTCGCGGCATTGGGACAGAACTTGTTTGTAGCTTAATAAGGGTTGTGCATATCTCGTTAAAATTTCAGGCAGCAATTCACAAAAGCTATCGAAGTCCACAAGATAATCATCATCCGATTTTTGGATGGAATCTGGTTTTCGCTTATGCTGTTCTTTCAGTGTACTGAAAAATATATCCGCATAAGTATTTGGCGAAGGTAAATTTTTCCCTTTGGTACTTTGTTTCAGCAGACTTGCCTTTTCACTGTCAAGGGCCATATCGTGGAGAAGCACGGCAGCCTGTTTGATAATGCTGTCCATAATTTTCAGTGACTCATTGTGCTTTTCCTCTATGAAGCATTTAAAACGTTCCAGAGCTGTAAGCAGGTCTTTGCAATAGGACAAAAGATAGGGGTTGCTGTCTTCCTCACAAAAATGAGATGCTGCCTCACGGTCCAGCTGTCTTAAGTAAGGAATACCAAATCGGGTGCGGCTGGTTACATTTTTATCCATGCCCCATGTATTATCAGGTTTTTCCTCCAAGTAATGGATAAATCCGAAAACCAGAGTATGGACTTGTCTTGTTATTTCGCGTATGTCAATACCTGAAATACCGGAGATATCAATATTGAGTATGGAATCTCTTTTCATTGCGGTGTCCGATATAAATACAGGATAACTTTTAAGAAATCCCTGATGCTGCAGATGTTCTATATCTTTGGCACCTTTGGAATTGGTGGAAATTGATTTACTGTTTCCGGAAGGAGTTATTATAACAGGTATATCCCCCAGCAAAAGGAGATTTTTAAGCTGTCGGTCAATATACTGAATGGAAAAATGCGGTTTATGCCTGCAATTAAACTTGTTTTCGTAGCCTGCAGGCTTTATGTAATCTAATAAGGCAGCGGCAATCTGCTTTTTCGTGTGCTCTGTCTTTGAAGTCAATGAACCATACAGACAGAGAGAAAAGGGTCTGTCCAGGTCTTCATATTCGGGAGTGTTCCATACTGCTGTAAGGCTCTCAAAGGATTCAAAACGGAATTTGCTGACAGAATGGAGGCCATATGCAAAGACAAGAGCTAACTGTGGATACTGATTCAGCAAAGAAAACAATTCCATAATATTGTCGGGGCATATATTATTTCTTTCTGAAAACAGCGCGTAACTGCCAATTCCATGAAAATCATCTATTGTTATATATTCAGCCCATGCATCAGCGCCGCTTCCCCCAAGGCGCCACCCATTATAACGTATAAATCCTTTGTGCTGATTGAGGAAAGCCGTAACAAAATTAAAATAATCGCGTATAATCTCTTTCAGATAGTCTTCATCACAAGTAAAATGCTTTTGGCTTTTAAGATGTCGCAGGATGTTTTGATTGGAGGAGACAAAATAACTCTCGTCTTTATTGTCGTTAGCATATCTGTATTTATATTTATAAATAATCGTTTGCCCTTTAAGACTGACATTGATATCTACTATTATAGGAATACCTGAGGTGGGACGTGCATCTTTGGAAAGGTGTTTGTATTTTCCCTTATATGAAATCTCGGCCTTTCCCTCATGATACTTGTATCCTTCTTTCTTCTCATAATCTTCCCAAAATTCTCCAAAATCCGGTATGATTTCTATCATCATTTGTCCTCCTTATGATTTTTGATGGATATTGATTGACCGTTAAAATGGTATTGTACTTTTGGCATGAAGGCTCTGACCCTAAAAAATGCCATGTTCCTTTAAATCATTTTTAAACCCTTCCGTATCTTCGAAACGACCTTCGGCTTCATACTGTTTTAAAAGCTGTCTTGCAGCAGCGCGCTCTTTTTTTAGCTTTGCCATGCAAAGATTTTTTTCATCTTCAGGAAGTGTAGAAGCTGAATAATATAGATGGTGATACTGCTGATTGATTACCTTTTCCAAAGGATTCAGCGATTCACGGTATTTTTTATCAGGAGCTTTTCGACTGCCGGCGCAGCTGATACAATAAGCATGATTTCTCCGATTGGTGATGTAATAATTGGAGCAACAACTGTTCTTACATTTCCTTATAAAATATCTGTGCTTTACCATTTCAAGGATTTCCATGAAAATGAGCTGTTCGAAATAGTAAAATTCGTAGATTTCATAACGAAAAATGTTGTCTGCATCAGGAGGAATATGCACATCAAGGGAAGCCTTGATTTTCCCTGCCTGTATTTTCCTTTGCTTTGCATCAGCAATATGGATTAAATCACATAAATCCTTATAAGCATAATCTGTCCATCTGTCGAAACGGTCTTCGCTCCCATCCATGATTATCATGTCTCCGTCTCTTGAGGATTCCGCTGTTAAAAGAGAGTACATGTCATCAGGAGTTGAGAGAATTTTGCGGTCTTCCAGTATTCTGCTGATTTCAGCATATTCATAGCGTGATAAAAACAGACAGTATGACTGTGTGGCAGTCAGGTTGGGGACATTCACAAGAATATCCGAAAATATAAAAGTGTATTTTGAAAGTACTTTTTGTAAAAATAACAAGTCACGGAGAATGGGGCCTTCTGCAGGCTTGACAGAATCCATATCTGAAATGCAGCATTTGACCAGATAAGGAATTACAGATGAAATATTGTCCTCTTTTAAGTCTGCTTTTAATGAATTTTTTTCAGAATACAAAAAATTTTCCCATAAAGCCCTGCACTTTTTCTGTGGCAGTGGAGATTCACGTTTAAGGATGGGGTTCAACAGGAGCCCGAATATGTTTTCAGTTTCTTCAGCAACTTTTGTCTGTAAAGCATCACCAGCAAATTGTCCCTTATATTTATGGACGAGTTTACTTACATAATAATGAAAATTATCCTTATAATAACGGATGAGCTGACGTTGGATATACAGAAATTTATTTTGTTCATCCATCTGAAAGAAAGGATGCAGATTGTGAAGTTCAGATAGTATTGCATCCGGAATATTTTCCATATTTCCATCATCTGAGAGAGCCTGTTTACAATAGCTTTGAAAATATGATTCGTATTTATCCGCGTATTGCTCCAAAGCTTTGACGAAGGAGGCCAGGATTAGATGCTTTGTATCAATGGAGTAATATTTTCTGTACTCGGAAGACCGCTTATTCACATGTGATGCAACAATTGCTGTGGTATCGGGAGCTTTCATATAATAGATTTTCTGGGGATGCTTTCTGCGCTCATCCATGATGATTTGATAGTATTCGGTACTTGAAGTCATAGTAAGTCTCCTTTCGGTTGAAATGTGAAACGATTATAAAAGATATTATTTTAAATGTAAATATATATTAATATAAAAGGAAATATAGAATTAAAACGAGAATATATTATATATATTTTCGATTTAGAAAAGTTGATTATTGGGCAGTTTTTTTACATAATTCAGATTATAATGGAACCTGTAATAAATAATGTATCAATGCGTAACCCGCATGAAGGGATTTCCTGTTGATACATCATTTTAGCGACAGGAGGTGATTAAAATGAAAAAAATTCCTTTTTGGGAGCAGTATACGCTCAGCCTTCAGGAGGCGGCAGCTTATTTCAGAATAGGAGAGACCAAAATGCGCCGAATCGTAGCTGAAAATGAGACCGCTTCATTTATCCTGATGAATGGCAACAGAATTCAGATTAAACGGAGATTGTTTGAGGAATACCTTGATTCCCTCTCGGTTATCTGAATTTCCAGCATTTGAAATTCCATCAATTGCGAATCAAATCTACACATGACAAGAAGCTCTGTATATGGTAGTATGGATAAAACCGTATCAGAGCTTCTTTGTTGTCAGAAAGGAGCAATGATAATTATGAGTGAAAAGAGAAGGGATAACCGCAACAGAGTGTTGCGCAAGGGTGAGAGCCAGCGTCCGGACGGAAGGTATATGTACAAATATACGGATAATGTGAATGGTCAGAGCAGATATGTTTACAGTTGGAAGCTGGACAAAAATGACAGAGCTCCTGCAGGTCATCAAAAGGATTTGTCCCTGCGTGAAAAAGAAAGGATGATAGAAGCAGATTTGTTTGACCACATTATTCCTCATGGAGGGGATATGTCGGTGGTTGATTTGGTCAAAAAGTATGTTTCCCTGAAAACCGGTGTGCGTCATAACACCGAGGCAAATTACGCTTTTGTTATCCGCATTCTTGAGAAGGAGGATTTTGGGAAAAAGCGGATAGACACAGTAAAGCTTTCGGATGCAAAGGGCTGGCTTATCAAATTACAGAAAAAGGACAAAAGGGGATACAGCAGCATTAAGACGGTGCGTGGGGTGGTTCGTCCGGCGTTTCAAATGGCTGTAGATGATGATTTGCTCCGCAAGAATCCTTTCGCTTTTGAGCTTGCTACGGTGGTAGTCAACGACAGTGTCACCAGAGAAGCTATTACCAGAAAACAGGAACAGGCTTTTTTACAGTTTATTAAGCAAGATAAGCATTTCAGCAAATATTATGATGGAATTTACATTCTGTTTCACACTGGAATGAGGATATCGGAATTTGTGGGGCTCACGATTTCAGATATTGATTTTGACAATCGGAAAATCAATATTGACCATCAGCTGCAGAGAAAGCGCAACATGGAATATATAATAGAAGAAACCAAGACAGCAGGAGGGGTACGCCAAATCCCTATGACAAACGAGGTTTATGATTGCTTTAAGCGCATTATCGAAAAGCGAAAGTCCCCGAAGATTGAACCAATGGTTGACGGATATACAGGATTTTTATATCTGGATAAAAATAATATGCCTATGGTTGCCCTGCATTGGGAGAAATATTTTCAGCATATCTGCCAGAAATATAACAGTATCTACAAAGTACAGCTTCCAAAAATAACGCCTCATGTGTGCAGGCACACGTTTTGCTCTAATATGGCGAAATCCGGAATGAATCCTAAAACTCTGCAGTATATCATGGGCCATTCCAATATCAGTGTGACGCTGGACACTTATACGCATGTTGACTTTGAAGATGCGGAGAAGGAGATAAGGAGAGTATCCAGCCTGTAAAAGGCAAGTTGTACGGCAATGGGATTTACAACAAATTTTACAACTTACATTGACAATAATCTGTAAAATTGTAAAGGCTTTTGCAGGAAACAATTTCATGTGAAAAATTTTTAAGAATCCGCAAACCGTTGAAAATACTGGGAAAAATCAAATTTTAAGGAGATAACAAAGATATGATAAAAGTACTGTTTGTCTGCCACAGCAAGAAGTGAGTAATATCCCAAAACCCTTGAAAAATAAGGTTTTTTCAAGGTTATCAACTTGAAACTTACCAACATTTTACCAACAATAATGAGCTGGATGCCACAATACAAAAAGATACCTACTTAGAGAAAAAAATCTTCTTGGTAGGTGTTTTTTATATGTTTATTATTTTACTCATATTAATATGATGTTTCATAAATTATGTATGCTTCATTTTAAGGTGATGTAAAAAACAAGAAACTTTTATTCTCCTTAATGTGATGTATAAAAAAATTTTATTGGTTCACCTTTAGGTGATGTATATTTTTATTTTCTCTAAAATGTAAAGTTAATTTTTTATGTTATACTTAAAAGATTTGACTGCATACTACGATTCCATTTTTGCAAAAATCAGTGTGTGAGACCTTATGCTATGATTATTACAGAAATATAAAAAACCATATTTCTAATATCAAAGAAAGGAGTGTTGTTTTATGATAAATGGTACAAGTGGAATAAAAGTAGAACCTATGCAGTTATTGAGACTTCAAGAGCATTCGATTAAAATGGATGGCAACTTAATTGTTATTGACAATCTGGAAGAAGGGGGATTAAAAATCTATGAATATGCAGGTGGAATTTTGGATATACAGCAATTAATTATGGATGATGATAATTGCAGGAATGTAACCCTTATCGCTCAAATCTCTATCCATGATATAGATCAGAATGGCGATATCAGCATAGAGAAAATATTTTGCTGTTATGGTTATGAAGAATTAGCAGTTTTAATGATATATCAGGTGGTAAATTTCGCAAAGTTTTATGAATGCTGTAAATCTGTTACCATATCAGAAAATGAAAGGGAAAATTGGTTCTTTCATGCTGGTGGTATTCTTTCAGATTTTCATAAAAAGGATGGTAAATATGTGTATCAAATAAGATAAATGAAAAGCAGAGCGAAAAATTTAATTTCCCTCTGCTTTTTCTTTTTATCTTCCCAAAATTATCTTTTTCTATGTCTCGCTGTATGCTTCTTCTGTAATGAATTATCTTTGAAAAGTGCAAGCAGATCATCCTTGCCGATCTGGAGGTTATAGGTTTTTTGTAGATTGCTGTCTCTCACTTTCTTTCCATCCGCATTTATGAAAACGATATATTTGTGATTGTCTTGCCAATTAACAGAAAATCCTTTTTTCTCCATGTTCATAATAAATTCCTCTTTTGATGTAGATGCTTGCATTGAATCATACACTGCTATTGCTGTTTCATGAACATAAGATTTTACTTTTCCCTTTTTTGCTTTTTTTAAGAACTGATATTTATTTGTATCATATGAAACGAGATTCAGATTATTAGATTTCTTCCCTATTTCGCAAATACTAAAACCATGTTTCATACACAATTTATTATTCAGAATCTTCATATCTTCTAAATCTTTTTTGGACATTTGAAATTTATGTCCATCTATAAAGGAAACTGAATTAATAACAAAATGAGTATGTATATGCTCTCTATCCATGTGAGTAGCATAAACCACCTCAAAATCAGAAAACAGAGGGCAATGTTTTACATATTCTTTGGCAAGTTGGTGTGCCTGTTCAGGTGTGATCTTTTCTGTGGGTGGAAATGATTGTACGAAGTGTTTATAAGTTCTTCCTTTTGTTTTATTATACAATTCTTTTGTTGTTTGCATTTCCTGAATGGCAGTATCTATATTGCAATTAAATGCAGAACATAATTTCTTGCCGATCGTCTTTTCCTTTTTGGTGACATAATTTATTATCTGTTTTACTTGGGAATGTGAATTTTTGACTGATTTAATAATTGCCATATTTTATCCAATCCCCCTTTAATCTGAAAAATTTCTGTATCAGTAATAATATCTGATTCATTCATATGTTTTGTTATCTGGTTTATATTGATGCCGATTCTTTTTATTTGAAGTATTAATTCTTGAAATTCCTTTATATGTATTATTTCTTTTTCTAATGCAGTTTTTAAGAGAAACTGCTGTTGTGATATTCCAGCATCCTTCACTTTTTCTTTTATTTTTCTATACTCTTCTTCTGTTAATCGAAAAGTCATTTTTCTTGTTCGATGTACCATATGTACCACATCCCTTTTTTACAAATTGATGCTGTTTTGCATCTAATTTTAAAATGGGATAATGAAAATATCGTGCGATCAGAAGTGAAAATGACTGCAGATATTTTCATAGAGCGAAGCGATTCAAAAGGGGGTCAAGGGGGAATCCCACTTGCAAGATACGATATTGACGACAGCAATATCGGAATCTTGCCAATTAACAATCCATCTACTCAGGGTATCGTCAAAATTAATTGTGATTGTACATATGGTGACAGCATCAATTTTATTATGAAAAGATGGATTGTTGCAGTGTGAAGAATGGTCTTTATAATCTTGAAATTTTGAAGTTACATTGAAAGACCATTTTGAACACTGCTAAAGAAACAGGACTCTGTTTCTTCATGCTATAGCTTTCGTCCTCTTCTCTTCTCTTTTTCTTTTCACAATATACGAAAAATCATATTAAATGTGAGAAAGGAGGGAGATTAATTTGCATTTGAAAAATGTTTTGAATTTTCTAGGTTTGTGGAGTTATCCTTTCGGATTGGCAATTTCAGGTATGATTTTATATTTTACTCGATTTACAGATATGCAGTCATTCACCTTGGATAGAGAGAACATTACAAAAATTATTGTAGGTGGTTTAATTGCTCCATCTTTGGTGATGCTATCGAATCTATATGATTGTCTTTCAAAAGGCAAGAAAGATTTTACTCCAAATTTAACATTCAAAAAAAATGTAACTGCTATGTCGGATTCTAAAAGGCAAGCAATGTATAAGAAAATTGCGAAAAATGATAACCTTCTTTCAAAAAAAGCAGAAGGATTAATATTCGGTGTTCAGGGAAAGCAATATGTCACTCTTCCAGTTGGTAAAGAAGGTATGAGGGATGGTGTAAGTGCAATTGTTTTGGGAAGTCCAGGGAGTGGTAAATCAGTATTTTTAACAAATTTTCTGCTTAATAATTTTATGCAGGAGAATCCAATCCCTGTATTCTGCTTAGATATTAAACCAGAACTGGCAAGAAAAAGTGTGAAAATGAATGAGAATAAAAATGTAAAAGTCGTTGATTTTACAGATCGAAGCAAGAATGGATGGGATGTCTATTTTTCAATTAATGAAAGTACCAGAGATGATGAAAAATTGAGAACTTTTGATGGAATATCAAGGGCATTGATTACAAGCAGCAATCCCAAAGACAAATTTTTTGTGAACAATGCAAGAACCATATTAAAATTTATGCTTTTATTTTATTTCAATCAGGGATTGGGTTTTGTGGACAGTATCACGAAAGTAATTTCCGAAGATGTAGGGGAACATATCAAAAAAATATTACAGGATAAAGAAAATTGTAGAGAAGAAAGTCTTGTTTATAATGGCCTCAAAAAATATGCTGATAAGGATTCAGAAGCAATGCAAGATGTTGCATTGACATTACAAGAGCATCTTAATATATTTCTCAATTCTGATATTCGTTATCAATTAAGAGATAATTACAACAAAGCATGTCCAGAAGATTTGAATAGTGGAATCAGTGTATTTGTCTGTTTACCTATGTTTTTATTAGATGAATTTGAAGATTTACTGAGACTTTTAGTATATCAAACGATATCTACAATGGAAAAGAGAGGGGAAAATTGGAAACAAGGTGCAGTTTTGATCTTGGATGAATTAGCAAGGTTGGGGAGATTGGAGAATTTACTTTCTTTTCTTGCAGTTAATCGCAGTCTGGGTGTATCGGTGCTTATGGCATATCAGGATTTTTCACAGATAGAAAGAATCTACTCAAAAGAAGAAGCAAGAACATTATTGAATCTTTCAGAAGTTACTTATGTTCTTTCGTGTAAAGATAATGAAACAACAAAAATTTTGTCTGACCTTATTGGTGAGTACAAAGAAGAAAAGATATCACATAACCGATCTGAACTTTTGCATTGCTCGGATGGAAAACAGAATGTGTCACAGGAATACAGGAGAATCATGGAAGTTGCAGATTTTCAGAGTTTAAGAGAAAAAAAGGAAGTCATTTTGATAGTTTATGGCAAGTTTTTCAGATTGAAACAGTTTAGATATTTTGAGCATCCAGTTTTTTTAAGAAGGTATCAGGAAGTAATTGAAGCAAATAAAAATGATGAATAACAAATCAAATTATAGGAAGGGTGAATTGACTATGGATTATGAAGAATTTAAAGATAGATTACAGCATGAAATTCAGTCGAATTTCGTTGAACATATAAATTTTACAAGCAGAATTATCAATAAAACCAATGAAAGATTAGAGAGCATTGCAATGAGGTTCGATAGTAAAACAATAGCACCTGAAATATATCCATTAGAAATTTATGAGATATATAAAGATGGTGCTCCTGTTAAGGAAATTGCAGATCGTATTTCAGAACTTTTAAAAAAAGTGAAATATCCCAAAATATCAAACCTGACACTTGAAAATGCCAAAAAAAATATCTCATTTTCATTGATAAATAAGGACATGAACAGGGAATTGTTAAAAGAATGTCCATATAAAGATTTTGGAGATTTAGCCGCCATTCCCAGATGGCATATTTCTGATACAGAGTCTTTTTTAGTAGATAATAATGTGATGCAGAAATTAAGAATGACGAAAGAAGAAATTTTTGATATTGCACAAAAAAATACTGAAAATGCAGATTACATCTGCAAAGACTTAGACCAGCATATGAAAGAAACAATGCAGGAGATTGGCATAGACGAAGAAGTTGTTAATGAAATGATGCCAAATAAATCCTCGCTTTACATATTAACCAATCGGAAAGAACTGGATGGAAGTTGTGCTGTCCTTTCTGCTGCTTTCATGCAGAAAGCATCTGAGGAAATAGGGGCAGATGAATTGTATATTTTACCATCGAGCAGGCATGAAATGCTCGCCATTGATGCGAATATTGTTGATGATCCCAACTTTCTGAAATTAATTGTCATGGATGTAAACAGCAATCAAAATTTAGTAAGAACAGAAGATTTTTTGAGTGATTCTGTTTATAAATACAATGCTCATACACACTGTTTATCACTCTGTGACAGTGAAGGATTATTTCATTCTAAAAGTACTTTCAGTAATAAAGGACAAGAAATCAGCAAAAGGGGGAAAAGAATATGTTAAACATAATGCAGATTGAACAGTGTAAGAATTTATATACAAATTATATGAGAATCAAACAAAACTATGAAGTTATGAATTTTATTTATAAAGTAGGTGATGTAGATGTCACAGTCACAGCAAATCAAAGAGATTACAGACAAGTTGCAACAGGGAATTGAAGATTTATTTGAATCTGAAAATTACAAAAATTATTTAAAGACTATGAGCAAATTTACATCATATTCTTTAAATAACACACTGCTTATTTCAATGCAGATGCCTAGTGCAACTACTGTCGCAGGATATAACACTTGGAAACAGGTAAACAGGCAAGTTGTTAAAGGGGCAAAAGCAATCAAAATAATCGCTCCATGTATCTACAAAAGGGAAGATGTAGATATTTCAAATGTAGAGGATAGAGATATATTAAATAAAGATGCTCCTGAAACAAAAAAAGTGCTTGCAGGATTTAGGGTTGTAAATGTATTTGATTACAGTCAGACGAAAGGAGAACCACTTCCTGAGATCACACATAAATTAGATAGCAATATTGACGAGTATACAGACTTCATGGATGCTTTAAAACAGTTTTCACCAGTTCCCATAAGTTTTAAAAATGTTGATGGTTCTGCAAATGGTTATTACCACCTTATTGATAAGAATATTGTAATTGATGAAGGTATGTCACAGGCAATGAATTGTAAAACGACAATCCATGAAATCAGTCATGCTATTCTGCACGATGAAGATACTGGATTGGAAAAGGATGCTTCGCTTGATAGAAAAACAAAAGAAGTACAAGCTGAGAGTGTTGCATATGTTGTTTCAAATTATTTTGGTATAGATACTTCTGAATATTCTTTTGGATATATAAGTGGATGGAGTTCGGGTAAGGAACTGAAAGAATTAAAAGCAAGTCTCGAAACTATCAGGCAGACAGCACAAATGATTATTGATGGAGTGGAGCAGAAACTGGATGCTATCAAAAAATCAAAGAACATATGTATAGAAAACAGTCAATCAAAAAAATGTGGAATTCGACTGATGCCCACAAGCAAAAGTGTGCATAGCAAAACATTAAAATATTAACTACTGTTGGGGGATGATAACATGATACACAAATTAACTTATGCTGTAAATTCCAAAGATGATAATATTTTACGACAATTTGTAGATAGATTGGCACTAACTGGGATTCAGACAGAACAACTAAAATTATCTGAAAAATATACATATTTTGAATCCGTGTGGAATGATGATTATATTCCTAAAGTATACTCGAACAAGGGGAATGCAGGTGCAAAACCAAAGAGAATTAAATATAATGGAAATTCGGTCACTTGTGGTCTCGTTTATTTAATGAAAAATGAAAAGGGATTATCTGATGCTGAAATCGGATTATTGTTAGATGTTTCTGAATCCACGATCAGCAGAAGAAGAAAAAAGCATATGGAATCTGGATGCTTTTATGAGGGCAGTACTGCTATTTTCTAAATTAATATAAAAAATGAAGGGAATTGAAAAGTGTAGGTTTCGATTCCCTTTTTCATTACTTTCGCTTATGAAAGTGTATCGTTATCGGTGTCTCTGATTTCAAACAAATCTCCGACTTCGCAATCAAAGTAATCACATAATTTCAACAGGAAGTTCGCATCTATCCTTTGAAATTCATCTCTGTAGTACCTGTTAAAATTTGTTCTTTCGATGTCTAATGCAGAACATACCTTCTTCTTTGATAATCCTCTTTCGTTTAGCAATTCTTCAAGTTTGATGTGTAAATATTTCATACTGTGTCCTCTCCTTTTCTTTATTTTATCCAATGTCTCTCTGAAAAATAACTCGCTGTATGGACATGGTTATAAAGAGAGGTTATAATGAGCATATCTATATAAGCACATATGAAAGTGAGGATATCAATATGACAGAAAGATATTTTTCTGCTATATCAGTGAAAAGGAAGTATGAAGTGACAGAGAAGAAGATAATCAGATCAGAGCAGAACTTCAAAATGCTGTTCGGATTTACTGATGAATACTATAATTACATTAGAAATACCTGTATCAGGATTTACCCAACAAGGGAAATTGTGTTCGTAGGATATTTAAAAAAGGTTTATAATTCTATATTTATGGATGAAGCAAAATGCTCAGTAGATGCCTTTAATATGGGAGTAAGCAGATAAAATCAATAACTTTATATTTGCAGGGAGGACAAAATGACAATCTTACTTATTTTATTTGCACTTTATCTTATTGGTGGATGGATTTTTTATATTCGTAAATATGGCAAACAAAAATTAAAAGATTTGTTGGAAGATGATATATTTAAAATAGACCTCTAAAAAACAGACTTTTATAAATGTAAGTCCTGTTTTGTAGGATTTACATTTATAAAAGTACACAAGGAACCCCAAAGGGGTGGGCTGTAGGCCGAGGTACCTTGCTCATACCGATACATTTTCGCTGTAAAGATTCTATTTTGGATTGTGGTACAATATAAGATTCCTACAAAAAGAGACCAGATTTTGAAACTGGTCTCCA
Organism: uncultured Lachnospiraceae bacterium; assembly: GCA_910585075.1. Taxonomy (GTDB): domain Bacteria; phylum Bacillota; class Clostridia; order Lachnospirales; family Lachnospiraceae; genus Suilimivivens. The sequence continues at coordinate 16,675 of CAJUED010000006.1, forward strand.
TGATTCCAGAACTGAATTTTACAATTATTCCTGCTTATATCTCAATCAGATTTGCTAGTGTTTGCTTATTTGGAAGACTTTTTATTTTCCTCTTCTCTTTTCTCGATTACTTCTAATCCTAACCGAATTAATTCAACTGTTGCTTCTGCTCGGTTCGGATATCTGTTTTCATATCTGAAATCTTCTATTTTCTTAAACATTTCATCATCAACACTCACTGTATATCTCGCTCTATTCGTACCCATGTTTTACCTCCTTTTGGTTCAGTGCCATTATACACCAGTGCATCACTTTTGTAAAGGTCACAGTTATGGAATCAACTTGACAATACATTTAAATGGCCGTAAAATGAATGGGTGAATTTGTGAATGTATAATGTAGTGCACCTACAGGAAGGAGGATGCAGATTTGTCAACGAAAATGAAGAGGTTTACGATTGGTGTGGATGATGCCACTGCTGCGAGACTTGATCGTCTGAAACAAGTAAAATATTACAATAAGAGTCAATGCAAAATGATTCAAGATTTGATTATTGCAGGGTTGGATGCTACAAATGATGGTATGTCTTTAAAGGAAGACTGCACTGCCACAAGAGCACAACCATAAAGGTTATGTAGATTACTTAACAGTAAATATAATGAAAAAAAGGAGAACATAAAATGATTAAAAAAGCACTATTTTCTGGACTTATTGTAATAATGACAATATCCATGACAGCATGTGGAACTTCTGGAAAGCAGGAAGAAAAACAGGAAGACGAGGTTCAAGAAACTGTAGTACAGCAGGAAGAATCTGATATTGCAGAAGTGGAAAATGAGGAAGAAGGGTATATTGAAGAAGATGAATCGTTCTACATAGAAGAAATTTGCTATATGTACAATGACTATCTCCTTGGAAACATAACAGAAGAAGAAATGGCAGATGTTGAGGAAATTTATGGTGTCACGATAGATGAAGCAGAGAGCATTTTCATGGAAAATGCAGATGCATTTGGATTTGGAGAATCGTTAGCAGTTGCAGAAAGACCTTACTTTGAAGCAACAGAAGAAATCAAAAATGCTAATCTGATGCAGTTAAAGATGCAGGTTGCAGATATGATGCTTGAACAGTATATGAATGTAGCAGACTGCATTGAACAGATAGAAAATAGTAAACTGCCTTTTTCTTATGAATATAATCCAGATACCCTCGTCAGTGGTGACAGTGCATATAAAACGATAGAAGTCTATCTTGATGGTGAAAAGTATATGAAAATTAATGTATGCAATCCACCTCGATATTTTGGGGATAAGGAAACACGAAAATTAAGTGATTGTGTAGCATACTATATTGAAGTCGTAGATTATTCTAATGTTTATTATGCTGGTGGACTTCCTGCTCTTGATGGTGGAATCACCAGAGAAGAATTTGATACACTTATCCAGAACAATTATGGTGACTTGAGCGAAAAAATAAATAAATATGAAACGACAGGGAATGGATATCAAGTAACATATCGTATGAGTGGTTATCCTGTACATTTGTCAAATTACCTTTTGCAATGTGATGATGCTACTGTTTATCATATGTCATATTTTTATCGTGCACAGTTTGACGAAACTGGACAGAATCTACAGAAAGTAACGATCGAATCCTCAGGAGAATCTCTTTGGAATAAAAAAGATATAAATGAAGGTGATGTGATTATAGAAAGATGATTGCATCACAGCATATTAATTTTCCCCTCTTTTTCTTTCTCTTTTCTGCAATATAACAGAAAAGGGAAAGAAAATGTGGTTGGAAATAAATCTGTAGTGATGTAAAATGGAAAAGCAATTAATTCAGGGAGGGGAGAAATGCTTCATATGATGAAGAAAAAAAGGACAATAATTTTATTCTGCATTGCAGTAATGCTATCATTATCTGCTTGCAAGCAGACAGAAATTGAAGATGCTTCTGTTATTGAGCAGGATGCAGAAATCGAAGAAAGCATTGCTGTAGAAGAAGAACCAGAGGAAGAAGAACCAGAGGTTCAGGAAGAGGAAATTGAAGAAGAACCTGAAAAAGAAGAGGAAGAGGAACTTTTAACCTATGTAGAAGAAAATGGGTTAGAGTATTGTGATTTTTCTTCTGTTGAAACAAGTGGCATGGCAATGGCATCTGATAATCATGATGATTATATTATGACAAAAGTATCATTTGAACTTAGTGATATTGTTGTCAAAGATGCTGAGGAAGAAGGTTATAAGACAGTAGAAGTAACACAGGAAATTAAGGGTTATCGTTGGTTTGATGGTAAGGAGTACAAAACTTATGTATTGTTTCCTTCTGCTGTAATTGCAGATGCATACACAGGGTTAATTGTTCCAAATGTAAACCTTGATGGGAGGAATGAATCAACAGATGAATTTGCTGCTGATATTGAATGGGATGGAAAAACCTATCATATCTCATACTTTGAGGAGTCAAAGTGGGAAGATGGAACAACATGGGAGAAATCAGAAGATGGATATGTATGGAATTGTGCTGCATATGTCACTCTTACCATTACTATTCCTGATGATTATGATGGGTTGACTTTGCTTCTCCCTCCTGTGCTTGCAACTACTGATGAACTTTATTCCTATCAGTACATCATGGACTACTATGCAGATGAGGACTTTTACCTGTTTAAGGTTGATACAACTGCAGAAGTAGAGGATGAAACAACTGATGATTCCGAAAAAACTACTACTGATAAGGTTGAAAATTCTACTACAACAAAGGTAGAAGAAACCAAAAATCAGGAAGTAAAGCAGGAAGAGACAAAGGTTGAAACTACAAAACAGGATTCTGTAAAACCTGCACATTCTCATTCTTATACCGAAACTGTAACTGCAAATCCTACATGTTCCAACACTGGTAGCAAGACTTTTACATGTTCTTGTGGTGATAACTACACCGAAAGCATTCCTGCTAATGGTCAGCACAACTGGGTTGCTCAGACTGAGGTAATTCATCATGAATCTATGGGCCATATGGAGAGTACTCCGATTGAGGTTAATACTTTCCACTGTAGAGGTTGTGGTGGTTCTTGGACATCTTTAGATGAATTCAGAAATCATGGTTGTGACCATTCTCTTAGTATTGGTGGTAGTTTTTATTACACTACTGAAACTACTTATGACAATACTTGGGTAGTAGATGAAGAAGCATGGGATGAAACTGTGACAACTTATACTTGCTCGACTTGTGGTGCAAGACAGTAAATGCATAGAAAAGAGGACTGAAAAAATATTTTATAAATTTATTTTTATCTAATATCTTTTTTAGTTATGATTACAAAATAAATCATATCAATAATTATTAGAGGATGCATCTATCAGCATCCTCTTTTCATTCTTCTTCCATTTCTTTTTTTCAAATACATTTTTTGGTACAATATAATTTGTTTTATCCTTCTTTTTCTAATTTAATTTATTTATGGTAATTAATTAACTTGCTATCATTCAAAACAATTTAATAAATAAATGAAAAAAAGGGGAATTTGGGAAAAGTCCTTAAATTTTATTCCTTAAGGAGTTTTAAAAAAAATTTTCCATTGAAATTAATCAAAAACCTTGTATTTATCAGCAACATCAGATTTTTTATAAATCCTGAAAAATGCTTTTATAAATCTTTAGGAACAGAGGAATCATATGCAAGTTCAAGATTTGAAAATATCTCGTTTATTTTTGCAATATCGTTGTTTTTGTAAACATCATTTTCAATTTTAATTTTATCAATCGCTTTAATTGTTCTTGTGCAGTATCTGCTGCTATTGGGGATGCAGCGAATAGCATCATAGACCTGTTCGATATCGAGAATGTAAGGACATCCATGCAGTTCTGCCCTGTTTCTGATTTCCTGCATCAATAAACTGTGCCAAGTTTTTGAATTTTTATCTCTACAAAATTTAATCAATTTTAGTAGTTCTTTCTTTTTTTGCAGTTCCCACTTCTGGTGTCTTTTGATAACCTGTTTCTGAAATTTTTCTACAAACCAATTAGCGATTATTGTATCGTTTAATTCCATCCATGAGGTAGTACCAAACTCAGCACCTATCTTTTTGCTGTTGAGCAGTCTGTATTCGATTCTTAAAAATTGGGGAGGGCAATCTTCTTCTTTGTCATCTAAAACCATTTCGGTGTCTTTCATCTGTTTGCTTTTATTATACATGATAAGTTCAATGGATTCATTCCCTCTCATATAAGATTCAGGATTTAATGTGGTCTTGCTCTTATCTTTTTCTACTTCCTCATAAGTGCTCATTTTTTTTAGACTTGATTCAGGAAAAGACATCAAATGCTTTAGTGCCCTGCTATAATTTTCAAATGCCTGTGACAATGAAATGTTCGTGTTGACTTCAATGTAATTAATTTTAATATCGTCTGCAACCAACCTGATGCCATAATGATCTGAAATATACATCAAGACTTTTTCAAGGTGGTCTGTGTATTCGGGATATGACATAGGCACAAGGTTATTACCCCTCGCATATGTGACTGTTAAAGTAAGATGAATATATTCATACAGTTTTCCAAAATTATTAATTTTGCAACCGATCACAAGATCGGAAAATATCTTGTTATCTTTGATGATTATTCTCTTTATCCCTGTTCCATCTGGTAAGCATCTGATATGTGCCATTTCTCCTGCTGTTTCAATCTTGACACATCTGTTCTGTGTTAGTTTCGCATAATCAATCCCATCTTTCTTATCTAAACCAAAGTTATAGAACTTGATTTTATCAATGCCGATCTTTGGACATGATTCTCCTGCATTATTAATTGCTGAATCCATAAAAATCCCTCCCTTTTTCAAACATTTGTTCTTTTATGGATTCAGAGTAACAAATTCGATTGATGCCACCTTTTTTGCAAAAATGGACATTTTTTTTCTGTTGTAAACTAAAGTAAATCCCCTGACTCCAAAAAATGCTGTCTGCATGAAAAATGAGAGATTTTTGTTTTGTTTGAATAAAAATGAAAAAATTTAAAGGAATTTTTATATCAGATAGTCAAAAGAAAAAGTTCTATTTTCGCAAGATTGGCATTAAAAAAAGTATGATAAAGTTTTCCTTGCTTAAAGAAAATCCTGTAAATAAAAGGAAAGGGGGAAGACGATTATATGAAAATCAAAAACAGGGAAACAAGCACCATAAACCTGTACCAAATAAATTTATTTCTATAAAAAACTGTTTATTTTCGCCACGAATCAAAATTTTAAACTGTGATATGATTTGCCCAGCAAGGAAGGAGGTGGAAAAAGATGGATGATAAAGCAACAGATAACACACAAAGCAGAGATTTAAGACCAGGGGAAAAATATAACCTCACTATCAAAGAAGCATCATCTTATTTTGCAATTGGTGAAAAGAAACTTCGCAGGATTGCAGAGGAAAATCCAGATGCAGGATTCGTTTTGATGAATGGAAGTCATATGCTGATAAAAAGGGTAGCATTTGAAAGATACATAGATATTGTAGATTCAGTGTAATTAATAGCAAGGAAAGGAGGGATATACCTATGAGCACGAAAAGGAGGGATGCCAAGGGAAGAATACTTCGTTCAGGAGAAAGCCAGCAGAAGGATGGCCGTTACAGGTATACATATTATATAAAGGGGAAACAGCATTGCTTTTATAGTTGGAAATTGGAAGATACTGACAGGGTTCCACAAGGCAAGCACCTTTGCGAATCATTGAGAAGTCAGGTTAAGGAATTAAATAAATCATTGGAACAGGGAATTGCTTTCAGGGGGAATGGGATCAGTGTCCTTGGACTGGTGGAAAAATATCTCGCTATCCAGAATGCGAATGAGAAATTAAAAACTTCCACCAAAGCAGGTTATCAAACTTCGTTAAAACATATCAGAGAGGATGCAATTTCAGCAGTCCGCATTGACAAGATTAAAAAATCAGATGCAAAGAGATGGATTCTCTCGTTACAAGAAAAGGGGTTTGGGTACAGCACCATATCTTCCATCCATGGAGTTATCAAACCATCATTTCAGATGGCAGTGGATGATGACTTGGTTATGAAGAATCCTTTTGATTTTGTATTAACCGATCTGGTTGCTGATAACAGCAAAAAAAGGGATGCTCTTACAGCAGGGGAACAAGAGGAATTTTTAGATTTTATTAAGAATGATACATATTACAGCAGGTATTATGATGCAGTTGTAATCCTTTTTGAAACAGGACTCCGTATTGCAGAGTTTTGTGGACTTACTACAGACAAGATTGATGTAATTAATAGAAAGATTAAAATAGATATCCAGTTACATAAGGATAAAAATGGTTATTATCTGGAATCCCCTAAAACAGGTGCAGGTTTTCGTACAGTGCCAATGACAGACAGGGCCTACTGTTCTTTTAAGAATCTGATTGAAAGCCGCACTGCAAAACAGAAGGAAAAATGTGTCGAAGGTCAAAGAGGTTATCTCTGCTTTGACAGGAAGAATATGCCCAGATATGGTGGGCAGTGGGATAAGATTTTTGAAAGCATATGGAAACAATACAAGAAAAACCATCAAACAGCATCCAACAAAATAACACCACATGTTTGCAGACACACATTTGCTACTGCCATGGCAGGAAAAGGGATGAACCCAGCAATCCTGAAACAGATTATGGGGCATGACGATATATCAACTACATTTGCGATATATACACACCTGAAAGATGATGATTCCATGGGTGAATTGGAAAGGTTAGGACTCGCAGATATGGGTAAAAATAAAGCAGAAAATGTATCTGTATGGGATAGCAAAAAGATAATTAAATATAAAAATCGTAGTGCTTGACATTGGTAAAAGCATCCTGTTTATCTGGTAGATTCAGGATGCTTTTTTTGTGCAATCCCTGTTAAATAATGGTTTGAGCATGTAGGGATTCCGTGATATACTAACTATGTGTTGTGGCATTGGCTCTCCAATTATAAGGAGGGATACACACAATGAGTGTTAAGAGAAGAGACAAAAAGAACAGGATACTCAAGGATGGAGAGACACAATGCAAAGATGGAAAATACAGGTTCACATTTTATGAAAATGGAGTGCAGAAATGCTTCTACAGTTGGAGATTAGAAAGGACTGATCCCCTTCCACAAGGAAAAAGGGATTGTGTGGCATTAAGGGATAAAGAAGATGAATTGCGAAAATCCAAAGACAGGGGACTTGTCTATCAGGGAGAAGGAATGACTGTATTGGAACTTGCAGACAAATACACCTTGCAGAAACGAGGGGTAAAGCATACCACACAGGCAGGTTATCGTACAGTGCTGAACATTCTGAAAAATGATCCATTTGGAGCAAAAAGGATTGACAAGGTAAAACTTTCAGATGCAAAGATATGGTTGATTCAGCTTCAGGACAATGGGAGAAGTTACAGTTCCATCCATTCGATAAGGGGAGTGTTAAGACCAGCATTTCAGATGGCAGTGGATGATGATTTGATTTTAAAGAATCCTTTTGAATTTCAACTTGCTACAGTAATTGTGAATGATTCAGTGACAAGAGAAGCAATTACCTTGAAAGAAGAAAGACAGTTCCTGTCATTTGTGAAAAGTGACAATCATTTCAGTAAATACTATGAAGGAATCTGCATCCTCTTTAAAACAGGACTCCGTATTTCAGAATTTTGTGGACTTACCCTCTCTGATATTGATATGGAGGAAAAGACAATTAATGTAAACCACCAGTTACAGAGAAGCAGTAAAATGGAATATCTCATTGAAGATACCAAAACAAGTGCAGGCACAAGGGTACTGCCAATGACTGATGAAGTCTATGAGTGTTTCAAGACGATTATCCAGAACAGACCAAAACCCAAAAAGGAACCATTGATTGGAGGAAAAACAGGTTTTCTCTATCTTGATAGAAATGGGATGCCTATGGTCGCACTACATTGGGAAAAGTATTTTGAACATATCGTTGAGAAGTACAATAAGATTTATCGTGTGCAGATGCCAAAGGTGACACCTCATGTATGTAGACACACTTACTGCAGCAACTGTGCAAGAGCAGGTATGAATCCCAAAACCTTGCAGTACCTGATGGGTCATTCTGATATTGGAGTTACTTTGAATGTCTATACCCATGTGGGATATGATGATGCAAAAGCAGAATTATCAAGGATAAATATGGCAGGAACTTCCCAAAGTCATGCATTCAGAAAACAGGCATAATTAATAGAAGAAAAATCAGACTATTGTTCTGAAAACCCATAGATTCAGGGTGCTTGAATGATAATTATGCCATCAAAAATCGGCAGATATCGGGGTTGGTAAAATGCAAAAAAGAGGGTCAATTTACCAACATTTTTACCAACATTGAGTGCTTCAATATGCCAAGATATGCCATCTTATGGAAGAATCAGAGAAATTGACTAATCAGAGAAAACCTTGATTTTTCAAGGAAAATCAGTATTTTCAAGGAGATTTAATAGATGATAAAAATATTATTCATATGCCACGGCAACATATGTCGTTCCCCAATGGCCGAATTCATTTTAAAAGACATGGTAAAAAAGAAAGGCCTCTCAGACAATTTTTACATTGCCTCAGCCGCCACCAGCAGCGAGGAAATCGGCAACCCTGTCCACTACGGAACCCGAAACAAGCTCTCCGCCTACGGTATCAGCACCGCCGGCAAAACCGCGACCCGCATGAAAAAGCAGGATTACAAAGCATACGATTATCTCATTGGCATGGATGACTGGAACATCCGAAATATGCAAAGAATCACAGGCGGCGACCCCGAGCATAAAATATACAAGCTGCTTGAATTTGCAGGCAGCATGCGGGATATTGCCGACCCCTGGTATACGGGGAATTTTGATGTGACCTATGACGACATTGTGGAAGGATGCACAGCTTTTCTAGAGATGATTGAAAAGGACATCCTCCATCAATAACCGTTTTGTGCGGATTATCAGTACTCCTTTTTTGCAGTGCCGTATTAGAACCAATTTGTGCTTGAATCAATTTCAAGTGCTGCGGTTCCGTCAGGGTGATGCTTTGTAGTGATTTTAGTGGTTCCCCACCATTGGGCACTGGTATCACCCTCACGGACATCATAGGAATACAGTGCGGAAATATCCAATTCCGGGTATTTCACTATCAATTCATTCAATACCGGTACAATATCTTCTTCAGGAATATGACATTCAGCTTTATAATAATGATAAATTTTGTGCTTTTCCCAGTCCGGTTTGTTTTGTGCGGCCAGATTTATACGCTCCATTGCAGCTTCAAGAATGCTATCTGCTACTTGAGCACTTATGCTGATTTGAACATTCATTTTAATCCCCCATACTACCAACAGCCCACATATTTGGGCGTGGGAACAAATTTATCAGATACCTTGCAAAGTGTGGCACCCGTTGTTTCAGCTCTTATGAATGTACATTCTGCTCAGTTCCGGTTCCCCATCCCCCTGCACCATGCACAAGAATTCCCATCCATAGCGTTCATAAAATGAAGTATGGTCTGTGATAAGATACAGAGTATCGATTCCTTTTTCATGCATATCGTCGCACACATAATGCAGTAGAGCTCCGGCGATTCCCTGACAGCGCATATCTTCTTCCGTATAAACTGCACAGACATTTGGCGTAAGGTCTTTCCTGTCATGAAAATCATTTTCAATAACCCCAAGCCCGCCGACAATTCGATTGTGGGCAACAGCCATATACCATTGTGGGACAGGATTTCTTTTTTCGAGACAGTCTTTCATACTCTCAACATATGCTTCCAAAGGGATACCCCATTTTTCATGAAACCATTGAGCGGCCTGCTCTTTCATTTCGGGCTTGTCTGTTAAGCGAATTATTTTATAGTCCATTTTGGAAAATTACCTCCTGTATTTTTTTTCAGTATATATCAATTTGCGCTTTTTGAGAATATGTTTTGAAGAAAAGCAGTGTTTGAGAGCAAACATTTAGCCGGATTAGCATTTGCCAGGAAAAACTATTGTATTATAAATGTTTCATATCCGATTCAGCAGTGATTTCAGAGTTGTTCTTGACACATTATTCCACTTTTACTAAGATAAAAAATACTCCACGGTTGTGCATCTGGTAAGGTGTTTGAGTAACATGCCTGCCATAGGGCAGAGCATATGTACGAAGTATATGTATAAGGTATATACACAAAGTACATGCATGGAGTACAATATACCTTTGGTAATTCATAGCCCTTTACATTCAGTGGAGATCGCTTGCAGCAGGATTATTGACTTACAGGTATTGAAGAAATGGAGGTCTGAAATGATTTTTGAGCTTGAACAAAAGGAAAAAGCAGCGGTATTATTTGACGGATGGCAGGAAACTCTGATATGGTCCTGTCTGCAAAATGTGATGGGAACGCTTTATGTGGATGCAATAGAAAATCCCTCATCCGCCATGGTTTTGCTGGGAGATTTCTGTTTTCCGGCAGGGAAACCTAACAGGGAACTGGTCTTATACGGACCGAAGTGGTATAGACTGGAGAACATAACCGGTGAAGAAAAGAGGCCAAAGGAAGAAAGGGCTCCTGAAGATACGAAGGAGAGCCTGGCAGAAATGATTATAGTTCCTCAAAATCCTGCATGGGCGGATTTAATCGAGGAATGCTATGGAGAAAGGGCAAAGAAAGTCACTCGTTACGCGATAAAAAAGGAGCCGGGTATTTTTGATGGGGATAAGCTTTTGACAGTAGTGAAGGCTTTGCCAAAAGGCTATGAACTGAAGATGATTGATGAAGATTTATTCCGGTATTGCAGACAAATAGAATGGTGCGGAGATTGGGTATCTCAATATAAAGATTACGCTGAGTACAGAGACCATGGTCTTGGCGCTGTGATTTTAAAGGACGGCGAGCCGGTTTCCGGGGCTTCTTCTTACTCCGGTTTTTTAGGCGGCATAGAAATTGAGATTGACACCAGAGAAGACCACCGCAGGAAGGGGCTTGCCTATATTTGCGGGGCAAAGCTGATTTTGGAATGCCTTGAGCGGGGCTGGTATCCCAGTTGGGATGCGCAGAATAAGTGGTCGGTGGCCTTATCGGAAAAGCTGGGGTATCATTTTGACCATGAATACACGGCATATGAAATTCGCCTTTGCAGATAATGTCAGGTTTTCCTTGAATAATTTTACCGATATTTCCGCACGGCAAACATGCACAGCAGTGTCTGGACCGCCTGACTGACCAAAAGTCCCCACAGGTATCCATGGATTCCCAGCACAGGGATGCCCCAAAAGACAAAGACAAGCCTCACCAGCAGGCTCAGCATGCTGTAAAAGAAGGTGAGGCCGGTTTTGCCAAGGCCGTTTAAAATGCTGTTAAGAGTACTGGCAATATACATAAGCGGGCACAGAAAGCTTAAAATGATGATAAAGCTTCCCGCAAGGGTGCTCTGATAAAGCAGATTTCCCAAAAACTTTCCGGTACACAGAAAGACGGAAGTACATAAAATTCCCAGCAGAAAGCCGTAGCGTATGCATTTGTGCACGGCTTTTTTTATGGTATTTACATTGTCCGCGGCGTCGGCTTCCGAGACAATGGGCAGAAGCAGTACACAGATGGAATTGGTGATTGCACTTGGAAAAAAAATTAAAGGCATGGCCATTCCCGTGAGAACACCATAAACGCTCAGGGCGGTTGCATTATCATATCCATAATGGATTAACCTATTAGGGATAAAAATTGCCTCAATACTTTGTAAAAAGTTGATGATAACACGGTTTAAGGACAAGGGAACTGCAAGTTTTAAAAGCCCCTTGGAGGCGGTCAAAAAAGCCGGAAAATCCGGAGAAAAAAGGGGCCCGTAATTTCTTGGTACCACATGGGCAAAGTGGGCCCGCACCGCAATCAGGGAAACCAGCATGGAGGCGCTTTCCCCAATGACCAGCCCCACAACGGCAAAGCTGATGGTGGGGGTCATATGATGCTTTAAGCAAAACCAGTAAATCAGATAAACGCTGCCCACCCGGATAAGCTGCTCGGAAAGCTGGCAGAGGGCAGGAACGGCGGTTTGGCGTATGCCGTAAAAATACCCGTTGATACAGGAGTGGACGGTTGCCATGGGAATGGACAGAGCGATAATGCGCAGCAGGGGTGCAGTGCGGCTTTCCATCAAAAAATATACTGCTATTTCGTCTGCATAGCAGTAAATTCCCGCAGCGCACAAAAGGGAAAGGCTCATGGAAAGAAGAAAGCCTGCGGACAGATGCAAAACAGAGGAGCGGTAATCCTTTGAGATAGTTTCCCCGGCTACATATTTGGAGATGGCAGTCTGCATTCCTGCCACGGTCAGGGAAAAGGAGAGGGCGAGAACCGGAGAAATCAACTGATAAATACCCATGCCCTCGGGGCCGAACAGCCGGGATAAAAAAATCCGGTAAAAGAAACCGATAAAACGGCTTGCAAAACCGGTGATGGTCAGAATAAGGGTTCCTGTTATGAGGGGATTATTTTTTCGCAGAGAGAGCATATATATTACATCCTTGCATACGGCTTTTGAGGCCATTATCGTTATTGATAAATATATGCCGCCATCTTCATTGACAGAACAGGCGCGGAATGTTATCATGTGAAAGGAAAACCTAGTAAAACGATAGGAATAGTGAAAGGAGTTATCCATGGACCAGTTTATATATTTAGATAATGCGGCCACCACAAGGACATCACCTGAGGTTGTTAAGGCCATGCTTCCTTATTTTTCTGAAAATTACGGAAATGCCAGCAGCATTTACAGGCTGGGCAGCGAGAGCAAACGGGCAATCATGCAGTCCCGGGAAATCATAGCAGAGAGCCTTAATGCGGACCCTGCTGAAATCTACTTCACGGCAGGGGGAACGGAGGCTGACAACTGGGCGCTGATTGCGGCGGCGGAGAGCACCGGGGCAAAGGGCGGACATATCATCACCTCTAAAATTGAGCACCACGCCGTGCTTCACACCTGCGAGTATCTGGAAAAAAGAGGCTATGAAATCAGTTATATTGACGTGGACGAAAATGGGATTCTCAAGCTGGAGGACTTAAGGAAAAACATCCGCCCGGACACAATTCTGATTTCAGTCATGTTTGCCAACAACGAAATCGGTTCCCTTCAGCCGATAAAGGAGATTGGCGAAATTGCAAAGGAAAAAGGAATTTTGTTCCACACGGATGCAGTGCAGGCCTACGGCCATATGTCCATTGATGTAAAGGAGCTTCACATTGACATGTTGAGCGCCAGCGGCCATAAATTAAACGGGCCTAAGGGAATCGGATTTTTATATATAAAGAAAGGGGTGAAAATCCGCTCTTTTATCCATGGAGGCGCCCAGGAGAGAAGAAGGCGTGCGGGAACGGAGAATGTTCCGGGAATCGTAGGCCTTGGAGAGGCGGTTCGCCTTGCTTTTTCCGGGCTTGCGGAAAGGGAGAAGAAGATACGCGGGCTGCGGGATTATTTGATCAGCCGGATTGAGAAAGAGATTCCCTACTGTCAGTTAAACGGTGACAGAGAAAAAAGGCTATCCAATAACGTAAATTTCAGCTTTCGGTTTATAGAGGGAGAGTCCCTTTTGATTATGCTGGATATGAAGGGAATCTGCGCTTCCAGCGGTTCCGCATGCACCTCGGGTTCCTTGGACCCTTCCCATGTACTCCTGGCAATCGGCCTTCCTCATGAAATTGCCCATGGCTCTTTGCGTCTTACCTTAAGTGAAGACAATACCATGGAGGAGATGGACGTGGCGGTTGCGGCCATCGAAGAAGCGGTTAGCAAACTGCGGCAGATGTCCCCGCTATATGAGGATTTTATCAAGAAAGAGAAACTGCGGTAATCGCACTTGACTTGCTAAAGGACCGGTCGGCGGCAGAGTGTGACAGAGCGATTCATAAAAACGGTTCAATATCCATACATGAAAGGCATGTTGCGCTTAGCAGTACAGCAAGCTCCATGCCGGTTTGCATGTAGCGGGGGTATTGACCGGATGAAGATGAAAAGAAAGGAAATGAGTTATGTACAGTGAAAAGGTAATGGACCATTTTACAAATCCCAGAAACATGGGTGAGATAGAAAATGCCAGCGGCGTAGGGACCGTGGGCAATGCCAAATGCGGGGATATCATGCGAATCTATCTGGACATTGATGAAAATCATGTGATTCAGGATTGTAAATTCAAAACATTTGGGTGCGGGGCAGCAGTGGCCACCAGCAGCATGGCTACCGAACTGGTAAAGGGAAAAACAGTGGAGGAAGCCCTTGGTGTAACCAACAAGGCGGTCATGGAGGCTCTTGACGGACTACCGCCGGTGAAGGTGCACTGCTCTTTGCTTGCAGAGGAGGCAATCCACGCCGCACTTTGGGACTACGCGAAGAAAAACGATATTAAAATCGAAGGCTTAAAAGAACCAAAAAATGATATCAGCGAAGAAGATACGGAAGACTATTAAGTAAACATTCAGCCGGTCGGAAATATTTTGTTAAATATGGCAAAGAGGGTTTATGCAATATGCTGCCAGCAGTATGGAGGAGTATCATGAAACAAAAAGTAGTGGTGGGCATGTCAGGAGGAGTTGACTCCGCTGTGGCGGCTTATCTTTTAAAAGAACAGGGATATGAGGTCATAGGAGTCACCATGCAGATTTGGAATGAGGATTTACCTCATGAAGAAGACGGTGGCTGCTGCGGCCTTTCCGCGGTGGAAGATGCAAGGCGGGTAGCGGGTGTACTTGACATTCCCCACTATGTCATGAATTTCAAAAAGGAATTCCAGGATAAGGTGATAGATTATTTTATTTCGGAGTATCTTTTGGGAAGGACGCCAAATCCCTGCATTGCCTGCAACAGATACGTGAAATGGGAAGCCCTCCTTAGGCGGAGCATGGAGATTGGAGCGGACTACATTGCAACAGGCCACTATGCCGGAGTAGGGAGACTTGCAAATGGAAGATACGCGGTGCGTAATTCCGTTACGGCCCAAAAGGATCAGACCTACGCCCTCTACAATCTGACACAATTTCAACTGGCACATACGCTTATGCCGGTAGGAGATTACACAAAAGAAGAAATAAGAGCCCTTGCGGAAAAAAATGGGCTGCCGGTGGCGGGAAAAGCTGACAGCCAGGATATTTGTTTCGTGCCTGATGGAGATTATGCGGGCTTTATCGCGCAGTCCGTACCGGAAAAGATTATGGGCCCCGGAAATTTTGTGTCGGAATCCGGAGAAATCATTGGAATCCACAAAGGACTCACCCATTATACGGTTGGACAGCGCAAGGGCCTTGGCCTGTCCATGGGACACCCGGTATTTGTATCGGAGCTGCGTCCTGATACAAACGAGGTGGTTATCAGTGATGAAGATGTATTTGCCACAGGACTTGTCTGCAACCGGATAAACTTCATGGGAATGGAAAATCTGGAAAAGCCCCGCAGGCTTTGGGCCAAGGTGCGCTACGCCCACAAAGGAGCGTGGTGCACGGCTTATCAGAGCGAGGAGGACGAAATCAGCGTATCTTTTGATGAGCCTGTCCGGGCCATCACACCGGGACAGGCCGTGGTTTTTTACGACGGAGAATATGTGATGGGCGGCGGAACAATATTACAGCCGGTGAAACTCCGGTGACCTTTTCTCGAAAACAGTATAATACCGAAAGCCGCAGCCGGTGAGAATCTCCGCAGCCCGGTCAAAGCCTCTTGCAATATTTGCCGGGGCATGGGCGTCGGAGCCCACCGTGATCATCTCGCCGCCTAACTCTTTATACCGCTTTAAAACATCCGTACAGGGATTTAACTCTTTGAGCTGATAACCGATAGCCCCCGTATTTACCTCGAGCCCTATCTCCTTTTCGATTAAAATCTCCAGAATTTTATCGAAAATATCTTTATATTTATCATAGCAGTAATCCGCATCTTTTGTTTTCCCGTAGCGGACCACATAATCCAGATGGCCGTAAACATCAAAATTTTCAAAGGCTTTCAGGTTGTCCAAAATAGAGGCAAAGTATTCTCTGTAAGCCTCCTCATCGCTCCTCCCTTCATAAAAATCCGGGAAATAGGGATCCTTCCTGTTGCACAGATGAGAGGAGCCTATGATAAAGTCAAAGTCATGGTTTTTGGCATAAACTGCCAGCTCCCGGCGGAGGTGGGGCTGGAGGCCTAATTCAACGCCAAAAAGAAGCCTGATTTTCCCTGCATACTTTTCCTTACAGCGAATCAATTCATACAGATAGGAATCGGTATTCAGTTCAAACATGCCATCTTCATCAGGTTTAGTGTACACATAGTCCATATCCAGATGCTCCGTAAAGCACATGGTGTCAAGTCCAAGGGAAATCCCCTTTAAAATCATTTCCTCCATAGGAGCGTCACTGTCCCCGGAAAAAGAGGAGTGTAAATGCAAATCCGCTTTCAAAGCCATAATTTTCCTCATTTCTGCGCTGCTCTCTGGGCATTGCAAGTTTGTGGATGCAGCGCTGACACAAACTTGTGGGGGCTGTCGCAATAAGAATAGTAGACACAAGATATACGAATATCTGGTTCCTTGAAACACAGTATCCTGTATACAGTTTTCTTAATGCGACAGCCTCTTTTGTTCTCCTTAAATAAATTTTGTGAATGAAATTATAAAAATTATATAAAAAATGGTGGGAAATGACAATTATTTTTCATTTACATCTTGAACTTTTGGGACAAATTAGGTAAAATAATTCTGCTGATAAAATTTTGTCAATCTAAGTTCAAAGAGCCGGTGGGCGAAATGTGGCAACGTTTGACACAATAAGCCAAACCGCAAAGCGTGACGGCGTTTGAACCATAAGACGGGGCGCAAAGCGAGGCTGCGTTGACAGATTGCAAAATAAAGAGGAATAATCAATCAAATTCAGGAGGGAACTAAAAATGGCAGTAAGAGTAGCGATTAATGGTTTTGGCCGTATTGGTCGTCTTGCATTCAGACAGATGTTTGATGCAGAAGGTTACGAAGTAGTAGCAATCAATGACTTAACAAGTCCTGAGATGCTTGCTCACTTATTAAAGTATGACACCGCACAGGGTAAATACAAATACGCTGACAGCGTATCCTACGGAGAGGATTCCATCACAGTGAATGGAAAGACCATCACAATCTACAAAGAAGCTGATGCTAAGAACCTTCCTTGGGGAGAATTAAAAGTTGACGTAGTTCTTGAGTGTACAGGTTTCTATACATCCAAGGCAAAAGCAAGCGCACATATCGAAGCTGGCGCTCGTAAGGTAGTTATTTCCGCACCTGCAGGAAATGATCTTCCTACTATCGTTTACAATGTAAATCATGAGACATTAAAGGCAGAAGATACGGTTATTTCCGCAGCTTCCTGTACAACAAACTGCTTAGCTCCTATGGCTAAGGCATTAAACGATCTGGCTCCTATCATGAGCGGTATCATGACAACAGTTCATGCTTACACAGGTGATCAGATGATCCTTGACGGACCTCAGAGAAAGGGCGACAAGAGAAGAAGCCGTGCAGGCGCTCAGAATATCGTTCCCAACTCAACAGGTGCTGCTAAGGCTATCGGCCTTGTTATCCCTGAATTGAACGGCAAGCTCATCGGCTCCGCTCAGCGTGTTCCTACCCCTACAGGCTCTACAACTATCTTAGTTGCAGTTGTTAAGGGTGCAGTTACCAAAGAGCAGATCAATGACGCTATGAAGGCAGCTTCTACAGAGTCTTTCGCTTACAACACAGACGAAATCGTTTCTTCCGATATCATCGGCAGCACATACGGTTCAATCTTTGATGCTACACAGACAATGGTAGCTCCTATGGAAGATGGCAATACTCAGGTTCAGGTTGTTTCCTGGTATGACAATGAGAATTCTTACACAAGCCAGATGGTAAGAACAATCAAATACTTCTCAGAGTTAGCATAATTAAATCTCATTTAATTGAGATTGGCAAAGACCTTAAGGGTCCGGTCTTATGGACCGGATCCTTATTTATATTTAGAAAATATTTGTGGAGGAAATAAATCATGGGATTAAATAAGAAATCAGTTGATGATATCAACGTAGCAGGAAAACGCGTACTTGTAAGATGCGATTTCAATGTACCTCTCAAAAACGGCGAGATTACAGACGAAACACGTATCGTTGCAGCGCTTCCCACAATCAATAAATTACTTGCAGACGGCGGAAAAGTAATTCTCTGCTCACACCTTGGCAAGGTAAAAAATGGCCCTAACGAAGGTGAATCATTAGCACCTGTTGCCAAGAGACTTTCCGAGAAGCTTGGCAAGGATGTTAATTTCGTTGCAGATTACAATGTAACAGGCGAGGCTGCTACAGCAGCAGTTGCAGCTATGAAAGAAGGAGATGTAGTTCTGCTTCAGAATACACGTTTCCGTGGCAAAGAAGAAACAAAGAACGGCGAAGAATTCAGCAAAGAACTGGCAGACCTCGCTGACGTTTATGTATGTGACGCTTTTGGTTCCTCCCACAGAGCACATGCGTCTGTTGCAGGCGTAACAGAGTGCATCCGCGCAAAGGGCGGCGAGTGTGCGGTTGGATACTTAATGCAGAAGGAAATTGACTTCCTTGGAAATGCGGTAGAAAATCCTGTAAGACCTTTCGTAGCAATCCTTGGCGGCGCTAAGGTAGCTGATAAGCTTAATGTTATCAATAACCTGCTTGAGAAGTGTGATACCCTGATCATCGGCGGCGGTATGGCATTTACCTTCTTAAAAGCACAGGGCTATGAGATTGGTAAGTCTCTGGTAGACGACGAGAAGCTTGACTATTGTAAGGAAATGATGGATAAGGCGCAGAAGCTTGGAAAGAAATTACTGCTTCCTGTAGATACCACAATTGCAGCTTCCTTCCCGAACCCTATTGACGCTGAAATTGAAGTATCCGTAGTTGACGCTGACAAGATTCCTGCTGATATGGAAGGTCTTGATATCGGACCTAAGACAGCTGAATTATATGCAGATGCTGTTAAGTCTGCTAAGACCGTTGTCTGGAACGGACCTATGGGCGTATTTGAGAACCCTGTTCTTGCAAAAGGGACAATCGCAGTGGCTAAATCTCTTGCAGAGACAGATGCAACAACCATTATCGGTGGCGGCGATTCCGCAGCGGCAGTTAACCAGTTAGGTTTTGCTGATAAGATGAGCCATATTTCCACAGGCGGCGGCGCTTCCCTTGAGTTCTTAGAGGGCAAGGAGCTTCCCGGTGTAGCAGCAGCGGATGATAAATAATATTTCAAAGCATTTTTGATATGCAAATACGTAACCCATGCGGTATTTGTCAAAGGTCCGGAGGTGTTTTTGACATTTGACTTATTGGCGGTGGGAATAAAAAAGCAGAAAGAAGGAAATAGAAAATGGCAAGAAGAAAAATCGTAGCCGGCAACTGGAAGATGAACATGACTCCCAGTGAGGCAGTGAAATTATGTGGCGAGTTAAAAGATTTGGTTAAATCCGATGATGTAGATGTAGTTTATTGTGTTCCCGCAATTGATATTGTTCCTGTTGTGGAAGCTGTTAAAGGTACCAACGTTGAGGTTGGCGCTGAAAATATGTACTTTGAAGAAAAGGGTGCATACACAGGAGAAATCTCCGCAGCTATGATCAAGGATGCAGGCGCAAAATATGTCATCATTGGACACTCTGAGAGACGTGAATATTTCAAAGAGGATGATGATTTATTAAACAAGAAGGTTAAGAAGGCATTTGAGGCTGGCCTTACACCAATCCTTTGCTGTGGCGAGACCTTAGAGCAGAGAGAGATGGGAATTACCCTTGACTGGATCCGTATGCAGATTAAGTCTGACCTGGTTGGCGTCAGCGCAGAGCAGGTTGCATCCATGGTTATCGCTTACGAGCCTATCTGGGCAATCGGAACAGGCAAGACAGCTACCACAGAGCAGGCTCAGGAAGTTTGTAAGGCAGTTCGTGACTGTGTTGCAGAGATTTATGATGCGGCTACGGCAGATGCGGTTCGTATCCAGTACGGCGGTTCCGTAAATGCTGGCAATGCGGCAGAACTGTTTGCACAGCCTGACATTGACGGCGGCCTTGTTGGCGGCGCATCCCTTAAGGCTGATTTCGGGAAGATTGTAAACTATAAATAAGTAACAGATTGCACAACCAACAGCACTGGATATAGGAGATATAATCCCTGTATCCAGTGCTTTTTCATCAATAAGCCGGCTCGCAGAGCGTGGCGGCGTTTGATACACTCTTGCCAGTATACTTCTGTTTGGAAACCGATTAGCAACCTAAAAAATAGGTTGCTTTTTCTATATAAAAGGAGTACAATTTTTCGGATACGCTTATAGTTTCTTAATTTGGGAACTATTCAATTTTACGACACAGGGAGGAAATAGACAGAATGAAAAAGAAAACAGTAACATTATTATCTTTAGTATTATCACTATCATTATCAGGGTGTGGTGGGAATAGTGCGGAAACAAATCAGGAATCGCAGACACAAGAACAAGAAGATATTGTTTATGAAGATGATGAGGAGGAATACGAAGAAGAAAATAAGTATGAAGATATTATAGGAAAAGAATTTGAAAATGATGATATTTATATTAAAGTTGAAAACACAGAGCAAATGTTTGGAGTAGATGACGAATGGGAAGAAGCATATGGTCAAATAACAACAAATAAAGATATTCCGATTTATTGCGATGGTGGTTTTGAAATTGGTTATATAAAGACAGGATCAACAATCGACATAACAGAACATGGAATATATAATGGAAATTCAAGTGCATATTATCGTTTTCCGAATCCTATTTCAGAAGCACCTTTTGATTATCTATATGTAAGCTATTTAGATTTTGATACAAATACTTTTACTGTTGAAACCGAATCTTCTATAAAACATGCGGAAGAATGGGAACAGCAAAAAGAAGAAGAAGCCAATGCTCCATATGTTGAGATATTCGAAAAAGCCGGATATGATAAAGATAAAGAATACGCAATAGATGAATATATTGAAATTCTTACAAAAATCTTTGAAGAAATGGGAAAAGAATGCAATGTAGAACTTGCAGGTATGTCTCCATTTGAAAATTATGATGGTTTTGGCATACAACTTACTCATGGAATAACAGAATACACAGAAGAAACGACTAAAAGCTTAATAAATTATGTAGAGAATGGAAAAGATGGATTTGGTGGAATAACAGAATTTTGTGTTGTGAAAGCACAAAATGATAAAGGAGAAGAAGCAATAAATCTTTTCGTAAAAATAGACAGTGAAGAACATAAAAAGAATGAAGATGAATTTTATGATACTTATTATTAATTTTAGGAAAGAGACTTTAGATTAAAAAGGAGATAGAAATGAAGAAGAAA
The DNA here is from genome assembly GCA_910585075.1 of uncultured Lachnospiraceae bacterium. Classification (GTDB taxonomy): domain Bacteria; phylum Bacillota; class Clostridia; order Lachnospirales; family Lachnospiraceae; genus Suilimivivens. The sequence continues at coordinate 37,991 of CAJUED010000006.1, forward strand.
TTAATTATGATGGTTTTAACCGTGTCATTATCTTTTGTAATGTTTGGTTGTGGAAATAGTGAAACGAAACAGGAAGAACAAAAAGAACAGGAAACGGAATCAGATGAAGTTGAGGAAGATGTTTCAGATGGAAATGATTATAGTGATATAGTCGGAAAAGAATTTGAAAACGATGAAATTTATGTAAAAATTGAAAACACAAATCCAACGTTTGGAATTAATGGAGATTACACAAACGAATATAAAACATTGACAACAGATAAAGAACTTACCATTTATTGCGATGGTGGTTTTGAAATTGGACATATAAAACAAGGGGCAACAATCGAAATAGAAACCGGAACCTTTGAGGGAAATCCAAGTGCATACTATCGTTTCCCAAATCCAATAGGGGAGTTACCATTTGAGTATATATACGTTGGCAGTCTTGATTGTGATTTGATTTTTGAATCTTCTGTTGCAGAAGCAGAAACAGAGCAGGAATCTCAAACAGATGTAGACCCTTATCAGAATATAGTTTCTGTTTTAGATGAAATGATTGATTCTGAAAAGACTTATACACAAGAGGAATTTGAGGAATTTATAACAGAATTTTTCGAGAAGATTGATTACATAACATATAACCCTGATTTGAGTGAGGGTGCAAAAACTTTAAATCAGACTGTAAATCTACAGGGTGATGGAATTAAAGACTGTTTCAATCGTGTATTCTATAACATCTATGGTTCATTCGGTTGGTGTGAAGAAATGGGAATAAATATAACAGGAGCAAATGGAAATGAATTAGAACTTGAAATTAAATTTACTTATGAATAATAAGTGAGAAAGACTTTTAGGAGGACTAAATGGGAAACTTGGGACAATTAGTCTTGTTTCACAGTGAACTGGATACACTTAATCTATTCAGTGATCAGTTAAAAAAAGGATTTGAATTGCTGGGGTATGAGATTTTTGAATTTAATCTCCGGCAAAGTGCATTGAGTCTTGGACGTCTTTATGATTTTATTCAAAAGGGATCTGTGACTGCAATGATTGGCTTTAATATGCCTTTTTTCGGTATGCAGCTATCTACCGGTGAGAATGTTTGGGAAGTGCTGGATATCCCATGTGTCAATATTTTAGTGGACCATCCCTATTGGTATCATGATATTTTGATGCGCACGCCGCAGGTAGGTGTTGTGTTGACTATAGACAGGAAACATAGTCAGTATGTGGAGCGATTTTATCCACATATCCCTTTTACAGGCTTTCTGCCACACGGTGGAGCTTGTGCGGAGGGCGAGCTGAAACCAGTAGCGGAAAGAACGATAGATGTTTTGTATGCAGGCAGCCTGTATGCTGATTATGCGGTCTCACAAAAACCGGATTTTGCACGTTTCCCTTTTCCGGCAGAAAAGATTTGCCAGGACAGCATTGCCTGGCTGTTTGCCCATCCGGAGGACACTATAGAATCAGTTGTGGAAGGACAGCTTTTGCAAAATGACGTTGTCCTTTCAGATGAAGAATTGCGGCAATTTATATCTTCCTGTGTTTACATAGAAAGGGTGGTCAGTTCTTACTATAGAGAAAAGGTGGTAGGAGCTGTGGCAAAGGCAGGAATTTCGATTACTTTATATGGGGATGGATGGTCAGACTGTGATTGGATTCGGCTTCCAAACGTGTCTTATGGCGGACGTATTTCTCCGGAAGAAGTCCTCAAAAAAATGGAAGACAGTAAAATTGTTTTAAATACAATGCCATGGTTTAAAGATGGAAGCCATGAGCGCATTTTCAATGCAATGCTGCGTGGAGCGGTTGTGGTTTCGGAGACTTCTGTCTATTTAGATGAAATTTTACCTGATAATGTGTGGGTTCCTTTTACGCTTTCGCAGGAAAGCCTTGCCGCTTTACCAAAGAGGATGAGCGAATTGCTCTCCGATAAGGAGAGATTACAGTCGATTGCTTCGGAAGGCTATCGTCTGGCTGCTTCTAAACATACCTGGCAGGCAAGGGCGCAGGAATTACACAATGATTTATTATCTTTATTATGAAAACTGTCGGCTTTTGCGGGCAGCGGGCCAGGCGCCTGCCTGCAGCCAACCGGATGGCACAAACATCTGGCGGCCGACGTGCGGGTTTAGGCTGCATGTCGAAGATGTATTTTGCCCGGCGAGATGTTAATGATAGGAGGGGTATGCTATGTTACATATAGCGGTTTTTGGTAATTCTAAATGGAGTCTTTTGATGAAAGATATTTTGGAAAAAGAATATTCGGATCTGTTTATTCAAAATGACGGGGAAGGCTTTTGCGTTGATGCGCTGGTGGTTCTGGGGGCTGCGCAAAATGAAGGTGAGATATCTGTGCCGGAATTTATAGAGAGATATAGGGAGGGAGAGTTAATCGCGATTGTCATTCCCAAGGAGTACTATATCCATCATAACAATTTGGTGCTGGCGCTGCTTAGAAATGGCGTCGATATAAATGATATTTATGAGGGGGTGCGTTTAAACGATCAAGTCAGAACACACCCTGAATTGGTGGCCGGCTTAATCACTCCGATTCTTTCCGACCCATATTTGTCCTACTTAGAGTTTCATGTAGCTGATCACTGCAATTTGAATTGTAAGTACTGTACCCATTATTCGCCCCTTGTGACGGAGCCTGTTTTTTCGGACTATGAAAGTTTTGCATCGGATTTGCAGCAGTTAAAAAAGTTTATTCCGGATATAGGAATTATTCGGATTTTAGGAGGTGAGCCGCTGCTCAACCCGGATCTTGGTAAGTTCATTACGCTTACAAGGGAACTATATCCCACAAGTATCATCACGGTGGTGACCAATGGACTTCTGATTAAGCAGATGAACAGTGCCCTGGTCGAATTGATGAAGGAAAAGATGGCTTTTATCCATATTTCCCTCTATCCACCGCTTCAGGACAAAATTCAGGAGATCAAGCAATTTCTCTATGAGCAGGAAATTCCATACACAATTACGGAGATGAACAGGGAGTTCAGTAAAACACAAATCCTGAACCCTCATTCGGATGAAGACTTTTTTTATAGCTGCTTTCAGGCCTCCTGTACTTGCCTGCAGGATGGAAAGCTTGCGCCATGTTATGCGCCTTTTACAACGAAATATTTTAATGAGGCTTTTTCACAAAATCTCCCGACAGATGAAGGCATTGATTTATATAACGATACATTGACGCTTGAAGATTTGAAGACAAGGCTTTTGCTCCCTATGGAGCGCTGTTTTTACTGCGTTTCCGGGAAGGCATATCCATGGGAGATTGTTGGGAAACATAGTATGTTGGAGGATTGGGTGATAGACTGAGAGTTTTAAGAATATATGGAAAGAAGTAAATTTTTATTTTCCTGTGATAGAGAGATTTCAGGTAAGGCAAGCCGACCAAATAGTATGAAAATCATTTTGTTGCGGATAATCTAATACAATACAAGAAAGGCTGCTTCTATGGGAATCAAATAATTTATAAATTTAAGGAGTTCATTATAGTTTGAGAGGTAAAAAGATTTATACGGCAGTGGCAGTTATTCTGTTGATTGTCTTGTATATTGCGATATTTCACTTTTCAGCCGAGGAGGGAGAAGATTCCTCTGCGCTCAGCAGAAAAGTCACAGAAATGATTTTGGACATATATTACCGAATTATCGGAGGCGCCGGTGATGGAGGCGGGATAGCGGAGGCAGAATGGGATTCCACGTTAGAGACAATCATCCGAAAAATGGCTCATTTTGGGGAGTACCTGTGTATGGGATTTCTGTCCTACAGTGTTGTAGCGTTATGGTATCATCCTCGGTGGAAAGGGCGTTTTCTCGTGGTGCTACAACTTTTGGTATCTGCCGGCCTGGACGAGCTGCACCAGTATTTTGTCCCCGGGAGATGTGCAGCCTTCAGGGATGTGATGATAGATACCGCGGGCGGTATAGTGGGTATTATCTTTATTGTGATAATCCGGAAAATAATCAGCAGAAGAAAATTTAAAAGAAAAAGCAAAAAGTCAAAATGGGAAGCTCCAAAATGGAAAGAGCCTTTCAGATATTCCGGATAGTTGAACGGTTACCTGAAAGGCTCTTTATCAGTGCGGCTGTCTGCAGAGAAAGTGCTGGCATTTACAAGCAGCTTGCGGAGCTGGTTTCGGGCCTCTATTTTGGATAAATGGTGTATCCCTTAGTGGAGAGAATTTCTATCGCCTTTTGGATATCTGATTCCTCATAAAATTCTACCTGCAGTACACCGTCTGTCTGCTCCCGATTATGGGTGATACCGATATTTTTGATGTTAATCTGATGCAGCGCCAGTATGGTGGCAATGGCCGCCAAAGCACCGGGCTCGTCCGCAATGTCAATGCGGATGGAGTAGGATTTTTTGATAGGGCCGCTGGAAGCATCAATAAAGGAATCCCTGTAGAGCCGTGCCTCGTCAAAAAACTGATATAAAGGCACAGCTCCTGCCATATCAATTTCCTTTTTGATTTCGGTCAGAGATACTATATAGTCGGAGAGAAGCCTGGAAATATTTTCTCCGTTGGTCAGGCAAATCTGCTGCCACATTATCGGGGAGGAAGATGCAATTCTTGTAATATCCTTAAACCCGCCGGCGGCAATCAGCTTCATGGTACCGTCCTTAGAATCGGACTGCCGGATTAAATTCACCAAAGAAGCCGCAATTACATGAGGCAGGTGACTGATTGCAGCTGTAACATAGTCATGCTCCTGATAGCTGAGAAGCAGGGGAATGGCCCCCAGAGAGGCGATAAATTCCCTGAAATCACGGACTGTCTCCTGGGAAACTTCTTCACAGGGGGTTAGAATGTAATATGTATTTTCAAGGAGCAGGGCTTTGGAATTAATGTAGCCCGTGCGCTCACTGCCAGCCATGGGATGTCCGCCGATAAACTGTGCGGTAAGCCCGGCCTTTTCGATATGCCGGTGTATATCGGTTTTGACGCTGCCCACATCGGTGAGCAGGCAGCCTGGGGACATATATTTTTTTATTTCCATCAAATGATTATCATTTTCTGATACGGGAGCGCATAAAAAAATGTAATCGCAGCTTCTAATCCGTCCATCAATAGAAGAAAGGGCCTCATTGATAACACCGTCTGTAAGAGCGGCTTTCAAAGATTCAGGATTGATGTCAAAGGCAAGGATGCGGCTCTCCGGATAAAAATTCCGGATCGCTCTGGCAATAGATCCGCCAATCAATCCTAAGCCAATAAAGCCACAGGTAAAATCACTTTTCATAACTTTCCTCATTTCTGCAAGATAAACTTTGTTTGCTGTTGCCTTATTGCCACAGTTTTATTCGGTGGCGACTAATTCCCAAAGGCTCTGCCTGCCAACTGGCAGTAAGGGGCAAGCTCCCCGGTGAGCGTAGAAAATTTGGCAAAGGTAAGAGACTGGGGGCCATCAGACAAAGCGTGGGCCGGGTCATTATGCACCTCAATCATGAGACCGTCCGCATTACATGCAGTGGCGGCCTTTGCCATAGGAGCTACATATTTGTAAGAGCCTGTGGAGTGGGAAGGATCCACGATAATTGGAAGGTGTGTCCTTTCCTGAAGCACAGGCACAGCGCTTAAATCAAGTGTGTTGCGGGTGGCAGTTTCAAAGGTACGGATACCGCGCTCGCAGAGTACCACATTGGGATTTCCCTCAGCTATGATATATTCAGCGGCGTTTAACCATTCGTCTATGGTGGCGCAAAGGCCACGCTTTAACAGTACGGGGAGACCGGACTGGCCGGCTTCCTTTAAAAGAATAAAATTCTGCATATTACGGGCGCCGATTTGGATCATATCCACATATTTAACGGCGGCTTCAATGGCATCTAAGCTTACCACCTCGCAGATAGTGGAAAGTCCGGTTTCCGCCTTGGCTTCCTGCATGTAACGAAGGCCTTCCTCCTCAAGCCCCTGGAAAGAATAGGGGGAAGTGCGGGGTTTATAGGCACCGCCGCGTAAAATAGTGGCGCCAGCGGCTTTCACAGCTCTTGCAATGGTGAAAAGCTGTTCCCTTGTCTCGACGGCGCAGGGGCCGGCCATGATGGTAAAGTTACCCGGCCCGATGGTAGTGTTTCCTACCTTTACAGTGGTAGGCTCGGGATGGAATTTTTTGTTGGCAAGCTTATAGCTTTCCGTTACGGGAAGGATATGGTCTACATCCTTAAAAATAGTGAGATTTTCGGTGGAAATCCTGGATTTATCACCTACGATACCAATAATGGTCACTTCCTCACCGGCGGAAAGATGAACCTGAAGTCCATGATCTTCAATATATTTTGTGACAGCCTGGATACTTTGCTGGGCTGCCCGGGGTTTCATTACAACAATCATTTCATTTGTCCTCCATTGTAAATCATTTATCATTTCAAATTAATTTCTGCTCACACAATATAACACTTCAACGTACGAAAGTCAATATGGTTACCCTTACTGATACCATGTTTTGCAGCAGTTCGGTTCGGGAATCTGCGCCTATTTTTCAAAGAATCATCAAGAACAATGACCTACATGGATATTATTGTGTAAAATTATGCGATTTCACTTGTACAAAGGACAAAAATTTAGTAAAATGTCCATATGGGAGTTTGGGGACAAAAAATTTCGAAAAAAATTTATGGCGTAATGTCCAAAAAAGCCCCAATATAAAGGGAACAGATTGAAAAATAAGCATCAAAGCAGCCATACTTCGACAACGGCTTATTGATAAAGCAAATTCCCTACAAAACAAACTTGTGCTTGCCCGTAGAGTGTTTTCCGCACATTATAGCAGGGGTTAAGCAGGAATGGAGGACTTATATGAACATTTACACAACTGATAAGATCAGAAACGTAGCTTTGCTTGGCCATGGCGGATGCGGCAAAACCAGTCTGGCGGAGGCTATGGCATATTTATCAGGTATTACATCCAGACTGGGGAAGGTGGCAGATGGGAATACCGTCAGTGACTTCGGTAAGGAAGAACAAAAGAGAGGAATATCTATCAGCACTTCCGTTATTCCTGTGGAATGGGAAGGCTATAAGATTAATATATTGGATACGCCGGGCTTTTTTGATTTTGCAGGCGAGGTTGAGGAAGCAATCAGCGCGGCAGGCGCGGCTATCATTGTTGTCAATGGTAAATCAGGTGTGGAAGTGGGCACCCAGAAGGCATGGGAGCTTTGTGAAAAATATAAACTGCCTCGTATGATTTATGTGAGCAACATGGACGTGGATAACGCATCCTTCCGTCAGGTTGTGGAAGATATGACCAATATGTTCGGTAAGAAGATGGCGCCTTTCCATCTGCCTATCCGTGAAAATGAAAAATTCGTAGGCTATGTAAATGTGATTACCGAGACAGGTAACAGATGGCAGGGAAAAGACGTTGTGGAATGTGAAGTCCCTGAGTATAATAAGGCAAATTTACAACTCTGCCGTGATACGCTGATGGAATCAGTTGCTGAGACCAGCGAAGAAATGATGGAGCGTTATTTTGGTGGTGAAACCTTCTCAGAGGCGGAGATAAGAGCAGCCCTTCGGACAAATGTATGTGATGGAAGTATTGTTCCCATGTGTATGGGATCCAATACCCTGTGCCAGGGTATGTACACGCTGCTTGATGATATCATCAAATACTTCCCCAGCCCGGAAAACAGAGAAGTGGCCGGTATCAACATGAAGACAAACGAGATTTACCATGCCGACTATGATTTCGCAAAGGCAAAATCCGCATATATCTGGAAGACAATCGTGGATCCTTTCATGGGTAAATATTCCCTGATCAAGGTAAACTCCGGCGTATTGAAATCGGATGATGTTCTGTATAATGTAGACAAAGATGTTGAGGAAAAAATCGGCAAGCTGTATGTTCTTCAGGGGAATAAACCCATTGAAATCAAGGAGCTTCATGCAGGGGATATCGGTGCTCTTGCCAAGCTGACCGCAGCAAGAACCGGGGACAGCTTATCCACCAAGGCAACTACTATTAAATTTGGCAAGTGGGAGATGCCAAAGCCCTATACATATATGAGATATAACCCTAAGAATAAAGGGGACGTGGATAAGATTTCTCAGGCGCTCCAGAAGATTTCCCACGAAGACCAGACCATGAAGTATGTAAATGATTCGGAAAACAGACAAATGCTTCTCTATGGAATGGGGGATTTACACCTTGAAGTGATTTCCAGCAAGCTGTTAAACGAATATAAAGTAGAAATTGAACTGTCAGAGCCCAAGGTGGCCTTCAGAGAGACCATCCGCAAGAACTCTGATGTGGAATACAAATATAAGAAACAGTCAGGCGGCCATGGACAGTACGGCCATGTAAAGATGAAATTTGAGCCCTCAGGTAATTTGGAGGAAGCTTATGTTTTCGAGCAGATGGTTGTAGGCGGTGCCGTTCCCAAGAACTACTTCCCTGCAGTGGAAAAGGGAATCCAGGATTCCGTTTTAAAGGGACCTATGGCGGCATACCCTGTTGTGGGCGTTAAGGCTATCCTGTATGATGGTTCCTACCATCCGGTAGATTCCTCCGAAATGGCATTTAAGATGGCAACCATCCAGGCTTTCAAGAAAGGCTTCATGGAGGCTCACCCTGTTTTACTTGAGCCCATTGTATCCCTTAAGGTAACCGTACCGGATGCTTATACCGGCGACGTTATGGGCGATTTGAATAAGAGAAGGGGACGTGTGCTTGGTATGAATCCTGCTGCAGGGGGCAAGCAGGTGATTGAAGCGGATGTTCCTATGATGGGACTGTTTGGATACTGCACGGATCTGCGCTCCATGACAGGCGGCCGGGGCGAGTATGAATACGAGTTCTCACGCTATGAGCAGGCTCCTTCAGATGTACAGGAGAAGGAGGTTGCCGCAAGAGCAGCGAAGGTTGCGGAAGGTTCCGATGATTAAGCGGAAAATGTGTCAACAACAGTTGCCGGACACAGACGTTCCGGCAATGATAAGTTCTTTTTAGACGAAGGTGAAAGAGACATTTGAAGACGTATGTCAGATAAGATGTCAGACGTAACAGGCCAGCTTGTCTGAACTGTTGCGGTCAGACAGGGTGCTGTATATGGGGGTATACAGCACCCTGTTGTATTTTCGTGGAAGAAATTGTATAATCTATTTTACAGATATCCGCGTTACGCCGCTTAAGTGCGTAAACGCTTTGAAATGGAGATTGCTATGAAAAACAAAAAAATAATCGGAAAAGTTATGATTATCCTGGCTGGGCTTGTGGCGCTTGCTGTTTATTACTATGTGACCATACCGGCAATCAACCTTCACTCCACAGGAACCTGGGGAGCGTTGCTTTTACTGGTGGTGATTTTACTTGCGCTGTGTATTTTTAGGCAGCTTAATGCGGGGCGGCTAAGCGGCGTGGAAGGTGGAAATACGCCTCGTTTTAACCTGAAAGAAAGCGGCCTGGGAGTTAAGGTATTGGCGGGGGTTTTGGTGGCGCTGTGCCTTGTGTATTTTGTGGGCGCGCTTTTGTCATCACCTTTTTTCAATGCGGCCAAATATCAAAGACTGCTTTCCATTGAGGAAAGAGAATTTACGGATGACATCAAGGAAGTGGATTACAAGACCATTCCACTTTTGGACAAGGATTCCGCATCTTTGCTTGGAAACAGGAAAATGGGCAGTATGGTGGATATGGTTTCTCAGTTTGAGGTATCCGGCGACTACGCCCAGATCAATTATCAGGGAAAGCCGGTCCGGGTGACGCCGCTTACCTATGCAAGTCCTATCAAATGGCTTACCAACCAGAAAAACGGGATACCGGCTTATATCCTGATTGATATGACAACACAGAATACGGAGTGTGTGAAACTTGCTGAGGGTATCCGCTATTCCAAAGGAGAATATTTGAACAGGAATATATACAGGCATCTGCGTTTTAGATATCCTACCTATATTTTTGACGAACAGATTTTCTTTGAGATAGACGAGGAGGGAACGCCTTACTGGGTATGTCCTGTAAAGAAATTTAACATAGGCCTTTTTGGCGGGCAGACCATAGGCAGGGTGGTGCTCTGTAATGCCCAGACGGGAGAGTGCGTTGACTATGCGGTGGAGGACGTTCCTGCCTGGATTGATAAGGTGTATTCGGCAGACCTGCTGGTACAGCTCTATGACTATTCCGGAATTTTAAAACACGGCTTCTGGAATTCCCTGCTGGGACAGAAGGATTGTCTGCAGTCCACCAACGGTTACAATTACATTGCCTTAGAGGATGATGTGTGGGTTTACACCGGTATCACCAGTGTCAGCGGAGACCAGTCCAATGTAGGATTTGTGCTGATGAACCAGCGAACCATGGAAACTCGTTCTTATAAGGTGGAGGGAGCAATCGAGGATTCCGCCATGTCCTCTGCGGAAGGGCAGGTTCAGAATCTGGGATACCGGGCAACTTTCCCCCTGCTCCTTAACATTGCGGACGAGCCTACCTATTTTATGGCTCTGAAAGATGGGGCAGGGCTGGTTAAGAAGTATGCCATGGTCAATGTCCAGAAATACCAGTGGGTGGCTATTGGAGATACGGTGCAGGAGTGCGAAAAGAATTACACGGAGCTTTTAAACACCAACGGCATTGTGAGCAGCTCGTCGGATATAAGTAAGAGCGTTACCGGGAAGATTGAGAGTATCTCGCCCGTCGTGCTGGAGGGGAACACCCATTATTATGTATGTCTGGAAAATAAGGATGATATTTATGATATTGATATGTCCAACACGGGGCTGATACAGATTATAAAATACGAAGTTGGAGATAATGTGACCCTGGAATATCTTGAAGGGTATGGACTGCATGAGGTCAGGGGCATAAAGTAGATTTATATATCAGCCGTCCGCTTCTTCGGGAGCAAATATTCAGTCGTTGCCGCGCTTTCGCTCTATAAAAACGCAGCAGACGCTAGGTTCGAAAGGACCTCACCAAAGCACACATGCTTAAAAGCATGGCGTTTTTATTCAATAAGCTGGCTCGCAAAGCGGGACTGCGTTTGAAGGGCGCCTCCTTGAATATTTACCTCCCGAAGAAGCTAGGTTTCTGGTTGACTTTTTCTTATATTATAGGTAAAATTAGGACTGGTTTTATATACCATAAAATTAAACACAGCCACGCTTTGCGAGTCTGTTTATTGCTTAAAAGAATAGGACAAAGATAATTTTTTATAAAAAGAGTGCCAGTTTTCAATATTGTGTGAAGCCGGCAGGAATGGAGGAATTAGATGGCGGTACCATATAATCACAGAGAGGTAGAGACAAAATGGCAGAAGATTTGGGATGAGGAGAAGGCATTTAAAACTTCCGATGATTATTCCAAACCGAAATATTATGCGTTGGTGGAATTCCCTTATCCTTCAGGACAGGGATTACATGTGGGGCATCCCAGGCCTTATACTGCGCTGGATATTGTTTCCAGAAAGAGGAGGATGCAGGGCTATAACGTGCTTTTCCCTATGGGATGGGATGCGTTTGGGCTTCCTACGGAAAATTATGCGATTAACAATCATATACATCCGAAGATTGTAACCAAAAATAACGTGGAGCGCTTTAAGGGACAGCTTCATGCCCTTGGCTATTCCTTTGACTGGGACAGAGAGATTAATACTACGGATGCTGGGTATTATAAATGGACCCAGTGGATTTTCCTGAAATTATTCAATGCAGGCCTGGCTTATAAGGCGGAGATGCCCATCAACTGGTGTACCTCCTGTAAGGTAGGGCTCGCCAACGAGGAAGTGGTAAACGGTGTGTGCGAGCGTTGCGGCAGTGAAGTGGTGCGCAAGGTGAAAAGCCAGTGGATGTTAAAGATTACGGAATATGCGGATAAGCTTTTGGAAGGTCTTGACAGCGTAGACTATGTGGAGCGCGTGAAGGTTTCCCAGAAGAACTGGATTGGCAAATCCACCGGAGCTGAGGTTGACTTTGTCCTGAAAGATAAAGAGGATAAGATGACCGTTTACACCACCAGGCCGGATACGCTTTTTGGTGTGACTTACATGGTTATGAGCCCGGAACATCCGTTTATTGATAAATATAAAGGTGACATTAAAAACTGGGATGATGTGGTTGCTTACAGGGAAATGGCTTCCCGGAAGTCAGATTTTGAGCGTACCGAGCTTGCCAAGGATAAGACAGGCGTGATGTTGGATGGCCTCACCGCAGTAAATCCCGTAAATGGAAAAGAAATTCCCGTTTGGATTTCCGACTATGTATTGATGTCTTACGGAACTGGGGCGATCATGGCAGTGCCCGCCCATGATGAGAGAGACTGGGAATTTGCAAAGAAATTTAACATGCCGATCATTGAAGTGGTGGCAGGAAGCCCTGTAGATGTAAATGAGGCTGTGTTCACTGACGTGGCCACAGGAACCCTTGTGAACTCGGATTTCTTAAACGGCCTTTCCGTGGCGCAGGCTAAGGAAAAGATAATTGCTTTCCTGACAGAAAAAGGAATCGGACATGAAAAGACTAACTTTAAGCTCAGAGACTGGGTATTCTCAAGACAGCGTTATTGGGGCGAACCTATTCCTATTGTAAAATGTGAAAAGTGCGGCTATGTGGCAATTCCGGAAAGTGAACTGCCCTTAGAGCTTCCTGAAGTGGAGAGCTATATGCCCACAGATAACGGTGAGTCACCCCTTGCCCATATGACAGACTGGGTGAAAACCACCTGCCCCTGCTGTGGCGGTCCTGCAATGAGAGAGACGGATACCATGCCCCAGTGGGCCGGTTCATCCTGGTATTTCCTGCGGTACACGGACCCCAACAATGATAAAGAGCTGGCAAGCAAAGAAGCGCTGAATTACTGGATGCCTGTTGACTGGTACAACGGAGGGATGGAGCATACCACCCTGCATCTTCTTTACTCCCGGTTCTGGCACAGATTTTTGTATGATGAAAAGGTAGTGCCCTGTCCGGAGCCTTACAAAAAGAGGACTTCCCACGGAATGATTCTTGGCTCTAACGGGGAGAAAATGAGCAAGTCCCGTGGAAATGTGGTAAATCCTGATGACATTGTGCGGGATTACGGGGCGGATACCCTGCGCACCTATGAAATGTTTATCGGGGCCTTTGAACTCAGTGCCGCATGGAGCGAGGACGGCGTGAAGGGATGCCGCAGATTCCTTGAGAGAGTGTGGAAACTGCAGGAAATCGTGACAGAGGATGAGGGCTATTCCAAGGATTTGGAAGTTAAGATGCACCAGACCATCAAGAAGGTCAGCAATGATTTCGAAAGCCTGAAATACAATACGGCGATAGCCGCCATGATGTCTTTGATTAATGAGTTTTACAGGAAAAATGCGGTGACCAGAGGGGAATTTAAGACCCTGCTCACATTGCTTAACCCGGTGGCGCCTCACATTACAGAGGAAATCTGGCAGAACATGGGATTTGAGGGAAAGATTTATCAGACGGCATGGCCTTCCTTTGACGAGGCTAAGACCATAGAATCCACTATTGAGATTGCGGTGCAGATTAACGGAAGGACCAGAGCCACCCTTGATATTGCAAGGGATGAGGCAAAAGACTCCGTAATTGCCAAGGCAAAGGAAACCATCGCAGACAAACTCACCGGAAATATCGTAAAAGAGATTTATGTGCCGGGCAGAATCGTGAATATTGTTATGAAATAATAACCGAATGCAAACAACGGACAGTATGCTTCAAAAACTGTCCGTTGTTTTTTGTTACGCTTTATTCCCGCGAGCAACAAGTCAAGGTCATGCCTACATGAGCATAAAGTCGGCAAGCTGACTTGAAGACCGACGCACAGGTGTAAATACCTGCGATTTAAAAGAAATATGCCATTAACGAGAACGCATGGCCATGACTTTTTCGATTTTGGAAAGCTCCTGCGGGGAAGCATACTTCCTGAGTACCTTCACGACGGCATTTATTTCATCATCCGAGAAGGATACATTTTTTTCCTGCCCCCGCTTGGCCACTGCCATCAGAAAGGGAAGCATCTGCTCCTTTTTCAGGTTGCTGCTCTCAAAGACAAGAGCCTGCAAAAACTCAAGCTTGTAAGGGTCAATATTTTTTAAAGATTCGTCCTGCATCCAGTTATTTTGCATTTTGATTACCTCCAAACATTTCATACATCTGCTTTTGTTCCGGTGTCAGCATATTCATCAGCATGTTCATCATATTAAAGTTTCCCGGCACTTCCTGGGAATCAGCGTGTTCTCCGGCGGTATCGCCTGTAGAAGTATCATTTGCATGGAAATCAAAATCACTTATGACTCCATTGTCCGTGGATGCATCACCGTTAGAAGTACTGCGGATGAAAGTATCGCCTGCTTCCTGATAAGAGTCCTTGCTTTGGCTGTCACTTTCCCCTGCGCCTTCCTCTGCGCTATCCCCGCCGAAAAAAGACTGAAAGGCCCCGCCCATGGAGGAATCTCCCATAAACGAAGCCATATCCGGCATAAAATCCTTCATCATATCCATGGTTCTGGACATCTCCTTATACATTTCTATACCTTGAAAAATTCCCTTAATTTGTTCCAACTGCTTGCGCTCTGATTCAGAGCAGTAGGGAAGCAGTTCGGAGCACATTTTTAGAACATCAAAGGAAGCCTCCTGCTCCATACAGCCGTACAGCGGATAGGGGTGTTTTTTAAAATATTCAATTGTATAGTTTAACTCCAGAAATTTGATATAAACCGCCATGGACTTCTGGGTCTGATTGTCCATGTAGGAGAGCATGATCTTTAACATCTGTATGTGATTGGTGCAAAAGAGAGTGTCAAATGCAATTACCTTGTTGTGCTCATTTGAATCCATACCTGCTCCTTCCCACCCGTTTCCATATTTTATGATTTGATTTTAGCCGGTATGCAGAAAAGTAGGCCCTTTTCAGAGCCTACTTTTCAGACATGATGAAAAGAAATGTGTGCTGTAATTAGCAGCCGCATCCGCAGCCGTTACCACTATTGCCGTTGCCATTGCCACAGCAGAACAGCAGAAGAATGATCCAGATAAAGTCACATCCACAGCCATTGTCATTACCGTTGCCGCCAAGGAAACCGCCGTTGCCGCCGCATCCGCCACAGCAGGACAGTAAAAGGAGAATCCAGATTATGGAGCTGCATCCGAATCCGCTGTTATTGTTTGTGCTGGTGTTGCATCCACACCCGGTAGCTGTTAAATCACTCATATATAGCCTCCAAAAGGTTTTTGTTTTATGGTTTATCATATGTGGCAGGGCTTGGATGTGTTTCAACTATAAATAAAAAATATTTTTTAAATGCCGGTTTGTGGTTTGCGGCGACATTTGATGCCTGTGTCGGAGGGATGCAGCAGTGACGAATGGTTTTTTGAACATCCGGAACGGAATCAATTATATATAAGGAAGCAGTAGTTTAGCCGCCTGCTTTGCGTGTGGGGTGCAAAGTGAGAGAGAGGTGGCAGTCCTGGTATCTGGGAAATTGGAAAATTGTGCAATATCTTGACAAAACACTTGAATTTATTTCAATATATAGTAAAATAAAATAGTATATGTGATGAAGGAGAGGTATGCCATGGCGGCAGGCGATTTGATGGTTGCCGGAAGACGTTTTCGTAACCGTGCGGATTATGAAGCTGCTCTGCGCGACCAGAAAAAGATTGATACCATCAAAGCACAGACAGATTTAAACGATCCCAGACAGCTCTATAAGCTTTTCAGTGCGCTCCAAAGTGGAGCATATCGCTTTGAAACTGTGGTGGGGACGGATTTTGATGATGGGATATTTGAAGAAATAGAAAAAATGAAGAAGCGCGGGATTACCCCGTCCAATGCCGGAAGCGTCTCCGGTAACGGACAGAGGGGGAAAGGGAGCCGGAAGAATAAATCATCGTCTGGCGTTTCCAAGGCAGCTTCCTTATCAAAGTCGGAGAGACCTCCATCCAGGCCTGTTAAAACCGCCGATAAAGGTGTAGGTGCGGCAGAGACGGACAGCAGTCCTCCGGGCGGAGCCAATCCGCTGAATGAATATGACAAGGAAATGCAGCAGCAAATCCTCAATGAGCTTCGCAAGAGAGAGCGGCGAAGGAAGTGGATTATCGCCATGGCGGCGTTTGTGGCGGTTGCCAGCTTCGGGTACTTTGGCGTTTACTATTTCTTCAGTGCCCGCACGAATATGGAGTATGAAACTCTGGCGGGTTTAAAAGGAAGTGATGTGCTGGCTGGGAATCAGGAGAAAAAAGATGTTTTTTTCTTACATAAACAGTCTCTTGAACTGCCGGATGTGCTGGATGAATATAAAACTTTATACGAAAAAAATAAAAAGCTAATCGGATGGCTAAAAATTGACGATACAATAATAGATTATCCTGTAATGCAGACTTCGGATAACGAATATTATCTGGACCATAATTTCAATCAGGAGTATGATAAAAACGGCAGTATTTTTTTGGATTGTGACTGCAGCGTGTATCCGCGTTCCACGAACCTGATTATTTATGGGCATCATATGAAATCGGGGCAGATGTTTGGGCAGCTTCAGCAGTATGCCAAGGAATCCTACGGCAAGAAGCATCCAATCATTCAATTCGACAGCATATATGAGGAGGGGACGTATCAGGTGATGTATGTGTTCCGTTCCCAGGTCTATAACGAGGATGACCTTGTTTTTAAATATTATCAGTTTATTCAGGCAAATTCGGAAGAAGAATTTAATTCTTATATGGAAGAAATGGCGGCTATGAGTCTGTATGATACGGGCGTCAGCGCCAGTTATGGAGACAGCTTACTTACCCTGTCAACCTGCGACCATTCGCAGACGGACGGTAGATTTGTGGTGGTGGCGAAAAGAATTAAGTAGTGTAAAAGGAGTGACACACAAATGGTCAAAGTAAAAAAGAAGAAAAATAGAAAGTTAAGGAGACAGATCCGTAAAACAGTGGGCGCGCTGCTGATGGCTTCTGCTATTACGGTGGCGGCGATTCCTGTACAGGATGTGAGGGCGGATGATCCTGTGGCGCAAGCGGGTAGTAATTTTGATTATGCAGGACTTACATTGCATGGGGATTCGGATAAAAAGAAGATATACATACAAAGCGGAACCGGAACAGGCGAGTGGAAGAGCACGGTTCCTATTTTACCGACTGGTACGCAGATATATGCAGACCCAACCATTGTGGCAGGGTATGATGTAGTTTTCTATTATGCGGTTCCTGAGAATAATGTTGCGGTGATTTTAGGAGCAGACATTTATTCCCTGCCTACAGGTAACAATGGAAATTATCTTCAGATACCGGAACAATTTGTGACCTGTCAGGCTTACAATGAAAGTGGAGATTATTGTGCGGTAAATTCGGCCAATCAATTTTTATACTATCAAAAAGAAGAAGATTTATTTACGGTTCCGGGCGTTGGCCTTGTTCCGAGGTCAGATAAAAATCTTTTGGTGGATCCAGGGGCGACGAAAGGAGTTTACTATCATGAGCTGGTATCCGGTGATAATGGTGAAATACAAACTCAGGAGATAGAGGCAATACTGACAGCAGATAATGTTGCCGATTATTTCCCGTGCTACAGACAGGACTTTGAAGAATGGAAGGATAAAACCTTATACCGTTATGATACAACCTATGATTCAGGTATAGATACCACATCTGTGACGTTAAGTGATGATTACTATGTGGAGGAAGGGGAGCCTACACCGACGCCTACGGAAGAATCAACTCCAACGCCTGTTGAAACACCGGCAGATGACTTTGGCGAAGAACAGGATTCCGTACTTACGTTGGAGCCTACCGAAACACCAACCTTACAGCCAATGGAAACGCCGACTATGGAGCCGACACCTACATGGTTGCCGGATGATGAGCCTTCCCAGGATGATATGGTTCAGCCAACCCAGGAACCTACGATGTCCCCGGAAGCAACACCCACAAAGGAACCGGCATCAGATTCCGATTCACAGGAAGAAAACGTTACGGAGAGACCTACCGAAGAACCCATTGCAGAAGATGGTGATTTGGAATCAGAGTTTTTTACTTATACATTAAATAAGGAAATCAGAGCGAAACACAAAGTATCCGTTGAGCAAAAGACCGTATCATTAAACAGAGGATTGATACGTAATTACTGGACAACGGATGATATGAAGAAAAAACATTACAGGCCGGTAAATGGTTCTAATACATATTTAACGGTTGCGGTAAGATATATTGGACAGCAGTATTTACAAGATAAATTAGTAGGTGGAAAGAAAACCGGGGAAAAGGAAATTGGCGGCGATGTGACGAGCGCGAACAAACAGGGAGTGTTTGCCGGTCTGGGTATCAATGAACTGAGAACCGGTGAAAATCTGGTGGGTATTGGCGATTATGCTTTTTACAATTGTTCCAGCCTGCGAAGTATTGCGGTAAACAGGGGTGTCAACAACGGTTTGACTACGATTGGAAATGGCGCTTTTGCATACTGTATCAATTTAACATCCTGTGATTTGGAGGCGGCTGGTAATTTGCAGGTAATTGGTATGGACACCTTTTTAAGGTGCAGAAATTTAAGAAATTTCCAGTTACCAACAGGTGTAAAGGCGATTGGTGACTATTGTTTCATGGGATGTGATGGGTTAGAAACAATTGCCTTTAATGATGGTCTTTCTTATATAGGGTATGATGCCTTTGTAGACTGTTCCAGTATAGGCTCCCTGACGTTCCCAACTGGGTATGTTGAGAAACTTCCTATTAATTATTTTAAGGGATGTACTAATATCCAGTATATTAAAATTCAAAACGAGCAATGTGATTTGATAGACGGTTTAAGCGTGGGAGAGGAGTCAGCTAACCATGCTAACCATGCTACTACCCAAAGCTGTGATATTGACTTATTTGTGAAAGATCTCAAGTGGGAGAGCTTCTATCTGGAAGGACCCCATACGGAAAATTCATCCATATATCAGACAGCAAAGGATCACTCCTTGTCATTTAAATATGTTTTGAATGGAATAGAGTATTATGAGAAAGTGGAGACTTGTCCTGAAACTGCGAAGCATCCGGTTTCTTACATAATTAAAGTAGAAAACGGTGTGGAAACCCTGTCCAAACCTGTTTTGGATAAGCAGTGTAAAATATTGAATATCCCTTCTAATGTGGGAGACCATATGATTTCCGGTATTGATTCCGGATGTTTTTCAGGGTACTGTAATCTGGAAAAGGTGACAATTCCTGCCAGCGTGAAAGTGATTGAACCCAATGCGTTTCAGGGATGCCATCGTTTGAATACGGTAATATTTGAGCATGGTGCAGAAGATGCTTTGGAGGTAAAGGACGGCGCTTTTAATACCCAGGATGTAACCCTTGGCCATCAGACGGGGACAGATGCTGAGACCTGTAAGGAATTACCTGCAAGTGACAATCCGGTAAACAGCGACAAGAGAATGGCTTATAATCCTAAACTGGCATTTGTAGGCCCGATTACACCGACCTTTGGAGCATTTACCTATGCAATGAAGGAAAACAACAATTACAATAATTCAAGTCAGGGATTAAACTATATAACTTATTATAGCGGATGGCCTACCAATCTGGCGGTGAAGTATAACCCAGGCAATCCGGAGGGGCAGAGAAACGAGCTGATAAGCTACCCTACTTATAAGTATATATATACGGGATATAAAGTGGAGGATTATCCTTATCTTACTGATGATATGATAAAGGATGCGGAAGATGCAGTTACAAATAACGGGGGATCTGGTTATTACCAGAGCATTTTGGATGCAGGAAAGAATGTGGATGTTCCTGCAGGCGTTACCTCTGTAAAGACCGGACTGTTTTCAGGATTAAAGAGAGATGGTAATCCGGTGGACGGGGATCCGGGTGCGGATAAGGATATTACATCTGTTACCTTACATACGGTCAATGAGGTAGAGCCATATGCATTTGTAGGCTGTGATAATCTGGAAAGATTCTATTATGACGGAAACGGTTTAGTTGGCCTTGGCTCCATTGGTGATTATGCATTTAAAGGGTGCAAGAAGCTTACAAATGTGGAGATTGGCCCTGGCATTGCTGCCATAGGCATCAGACCTTTCGGTGGATGTGAGGATTTATCCGACGTAAGTTTTGTGAATAATCCTAACTTTACATGTGCAAAGCAGATTATTTTTGGAATAGCGGATGGGGTAAAGCAGAGTATAGTGGAATGTCTCGAATCCAGAGGCGGCGCTATCAGTGCGGATGAACTTGAAGGCGTTACCTCCATTCAGGAGGAAGCTTTCAAACAATGCGATAATGTGAGAAGTATTGACCTTTCAGGAACTGGCATTACGACCATACCCAGGGAGGCGTTTTCGCAGATGGGTAGGCTTGGAATAGTCAGTATTCCATCTACGGTAGGAAACGTTAGCACGGGGGCATTCTGGAACACGCCTGACTTGTATGAGGTTACTATTGCAAATGACAGGATGACAATTGCCGCAGATGCTTTTGCTCTTGTGGAAGAAGAAAATGGGGAGATTAAACTGGTTGACGGAAGACCTCAAGTTTATCCCAAAGGCGATAGGAATGCCAGAAAAGACAACGAAATCAGCTTTATCTGCAGTAATGATTCCGTTGCCAGCAATTATGCAAAAGATTTCTACTATATAGAAACGGTTGAGGTAGTGCAGGTAAGATATTATGTAATGCCTCAGGGTGTGGACAATGCAAGGCCGATTCTTGTTGTGCAGCCGGTGTCCATTCCTGTAAATGTATTAAACGACCCTATCAAATGGGCGGAGAGAAAAGTGGATTATGAACCGGATCTGAGCAATGTGAACCGTTATCCCGAGTACCAGTATGATGGATATATTTTCAAAAATTGGAGCGATTACGAGGAGACAACAGACGGCTATCTTGAATCCTATGCGGTTTATGAGAGAGTGGAATCCATATGCATCGTTAACTTTGTGGACGTAAAAAATACAACACAGAGTATGGTAACCATAAAAGTGCCTTCCGGAACGCGAGGCAGGGATATTGAGGGGATACCGGAACCGGCAGATCCGGAGCATTTCATAGGATGGGAACCTGATGCCAGCGCGGATGTGGAAAACATTAATGACGCGATTTATCAGGATGTAACCTTCTATGCAAGGTACAGTGATATCCAAATTACACCTACGCCTACGGTTGATCCTAATGCGACTCCTTCAGGAAGTGTTGATCCTAACGCAACACCCAGTGCTAATCCTAGTGGGACGCCAGGTGTTAATCCCAATGCAACGCCTAGTAATAATCCGAATGGTTCTGCAACACCGACGCCTGATAGAAGGAACCGTTCTTCAGCTTCACCCACACCTACGGAAACACCGGGTACGGAAGTGAAGAAGTATACAGTCAGCGTATCAGGGGGTAGCGGAAGCGGCAGTTACCCGGCAGGAGCGATTGTGGCAATCAATGCATATTACATGGGAGAAGGTCAGGTATTTGACAAATGGACTTCTTCCACGGCAGGAGTAGGCTTCGCCAACCCGAATGCTTCTTCGACTACCTTTACTATGCCGGCGACCAATGTGGCCGTAACTGCAACCTACAAGACCGGCGGAGCAGGAACAGCGGCGACTGCGGCAAGCAATGGCGGAAGCGGTAGTGGAAACAGCGGAACAGTAAGTAATAACAGTGGTACGGTTGTGGATGTAACCAGACCGGGATTTTCCAATACAAACCTTGCGGGGGCTACAGTAAGCGGTTCAACAGATAACTTTGTTGTAAAGGTAACAGAGGATCAGGCGGCAACGGATGCGGCAACCGCAGCTCTGCAGGCAAGATTTGGAAGTCTTGACAGAATTAAATATCTTCCTATGGATATCAGCTTATATGATTCCACGGGACGGAATAAAATAGCGGACACATCAGGCATTTCCGTAAACCTGACTTTACCTTTACCGGATGACCTGGTGCAGTATGCGGGCAACAACAAGGTTGCGGCGATTTCAGGCGGACAGCTTGAGGACTTAAATGCAAGATTTACCACCGTAGGCGGTGTACCTTGTGTGAACTTTACGGCAACCCACTTCTCACCTTATGTGATTTATGTGGATACGGCAAACCTGACAGAAGCAACCATAGATGCAACGCCTAAGACCGGAGATCCGATTCATCCCAAGTGGTTCCTTTCTCTTGGTATGGCGTGCCTGGCACTGATTTTGTTCTTCAAACGTGACAGAGCTGTAGTGGTTAATAAGAGAATGGCATAGGAGCTCCTATGAACAGAAAAATTGCAAAATCTTTGGGTGTACTGCTGCTGCTTATTGCAGTGGCAGTAACCCAAGTACCTGTATCAGATGTGGAAGCTGTGGCAATCGCGTCTGATTTTGAAATGGATGGAAATAAGTTAATGAAGTATTCAGGCACTGCGGATGTAGTGTCTATTCCTGATGGAGTCAAGGAAATAGGGGAAGAAGCCTTTGCAGGGAATGATAATCTGATTAAGGTTAATATTGAAGGCGATGTGAAATCCGTTGGATACCGGGCATTTGCCGACTGCGATAATCTTCGGACAATTGTGGTGGGAGACGGAGTGGAGGAAATAGAGACTGCGGCTTTCAGCAACAATAAGGAACTGATAAATGTAACCCTGGGAGCGGGGGTGAAAAGGCTGGGAACCGGGGTTTTTGCCGGTGACAGCCAGTTAAAGGATTTGAGTCTTTCCGAGGATAATAATTCTTTTCATTATTCCAACGGTATTTTGTATGACAGTGAGGAAACCAAGGTTTATTTGCTGCTCCCTGCTTATGAAAAGGGAGCCTATACCCTTCCCAGCACAGTTACGGAAATCGCAGGATATGCTTTTTGGGGGAATCCTTATCTGGAAAAGGTGACTTTGGGAAGCGGCCTTTATGAAGTACCGGCCTATGCTTTCTCCAATTGTATGAATTTAAGAGAAGTGGAGATTCCCCTGACGGTCAGAGGAATCGGGGCCAAGGCTTTTGAAGACTGTGTGAATCTTGGCAGAGTTACTTTACCTGATTCTATGGCGCAGATCAGCGATTCGGCTTTTGACGGCTGCCCAAACGTGGAGTTTACGGCAACGCCGGGTACCTACGGAGCGGAGTTCGCGGCGGCCCGCAAGACTTCCGAAGTGGAGGAAGTGGAATATGAGGATGTACAGGATGCAGAAGTGATAGACGCTGACGCAATTACAAATCCGGGACAGAGCGGAGATGTGCAGAACCAATCCTCGCAGACGGAAGAAAACGGTGCGGACGTTGAGTCTGGGCAGACATCTTCCCCGCAGCCGGATGAAGCCGGTTCTGATGGAGAAAATGTACAGAGTTCGTCTCCACAACCGGAAGATAGTAAAGGGGAAGGAACGGAAGGTCAGACAGAGGAGGATGATGGCGAGCCTTCACCCACACCTGAATCTGATATGAAATCCGTTACGGAAACCATTACCAATAAAACGCTGCTTGGCCAGTCCAGCATTGTTTCCGGAAGGGCGGTTATCTTTATTGACAACCGGCAGTCCAGGGTATTGGACGGCAATCAGAGTTCCGGAAGGATTGATTTATCCGGTATGGAAAGCGTCCCTGATGGGACAGGGGATGATGGTACTGCGGCACCACAGGAAACTGCAGGACAGACCGCGGAAAGACTGGTGGACAATGCCCAGAAGGGGAAAGATTTTCCCAAGTATACGATTGTAAATGACAGGAAAATTGCTTCACAGGCCTTTTATCAGGACAGTGAGCTTACGGAATACGAGATTGGAGAGGGGATTACGGAGATTGGTGAATTTGCCTTTGCCAGGTCGGGTCTTACCTCGGTGACGATTCCGGAAGGGGTGACGAGGATTGAATACGGTGCTTTTTATCACTGTGATAATTTGAAGGATGTGACGCTGCCGAATTCTATTGTTGAGATAGAGCCTTATGCTTTTGACAAAACCGCTTTTACGGAAAATAGTACCGAGCCCTTTTTGGTGGCAGGGGATGGCATTTTAATCGCTTACCATGGGTCTGACAGCGTGGTGAATATACCGGCAGGGGTAAAGCAGATTGGCCCTGGCGTATTTAAAGACCACGCAGGGATTACGGCGGTAAATCTTCCCTCTACGGTACAAGTAATTGGTGAGGAAGCCTTCATGAACTGCAGAAATTTAAAGACGGTAAATGGAGGAGAAAATATTGTAAAGGTGAAGGACAGGGCGTTTATGAACTGTCCTCTGTCCAAAGTGGTGATTCCGGCTTCCATGGAGGAAGTGGGAATTGGGGCTTATGCCCTTTCGAACGGAACGGACACGGTGGTCTTTGAGGGTGGTGAACTGCCGAAGCTTTCCGCAGGAAAGACGGCGGGGAGAATTGCCAATGAGGAATACCGTACTTATGCCTTTGCAAATATAAAAAATGCAATTGTTCCTGACAATATGAGCAGTTTTGAAGGGACGGTTTTGGAAAATGGCACTTATGGTTTTAACGGTATCATTTCCGGAGAGTCGGGAAACCAGGTGGCTGACAACAGCCAGGGCGTTTCCGTAACAGAAGAAAGTGGCGTTGTGCTGCAAATAAATAGCAGCACCATACCGGAGGGTGCAAACGCAAATGCGGAGATTCCCGGAAACGAAGGCAGCTATGTGCTTAAGATAAATGACTCGGAAGATGCGGCTGCAGAACTTTCCGCAGCTTACGGGGAACTGTATGGGGGGAGAACTCCTTCAGGTCTGTCCGCTTATGAGATTTCTCTTTTTGAGGCATCCGGAAATATACCCATCAGCAGACTTGGTAAACAGTCGGCTACGGTACAGGTCAAGTTGCCGACCGGCTTAAGCGCATCGGATGATCTGCATGTGGTTACCTTAGACCAGGACGGCCAGTTAGAGGCGGTGGAGCATAGAATTGTTCCTATGGAAGATGGAGATTACATTCAGTTTACAACTAACCATTTTTCACCTTTTGGCATATACCGCTCCACAACCATAAACGGTCAGGCGGTGGTGACCGACGGAAAGGCAGTGATTACCAGTTTGTCAGGAAATAAGGATGATACGCCTGACACAGGTGACTTTGTTCATCCCAAGTGGTTTTTGGCTCTAGGACTGTTCGCTTGCTCGATTTCCCTGTTCTTTTATAAGGGAAAGCGCAGGCAGAGCCGAATTCGTTAATGAATTTAATAAGAACTGTTTCAAACTCCCGGCATATGATATAGAAAAAGCCGGGAGTTTTTTATGCTTCGGGTAAGAAGGCAAGTTGGATGCAGTGATGAACTTGTGGCGTCCTGCGGTGACAAGGGCGTGACCATAGCGATGTTGGATACCGGGGTGTCTTTACACCCTGATTTTGATAATAGAATTATTGCTTTTCGGGATTTTGTAAATGGGAAAAACCGGATTTATGATGACAGCGGCCATGGAACACACGTGGCAGGATGCATTGGCGGCAGTGGCTGGATTTCAGGGGGAAAGTATCGTGGAATTGCCCCATACAGCAGGCTTGTGGTTGGAAAGGTCCTTGACAGGAACGGGGATGGCAATGTTGACGTGATGGCCAGAGGCCTTGAGTGGGTACTTGAAAAACAGAAAGAGTATCAGATTCGCATCCTCAATATTTCCATTGGAATGGGTGAGAATACGGAAAAGGACAGGATGGAAAAGCTGATCAGGCTGGTGGATGAAGCCTGGAAACAGGGGCTTATCGTGGTGTGTGCCGCAGGAAATATGGGACCTGCCCCTATGACAATCTCTCCCCTTGGGGCAAGGCGGAATGTGATAACGGTAGGATGCCACGAGGGCGGATACTTTAGGGATAACAGACACCTTTGCGAGGAGTATTCCAGCCGGGGGCCCAGCCCTTATGCCATGAAAAAACCGGATGTGGTAGCACCGGGAACAGATATTGTCTCCTGCAATGCAGGGATTATCAGGCGTGGGAGGAGTTACAGAAACGCTTATATCGCCAAAAGCGGCACTTCAATGGCAACCCCTGTGGTATCGGGGGCTCTTGGACTTTTGCTCCAGAAATATCCCTTTTATACAAATGAGCAGGCAAAGCAGAAGCTTTTGTATACGGCCAGGGACTTGAATGAGCCCTGGTGCAAGCAGGGGTGGGGGATGATACAGGTTGACAGGCTTGTGGAGTTTTAAGATTTTACTTTGTCATTGACAGAAGATGTTTAATTGTATACAATAATACATGAATTGGACAGACGTAGTTGGTGTTCCTGTTAACAGGCTGATTAAAATGCAGGACAGCCTTGGCGGGGCGTCTGATTTTTGCAGCAGTCAGGGAGGAGAGAGTGATGGCTGAAAATGATTATTTCTTAGACCGTCCGGTGTCGCTGAACGGAAAGAACAATTTACTTGAGATTGAGGAGCATATGTACATATTGGATGACGTGGAAAAACCCAATGTGTTCCGAAATATGTTTCCCTATTCGGAGGTGCCAAAGATACCATTTAACGATAGGATAGTACCTCACAATATGCCGAAAAATATCTGGATTACAGATACCACCTTTCGGGACGGACAGCAGTCCAGAGCTCCTTATACTACAGAGCAGATTGTGAAGATTTATGATTATCTTCACAGGCTTGGAGGGCCTAACGGTATGATTCGCGCCAGCGAATTCTTCTTATACAGTAAGAAAGACAGAGATGCGGTTTATAAATGTATGGAGCGGGGCTATGAGTTCCCGGAGGTAACAAGCTGGATTCGTGCCAGTAAGGAGGACTTTAAGCTGGTAAAGGAAATCGGCATGAAGGAAACCGGTATACTGGTAAGTTGTTCCGATTACCATATTTTCTTAAAGCTTAAGATGACCAGAAGACAGGCCATGGAGCACTATTTAAGCGTCGTGCGGGATTGCCTGGAGGAAGGCATCAGCGTCAGGTGTCATCTGGAGGATATTACAAGGGCGGATATTTACGGTTATGTGGTTCCTTTCTGCTTAGAGCTGATGAAGCTGATGAAGGAATACCAGATTCCCATCAAAGTGCGTGCCTGTGATACTATGGGGTACGGGGTCAATTACCCCGGAGCGGTTATTCCAAGGAGTGTACAGGGAATCATTTATGCGTTGCACACTCATGCGGGGGTGCCTCATGAGCTGATTGAGTGGCATGGCCACAATGACTTTTATAAATCGGTGGTTAACTCCACAACTGCGTGGCTGTACGGCTGTTCCGGGGTGAATACTTCTCTGTTTGGTATCGGAGAGCGGACCGGGAATACCCCTTTGGAGGCTATGGTTTTTGAGTATGCCCAGCTTAAAGGCGAATTAAACGGTATGGATACCACAGTGATTACGGAGCTTGCGGAATACTATGAGAAGGAAATCGGGTATCATATTCCGGAGAGGACTCCCTTTGTAGGAAAGAATTTTAATGTCACAAGAGCCGGGATTCATGCGGACGGACTTCTGAAAAACGAGGAGATTTACAATATATTTGACACGGATAAATTCTTAAACAGGCCTGTTTTGTGTGCGGTCAGCAATACTTCCGGGCTGGCGGGCATTGCCCATTGGATTAACACTTACTATGGGCTGAAAGAGGCGGAGCATCTGGATAAGACAAGCCCGATTGTTGCAGAGGTTAAAAAGTGGGTGGATAAACAGTACGAGGACGGCCGGGTGACGGTTATGACGGACAAGGAGCTGACGGAGCAGATTTCCATCATTTGTGAGAACATGGACGGGGATGAGACTGCGGGGTTACTGTTGCGCAAATTTTAAGATTAACGAGAAGAAAACGGAAGAAAGGAATGTAGGAAAGGTAAGCGTATATGCCATGGGCAAATATGATTTAAAACAGGAAGTAACGGACAAATATTCCCTGCGTGGGAGAGTGTTTCACAAGTTGCGGGAGGATATTTTAAATGGAAAGTATGAGGAACATGAGGAATTAAAGGAGGTTGCCATAGGCGAGGAGCTGGGGGTGAGCCGTACCCCGGTCAGGGAAGCCTTCAGGCAGTTGGAGCTGGAGGGACTGATACAGATAGTACCTAACAAAGGGGCCTATGTGACAGGCATTACGGCCAAGGATGTAAAGGATATTTACATGATACGTTCCTCTCTGGAAGGAATGTGCGCCCGGCTTGCAACGGAGCACATCACCAAAGAGCAGCTTGAGGAGATGGAGGAAAATATATATCTGGCCAGTTTCCATGCCTCCAAAGGTCATATGGAGCAGATGACGGAGCTTGACAACCGGTTTCATCACATTCTCTATGAGGCCTGCGATTCCAAGATGTTAGAAAATCTTTTGCAGGATTTTCACCAGTATGTCATCAGAATCAGAAAAAAGACGCTCTCCACCAAGGAGCGGGGAATGGCCTCCAATGAGGAGCACCGTCAGATTATGGAGGCAATCAAGGCGGGAAAGCCGGATGAGGCGGAGCGCTTCGCCACTTGCCATATGGTCAACGCTTATGATAATATTGTAAAAAATGGTTTGTACGGTATTTTCAGCCCTGAAAAGCCGTAAGGAAGACAGAAACAGTTTCAGATGTAAGGATTTTGCCGGGCTTCAGGTGCATACGCCTTTGCCTGAGCAGAGTATTATGAACGTAAGGATAATTTGCGGAGAAAGACATCCGCTGTTTCGATGAAAAGTAATGGATGGAGGTAAAAATGGAAAAAATCAAAATGACAACTCCCCTTGTGGAGATGGATGGGGACGAAATGACCAGAATACTCTGGCAGATGATTAAGGACGAGCTGTTGCTGCCTTATATTGATTTAAAGACAGAGTACTATGACCTTGGACTTGAGTACAGAAATGAGACAAACGACCAGGTGACGGTGGACAGCGCAAAGGCCACCCAGAAATACGGCGTGGCGGTAAAATGCGCCACCATCACACCAAACGGGGCCCGCATGACGGAATATTTAAAGGAAATGTGGAAAAGCCCCAACGGTACCATCCGGGCTATTTTGGATGGAACAGTGTTCCGGGCGCCCATTTTAATCAAAGGGATTGTACCTTATGTAAAAAATTGGACAAAGCCCATCACCATTGCCCGTCACGCTTACGGGGATGTGTATAAAAATACGGAAATCAAGGTTCCCGGTAAAGGAAAAGCCGAGCTGGTATTTACCGCCGAGGATGGCACCGAGGTAAGGGAGTTAATCCATGATTTCGATGGCCCGGGAATCCTGCAGGGCATTCATAATACGGAAAAATCCATTTCCAGCTTCGCAAGGGCATGCTTTAACTATGCGGTTGACACAAAGCAGGATTTGTGGTTTTCCACCAAGGATACCATCTCCAAAAAGTACGACCATACCTTTAAGGATATTTTCCAGGAAATTTATGATAAGGAATACAAGGATAAATTTGAGGAACTGGGCATTGAATATTTCTACACATTGATTGATGATGCGGTTGCCCGGGTAATCCGTTCCGAGGGCGGTTTTATATGGGCCTGCAAGAATTATGACGGGGATGTGATGTCAGATATGGTGGCTACCGCCTACGGCGACCTTTCCATGATGACCTCTGTCTTGGTATCTCCCAGCGGTGTCTATGAATACGAGGCAGCTCACGGAACCGTACAGCGGCATTACTACAAGCACTTAAAGGGGGAGGAAACCTCAACCAACTCCATAGCAACCATTTTTGCATGGACAGGGGCACTTCGCAAGCGGGGAGAGCTGGATAACATACCCGAATTACAGGCCTTTGCGGATAAACTGGAAAGAGCATGTATCAAGACAGTGGAAGATGGAAAGATGACAAAGAGCCTGTCTCTGATTTCCACCTGTGAAAATCCTGTTATCTTAAACAGCCTTGCGTTTATTCAGGCGATACGGGAGACGCTTGATACCTTATAAAGACATTTATAATAGTATATACTATATATAGAAAGGGCATCTGTCGGGGATGCCCTTTCTATATTCAATAAGCCGTCTTGCGAAGCACCGGTATTTGATTCAATAAGCCAACTCCCAGAGCGGGGAGGCGTTTGATTGCTATTCGTTATTTTCCAGTTCCTCCCACTGCTCATATAATGCTGTAAGCTGCAAATTAATATCTTCCTGCTCTTTTGTAAGCTCCTGAAGCCGCGCCACATTGGTTGCCACTTCCGGAAGGCTCATAGTAGATTCAATCTCTGAGAGCTTCTGTTCAAGGTCAGTGATAGCATCTTCACATTTTTTCAGGTCATTTTCCCTTTTGCGGGCCTTTGCCTGTAACTCCTTCTGGGCCTGCCAGCTTAATTTATTTTCCGAAGGGGCGGTTTCTTTCCGGGCGGTCATATCTTCCGGGGAAGCGTCCTTTACAATAGAATCCCTTTTCTCCAGATAATAATCGTAATTACCCAGATATCCGGTAAGGTTTCCTCCTTCCAGGTCCAAAATACGGCTGGCAGTGCGGTTGATAAAATACCGATCATGGGATACATAAAGTACGGTTCCTTCATAGGAATTCAAGGCATCCTCCAAAATTTCTTTGGAGGTGATATCCAGGTGGTTGGTGGGCTCGTCCAGAATCAGAAAATTGGACTCGGAGAGCATCAGCTTGGCAAGGGAAAGCCGTCCCCGCTCACCGCCGCTCAAATCTTTTACCTGCTTGTAAACATCATCGCCTGTAAAGAGAAAGGCCGCCAGCGTATTTCGGATTTCCGTATTGTTCAGGTAAGGGTAGGCGTCGGAAATTTCCTCAAAGAGCGTCTTTTCCATATGAAGCACATGGTGTTCCTGGTCATAATAGCCAATCTGTACGTTGCTGCCAAGGGTGATGGTTCCGTCGTCGGCATCCAGAAGACCGTTGATGATTTTCAGGATGGTGGTTTTCCCGGTGCCGTTGTCGCCGATAATGGCAACGTGTTCTCCGCGCTTGATATCCATGTCAATGTGGGTAAAAAGTGTCTGGACGCCAAAGGACTTGGCCAGGTTTTCTATGTGCAGTACATCCTTACCGCTGGTGATTCTGGGGGTAAGGGTCATGTGTATGTCTGTCCGCGCTTGGGTGGGTTTATCCAAAACCTCAATTTTTTCCAGCATTTTTTCGCGGCTTTCCGCCCTTTTTATGGATTTCTCCCTGTTAAAGGATTTCAATTTCTCTATAACCGCTTCCTGGTGCTTAATTTCCTGCTGCTGCTTTAAGTAAGCGTGGAGAGCGGCGGAGCGGAGCTGTTCCTTTTTTACGGCGTAATCGGAATAATTACCTGTAAAGGAGGCAGCCTTTGTCTGGTCAATCTCAACAATTTTTCCGGCAATCCTGTCAAGGAAATACCTGTCGTGGGACACAATCAGGACAGCCCCCTTATAATTCAGCAGGTAGGTTTCCAGCCAGGTGATGGAGTGTAAATCCAAATGGTTGGTAGGCTCGTCCAAAAGAATAATATCCGGATTTACCAGAAGAAGACGTCCTAAGGCAACCCGGGTTTTCTGCCCTCCGGAGAGGGTAGATATCTTTTTGGAAAATTCATCCTCGGTAAAACCAAGGCCCTTTAAGACTCCTGTAACCTGACTTTGACAGGCGTAGCCGTCGGCAAGCTCAAAGGCATGGGTCAGGCGGGTGTAGGATTCCATAAGGCTTTCAAGCTCCCGGCCCGATACCTGCTTCATGGCATGCTCCATCTCCCGGATTTTCCGCTCCATGGCAATCACATCCGCTTTCACCGAGAGCAGCTCGTCATAAATACTGTTCTCACTGTCCACATCCTGATTCTGGGCAAGATACCCCAGGGTCTTACCCTTAGAGATAGTCACCGTACCGGTATCCGCCGCCTGTTCTCCCACAATAATACGCAGCAGCGTAGTTTTCCCAGCCCCATTAATACCTACCACAGCCGCTTTCTCATGGTCTTCAATATGAAATGAAACATTGGAAAGCACCGCTTCCCCATTGAATGCTTTAGATATATTCTGACAAGATAAAATCATGATAACACGTCCTTTTAAAATTCATTTTAGCTATCTTAGTTTACAGGTGATAAAAGGGAATGTCAATGAATTGACAATATTTTACCAGTGTTATATATTATTTTATGAGGGTTATTTTAAGTTTGAACGGGAGGAGTATTGGTGGAACATAAGGAAATTTCACAGGCCGTAATCGGACGTCTGCCAAGGTATTTCAGATTTTTGGGAGAGCTTAAGGACGAAGGGGTCGAGAGGATATCTTCCCAGGAATTAAGCGATATTATGAATGTGACGGCCTCTCAGATACGCCAGGATTTTAACAATTTTGGCGGTTTTGGACAGCAGGGCTATGGCTATAATGTTGAATATCTTTATGAAGAAATCGGCAAAATTCTGGGACTTGATAAAACCCACAACCTGATCATCATCGGGGCGGGAAATCTTGGGCAGGCGCTGGCCAATTACACGAATTTTGAAAGAAGAGGATTTCTTTTTAAAGGAATCTTTGACTGTAACCCGGCGCTTTATGGGAAAAAGATTCGCTGCATTGAGGTAAGGCCCATGGAAGAAATGGAGACCTTCATTGAGGACAATGAGATTGACATGGCGGTGCTGACACTTCCCAAGGCAAGCGCTGTGGAGGTGGCCGGGCGGCTGGCAGCCACAGGCATCAGGGGAATCTGGAATTTTGCCCATGTGGATTTGAAAGTACCGGAGAGGATTCAGGTGGAGAATGTCCACTTATCGGACAGTTTAATGAAACTGGCATACAATATTAACAGGTCCGAAAGTGATAATTTTGAGGGGAATTTTTAGATTATGGAGGTGAAGGGGATGTCCGGGTTAGATAACAAATTTAAAGCAGCCCTGGCAGGCAGAAAAATACCTCCTCTTACGCTGGATAACAAATGGCACAAGCTGTTCACGCAAACGCAGCCTGATAAGCGCCTTCGGCGGCTGGAGGAAGAAATTGGCGAGTTACTAAAGAGACAGGGCAAGGCAAACACGGAAATCAAAAAAATCAAAAAGCTGAAAAAAACGCTGATGCAGGAGATCATGGACAATGCGGCGGCGTCCTCATCAGGCAACGAAAAGGCAATTAAAAAAGCGGATGACAATAAACGCCTTCTGGAAGAATGCAACGAGAAGATTACCGGCTATGAGGATGAGCTTTTTGAATTGCCAAGGGAGATTGATAAGGCAAACAAAGAATTGATGCTGCTTACCATGCAGATTTGTTATGACCGGCTGAAAGAAAATGAGCGGGACATTGCGGAAATCACAAAATGGGTTGCCCAGGTCAGGGAAGAATTAAAGGAAAAGCTGATTGCAAAGGAGGAAAAAGAGGATATGAACCACGAGCTGTACTCCTATATGCATGATATTTTCGGCGCGGAAGTGATAGATATATTTGACATGAAGTATTATGATAATCAGTCAGGAAAAGAAGGCTGAAAGTAACAGTGAAGCAGGTTTGAGCTGTTACGGCTGAAAAGCGCTTCGGAATGAAGGGAAAAATGAAATATATTTTAAAAGCATATGAAATGAAAATGTATGACAGGGATACCAGTGAGAGGATTGGTATCCCTTCTATGGTGTTAATGGAAAGAGCTGCCCTCGGCGTTTTAGAGGCTTTAAGGGAGCGGCATATCACGCCCCGGAAAGTTTTGGTGGCGGCAGGTATGGGAAATAATGGAGGAGACGGACTGGCAGTGGGGAGGCTTCTTGCTGAGAGAGGGGCGGAAGTTACCGTTTATATGACAGGGAATCGGGATAAAATGACGGAAGAAACCAGACGTCAGATTTCCATACTGATGAATGGGGGATTAGAGAATGTGGAATTTAAGAATTCGTCTTCCCCCCATAGCAAATTGGAGACGGCGGAATATGATATGGTAGTGGATGCTCTTTTGGGGATTGGTTTATCCAGGAATATAGATGGAGAGTATTTGAGACTGGTTAGAGCGATAAACCGCTTTGGGCAAAAAGGCGCCTTCATTCTGGCTTTGGATATTCCCACAGGCGTCTGTGCTGACACCGGTAAAATCTGGGGGGAGGCGGTGAAAGCCGACCTTACCGTCACCTTTGCTTTTGCCAAGAGAGGCCATTTCCTCTATCCGGGAAGGGAGTATACGGGGGAATTGGCGGTTAAGGATATTGGTATTACGGAAAGTTCTTTCCTTCTGGGAAAACCGGGAGCCTTCTGTTATGGGAAGGAAGATTTGGCAAGGCTGCTTCCGGAACGGAAACCATGGGGAAATAAGGGCAGCTTTGGGAAAGTTTTGCTTGTGGCGGGGAGCCGTGATATATGCGGCGCGTGCATTCTGTGTGGAAAGAGTATCCTGAAGGCAGGTGCCGGAATGGTGAAGATCATTACCCCGGCCTGCAACCGTATCATTGTGCAGGAGGCCTTTCCCGAAGCAATGTTGTATACTTTTGAGGAAACGCCTGATGAGGAGGAGGTAAAGAAAGCCCTGACCTGGGCGGATGTGGCAGTTGCAGGTCCGGGACTTGGAACAGGGAATACTGCCAAAGAATTAATAAGGCAGTTGCTTGCGTATAAAAGCATCCCTATGGTGATAGATGCGGACGGTCTTAATTTACTTGCCGCAGACCAGGAGCTTTTTGAGCTTGCGGCGGGCCGGGGAGAGGGAAATCTGGTGATAACCCCTCATCCGGGAGAACTGACCCGCCTTTTAAAGACAGATATGGAAAATTACCGGGAAAACAGAGAAAAACTTGCCTTCGAGGCCGCCGGGAAGCTTAACTGCGTGGTGACGGCCAAAGATGCCGTTACCTTTATCGTGGAGGAAGGCAGGGCGGAAATATGTATGAATATTACCGGAAATGACGGGATGGCCACAGCGGGAAGCGGGGATGTGCTTGCAGGGATAACAGGAGGACTTTTGGCCCAGGGGATGGAATGCTTTGAGGGAGCCTGTCTTGGAGCGTACCTGCACGGGCTTTCCGGTGAGAAAGCCTCTGAAAAGAAAGGACGATACGGCGTAACAGCGTCAGACATAGTGGAGGCGATTCCCCATATCATGGAGGACTGGTTATGACAGATAAAGACAGATATCAGAGAATTTATGCAGAGATTGATTTGGATAAGATAAGGCAGAATGTGAAGAATATGAAAGAAAACCTTGTGCCGGGGACGAAAATGATGGCAGTGGTGAAGGCGGACGGTTATGGCCACGGGGCTGTGCCTGTTGTAGAGGCCTTAGAACCTTTAGCGGAGATATCCGGTTTTGCAGTGGCAACGGCTGAGGAGGCCTTTGCGCTGCGGGACGCCGGAATCACCAAGCCGATTCTGGTGCTGGGCTATACCTTCCCTTACAGCTATGAAAGGATGATACGGCAGGAAATCCGATTTACCTTATTTCGCACCGATACCTTAAAGGAGCTGTCAGATTTAAGCGTCCGCCTTGCAAAAGACGGGCTTTCCCAAAAGGCAATGGTACATATCAAGGTGGATACCGGCATGAGCCGGATTGGCGTAAGGCCGGATGCGGAGGGGATTCGCTTTGTAAAGGAAGTCTTTGGGACGGAAGGGATTTATGTGGAAGGAATTTTTACCCATCTGGCAAGGGCTGACGAGACGGATAAATCTTCTGCAAAGAAGCAGATCGCTCTGTTTGAGAACTTCCTGGATTTAATCGAACAGGAGACCGGCAGGCGGATACCGTTGCGGCACTGTGCGAACAGTGCGGGTATACTGGAGATGCCTTGCGCTGATTTTGACCTGGTCAGGGCAGGGATTGCCCTTTATGGGCTGTGGCCTTCGGATGAGATAAAGCAGGATGCGGTACTTTTATCCCCAGCCCTTTCTCTTTACAGTACCATTGTCTATGTAAAGGAGATCGAAGCCGGAAGGGAGGTAAGCTATGGGGGGACATTTACGGCTAAAAAAAGAATGCGGATAGCAACGGTACCGGTGGGGTATGGAGACGGCTACCCAAGAGGACTTTCAGGTAAAGGGTTTGTATTGGTGCATGGAAAGCGGGCGCCCATCTTGGGGCGGGTGTGCATGGATCAGTTTATGATAGATGTGACGGACATCCGGGAGGCCAAGGAGGGGGATAAAGTGACGCTCGTTGGCAGGGATGGCGAAGAACAGATTACAATGGAGCTTTTAGGCGGCTTATCCGGGAGGTTTAACTATGAGTTTGCCTGTAACATTGGAAAGAGGGTGCCAAGGCTTTATATAAAAGAAGGAAAACCCATTTTCAGCAGTAACTGAATACCTTCTGACAATACGGTTATACTATTTATTGAAACAGGGAAAGCCGAAAAACGGGGCTGTTCCCAATATCCTGTTGGAATGAAGGGTGTGTGAAAAATGAGACGAGGGGATATTTATTATGCGGATTTACGGCCGGTGGTTGGCTCTGAACAGGGAGGCGTGCGGCCGGTGCTGATCATACAAAACGATATAGGAAACAAACATAGCCCGACGGTAATCTGCGCGGCGATTACATCCAAACTCAATAAGGCAAAGCTGCCAACGCACATTGAACTGAGTGCGGGAAAATATGATATGGTCAAGGATTCCGTTATTTTGTTAGAGCAGCTGCGCACCATAGATAAAAAGCGCCTGAAGGATAAGGTATGCCATCTGGATGCAGATATTATGGGGCAGGTAAACCACGGGCTTATGGTCAGCCTGGAACTGGTTACATAATGCGGTAGCCCTTGACGTAAAGAGCGGGAAATGATATAGTTTATGTTGAAATTTTATGGAAAATGAATTGAAGAAGGAGATGTAAATATGGATGATGGCGGGCCGACGGCCAGTTATATTGTTTTTTTCGCGCTACTATTGATTGATATGCTTTTTTATGGATTTGGCGCGGCAGCCCAGGAGTTGAATGCAAAGGATCTCTCCGAGGAATTTAAGGATACCCAGAACAAAAAGGCCAGACGGCTTTATGCGATTGCCGTAAGTCCGGAGCAGTATATCAGTACGGTGCAGCTGGTCGTAACGCTGATCAACCTGGTGATGGGAGGCTTTTTCCTGAGGGTTTTCAGTAAAGTAGCCGGGCAGCTGATTGAAAGAGGCGTTCCCGTAAGCGGCGGCGGACGGGTGTTAGGGCCTGAGGTGATTTCCGCAGCGGCTCTGGTTCTTTCAGGGTCAGTGCTTTTGTACATATTATTGACCTTTGGAGTGCTGATTCCAAAAAGGCTGGGAAGCCGGTATGCTTCTAAGTGGGCTTATGCCTGTATCAATCCCATCTATTATATTACAAAAATAGTAAGCCCGGTGACAGGACTGGTATCGGTGACAGCAAAAGGTGTTTTACGGCTGTTTGGCATTCACAGTGAGAGGGATAACGAGGATGTAACCGAGGAGGAAATCATATCCATGGTCAATGAGGGGCATGAGCAGGGTGTGCTCCTTGCCACGGAAGCGGAGATGATCACCAATATTTTCGAGTATGGTGAGAAAGAAGCAAAGGATATTATGACCCACAGGGTAAATATCCTGGCTATTGACAGGAACACAACCTTGGGGGAAGCTCTTGACTATATGCTGAATGAAAGCAAAAGCAGGTTTCCTGTGTATGAGGAAAACATAGATCATATTATAGGTATCCTTCATTTCCGGGATGCCATGAGGGCGCACAGGGAGGATCAGAACCTGGCACTGCCGGTTGGGGACATAAACGGCCTGATACGAGACGCTATGTTTGTCCCGGAAACGAAAAATATTGATGTATTGTTCCAGACTATGCAGCACACGAAAACCCAGATGGTAGTTGTGGTGGATGAGTATGGACAAACCTCCGGGCTTGTGGCAATGGAGGATATTTTGGAAGAAATCGTCGGCAATATCATGGATGAGTATGACGAGGAAGAAGAACACATTGAGGAGACCGGAAATGCGGACGAGTATATTATTGAAGGAATAACGCCCCTTGAGGAACTGGAGGAGAGGTTTGGTATTTCCTTTAAGGAGGATGCATTTGAAACTTTAAACGGGTTCCTGATTTCCAAAATGGATAAAATTCCGGAGGAGGACGAGGAATTTTCCACGAATGTGGACGGTTACTGCTTTCAGATTCTGCAGGTGAAAAACAGGATGATCCAAAGCGTTCTGGTGAAAAAGCTGCCGGAGGAAAAGACAGCCGGGCCTGCGAAGGAGAAGGAAACGGAAGCAAGTGAGGAATAAGTCAATAACCCCGCTGCAAGCAACGGGGCATTGGACCCTCGCGGCAGTCGTCAAGGTCATGCAAGCATGACTTTGACTCGTTGCTCGCGGGAATAAAAGAGCGCAAATGGCGCAGAAATGAGGTAAAAATGTCAGGACATTCAAAATTTGCAAATATTAAACATAAGAAAGAAAAAAATGACGCTGCAAAGGGAAAGATTTTCACAATCCTTGGAAGGGAAATTGCGGTAGCTGTTAAGGAGGGCGGCCCGGATCCGGCCAATAACTCCAAGTTAGCCCAGGTGATTGCAAAGGCAAAATCCAACAATATGCCCAACGATACCATCGAGAGAGGAATCAAGAAGGCTGCCGGGGATGCGGGAAGCGTCAATTATAAATATGTAACTTACGAAGGTTATGGCCCCAACGGTATCGCAATCATTGTGGACGCCCTTACGGATAACCAGAACAGGACGGCGGCAAATGTAAGAAATGCTTTTACCAAGGGAAACGGAAATGTGGGAACCCCGGGCTGTGTTTCTTTTATGTTCGATAAAAAAGGACAGATAATCATTGACAAGGAAGAATATGAGGGAGATCCGGATGAGCTGATGATGACGGTTTTAGACGCAGGAGCTGAGGATTTCTCCGAGGAGGAGGACAGCTTTGAGGTGCTTACGGACCCTGATGATTTTGACGGGGTGTTAAAAGCGCTTCAGGATGGCGGGATTCCCCTTGCTTCTGCGGAGGTAACAATGATTCCGCAGAATTATGTTGAGCTTAAGGATGAGGCGGCGTTAAAGAGCCTGCAGAAGATATTGGATTTATTGGATGAGGATGATGATGTGCAGGCGGTATATCATAACTGGGATGAATAAGGCAGGTAAATGGCTGTTTCCTCTCTTGTGGGTTCTTGTGATT
This sequence comes from uncultured Lachnospiraceae bacterium, assembly GCA_910585075.1. Taxonomy (GTDB): domain Bacteria; phylum Bacillota; class Clostridia; order Lachnospirales; family Lachnospiraceae; genus Suilimivivens. Next base: position 76,828 of record CAJUED010000006.1, read on the forward strand.
GTGGGAAGCAGAGTACTTTATTTTCTATATGCAGAAAGGACAATGGCAGATACATACGGATTTTTCCGGTTGGGAATGGAAAGAGCCTGGGAAAGTGGCAGCGGATACCGGGCAGGGCTTGGCGATGCCTACATATGGACTCTGTCCTGGCTTTTCCGGTTTACAGGGGACAGGATTGAGATTGTGGGTATGTATCAGGCGGCGCTTCAGATTTTATGGCTGGTTTTGCTCTTTACAGGTATCTGTATATTGGCCGGAAAAAAGGCGGGTTTTTTGATTTCAGGTGTGTTGATGATCCTGCCCTGGTTTTTGGGAACAATATTTGTGGTTTCTCCTGAAAACTATTATATGCTGCATTTTGCCGCCTTCTTAGTGATTTTGGGCTGCTTTTGCAACAGGAAAAAGACGTCCGGGAAACCGGAGCCGGCAGCGGTAACAGCAGAAAGCGGGAAACCGGAGCCGGCATTGACGCAGACAGAGAAGGAAACTGCAAAAGAAAAGACACAGGAGGAAGAACAGACGCAGAAGACAGAGACAAGTAAAAATTGTGAGGAAGGTTATGTGATCACGGAAGATGGAAGAAAGATAAAGCTTTTTGATAATCCCCTACCCCTTCCGCCAAAGCATGTGAAAAAAACAATGAGCTTTGATTTTAACGGAACGAAGGATGATTTTGACTACCAGGTAACGGATAGTGATGACTTCGACGTATAAAAAAATACGGAAAGAACATACTAAGAAGGACTTTTACAGGTCCTTCTTTTATTATGTACAGGATCGCACACACGTAAAATTGCAAGGAGTTTTAGTTTGTGTCCGCGCTGCAGCCGCAAACTTGGAAATCTGCAAAAAAGTGTAAGATGCAGCGCAGAAATGAGGGAAAATATGGCAGGAAAGAAAATAGATGAAGAAAAACACAGGGATGAGCGAATCGAAGAAACCGGACAGGCTACCTTAAATAAAAACGGAAAATCCCACAATATTCATTTGATTTCAGTGATTGGCGAAGTGGAAGGACATGATAATCTGAGCAACAATTCCAAAACTACCAAATATGAACATATCCTTCCCGAACTGGCGGCCATTGAGGACAGCAAGGATATAGACGGTGTCCTGATTTTGTTAAACACTATGGGCGGAGATGTGGAAGCAGGGCTGGCCATAGCGGAAATGATTGCGTCCTTAAGTAAGCCAACCGTGTCTCTTGTGCTGGGAGGAAGCCATTCCATTGGGGTACCTATTGCGGTGAGCACGGATTATTCTTACATTGTACCCACCGGGACCATGGTGATTCATCCGGTGAGAATGAACGGTATGGTGATTGGCGTGCCCCAGACCTTTGATTATTTCAGGCAGATTCAGAACAGAATAACCGGATTTGTGTGCAATCATTGCAAAATTACAAAAAACAGGCTGGAGGAGCTGATGATGGAGACAGGCGTCCTTACAAAGGATGTGGGGACCATTCTGGTAGGAGAGGAGGCTGTTTCGGAAGGTATTATCAATGAAACAGGGGGAATTCATGAAGCCATGGAAAAACTGCACGCTCTGATAGGTAAAAACAAGAAAAGTAAATAACAGAATATAAAATGACGAAATAATGTTTGTGGATGACAAGATTTCAGGAAGATGCTATACTATATAAGATTTTTGCAGATTGAGTATGGGTAGTTAATTTGCAGGTCATTGGAAGTATGGAGGTCTAAGTAAGTATGGCACAGACGAAGAAAAGCAGCGCAGGCAATGGGACAAGCCGCAGCAGAAGCACAAAGGGCAGGTCCACGAAAGGCAGGACAGCCGGCGCTAAGGGCAGCAGAAAAAGCGGGCCCGTGAGCGAGCCCATGGATGTGGCGCTTCGGAATGAGATTATCCTGATTGTGTTATTTGCAGTGGCAGTGTTTCTGTTTTTATGTAATTTTGGTATCGTAGGGGTAATGGGCGATACGGTCAGTGACGCAATGTTTGGCATTTTTGGGCTGACAGCTTATGTGATGCCTTTGGTTCTTTTTTTAATGATTGCCTTCGGAATGGTTAATATTGGCAGTACCATAGCGGTGCGCAAGCTGGTGGCCAGATTGGAGAAATTTATAAAAGATGTGGGGAAACCCATGGCGGAGGCGGTGTGCTTGCCGGTTCCCTTGCGTATTTCAGTTACCATTTTCTTGGGATGGCGGGCACTGTCCTTATTCTGATCGTGGGGGCTATCATATCTATTGTGGTTTTGACGGATAAATCCTTTGTCTCCGGTGTGAAATCAGGAGGCAGGAAGGTTTATGAGCGCTCCGCGGAGGATGCCGCTTACCGCAGGGAGCGGGCCAGACAGCGTCGGGAGCAGCAGGAGGAGCTGAGACAGCGCCGGGAGGAGGAAAAACGTCTTCGGGAGGAAGAAAAGCGTCTTCGGGCCGAGGAGAAGGAAAATGAAAAAATCCTGCGGATGGACAAGAAAGTTACCGGCGTAATGCTGGACACATCCCTTACGGCAAGAGAGGACGAGGATACGAAGGTAAGGGATGATATTCATGAAATTAATTTGACGGATTTCGAGGAGCAGATGGAGCAGGCGGCCGAGGAGGGCTTTGAGGAACAGGAGATAGCAGCCCCTGAGGACAATTCCTTTGATTTCCACAAAATTCGTATCAACAGTGTGTATGCGGACGAGTATGAAGATGGAAGGGACGAGCTTTCGGAGATAACGGATTTGTTTGCAGGGCAGGAGGAAGAAGCGCCCGCTTATGAGAAATATGTTTCGGAAGATGCGGACGAATATGAGGCATATGAAATGGAGCCGGAGTCAGATGGGTTGCAGGGAAATCCGGAAGCATATGGGAACTATGAATACGAATATGAGACTGGGAAGGAGTCTGACAAGTCTCTTGCAGGAAAGCCCTATGCAGAGGAAAAGGAGATGTCTCATAGACTGACCGCTGGCAGCTCCGAAAGGCAGGGAGGTGTTTCTGATAAACAGGGGGGAACACAGAGCCAGAGCGGGCAACAGGCAACCCAGATACCCAAAAAAGAAATTCCGCCCAAGAAATACATATTTCCGCCCCTCAGTAAGCTTGCAAAGGGCAAAGGAAAGGCAGGAGGCTCCACAAAAGAGCTGAAAGAAACCGCACAAAGACTGCAGCAGACCTTGCAGACCTTTGGCGTGCGTGTTACAATCACGGATATCAGTCAGGGGCCCTCCGTCACCAGATTCGAGATGCAGCCGGAGCAGGGCGTTAAGGTAAGTAAGATAGTAGGTCTTTCCGATGATATTAAATTGAACCTGGCGGCTACGGATATCCGGATTGAGGCGCCGATTCCAGGGAAAGCTGCAGTGGGAATCGAGGTGCCGAATAAGGAAAATATGACGGTAGCCCTGCGGGATTTGTTAGAGAGTAAGGAGTTTCAGGAATTCCCCTCAAGCATTGCCTTTGCGGTGGGGAAGGATATCGGTGGCAAGGTGGTTGTGGCGGATATCGCCAAGATGCCTCATATGCTGATTGCCGGTGCAACGGGCTCCGGTAAATCTGTTTGTATCAATACATTGATTATGAGTATTTTGTATAAAGCCCATCCGGATGATGTGAAGCTGATCATGGTTGACCCTAAGGTGGTGGAGCTCAGCGTCTATAACGGGATTCCCCATTTGCTGATTCCGGTGGTGACAGATCCCAAGAAGGCTTCTTCCGCCCTCCAGTGGGGCGTGGCGGAAATGAACGACCGGTACCAGAAGTTTGCAGATTTTAATGTGAGGGATTTGAAGGGATATAACAAAAAAGTGGAATCCATGCAGGAGGAAGGCTTAAAGAAGCTGCCCCAGATTATCATCATAGTGGACGAGCTTGCGGATCTTATGATGGTATGTCCCGGTGAGGTGGAGGAATCTATCTGCCGTCTGGCTCAGCTTGCAAGGGCAGCCGGAATCCATCTGATCATCGCCACCCAGCGTCCCTCCGTGGATGTCATTACGGGACTGATTAAGGCAAATATGCCAAGCCGTGTGGCTTTCAGCGTCTCAAGCGGTGTGGATTCCCGGACCATATTGGATATGAACGGGGCGGAAAAGCTGCTGGGAAAAGGGGATATGCTATTTTATCCTCAGGGCTACAGCAAGCCGGCCAGGGTCCAAGGGGCTTTCGTGTCGGACAAGGAAGTGTCTGACGTAGTGGAATTTCTGAAAAATCAGGCCCTTGGAAATATTTATGATACGGATATTCAGGAAAAAATTTCCACTTATACAAGCGGTGGAGCGGGCGGTTCCGGTTCAGGGGAAGGCTCCGAGCGGGACGCGTACTTTGTGGAGGCGGCTAAATTTATTATCGAGAAGGATAAGGCGTCTATTGGAATGCTCCAGCGTATGTTCAAGATTGGCTTTAACAGGGCCGCAAGAATTATGGATCAGCTCTGTGAGGCCGGTGTGGTGGGGGAGGAGGAAGGAACCAAACCCAGGAAAGTACTTATGAGTCAGGAACAGTTCGAACAGTTTGTGGAGGAATCTCTGTAATAATATGACTGCCTGCAGGTACTGTGACAGGCGTCCGGCAGAAGGCTGGGCTATTATGCGCTGTGCGCGGAACGGGCAGCCCTTTTGCTTGCTTTTAGAAATGAAAGATTTAGGATAGAAAGCATATGATAAGTTAAAAAACGTCAGCGCCGGAAAAGGAGGTATGCGGATGAAGACAGATATTCAAATTGCCCAGGAGGCAAGCCTTAAGCCGATTACAGAGGTGGCAAAAGCTCTTGGCATGTGTGAAGATGATTTGGAACTTTATGGAAAGTACAAGGCTAAAATATCAGACGAGTATCTGGCCAAAATCGCAGGCCGGCCGGATGGAAAGCTGATATTGGTAACGGCAATCAACCCAACCCCTGCAGGTGAGGGGAAAACCACCACCAGCGTAGGCCTTGGACAGGCCTTTGGCAGACTTGGAAAAAAAGCTGTGATTGCCTTAAGGGAGCCTTCCTTGGGCCCCTGCTTTGGGGTAAAAGGTGGAGCGGCAGGGGGCGGATACGCCCAGGTGGTTCCCATGGAGGATTTGAACCTGCATTTTACGGGGGATTTTCATGCAATTACCTCGGCCAATAATCTGCTCTCAGCCCTTTTGGATAACCATATCCAGCAGGGAAACGAGCTTAGGATTGACACCCGCCAGGTGGTGTGGAAAAGGTGTCTTGATATGAATGACAGGGTACTTCGGAATGTGGTAGTGGGCCTTGGCGCTAAGACGGACGGGACTGTGCGTGAGGATCACTTTGTGATTACGGTGGCCTCGGAGATTATGGCGATCCTCTGTCTTGCCCGGGATTTAAAGGACTTAAAGGAACGGCTTGGCAGGATAGTGGTAGCCTATAATATGGACGGAGAACCGGTAACCGCTGGGGATTTGAAGGCCGTAGGGGCAATGGCGGCTCTTTTAAAGGACGCCATGAAGCCTAATCTGGTTCAGACCTTAGAGCATACCCCGGCTATCGTTCATGGAGGCCCTTTTGCAAATATCGCCCATGGCTGCAACTCTGTGCGGGCTACGAAAGCGGCCCTGAAAATGGCTGATTATGTGGTGACGGAGGCAGGGTTTGGGGCTGATCTTGGAGCAGAGAAATTTTTTGACATCAAGTGCAGAATAGGGGAACTTAAGCCGGATGCGGTAGTGCTTGTGGCTACTGTCAGGGCATTGAAGTATAATGGCGGCGTGCCAAAGGCGGAGCTTTCGGCCGAAAATATGAATGCTCTTGCAGAAGGCATTGTTAATCTGGAGAAACATATAGAGAACCTGCAAAAATACGGGGTGCCGGTGGTGGTGACATTAAACAGCTTTGTCACGGACACGGAAAACGAGATTACTTATGTAAAGGAATTCTGTGAAAACCGGGGCTGCGCCTTTGCCCTTTCGCAGGTGTGGGAGAAGGGCGGCGAGGGCGGCATAGCTCTTGCGGAGACGGTTCTTGATATACTGGAAAAGAAAGAAAGTAACTTTAAAGTTTTATACGAAGATACATTAAGCCTGGAAGCGAAGATTGAGAGGGTGGCGGCCGAGATTTACGGCGCAGACGGGGTTAATTACTCCGCCCAGGCAAAGAAGCAGCTGCAAAGGCTTGAAAAGCTTGGCTTTGGGTCTCTGCCTGTGTGTATGGCGAAAACCCAGTATTCCCTGTCCGATAACCCGGAGCTTTTAGGGCGTCCGGCGGGCTTTCGGATTGATGTGAGGGAGGTTTATGTTTCCGCAGGGGCCGGCTTTGTGGTGGTTCTTACGGGGGCGGTTATGACTATGCCGGGGCTTCCCAAAAATCCTGCGGCATTTTCCATTGATGTGAATGAAGACGGCGTAATTACAGGCCTGTTTTAGAAAGGAGCGCATATGGCGGCAATCATTGACGGAAAAGCAATTTCCCTTCAGGTTAAGGATGAACTTAAGAAAAAGGTGGAGGAGCTTAAAGAAAAGGGTATACAGATTCAGCTGGCCGTTATTCAGGTGGGCGATAATCCTGCTTCGGCAGTTTATGTAAGGAATAAAAAGAAGGGCTGTGAATACATAGGAATTGGTTCCCTGTCTTATGAACTGGCAGGGGATGTGACGGAAGAAGAAGTTCTTTCCCTGATTCAGGAGCTCAATGGGAGAGAGGATGTAAACGGCATTTTGGTACAGCTTCCCCTTCCTTCTCATATTGATGAAGATAAAGTGATTAAGGCGATTGACCCCAAAAAAGACGTGGACGGTTTTCATCCCGAAAGCGTAGGGGCGCTGTGTATTGGCCAGCCAGGCTTTGTATCCTGTACGCCGGCAGGGGTAATCCAGCTGCTGAAGCGCAGCGGTATTGAAATAGAAGGAAAGGAATGCGTGGTGCTGGGCAGAAGCAATATTGTGGGAAAACCCATGTCAATTCTGCTTTTACGGGAAAATGCCACTGTCACCATAGCCCATTCACGGACGAAGAATTTGAAGGAAGTGACAGGGAGAGCGGATATTTTGATTGCAGCAGTGGGCAGGCCCAAAATGATTACCAGGGATTATGTGAAAGAGGGAGCGGTGGTCATTGACGTGGGCATAAACAGGGATGAAAACAACAAGCTGTGCGGAGATGTGGATTTTGAGGATGTGGCTCCGGTATGCAGTGCAATTACGCCGGTTCCGGGAGGCGTCGGCCCTATGACGGTGGCCATGCTTCTTTACAATTGTGTTGAATCCATTGGATTATACTCTTAAGTCCCGGTGGTCGATGCAGGAAAGGCGGCATGGGAGATGAAATATGAAGTGTAACAATTGTGGATGGGAGATGGGTGAGGGTCATTTGTATTGTGAGAAGTGCGGGGCGGAAATTCAGATGGTACCCGACTTTGAGCCTGAAATTGAAAACAGCATCACAGAAGCCTTATCCACAGTTGCGGAAGAAATAGAGGGGACGGATTCGGATAAGAAAAAAGCGGATACTGATGCAAAATCCTCTCAGAATGCGGAGCATGGTCAGGATAAGAAAAATGTCAGGGAGGATGGTCCTTACGGGAAGGATGGGACAGGACAGGCGGATAAACGCGGACAGGAAAATAAATTTCGGCAATTGCTGGCGGAGCGGGCGAGGAGGAGGGGCTGGCTTGCCTTAGCCCTTATCAGTATCGTTGCAGTTACCCTTGCGACAGCTGTTGTGATGGTATCTGTGTATCACAGGTTTTCCGTAAATTATCAGATTGAGCAGGCCAGGCAGTACGCACAGGAAAATGATTACGAAAAAGCAGTTGATTATCTGGAAAAAGCAAGAATATTGAAGGACGATGCCTTTGAGATTGTCCTTATGGAGTCCGGTTACTATTATCAAATGGGAGAAAAGCAGAAGGCAGTGGAGCTGCTGCTCAAACCCCTTAGAAATAAGCATCTAGCATTTGAGGACGAGGAGAAGGCCTACGAGAATATCATTGCAATTTATGATGAAGACGAAAAGTATGAGGAGATAGCCGCGCTGCTCGGGGCCTGTGAAAACGAGAGTATCGTAAATCATTTTCAGCAGTACATGGCTTTTTCACCTGAGTTCAGTTATGAGTCCGGAAATTATGACGAGGTGATTTTCCTGCAGATAAGCGCTAATACTGCGGGAAAAATATATTATACCATGGACGGCAGCAACCCGGATGAAAACAGCGAGGTGTATACGGCCCCTCTGTTTTTGGAATCGGGGGAATATCAGATTGCGGCAATGTTTGTAAATGACTATGGAATTAAAAGCGATATTGTCAGAAGCTGGTATATGATTCATTTAACCCAGCCGGAGCCGCCCCAGGTACTTCTGCCAAGCGGTGACTATGATGTGCCCACAATGATTGAAGTAAGAGCCGGTGAGGCGGAGATGGTCTATTATACAACGGATAGCAGTAATCCCGGAAAGGACAGTATACTCTACACAGGGCCCGTGGCAATGCCGCTGGGAAAATCGAATTTTAAGTTTGTGGCAATTTCCGAGGAAGGGGTTTCCAGCGAGATTGTAAGCAGGAGCTTTGATTTTACCCTGAAGACGGATGTGACGGTGGGAAAGGCCATAGACAATGTGGTGCAGGCCCTTTATAAGCGGCAGGTGCTTACGGATTTACAGGGACATTCCACGGAAATTAAGGGAAAATATGTATTTCAATATGATACTATTGTGGAAATCCCGGATTTGGGTTATTATTATGTCTTGAGCGAATATGTTGATGGGGATAACGGTGTTAAAACCAAAACAGGACGTTTGTATGCCGTGGAGGTCTACACAGGGGCGCCCAACCGTCTGATTTACGACGAAAACAGTCAGATGGGGCTTATTTCCCTACAATAATTATAAAATTTTATAAACAGGAAAGGGATAAGACATGTACAGGATTTTAGAAGCAAAAGAGCTTGCTGCCAGTATTTATTACATGGTAGTGGAAGCAAAACGTGTGGCAAAAGCATGTAAGCCCGGACAGTTTGTGATTGTCAGGGCTGATGAGGATTCGGAGCGTATTCCTCTTACAATCTGTGATTATGACAGGGAAAAAGGAACCGTAACCATTGTGTTTCAGATAGTCGGAGCGGGAACACAGATGATGGCTGCCTTAAAAGAAGGGGATGCATTCCATGATTTTGTGGGACCCTTAGGCTGTCCTTCTGAGTTTGTGTCAGAAGACTTAGAAGCCTTAAAACAGAAAAAAATGCTGTTTGTAGCCGGGGGCGTAGGTACGGCTCCGGTATATCCTCAGGTGAAATGGCTTCATGAAAAAGGAATCGACGCAGACGTAATTGTAGGCGCCAAGACCAAAGATTTGCTTATTCTGGAAGAAGAAATGAAGGCAGTTGCCGGTAATTTGTACATAACCACAGACGACGGCTCCTACGGGAGAAGCGGTATGGTTACTCAGACCATCAGCGATTTGGTAGGAGAAGGCAGGCATTATGATGTATGCGTTGCAATCGGCCCTATGATTATGATGAAATTTGTCTGTAAACTGACAAAGGAATTGGGTCTGCCTACCATTGTCAGCTTGAATCCTATTATGGTTGATGGAACGGGAATGTGCGGTGCATGCCGTGTGACGGTAGGCGGCAAGGTAAAGTTTGCATGTGTGGACGGGCCTGAGTTTGACGGCCATCAGGTAAACTTTGACGAGGCAATGCAGCGTCAGCAGATTTATAAGACCGAAGAAGGCAGGGCGTTCCTGAAGGCAAAGGAAGGGGATACCCATCACGGCGGATGCGGAAATTGCGAAGGGTAACATAGGTTGAAAAATCGTAGATTTTTCAACCATACAAATTTGTGCTGACGCCCAAATTTGCGGGCTATTGGCAACATGGAGGATTATAATGGACGTATTAAAGAAAATACCTGTGAGAGAGCAGGATGCAAAAGTCAGGGCAGCCAATTTTGAGGAGGTTTGTCTGGGATATAATAAAGAGGAAGCAATGGAGGAGGCTGCAAGATGCATTAACTGTAAGAATGCGCAGTGCATAAAGGGCTGTCCGGTATCCATTGACATTCCGGGATTTATTGAGAAGATTAAAGACGGGGATATTGAAGCGGCTTATCAGGTGATCAGCGAGTCCTCATCACTTCCGGCAGTCTGCGGGCGTGTTTGCCCTCAGGAGAGCCAGTGTGAGGGGAAATGCATCAGAGGCATCAAGGGAGAACCCATCTCCATAGGTAAGTTGGAGCGCTTTGCGGCTGACTGGGCCAGTGAAAACGGCATAAAGCCTCAGGGAGCGGAGGAGAAAAACGGAAAGAAAGTAGCGGTGATCGGATCAGGCCCTGCAGGCCTTACCTGCGCAGGCGACCTTGCAAAGATGGGTTATGATGTGACCATTTTTGAGGCCCTCCATGAGCCCGGCGGCGTTTTGGTTTACGGTATTCCGGAGTTTCGTCTTCCCAAATCAAAGGTGGTAGCAAAGGAAATTGAAAATGTAAAATCTCTTGGAGTAAAAATAGAGACCAATGTGGTAGTGGGCAAATCCGTTACCATTGATGAGCTTTTAGGAGAAGAAGGCTTTGATGCCGTGTTTATCGGTTCCGGTGCCGGACTTCCTAAATTTATGGGTATCCCCGGGGAGCAGGCCAACGGCGTTTTCTCCGCTAACGAGTATCTGACCAGAAGTAATCTGATGAAGGCCTTTGATGAGGAATCATCAACCCCTATTATGCGGGGCAAAAAAGTGGCTGTGGTAGGCGGCGGAAATGTAGCTATGGACGCCGCAAGGACGGCGCTGCGTCTTGGGGCGGAAGTACACATTGTGTACAGGAGAAGTGAAGAAGAACTTCCCGCCAGGGTGGAGGAAGTGCATCATGCCAAGGAGGAAGGCATTATCTTCGACCTGCTCACCAATCCGGTGGAGATTCTGGCAGATGAAAAGGGCTGGGTACAGGGCATTAAATGTATCCGGATGGAATTGGGCGAGCCTGACGCTTCAGGCCGCAGACGTCCTGTAGAGATTCCAGGCTCTGAGTTTGAGATAGAAGTGGATACGGTCATCATGTCTCTGGGAACATCTCCCAACCCGTTGATTTCCTCAACGACAGAGGGACTTGAAGTCAACAAGTGGAAATGTATCATAGCGGACGAAGAATTTGGAAAGACCACCAAAGAAGGAGTTTACGCAGGCGGAGACGCGGTGACAGGAGCGGCTACCGTAATCCTTGCCATGGGTGCAGGCCGGGCAGGGGCAAAAGGGATTGATACATACCTGACGAAGGGCTCAGAGGCGTAAATTACTTTGTATATATGACAGCCGGAAGACTTTGTGCGCTATGCGTATGAGCTGTCCGAAAAAGAGTGTAGGGCCTGATGAAAAGGGCGTTACACTCTTTTTATGCAATAAGCCGACTGGCGAAGCGTGGGCGGCGTTTGATGCACAGGGCCGCCCACACGCAAAATTGCACAAGGGTGCCAAAGGAAAAATGGAAATCATAAAATAAGAAAAAATTAATATTTTTTATTAGGGAAATTAATATGTTTGATATATACTGTATATCAGATACACGATAATTTGTGTGGGAGCGTCGCAAACTGCATTGTCCGGTAAGGTAAACGCTCCGGAATGGAGACGAATTATGAAAAAATTATTTGAAGAAGACGACAACGAATATTCGGGGATTGACAGGGCGAAGATTTTGGTGACGGTGCTTCCCTTTATACTGATTGTTGTGATTCTTGCGGTTACGCTGGTCGTAAACAGTGTGAAAAAAAAGGGTGAGGATTCCGGAGATTTGCAGCAGAGTATCATGGAATATGCGGATGAAAATATGGACGCCCAGGCGAAGGAATCCCCATTGCAGGCTGACTCGTCCTCAGTGGTAAGCTCGAAAGAAGATGCGGCCGTAAGCCCTGAAAAGACGGAAAGCAGTGAAACCACGGAGAATGCGGCCGACCAGTTCGAGGATAAAACGGGTGAGAAAGAGCCGGTTTCGGAACCGGCAGATGCCTCCCCCACTCCTTTTCAGGAAACTATGAAACCCCAAAAGGATTACAGCAAGGTAACCTTCCATGAGCAGGAGCAGCTTCAGGATATGATGGCCTACTGGGCTGATAATAATCAAAAAGCCATAAATGAACTTGTTTATCTGGACCATTATATTGCAATGTCATGGAGCCTTAAGGGAACAAAGAATTTTTATTACTATGGCGAAAAGAATGGCATCGGCCAGCCCAATGGAAAGGGAATTGCCGTCTATGCGGACAATCAGTATTATTATGGGGACTGGTCAAATGGTAAGAGAAGCGGAAACGGTACCTGGATGCATTTCCATATTCACCAGACCAAAAACACAAACGATCTGTATACCTACCACCATTATACCGGAGGATGGGCAGATGACCTTCCTCAGGGAGAGGGCTCAGAGCACTATGATTATGATATGAATCTGGTGACAGGCAACGACGGGTACGTGACCAACCGCATCGGAAGCTATGATGGGGGCCTTGTAAACGGGGAGTTTTATCTGATTACGCTCTATGAGGATGAGAGCACCAAGGAGTGGAATGCAACCGCGGACCATGGGGCGTGGGTTTACCAGAATGAAAATAAGGACAAAAAGGGAAACAGAACGGTCTATGTGGAAGTGCAGGATCCCAACAATTACGTATGGCTGCACCCAAAGAAAAATACGGGTATTGGCGTACCCTGCCTGATTGTTCCCGAATAAACAGTGTTTAAACCTCCGTATACAAAAATAGTGGAAACCTGTGCCAATTCGTAGTAAAATAGGGAAAGGGGTAAAAGGAGGTATAGGTATCATGGGATGGTGCCCAAAGTGCAAAAGCGAATATGTAAGTGGGATTACGGTATGTGCGGACTGCGGATGCGAGCTGGTGGATGAGCAGCCTGTGGGGGAGCCCTTAAGGGCATCCGAGGAGGAGATGGCGGCCTTCATTGAGCAGATGGCTCAAATATCTAAGGCCAAAGAAACTGTCAGGGAGGATTCGGCAGGCGGCGCTGAGAGCGAGGAATTTTCATTTGACGAGGCGGAGCAGGAGCCTGTAAGCTCCTACCGCCCGGTTTATGTCAACAATGAAGAAAAAGCGGAGGAAAACAGAACTTCCGCATATACGCTTCTGATTGTAGGGGGCGTTGGAATTATTCTGGTGGTTTTGTTTTTCTTAGGGATAATTGATATCCATGTATCACTTATCAATAAATACATGATTACCGGCGTTATGGGGGTTTTGTTTGTCTTATTCCTGGTTATGGGAATTATCTCCATGAAGAATTTCAAGGTTTTGAAGAAAAAGGCTACCAGCGAGAACAATCTGACCAAAGAGGTTCAAAAATGGTGTATGGAGAATCTTAAGGGAGATGAGATTGATAAAATATTGGAGCTTTCGGATGAATCCGAGGAATTAAAATATTTTCAACGTTTTGATTACATAAAAAAGGCAATTAAAAATCAGTTTCTAAATTTGGACGAGGGGTATCTGGACAGGCTGATAGAGGAAACCTATTCGGATATTTTTGAGGAAGACGGGGAATGAAAATCACCCTTATATGTGTTGGGAAGATAAAAGAAGACTTTTACAGAAAGGCTGTTTCCGAATATGAAAAGCGCCTTGGCAGATATTGCAGGCTTCAAATCATTGAGGTGGCGGATGAGAAAACGCCGGATCATGCGAGCGAAGCCGAGGCGGAACTGATTAAGGAGAAGGAAGCGGCCCGCATCTTAAAATTCATAAAAGAGGATGCCTATGTTTTTACCCTGGAAATACAGGGGAAAAATCCGGACTCGGTGTCCTTTGCAAATCAGTTAAATCAATTGGCCGTCCAGGGGAAAAGCCATATCATGTTTATCATAGGCGGTTCCCTTGGACTTCATGAAAGCGTGTCAAAAGCGGCAGACGAGGCCGTCAGCTTTTCTAAAATGACTTTTCCACATCAATTAATGCGCGTTATTTTGCTGGAACAGCTTTACAGGAGCTACAGGATCATTAAAGGAGAGCCTTATCATAAATGAGATAATAGCCGCAAAGGAAAAACAAGCGACTGCGAAGCAGGCATTTGTTTTTCCTGCGGCATTAACGAGCAAACGTCCGGTGAAATCGGACAAAGAGCGCGTCAGCGCGGGTTTGCGAGTGTAAGATAATAGATAGGCATAACAGCTCTGTTTTTCTCATATAGATAGATATGATGAGAAAAGGAAACCGAAAATCAAAAAATAACTGGAACAAAACACGGGATGAACGAAAACAGGAAGGCCATACCTCAGGCAGGGAGCTTGTGGTGGAGTCCCTGCGCCTTCCAAAGGATTCCCTGCTTGGGGCGTCCATTGTCACGCTGACAGGGAATACGGATGTATTTGTGGAGAATTATAAGGGGATTATAGAGTATACCAGCCAGGTGATTCTGCTCCAGGGGAAGACCTGCAAAATAGAAATCTGTGGGAAAAGGCTCAACATTGTCTACTATACCAATGAAGATATGAAAATAAGCGGATGGGTGGAGGCCGTCCATTATTTGCCATAAGCGGGATGGTACAGGAGGAAGGAGTAGTGTATGATACAGGTCATTCGATTTATGAAAGGTTATCTTGCCATAAAGGTTTCCGGTTTTTCGCCGGAACGGTTTATGAACCTTTGCAGTAACCATGATATATTTCTCTGGGATATAGAAAATCACGGAGAATATTATACAATGAAAATCAGCCTTAAAGGATTTTATCAGATAAAGGGGATCACAAGAAAGACAGGAACCAGGGTAGTCATAACAAAGCGTTATGGACTACCCTTTCTTTCTCTGCGTATGTGGAGGCGCAGGATTTTTCTTTTTGGCCTTTTGGGCAGCCTGTTTTTCTGGATGTGGATGTCAAGATACATATGGGCCATTGAGGTGGAGGGAAATTATTATGTGACCACCGATGTTTTCCAGGATTTTCTTGAGGAGAATGGTTTTCTGGTGGGTATGAAAAAGGGAGACGTGGTCATTGAACAGCTGGAAAAAGATATCAGAAGCAGCTTTGACATTATTACCTGGACTTCCGCCCGGATAGATGGTACGAAACTTCTCATTCAAGTGAAAGAAAACGATTTGATTTCGGTTAAGGAGGAGATTCCTGAGGTAGGGGCCGAGGGAGAGGGGATTGATCTGGTTGCGGGAAAAGAGGGCGAGATTGTCAGCATCATCACACGCAGCGGCGTCCCAAAAGTCAGTGTGGGAGATATGGTGGCCAAGGGAGATGTGCTTGTGGAGGGCGGCGTCCCTATTATGAATGAGGACGGAACCGTCAGGCGGTATGAGTATTGCAGGGCGGATGCCGATATACTGCTAAGATGTGTCTACCGGATGGAGGAGGAGATAGAGGAGGGTTATGAGCAGAAAGCCTATACGGGAAAGGAAAAGAAAAGACCCTTTTTTATGTTTGGAACAAAAAAACTAAAGATTCCATCTTTTGGAAAGGAGTATGAGGCCTATGATGTTGTGGAGGAAAAAAAGCAGCTGCGCCTGTTTGAAAACTATTATCTGCCCCTTTATTTTGGGCATGACTGTGCCAGAGAGTATGTGACGGAGCAGAAAACATATGGAAAAGATGAGGTAAAAACATTATTTGAGGAAAAAATACAAAAATTTATAGAAAGTTTACAGGAAAAGGGGGTACAAATTATAGAAAAAAATGTTACAATAAATAAAGTTTCCGGCGTGTGGAAAATGAAAGTGGATTTTCTTGCAGTGGAAAAGACGGGAACAGAGAAAAAAACCGGACTTACGCAGATAGAGGAAATTGACCGGCCGGAAGAAAATCAACCGGACAATTGACCTGGCGGCAAGCTTGCGCGTAAATGTACCGGAATGGAGAATGGATATGGAAGAAATCTCGGAAATCATTCATGTGCCCATGGAAGACGAGCAAAATGTCTTTGGTCAGTTTGACGCTCATATCAAGAAGCTGGAAAGACAGCTTGGGGTTTCCATAGTGGACAGGGACGGCCAGGTGCGTATCAGCGGAGGCCGGGCGCAGGTGGACAGAGCTAAGGCCGTAATCCGTGAGCTGACGGAATTTTCAATGAGAGGAAATATAATAGAGGAACAGAATGTGGATTATGCAATAGCAATGAGTATGGAAGAAAACGATGATGTTTTACTGGAAATAGATAAGGACTGTATCTGCCACACCGTGTCGGGCAAGCCGGTGAAACCCAAGACTCTGGGACAGAAGCAGTATGTAGATGCAATCCGGGATAATATGATTGTGTTTGGCTTAGGTCCTGCCGGTACGGGAAAGACCTATCTGGCTATGGCTATGGCCATAACGGCATTTAAAAATCAGGAAGTGGAAAGAATTATCCTCACAAGACCGGCTATTGAGGCGGGCGAAAAGCTGGGGTTCCTTCCCGGGGATCTGCAGAGCAAGGTTGACCCCTATTTAAGGCCCCTGTATGATGCCCTGCATCAGATTATGGGGGCGGAAACATTCCTGAAAAATATGGAAAAAGGACTGATCGAGGTTGCGCCCCTTGCCTATATGCGGGGACGCACTTTGGATAACGCCTATATTATTCTGGACGAGGCGCAAAACACCACGCCGGCCCAGATGAAAATGTTCCTCACAAGAATCGGCTTTGGCTCTAAGGTGATCGTAACCGGCGATGCATCCCAGAAGGATTTGGCTCCGGGCGTATCTTCAGGCCTTGACGTAGCCATTAAAGTACTTCACAATATTGAAGGGATTACATTTTGCAAAATGACCAGTAAGGATGTGGTGAGACATCCTCTGGTACAGAAAATCGTGAAGGCATATGAGGATTATGAAAATAATCCCAGGAATCGTTCCGGAAATCATGGGCCTGACAAAGAAAATGGCAGAATGAGGCGAGGCAAAGGGACAGGCTATGGGAAGAAACAATAAAAGAAAGCAAATAAAACAGACGGACACGGTATACACAAAGGAGCAGGGCGTGACCGTCTGGAAAATGTGTATATTTTTTCTCACCATTGGGGCAAGCTCTATGGCTGCGTTTGTATATCAAAAGACTTTAGAAGAAATTGCATCCATTGGGATTATATCAGGCGTAGGAGCAGGGACTATCTGGTTCCTGCTTGGAAAGAGCAGAGAGGACGGCAGCTTTTTAAAGGGTAATGATGGGCATATAGGCCGATTTGCCGTGTTTTATCTGGTTTCTTTAGTGGGAAGTCTTTTGTTTCCGCTTTTACCTGCCGGAGGGTGGATATATCAGGTGCTCTTTATCGGGCTGATGCTTTTTAGTAACCAGCTGACAGGGATGTGCGCCGGCTGTACCTTACTTATGGTATCCGTTTTACTTTCAGGCGGCGGGAGCGGGCTGTTCTTTACCTATTTTATCAGCGGTCTGGTTGGGATTGCGGTTTTTTCAGCGATAGACGAGAACTTTAAAATCTGGACGCCAATGTTAATTTCCCTGTTGATTCAGATGGTATGTCTTTCTCTGCAGGAAGTTTTGTTTGCCAATGAGCTGTTTTCCCTTCACATGTTTTTGGTGCCGGAGATTAATATACTGGTTAATTTTGTTCTGCTGC
>CAJUED010000006.1:94290-96443 GCA_910585075.1 uncultured Lachnospiraceae bacterium
TTACTTGCGGTTTTCCTTCTGATTGCGCTGCTCGTTCTGCTGCTTGTTCTGCTGAAATTCTTTCGTGTGGTTATTCTTCCGGGGCAGCGGGATATCTATGGGGAGTTTAACGATCCGGAGCATACTTTGCTGCTAGAGTTGATGGCAAATTCACGGGATGAATATTTCCATGTGGTGCATACCGCCTATTTATGCGAAAAGACCGCAAAAAGGTTAAACCTTGACGCTGCCCTTGTGAAGGCCTGCGGTTATTATCACAGGATCGGTATCATCAGAGGAGAAAACAATTGGGAAAATGTGAGAGAGATTTTGCAGATGAACAATTTCCCCAAAGAAGTTTTTAGGATTTTACGGGAATATCTGGATGAACGTGAAAAAATAGTATCGAAAGAAACGGTGGTTCTTTTTTTCTGCGATACGGTCACCTCATCTTTAAGCTATCTGTTCTCCAAGGACGCTCAGATAGAACTGGACTATCGTCAGATAATAAGCGCTATTTTGGATAAAAAGATGGAGAGCGGTATTATAGCCTCCAGCGCTCTTTCTTTTGGAGAAGTAGAAGAAATTAAAAATATACTGGCAGAGGAGAAAAACTATTATGACTTCCTGCGTTGAAAATGAAACAGATGTTACCTTTGAATTTGACTGCAAAGAAATACTGGAACTTATCATGGAGCAGGTGCTTCTTGCGGAAAATTGTCCCTATGAAGTGCAGGTGAATCTTTTGCTGACGGACAATGAGGGCATACATGAATTTAACAGGCAGTACAGACAGGTGGATGCGCCTACGGATGTGCTCTCTTTTCCTATGATTGATTTCAGGAAGGAGGCGGATTTCTCCATTGTTGAGGAGGAAGAAGCAGATTATTTTGACCCGGACAGCGGGGAGCTGATTCTGGGAGATATCATTATTTCAGTGGAGAAAGTTGCGGAGCAGGCCCTTAAGTACGGCCATTCCGAAAAAAGAGAGTTTGCTTTTTTAGCGGCCCACAGTCTGCTGCATCTGTGCGGATATGATCATATGACCGAGAAAGAAGCCCGCGTCATGGAGGAGAAGCAGGAGAAAGTGTTATCGGTGCTTGGAATTACAAGAGAAAATAAGTAGATAGTTTGGCAGGAGTGATTATGAAGATACCAGCGAGAAAATCGAGAAAGGATTACTATACGGCAATTGTATGGCTTGCAGTTACTGGGACATTGATTTTCAGAATTCCTTTTGTGCGCCTTACAGGGGACAAAGGGGCCGCTTATTTTAGTATGGCAAATGAAATTTATTTTGCTGTGGCAGGGGCGCTCTCCTACGGGATCTCCGAGGCTGTGGCAATATTGGTCAGGTACAGGACAAGGCGGGCGCAGTTTAAGAGCGCCGGAAAGGTTTTTGGCAATGCTCTGTGTCTTGGCGGAATTTTGGGCCTGGTTCTCAGCTTGCTTGTGGGCTTTGGAGGACAGATGATTGCCGGCGGTATGTTCCACGTCCCCCTTGGCGGGATGGCGGCAAAGCTGATGGCGCCTTCCATATTTTTTTGTATTATAACCGGGGTTTTCAGAGGTTATTTTCAGGGAAACGGTTTTAAGGCTGCGGCAATGCATTCGGAGCTGCTCCATATGATATTTTTGCTGATAGGCGGGATGGCAGGTGCCTTTGCTTTACATAAATACGGTTTAAAGGTTTCCGCACTTTTACAAAATGATGATTATGCAAGCGCATATGGGGCTATGGGAGCCTGCGCCGGACTGCTTCTGGCGTCTGTACTGTGTTTTTTACATGCGCTTGTGCTGTATTTTATTTTAAAAAGGAATATCAGCGGCCAGGCAGGCCGGGAGGGGCAAAAGGGCCAGGATTCAGGATTCAGGATATGGTACTCCCTTCTGGGAACCGGGCTTGTCTATGGAGTATATTTTTTGTGTTTCCACATGCTGCCTTTGCTGGATCAGTACTTGTTTTTCCATTCCGGGCAGGAGGGCTCCGTCTCCCAGTGGGGGGCATATTACGGAAGATGCCTTGTGACAGCCGGTATTGTAAGCGGATTGATACATATGGTGTGTCTTGTGCCTGTAAAGCCTGTTGTGGCAGGAATGGAAAGAGGGGAACAGCCCCTTGCGAAGGAGAGACTGGGAATCCTGATTCACCAGTGCGCGGTAATAGCCATACC
>CAJUED010000006.1:96453-117128 GCA_910585075.1 uncultured Lachnospiraceae bacterium
GCTTTTCTGGCTGTGATGGCGGAGAGTATTTTGGATTTGCTGTTTAAAGGAGATAACCATCAGACGGCCCTGTGGGTACAGGTATGGTGCGCGGCCATTGTATTCCAGGTTTTTGCGTCTGTCTTTATGGAAATCTTTGTCTGTGGCAGGAAAACAAAGATTGCCCTTGGAATAGGGGTAATTGCTATGGTGGTTCATGGAGCGGTTACAATGCTCCTTCTAAAGGCTGCCAAATTGGGGATTCTGGCAATTGCAGTTGGAGCGATTCTGTTTTATGTGGTTGTGGCAGTACTTGGATTTTTATTGGTCAGCCGTCTGTATCAGTATCGACAGGAATGGATTAGGACTTTTGGGATTACTGCAATTGCGTCTGCCATATCCGGGGTGGCTGCAATGCTGCTTAACAAGGTACTATCGTCCTTTGCCGGGACATTGATTTCATTGATTGTGGGTCTTTTGGTTGGAATTGTAGTGTATATGGTGCTTCTGGTTGTGCTGCGTGCTTTTGAGGATGGAGAGTTAAGTGAGATGGCAGGGGGAAGGGTGTTTATGCTGCTTGCCGATTTGCTTCATTTTGCATAAATTTGGCTTTTTTGGCTGATACTGTTTATAAAAATAGTAAAGGTGTATATACCATGAAATTTGTAAAACGTATCAGTTTATTTTTTATTTACCCACTCAGCATGTTTTCGTTGGGATTTGCATCAAATATGGTACTAATGGATTACTTTTATCCGGGCAGGGACGGCAAAACCATACAGCTAAGAAGCGGCACGGCGGAAGGAAATAACCCGGAAACAGCAAAGAATAATCCTGCATCAGACACAGCGGAGGATTCCGCATGGGGGACTTATAATGAATTGCAGAATGATGAAACCATAGGCTCCACGGGAACCACGGGCTCCATAGGTTCCACAGGAACCATAGAGGTATTAGGCAGCGAGGAGCCGATCATAACAGCCAACACCCAGTATATGGTTTTAGAATATAATACGATTACAGGGGAGACAGTGGAGACAGAGCAGGAGGCCCCTGATAAGTTTATGGGGCTTGACAGGGACAAGGTGGCAAGGGAGATACAGGAATACAATTTGAACCCGTCTTTGACAGATTTGGAACAGGGATTTTCTTTTATGGAGCTGGTGTCGTTTTCTCCTGCAAAAGTAGTGGTCAGGAAAAGCTATGAGCCCCCCGCAGAGGATAAGGGGTTTTTCCTGGTGAACGAGAACCATTACGTTGTTGTATACGATCACAGTCTGTCAAATATTTTTATGAATACGGATATTTTAGTGGAAAATCTTCCGGAAAGCTTGCAAAAAGAGATTTTAAATATGAAATTTATAGAAAATGAGGGAGAATTGTATAATTTTCTTGAGTCCTACTCGAGTTAATTATATTATATAACTGGAAGGAGATATGGAGCAGGAAATATATCTGTCTGCGAATAGCTTTTTCTAAAAGTCAACAACCGAGAAGTTGTGACGCATCGGAATGGAGGGAAAAATGAAAGTAGGAATAATTGGAGCGGGAGCTTCGGGAATGATGGCGGCTGTTACTGCCGCAAAGGAAGGGGCAGATGTCACCTTATTTGAAAAAAATACAAGAGTAGGCAAAAAAATCCTGGCCACAGGGAATGGAAAATGCAATTTGGGTAATCTGAATTTTTCCACGGACTATTATTATTGTGATGATAAAGCGAAGCTTCGGGAAATTTTTGACGCCTTTTCCGCATGGGATACGGTGAATACTTTTGAGGGCATGGGCATGTTGTTTCATATTAAGAACGACTACCTGTATCCTTATTCCGAGCAGGCCTCTACAGTTTTAGACATCCTGCGCACGGAATTGGAGCGTACAAAGGTGAATCTTGTCACGGAAGCAGAGATTATCAGTGCGGTCCATGTTGATAAGGAAAATGTATTCGTATTAAAGGATGTAAAGGGAAATGAATACCGCTTTGAAAAGCTGATAATTGCCTGCGGAAGTCCCGCCTCCCTGAAAAAAGGAGAAGGGCTTGGAGGGTACGAGCTGGCAAAGGAATTTGGACATAAAGTGAAAGATATGGTTCCCGGCCTGGTCCAGCTGAAAAGTGACGATACCTTTATCAAAGCTCTTGCAGGGGTCAGATGTCAGGCAGGTATCAAGCTTATGGTGGATGGCAAAGAGATGGGACAGGAAAATGGCGAACTGCAGTTTACAGATTATGGGGTTTCGGGTATTCCGGTGTTTCAGGTAAGCCGTCAGGCCGCCTATGCATTGAAGGAAGGAAAGAAGGTCTCTATAGTGGTGGACTTTTATCCGGAACAGGATGAAACCGTTTATTTTGCCACAAACAGGCTTCGCTATGACGCCCTGTCGGATAAGACGCTGGAAAACTATCTTATTGGAACCCTGAATAAGAAAATTAATATGGTTTTGCTTAAATTGACAGGCCTTAAATCAAATACGGTAACAGGCGAGGTCCCATACGAAAAAATACGGGAGCTTTTGAGGCTGAGCAGAATCTTCCCCATACATATAAACGGTGTGAATTCCATGGAAAATGCGCAGATTTGTGCAGGAGGGGTTGCCTTTAGCCAGTTAAGTGCGGAAATGGAGTCAGAAATAGTAAAAGGCCTGTATTTTGCAGGCGAGATGGTAGATGTGGACGGAAAATGCGGCGGCTATAACCTGCAGTGGGCATGGACCAGCGGCTATGTGGCAGGCATGAATGCGGCGGGCATCTCCACCATAAAACGGATGGAGGAGGCCAAGATCTGGGGGCTGGGGCCTGTGATGGACGAAGAAGAGGGCTGAGAAATGTTACGGATTAACCAGTTAAAGCTTCCGGTTGACCATACGCCGGGGGAACTTATGGAGCGTGTAAAAAAACTTCTGCGCCTTGGCCCAAAAGAACCGGAACCAAGGCTCACTATTGTCAGGCGTTCCATAGATGCAAGGAAAAAACCCGCACTTTATTTTCACTATATTTTAGACATACAGGTGAAAAATCAGAAGGCGGTTTACCGCAGATGCGATAAGAGATATGTAACGGAGTGGGAGGAAAAGCCCTATCAATTTCCTGTAAATTCCTACAGGGGCAATGTAAGGCCGGTTATCATTGGAACCGGCCCGGCAGGCCTTTTCTGCGGATATATGCTGGCGGAGGCAGGATTTTGCCCGATTTTACTGGAACGCGGGAAACCTGTGGAACAGCGTGTTTTAGA
Source organism: uncultured Lachnospiraceae bacterium (assembly GCA_910585075.1). Classification (GTDB taxonomy): domain Bacteria; phylum Bacillota; class Clostridia; order Lachnospirales; family Lachnospiraceae; genus Suilimivivens. The sequence continues at coordinate 99,660 of CAJUED010000006.1, forward strand.
TGTACAGGAATTTTGGGAGAAGGGAAAACTAAACCCGGAATCTAACGTACAGTTTGGAGAAGGAGGAGCGGGAACCTTCTCAGATGGAAAGCTGAACACCCTTGTGAAGGATAAATACGGAAGAAACCGTAAGGTTTTATCCCTGTTTGTGGAGGCAGGCGCCCAGGAAGAAATACTTTACGATCATAAGCCTCATATCGGTACCGATGAACTGAGTAAAATTGTAGCCCGTATGCGGCAGAATATAATCCGTATGGGCGGTGAAGTGTACTTTGACGCCAGAGTAACAGATATTGCCTGCCAGGGTGGCCATATATCAGGCGTTGTCATAAACGGAGATAAAAAAATAGAGGCCGAATATGTAGTTCTTGCGCCGGGACACAGCGCAAGAGATGTTTTCCGTATGCTGTATGAAAAAGGAATCGAGATGGAGGCCAAGCCTTTTGCCGTGGGAATGCGGGTGGAACATCCCCAGGAACTTATAAACCTTTCCCAATACGGGAACAGGGATGTAAAAGCTTTAGGGAACGCGCCATACAAGGTGACAGCTAGGGCAGGGGATGGCAGAGGGGTTTATTCTTTCTGCATGTGTCCGGGAGGCTATGTGGTGGACGCTTCCTCAGAGCCTGGCCGTCTTGCGGTAAACGGCATGAGCTACAGCGGCCGGGATGGATGTAATGCCAACAGTGCCATCATTGTGTCGGTTACGCCGGAAGATTATGGCGACACTCATCCGCTTGCGGGCATGGCATTTCAGCGGGAGCTGGAGGAAAATGCCTTCCGGGTGGGAAACGGAATGATTCCGGTGGAGCGCTACGGAGAATATAAAAAGGCCTGTGAGAAGATGGAGGACGGAGAAAAACCATTGGAGGTACAGGGGAAGGTTCCGGATGATTTCGCTCCGTCTATTAAAGGAAGGTGGCAGTTCGGGCCGGTACATGAAATCCTTCCGGAAGCTCTGGGGAGAGCTTTCGTGGAGGGAATGGAACAGTTTGGAAAGGTGATAGAAGGCTTTAACGATAAAAATGTGCTGGTGGATGGCTTGGAGAGCAGAACTTCCTCGCCGGTGAGAATATTGCGTGATGAAACTTTGCAGGCCTCAGTTAAGGGATTGTATCCCTGCGGAGAGGGGGCAGGATATGCAGGGGGAATTACTTCGGCGGCAATGGACGGCATACATGTGGCTGAGGCGGTGGCCCTGGCGGTGATTGCAGCAGAGAATAGCTAAGCTCGTGAAAGACATCGCTAAGCGCTGGCGTTTTTATAAGGGTTCCTCCTCGAATATTTACTCACGCAGTACTAGGGTTTCGGATAATTTGTGAAAAGATGTTCTTCTCTGCAGGTATTTTTTGACGGGCAGATAAGGTATTGACAGGTTTGATTTTCCATGTAAAATTTTATTAGGATATTTTTTCAATACAAATGAAAAGGAGGTTGCTTATGAGAGAGATGGGATATAGCGGGAAGCAGGAGCTTCGTGGCAGGTACCTTGCTTATAGGAATGGCCTTTCGTTTGAGGAGAGGAAAGAGAGAAGTGTAAGGATTTGGGAATTGTTGAAGGCGGAGCCGGTTTTTCGAGAGGCTGTGAATGTTCTTGTGTATATGGATTACCGCAGTGAGGTTATGACTACCGGGCTGGTGGAAGAACTTTTTGCGTCCGATAAGAGGGTGTTTGCGCCGAAGGTGGAAGGGATGGATATCCGGTTTTATGAGGTGAAGTCTATGGAGGATTTTGGAAGCGGGTATCAGGGGATTCGTGAGCCGAAAGGTGAGGAGGAGAAGATTTTTACCGGGCAGATGGCCCGGGAGAATGGAGTGATCCTTGTTCCTCTGTCCGTATTTGATAAGACAAAAGGGCGGATGGGTTACGGAAAAGGCTTTTATGACAGATGCCTTGAGAGGGTTCCTGAGCTTTACAGTGTGGGCCTTGCTTTTGGATGTCAGATGGCGGAGAAAGTACCGGTGGAGCCTCATGACAGGAGACTTGATATGATTATTACGGAAAAGGGAATTATCAGATAGATGTGCTTGTGGGAATGGGAATAAAAAGAATGGAGAGAGCGTAATATGGAAACATTGGCCCAGCTTGGGAAAAATGCCGTGGCGGCAAAATATGAATTGCAGAAATTATCGGCGGATAAGAAAAACGCAGGACTGCTTGCAGTGGCACAGGCCCTTGTGGCAGACAGTGCATTGATTCTGGCGGAAAATGAAAAGGACGTTGCGGCGGCGGAAGAAAAGGGAATGCATCCGGGATTGGTTGACAGGCTGCGGCTCACGGACGAGCGTATTAAAGGTATGGCGGAAGGCCTGAAACAGGTTGTAGATTTAGAAGACCCAATTGGCGAGGTTATAGAAACTTTTAAGCGGCCCAATGGGCTTTTCATTGAAAAACGCCGGGTGCCCATGGGTGTGATTGGAATTATCTACGAGTCCCGCCCTAACGTTACGGCGGACGCTTTCGGGCTCTGCTTTAAGAGCGGAAACGCGGTGATCTTAAAGGGAGGCAGCGACGCTATCTGTTCCAATAGTGCAATCACAAATGTAATCAGGGAAACGCTCAGGGCGGAAGGCATCACGGAAAACGCCGTCCAGCTGATCGCATCCACCGACAGGGCGGTGACCCAGGAATTTATGCGCCTGAAAGAATATGTGGATTTGTTGATTCCACGGGGCGGCGCGGGGCTTATTAAAAGCGTGGTGGAAAACAGTACCATACCGGTGATTGAGACCGGAACAGGAAATTGCCATGTTTATGTGGATGAGACTGCGGACTGTGCTATGGCCGTTTCAATTATTATCAATGCGAAAACCCAGCGAATCGGTGTGTGCAACGCCTGTGAGTCCTTGGTAATTCACGAAGGGGTAAAGGATAAGCTGCTTCCTGTGCTGGCGGATGCGCTAGCGGCTCACCATGTGGAAATCCGCGGAGATAAGAGTGTGCAGCAGGTGATTGACTGCAAGCCTGCCTCTGAGGAAGATTATGGGACAGAGTATCTGGACTATATTATTTCCATGAAGACGGTATCGTCTTTGGAGGAAGCCATTGCCCATATCAATCAATACAATACCAGGCATTCCGAAACCATTGTTACCCAAAATATGGAGCATGCGGAGAAATTTTTAAATGAAGTGGATGCGGCCTGTGTTTATGTAAATGCATCCACACGGTTTACAGACGGATTTGAGTTTGGATTTGGGGCGGAAATTGGCATCAGCACACAGAAGCTTCACGCCAGAGGCCCTATGGGACTTAAGGAGCTTACATCTTATAAATATACGATTAAAGGAAATGGACAGGTGCGATAGAATCATTAATAGTTCAGACTTTATTTCTTTTATTGTGTGGAAAATTTTCCTGTGCTATAATAGGAGCAGTAAATCAAACGCTGTCACGCTTCGCAGGCCAGTTTATTGAACCAAATGCTGTCACGCTTCGCGAGCCAGCTTATTGAATTAAGAAGTTTTCGTGAAAGAAAAATGAGAGAGGGTCGTCATGGAAAAAGAAAAATATGTAGCTTATGTGTCCACTTATACATCAGGGAACAAGAGCAGTTTTGGAATTAAGATTTATGATGTGGATTTGGAAAAAGGAAGATTTTATGAGAAGGATCAGGTAGAAATCACCAATTCTTCCTATGTTACAATATCGCACAATGAGAAGTATCTTTATTCCATTACGGATTTTGGCGTGGAGGCTTATAAGATTTTGGAGGACGGTGGGCTCTCCGTAATCAATCATGCGTCCATCAATGGAATGAGAGGATGCTATCTCTCAACAGACTATGATGACAAGTTCCTGTTTGTTGCGGGGTATCATGATGCAAAGGTAACCGTACTGCGTGTACGGGAGGACGGTTCTATCGGCGAGATTACGGAGGAGATTTTCCATAAGGGATTGGGAAGTATTGCGGAAAGAAGGTTCCGGCCCCATATCAACTGTGTGAAAATGACAAGAGATAATAAGTATTTATGTGCTGCGGATTTGGGTATGGATCATGTGATTGTTTACGAACTAAACCATACAAACGGAAGACTGCGCCAGGTGGATATCATCAGAAGCGAGCAGGAATCTGCGCCCCGGCACTTGAAGTTTTCCAAGGATGGAAAAATTGTATACATAGTACATGAGCTCAAGAATTATATTGATGTGTACAAATATTCAATTGATGAACACGGAATCCCGGTTTTTGATAAGATACAGAATATCCCTACGCTGAATACCTATCATGCAGGCGGTTCGGCGGCAAGCGCCCTGAATCTTTCGGAGGATTTCAAATATTTGTGCAGTTCTAATTCAGGTGATAACAGTGTGGCGCTTTACTCCATTGACGAAAAAACAGGGCTGCTGACCAAGATACTTTGTCTGCCCATCAGCGGCGATTACCCTAAGGACGCGGCGCTGTTCCCGGATAACAAGCATCTGGTTTCCTTAAACCACGAATCTAATACCATGACATTTTTCAATGTTGACATGGAAAATAAAACGATTGTCATGAACGGAAAGGCAATAGACGTTGATCAGCCCAACTGTGTTATCTTCTATAAATTGAAGGGATGATAATGCTTAGTGGGATTTATTCCCGCGAGTAATGAGGAAAATAGCCATGGCAAGAGGACGCAAAGAATAAGAGATACCCCGGCGCAGAAGATGCAAAAAGCATAAGAGGTGTCAGGATAAATACTTGAAGGAACAAAATAGGGTACCGCAGATCATACAAGGTTATGAGTTTGCGGTACCTTTTTCAATTTATAAAGTTCCCTGTAAGGTATTCAGGCGCTTAGCCGGAAGAATATTTCTTTATTTTGTCCTGTAAAAATCAGTTAAATAATCCAGCCTTGCAGTCATATTGAGCATACAGGCATCTAAAACAGTGAGCGCCGTCATGGCCTCTATAACAACCACCGCTCTTGGAACAATAACGGGATCATGGCGTCCCTTGATGGCAATATTTATATTTTCGTTATCTTTGTTTACTGTCTCTTGAGACAAAAAGATAGATGGAGTAGGCTTGATATGGGCCCGCAGAATAACGGAAGAACCATCACTGATGCCGCCTAAAATTCCCCCTGCATGGTTGGATGACTTGTAAATTTTGCCGTCAGAGCAGCGGAAAGGGTCATTGTTTTCGGAGCCCCTTGATTTGGCTGCTTCGAAACCGTCGCCGATTTCCACGGCCTTTACGGCTCCAATGGACATAATCGCTTTGGCCAGATTGGCGTCCAGCTTTTCAAATACCGGGTCGCCAACGCCGGAGGGGAGTCCTTCTATGATACATTCTACAACACCTCCACAGGAATCTTTATCTGCCATGCATTTTTTCAGATAAGCCATGGCCTGTTCATCCGCCTGTGCATCAGGCATGCAGGTGGCGGTAGAAGATATAAGGCGGCTGTCATACCTTACCATGTCTATTGTGACGGGGCCAATGGAACGGGTATAGGCAGTGATGGTGATCCCCATTTCCTTTAGCAGCTTGGCGGCTATGGCGCCTGCGGCGACTCTGCCTGCAGTTTCACGGCCGGAGGAACGTCCTCCTCCCCTGTAATCCCGAAAACCGTATTTGGAATCATAAGTATAGTCTGCATGGCCGGGCCTGTAATAGGAAGCAATTTCACTGTAGTCGGACGATTTCTGGGAGGTATTAGGTATCATAAGAGAAATAGGCGTACCGGTGGTACGTCCTTCAAAAACTCCCGAGAGAATTTCCACCTGGTCCGACTCTTTCCTGGGCGTAGAGACAGCACTCTGCCCGGGCTTTCTGCGGTTAAGGTAGGGCTGGATATCTTCTTCGGTGAGAGGAAGGCCTGCCGGACAGCCGTCAATGACAACACCTAAAGCTTTTCCGTGGGACTCTCCCCATGTAGTTATTTTAAATATGGTTCCAAATGTTGAGCCTGCCATAACGTCTCCTTTCAAAAGAGATAGAATGAATCAATTGTATAGTGAACCGTTCAAGACAGATTATAATGGATAAGAAATTATTTTACAATTATTTTTCTATCAACTATTGTAGAATAGAGAAGATTTGTGTAAAATGTTTATGTGTATTGCCTTGCGGCGGGGGACGTAGGTGGAGATAGCGAAGAATGGAAAAAGATTCGTACAAAAAATTGAGAAGATATCTCATTAACATGGGTAAGCGCGGCAGATTGTGGAGGATTCCGGCGGTGGCAGGGCTTGCCGTCAGTATGTTCGGATATCGGTTGTGTGCACATTGCCGAAGGCAGACCGGGCGGTTTGTATGCGCTGCCTTTATTTTATGCTGCTTTATCATAGGAAGCAGCTTTGATTTCCCTGTATTTCATGAGGAGGGTGGTTTTGTCTCCGCCAAGGAAAAGAATACAAACGATATGCTTTATAGCTCGCAGTACGAGGCTTTGAAAGGACAGGGGGAATCTGCTAAAGGACAGAAAGCAGGGGAGGATAATGCCACTGCGGATATTGCCGGTGAGAGCATACCCTTAAGCAAAGATATAAAAGATTTAGATGATAACAAAAACGAAAATAAGACAGGCAGTCCGAGCGAAACGGCAAAAAAGGAAACGAAAGAAAAAGAGCAGGTTCAGTTTGACAGCGGCGACTGGAAGCTGATATTGATTAACAAGCAGCATCCAATTCCGGAGGATTATTCCTTCAGCCTCGGACCAATTAAAACCATGAAGGGAACTATGAAATGTGATGAGCGCATCATTGAAGATCTGCTTGATATGATAGATGCGGCAAAGGATGATGAGATTAACCTGGCCATCTGTTCACCTTATCGGGATATGAACTGGCAGAAGGTTTTGTTTGAGCGGAAAATAAAGGCTTATATGGCAAAGGATATGACTTACATGGAGGCCTATAAGGCGGCGTCCCAGACCGTCACGGTGCCTGGTGCAAGCGAGCATGAGGTGGGCATTTCCTTGGATATTGTAGCAGATACTTATTATACCCTGGACGAAGGCTTCGCGGAAACAGAGGCGGGGATGTGGCTTGCCGGGCACTGTGCGGAGTATGGTTTCATTCTCCGTTATCCTGAGGGAAAGGAACATATTACCGGTATTGAGTTTGAGCCCTGGCATTTCCGCTATGTGGGTAAGGATGCGGCCAAAGTGATCATGGACGAGGAGCTTTGTCTGGAGGAATTCTGGGAAAAGTACTTGCAATAGAATTGATTGGAAGAAATCCACAAGTTTGTGTCTGCGCTGCAACCACAAACTTTCAAGCATTCATGCTTGTATGCGCAAAAAGCAGCGCAGAAATGAGGTAAATTATGTTTCGGGTGTTAAAGCAGGAGGGAAGGGCAAAAAGAGGAGAATTTCGAACTGTCCATGGCGTGATACAGACACCTGTTTTTATGAATGTGGGGACAGTGGCGGCAATTAAAGGGGCGGTGTCCACAGAAGATTTGGAGAGGATTCATACACAGGTGGAGTTATCCAACACCTATCATTTACATGTGCGTCCCGGCGATAAAATTATAAAACAGCTTGGCGGACTTCATAAATTTATGTCCTGGGACAGGCCCATTCTTACGGATTCCGGAGGGTTTCAGGTTTTCTCACTGGCAGGACTGCGGAAAATCAAGGAGGAAGGGGTTTACTTTCACTCCCATATTGATGGCCGTAAGATTTTTATGGGGCCGGAGGAGAGTATGCAGATTCAATCCAATCTTGCCTCCACCATTGCGATGGCTTTTGACGAATGTGCTCCCAGCTTGGCGGACCGGTCTTATGTACAGGCTTCCGTAGAGAGGACAAGCAGGTGGCTTGAGCGCTGTAAGGCGGAGATGGACAGGCTGAATGTAAGGGAAGATACCATCAATAAGAACCAGCTTTTATTTGGTATCAACCAGGGCGCCATCTATGCGGATATAAGGACGGCCCATGCAAAACAGATTGCCCGGTTAGGTCTTGACGGTTATGCAATCGGAGGGCTGGCCGTTGGGGAAAGCCATGAAGAAATGTACTATATTATAGAAGAAACAGTGCCTTTCCTGCCGGAGGATAAGCCTGTTTATCTGATGGGCGTAGGGACACCCGCCAATATTTTAGAGGGAGTGGAGCGGGGAATTGATTTCTTTGACTGTGTTTACCCAAGCAGGAACGGCCGTCATGGACATCTCTACACGAATCATGGGAAAATAAATCTCTTTAACGCAAAATATGAGCTGGATGACAGGCCTATAGAAGAAGGCTGCGGCTGCCCGGCCTGCCGCAGATATTCCAGAGCCTATATCAGGCATTTGCTCAAGGCTAAGGAAATGCTGGGAATGCGCCTGTGCGTGCTTCACAACCTGTATTTTTATAATACGATGATGGAGGAAATACGGGATGCCTTGGACGCAGGCGAGTTTGCCGCTTACAAGAAAAGAAAGCTTGCAGGCTTTGCCGGTATACAACAGTAACGGCGCAGGCTTGAGCGTAACAGTGAAGCAAGGCTGAAGCGTTACCTTTGGCTTCACCGTCAGGTATAAAAATTTTAAATGGGCTTGTTTTTAACAGCTTAATTGTGTATTATATTTGATGGGTAAATGAGTATAATGCAATTTATTATAAAATATTTTATTTTAGGAGGAAATTCAAATGGGTATTTTACTGACAGGAGGGGAAGCTGCAGCAGCGGGAGCAGGAGGCGGTGTTCTTTTAATTGTGTATCTGGTTCTGATTGGCGCGTTCTTCTATTTTTTCATGATCCGTCCACAGAAGAAGGAACAGAAGAAGATGGCAGCAATGCTCTCTACCCTTGCAGTGGGTGATTGTGTGCTTACCAGCAGCGGCTTTTACGGGATTATCATAGATATTACGGATGATACCGTGATCGTAGAGTTTGGTAATAACAAGAACTGCCGTATTCCCATGCAGAAGACTGCAATTGCGCAGGTTGAGAAGCCTGACGGGGAATAAAAAGTGTGCTGGCATTAAAATATTGCCACATTTCAAGGGACAGTTTATTGAATTAAAATGGGCGCAGAATATGCGCCTTATTTTATAGCATATAGGCACATATGGAAATTTGTTGCTTTATAGCATACGGCCTGCCCGGCGAGAAGATGGAAATTTCTCTGTCCGATTGGCAAGCTTATTGCAGTGCATGGGGCGTGGGAAAGTGCCTGTATGGCGGAAAATAAAGCGGAATAAAACCGGGAGGAATGAAAATGAAATTAAATATTGCATGTATACCGGGTGACGGTATTGGGCCTGAGATTGTGGCGGAGGCTAAGAAGGTTTTAGATAAGGTGGCAGGGGTATATGACCATGAGATGGTTTATACGGATATTCTGATGGGCGGAGCTTCCATAGATGTGCATGGGGTTCCCCTTACGGATGAAGCGATAGAGACGGCAAAAGCGGCGGACTGTGTGCTTATGGGTTCCATAGGCGGCAACACGGCAACTTCGCCCTGGTATAAGCTGGCACCAAACCTGCGGCCTGAGGCAGGGCTTTTGGCACTGCGCAAGGCCCTGAATCTCTTTGCAAATTTAAGGCCTGCCGTCCTCTATGACGAGTTGGCTGACGCCTGTCCGTTGAAGAAGGAAATCAGCAAGGCCGGCTTCGATATGGTCATTGTCCGGGAGCTGACAGGGGGCCTGTATTTTGGAGAGCGTTATACCACGGAAGAAAATGGTATGCGAAAGGCAGTGGATACTCTTACTTACACGGAAGAAGAAATACGCAGAATTGCAGTTAAAGGCTTTGATATTGCCATGAAACGCCGCAGGAAGGTTACCAGTGTGGATAAGGCCAATGTGCTGGATTCTTCCAGATTGTGGCGTAAGGTCGTGGAAGAAGTTGCGGCAGACTATCCGGAGGTTACCTTAGAGCATATGCTGGTGGACAATTGCGCTATGCAGCTGGTAAAGGATCCTGCCCAGTTTGATGTGATTTTGACGGAAAACATGTTTGGTGATATCCTTTCCGATGAGGCCAGTATGGTGACCGGCTCCATAGGTATGCTTTCATCGGCATCCTTAAATGACAGTAAATTTGGTCTTTACGAGCCAAGCCATGGTTCGGCGCCTGATATTGCAGGGAAGGACATAGCCAATCCCATAGCTACCATCCTTTCGGCGGCAATGATGCTGCGTTATACTTTTGACCTTGATAAGGAAGCGGATGCCATGGAAAGGGCTGTCAAAAATATATTAAAAAAAGGCTATCGCACCGCAGACATTATGTCTGATGGCTGTAAGCTGGTAGGCTGTAAAGAAATGGGTGATTTGCTGGCTGATGAAATTGTTTAAACAAAGAGCGGGACTGTCAGAGGAACAGATAAGGGACAGACAGGGGAAAACAGTATTTTCCGTGCTTTTTATAGTGATGGCCGTTTATTACGGTTATCGGATGTTTGCGCTGACCCCATGGTATGATGAGCTGTATACCTACTATTATTTTATCAGCCAGGGGCCGGCCTACGCGGCCATTCACTGGCCCCTGCCCAATAACCATGTGGGGTACTCTGTGATTGCGGCCTGCTTCGATTATCTGGGAAATTCTTATATTGGCCTTCGGGGCGTCTCCTATCTGTGCGGGCTGGCCAACTTGTGTCTTCTTTATAAAATTGCAGAATATTATCGAAAGGGATTTTTTCCCCTGGCGGCGGTTTTCCTTTATCTGTCCATGAATCTGGTAAACCAGTTTGCAGTTCAGGGGAGAGGGTATACCCTTGGCATTACCTGTTATCTCACGGCATGGCTTTGCATGATTTATATCTGCAGGGCGGGACAGACGCCAAAGCGATACTATGTTATTTATGTTCTGGCATTGGTTTTGGGGCTGTATGCAGTGAGCAGCAACGTATATTGGGTGGTTCCCCTTTGCCTTTCAGGAGGCGTCTATCTTCTCATAAAGGGAATATGGGAAGGGAAAAAGTCCGAGAGCATTAAAAAGCTTTTGAAATTGATAGCGGCTTCTATGGTGGCGGCTTTGGGAACGGTTTTCCTGTATGCAACCATATGGCTTGCCATTGGCTCCAATCTGCTGGTGAAGGATGTGGCAAGCATTTATTACGGCATGGGGCATGTAAAAATGATACTGAGCGCTCCCTTTGCGGCAATTGGCAGGGGTATGGAGTACATGCTGGATACGCCTTATATCCAAAGCGAGGAGAGAGCGGGCTTTACAGGCAGGCTTTTGGAGTGGATGGATAATCTGTTTGGATATTATTATCCTTCTCTGTCTATGGCAGTAGCTTTCCTGTGGGGAGCAGGGCTTTTGTTCCTGGCTTATAAAATCCGGAGGTGCTTAAAGCACAAAGAGGATAAGAACCTGCTACTGTATCTATGTCTGTTTCTTGGAAGCGCGTTGGTTCCGGTGTGCCTGCTGGTGCAGTGCAAGCGCCCTTACTACAGAGTGTTCACCTATGGCGGCGTGCTGCTTGCCATTTTACTGGCCCTGCTTATCCAAAGGCTTTTGGACTGGGCAGATACAAGGGCCGGGAAAGAAGGCGCCGGGATAGAAAGGGAAGGAAAAGAAAGAGCGGGAAAAGGGATTGTAACCCTGGCGCTTGTCCTGATAGTATGTTTTTCCGTAAAGTGCCTTTTCTTTTCCGGGTACAACGGCCAATACGGGGACAGGGAGCACGAGATAGAACAGGCCATCTTACAGGCGGATGCATCTAAGTGGGAAAATGCCTGTGTTACGGATTGTAACCAGCAGTATCTTTTGTATTTTCTTTATGGTATCAGATGCGAGAATCAGCAGATAGAAGGGGCGGACGTGGTTCTTTTGGATAAAAGAATGCAGGATCCGGAGTTTGACGAGATGGTTTGGGAATTTTACCATTATTATGATACGATTCCCTGGGAATATATAGAACGGAACATGACTAAAACTTATGAAAATGAAGATTATGTGCTTTATGAAAAGCAGAGATGAAAAAATTTGGAATGGAGGAGAAAATGAGAAGCGATAATGTAAAAGCAGGAATACAGCAGGCCCCTCACAGGAGTCTGTTCAACGCACTTGGATTTACCGAGGAGGAAATGAAAAAGCCCATGGTGGGGATTGTCAGTTCCTACAATGAGATTGTGCCGGGACATATGAACCTGGATAAGATTGTGGAGGCAGTAAAGCTTGGGGTTGCCGAGGCCGGAGGCGTACCGGTGGTTTTCCCTGCCATTGCAGTCTGCGACGGTATTGCAATGGGACATATCGGAATGAAATATTCCCTGGTTACAAGGGATTTGATTGCGGATTCCACAGAGTGTATGGCACTGGCTCATCAGTTTGACGCGTTGGTGATGGTGCCCAACTGTGATAAAAATGTGCCGGGACTTTTGATGGCGGCGGCAAGAATCAATGTACCTACCGTATTTGTTTCCGGAGGGCCTATGCTGGCCGGCCATGTAAGGGGACAAAAGAGAAGTTTATCTTCCATGTTTGAGGCAGTGGGCTCCCATGCGGCGGGAACCATGACAGAGGAGGAAGTCAGAGAGTTTGAGGAAAAGGTCTGCCCTACCTGTGGCTCCTGTTCCGGTATGTACACAGCGAACTCCATGAACTGCCTGACAGAAGCCCTTGGTATGGGGCTTAGAGGAAACGGAACCATCCCGGCAGTTTATTCGGAGAGAATCAAGCTGGCAAAGCATGCGGGAATGGCAGTTATGGAAATGTACCGTAAAGACATAAGGCCCAGGGATATTATGACAAAGGATGCTATTTTAAATGCCCTTACGGTGGATATGGCACTTGGATGCTCTACCAATTCCATGCTGCATTTGCCGGCTATTGCCCATGAAGTTGGATTTGATTTTGACATTGCTTTTGCCAATGAAATCAGCGAAAAGACGCCCAACCTGTGCCATCTGGCACCGGCAGGCCCTACCTATATGGAGGACTTAAACGAGGCCGGAGGCGTGTACGCGGTTATGAAAGAGCTGGCGGACGCAGGGCTTTTAAATACGGGCTGTATGACCGTGACAGGCAAGACCATGGGAGAAAATATTGCAGATGCGGTGAATAAAAATCCCGAGGTGATAAGGCCTCTTGACAATCCCTATTCCACTACAGGCGGGCTTGCGGTGTTAAAGGGTAACCTGGCGCCGGATGGCAGTGTGGTAAAGCGTTCTGCCGTAGTGGCTGAAATGATGGTACATGAAGGCCCTGCAAGGGTGTTTGACTGTGAGGAAGATGCTATCGAGGCAATCAAGGGCGGAAAGATTGTAGCCGGCGACGTGGTGGTAATCCGCTATGAGGGGCCGAAAGGTGGGCCTGGTATGCGGGAAATGTTAAATCCTACTTCGGCCATCGCAGGCATGGGACTTGGCGCAAGCGTTGCCCTGATTACGGACGGACGTTTCTCTGGCGCTTCCAGGGGGGCATCCATCGGACATGTTTCACCGGAGGCGGCAGTGGGCGGGCCTATAGCCCTTGTGGAAGAAGGAGATATGATTTCTATCAATATTCCTGAGATGAAGCTTGAAGTAAAGGTTTCCGATGAGGAGCTTGCGGCAAGAGCGGCAAAATGGCAGCCAAGAGAGCCTAAGGTCACTACAGGTTATCTTGCAAGATATAGAGAGATGGTTACAAGCGGAAACAGAGGGGCAATTTTAGAGATACCCCGGAAGTAATAGAATGGAGGTTTTGGATATGCAGCTTACAGGTTCGGAAATAGTAGTGGAGTGTTTGAAGGAGCAGGAGGTTGACACTGTTTTTGGTTATCCAGGGGGGACGATTTTAAATGTGTATGACGCTTTATATCAGCACAGCGATGAAATCACCCATATTTTAACTTCCCATGAGCAGGGAGCTGCCCATGCGGCGGATGGTTATGCCAGGGCAACCGGAAAAGTGGGTGTCTGCCTGGCCACCAGCGGCCCGGGAGCTACCAATTTGGTTACGGGTATTGCCACAGCATATATGGATTCTGTTCCGGTGGTGGCGATTACATGTAATGTGAATCTGCCCCTTCTTGGAAAGGATTCCTTTCAGGAGGTAGACATTGCAGGTGTTGCCATGCCCATCACCAAGCACAGCTATATTGTGAAGGATATCACAAAGCTTGCGGATACCATAAGGAGAGCTTTTTCCATTGCAAGGCAGGGAAGGCCCGGACCTGTGCTGGTGGATATCACAAAGGATGTGACGGCAGGGGTATGCGAATATGAAAGACAGGAGCCGGAGGCGCCAAAGTCTTCCTGTAAATATACGGATGAGGACATCAAAAAAGCCGTTGAATTGATAAAGCAAGCGCAGAAACCTTTTATTTACGTGGGCGGAGGCGCTGTGATTTCCGGAGCTTATAAGGAAGTTCGGGAGCTGGCGGAACTTATGGACGCACCGGTGTGCGATACCCTGATGGGCAAAGGCGTTATGGATGGGCATGACGAGAGATATACCGGCATGATCGGAATGCATGGAACCAAGACATCTAATCTTGGGGTCAGTGAGTGTGACCTTCTGGTAGCTTTAGGGGCAAGATTTTCTGACCGTGTGGTAGGGAACGCGTCAATGTTTGCATCAAACGCCAAAATTCTTCATATTGATATTGATGCGGCGGAAATCAATAAGAATATCCGAACAGACGCTTCGGTTGTAGGGGACTTAAAGGAAATCCTCACATTGATTAACAAAGAGCTTTCCAAAATGGAACATAAGGAGTGGAATGGGCATATAAAGGAATTAAAGGAAAAATATCCTTTAAACTATGACGACAGCGGATTATCCTGCCCTTATATCATGGAACAGATTGACGCAGTCACAGACGGCAAAGCCTTGATTGTAACGGATGTAGGGCAGCATCAGATGTGGGCGGCTCAATATTACAAATACTCCATGCCGAGGACCTTTTTATCCTCAGGAGGTCTTGGAACCATGGGCTACGGCCTTGGAGCCTGTATCGGGGCAAAGATGGGAAGGCCTGACCAGCTCTGCATTAACATTGCCGGGGACGGTTGCCTGCGCATGAATATGAATGAGCTGGCCACTGCGGCAAGATACCAGATTCCCATCATAGAAATTGTAATTAACAATCATGTACTTGGAATGGTAAGGCAGTGGCAGACCCTGTTTTATGGGAAAAGATATTCCCAGACGGTTCTTAACGACGGGGTTGACTTCTGTATGGTTGCAAAAGGGCTTGGATGCGAGGCTATCCGGGTTACGCGTAAAGAGGAAGTTGCAGATGCGGTGAGGAAGGCAATAGAGCTGAAAAAGCCGGTGCTGATTGAATGTGTGATTCCGGAGGACGATAAGGTTTTCCCTATGGTACCTGCGGGCGCGCCTATCAGCGATGTGTTTGATGCAACGGATCTGGAAAAGGAACAATGAGTAAAAATGTAATAAAGGGAATGTGCATTGGGTTTTTCATCATACTCTTGTCCATAGCCGCTATGTATTTGGGGCTGGCCTTTTACTATGGGAACAGCTTCAGCTATGGCACATGGATTAACGGTATTTACTGTACCGGAAAGAGTATCCATGAGGTAAATGATGAACTGAAAAAGCAGTGCAGTTATACCGGACTTACCATCATAGACAGTGATGGTAAGTCTTATGCTATCCCGGCGAAAGATGTAAGTCTTTCCTTTGATTTTGAGGAAAGCCTTTCCCTGTATCTGGAAAAGCAAAATCCCTATCTGTGGATAGAAAACCTGATTGGAGGCCCCTTGGGCGGAAAAAACTTCAAGCCTGTGGCGGACTATGATGAAGCTGCTTATGAGAAAATCCTGAATTCTTTTTCGTTTTTTCAGGGGAAAACAACGGATGAGCGGAGAGTGGAAATTTTAAAAGGGGATAAGGGCTACTATCTTCTGGATGAGAGAACCCATGCGCTGAATGAAGAAAAAGCAAAAGAACAGATAAAAAGTGCATTTGAAAACTTTGAGGATGTGCTGGATTTGGAAGCCTCGGGCTGCTATGAAAATCTTCCGCTGACAGGAGAGATGGAAGATAAAATTACGCTGTGGCAGAAGCTGGCGTCTTACCAGGACTGTGGGATTGTCTACTGCTTTGGGGAGGAGAGGTATCCCATAGACGGGGGAGTCGTCTGCGATTTTTTAGAGCTGGATGAAGATGGGAATTTTGTCTTTGACGAGCAGGGGCAGCTGTGTACGGATGAGGAAAAGGTGTATGCTTTTGTAGAGCAATTAGCGGATAAATATGATACCGTAGGCGCTGTTCGCAGGTTTCACGCTACCCGGGGAGAGGTAGTGGAGGTAGAAGGCGGTATTTACGGCAACCAGCTGGACAAGGAAGCCGAAAAGGAATATCTGCTGTCTGCTTTTTTGGCCCACAGGAAAGAGGAGCATGAACCTGCCTACCTGCAAAAGGCCTTAAAGCAGGGGCAGGATGACATTGGAGATACCTACATAGAAGTGGATATGACCAATCAGATGATGTATTATTATGAAAAAGGAGAGCTTAAGATAGAAACGCCGGTGGTGACAGGCAATACAGGGCTGCGCAGGGGAACTCCCACAGGTACAAACTATGTGTACAATAAGCAGAGAAACAGGGTTCTGCGGGGAGAAGACTATGCGTCGCCGGTAAAATACTGGATTCCGGTGAAGGGAGCGATTGGAATTCATGACGCTTCCTGGCGCAACAAGTACGGAGGAGAAATCTATAAAACAAACGGCTCCCACGGTTGTATCAATACGCCTTTAGACGAGGTTTCAAAGCTTTATGAGATGGTGGAAATCGGAACGCCCTGCGTGATGTTTTACTAAAGCAGTTGACTAAAGCGTTAAATAAGGTTAAAATACATTTCAGGTGTTTTGTGGACTGCCGGTGTTTTCGTTCCGGCTTTGGGGTGTGGCAGATGACGGCTGCCTGGCGGCTGTCGTTTCATATATGATGAATATAAAGAAAAGGATTAAGGAGGAGATAAAGTGTCTAAAGAATATAACAGAGTGTATAACTTTTCAGCCGGGCCTGCGGTTCTGCCTGAGGAAGTGTTGAAAGAAGCAGCTGACGAAATGCTTGATTATCAGGGGTCAGGTATGTCCGTAATGGAAATGAGCCATCGCTCCAAGGTATATGACAAAATCATCAAGGATGCGGAAGCAGACCTGCGGGAGCTTATGAACATTCCTGACAATTACAAAGTGCTCTTTTTACAGGGAGGGACCAGCCAGCAGTTCGCCATGATTCCCATGAACCTGATGAAAAACCGTAAGGCAGCTTACATTGTCACGGGACAATGGGCAAAGAAGGCTTATCAGGAAGCAAAGATTTATGGTGAGGCAGTGGAAGTGGCTTCCTCTGCGGACAAGACTTTTTCCTATATCCCGGACTGTTCGGATCTTCCCATTCCTGAGGATGCGGATTATGTTTATATTTGTGAGAATAACACAATCTATGGTACGAAGTTTAAAGAACTGCCAAACACCAAGGGGCATACGCTGGTTGCAGATGTATCTTCCTGCTTTTTATCAGAGCCTGTTGATGTTACAAAATATGGCGTGATTTATGGCGGTGTGCAGAAGAATGTGGGGCCGGCCGGAGTCGTGATTGTTATCATAAGGGAGGACCTGATTACGG
>CAJUED010000006.1:117138-130904 GCA_910585075.1 uncultured Lachnospiraceae bacterium
ACCCATGCGGATGCGGATTCCCTCTACAATACCCCTCCTGCATACGGTATCTATATCTGTGGTAAGGTATTCAAATGGTTAAAGAAAATGGGCGGTTTATCTGCCATCAAAGAATATAATGAGAAAAAGGCAAAGATTTTGTATGACTTTTTGGATGAAAGCGCATTGTTTAAAGGCACTGTGCGCAGGGAAGACCGTTCTCTTATGAATGTGCCTTTCGTAACCGGAGACGGGGATTTGGATGCAAAATTTGTAAAGGAAGCTTCCGCAGCCGGTTTTGAAAATTTGAAAGGCCACAGGTCTGTGGGCGGTATGCGTGCAAGCATCTACAATGCAATGCCCATAGAGGGAGTTGAGAAGCTGGTGGCTTTCATGAGGAAATTTGAAAAGGAAAACGGCTGATAAGAAGGAGAATAAAATGTTTCAATATTATTGTTTAAATCCAATTTCTAAGATTGGATTGGAGAATTTTACCGAGGAATTTGTAAAAATAGAGGATGTAAATGAAGCCCAGGGCATTCTGGTCAGGAGTGCGGCTATGCATGATATGGAATTATCTGACAGCCTTCTTGCAGTGGCCAGAGCCGGGGCTGGCGTTAACAACATACCGTTGGATAAATGTGCGGAAAAAGGTATTGTTGTGTTCAATACACCGGGGGCTAACGCCAACGGTGTAAAGGAACTGGTGATTGCCGGTATGCTGCTTGCCTCCAGAGATATTGTGGGCGGCATCAACTGGGTGGAGTCCGCAAAGGATGACGAGGAGATTTCCAAAGCAACGGAGAAGGAAAAGAAACGCTTTGCCGGTACGGAAATCCAGGATAAAAAGCTGGGGATTATTGGCCTAGGCGCAATTGGGGTTAAGGTTGCCAATGTTGCCAAGCATATGGGGATGGAGGTGTACGGTTACGACCCTTATGTTTCAGTAGATGCTGCCTGGAATTTAAGCCGTGATGTGAAGCATGTGCTTAATGTGGAGGAGATTTATGAAAGCTGCGATATTATCACAATCCACGTGCCCCTTCTTGGCTCCACCAAAGGTATGATTAACAAAGAAGCTATCTCCAAAATGAAAGATGGCGTGATTCTCCTTAATTTTGCAAGAGATTTGCTTGCAAATGAAAAGGATGTACTGGAAGGGATTAAAGAAGGAAAGATACGCAAGTATGTGACCGATTTCCCAAATCCTACAACAGCAGGGCAGGAGGGATGCATTGTGATTCCTCATTTGGGCGCTTCCACGGAAGAATCCGAGGATAACTGTGCTAAGATGGCCGTAAAGCAAATGATGAATTATCTGAAAAACGGAAATATTATTAACAGCGTGAATTATCCTAACTGTGATATGGGCGTATGTACGCAGGCAGGGCGTGTGGCAATTTTCCACAAGAATATTGCCAATATGATTACCAAATTTACAGCATGCTTTGGTGATGAGGGAATCAATATTACGGATATGATGAATAAATCCAAAGGGGAAGTGGCGTATACCATGATGGATATCGAGCAGCCTGCGGCCCCTGAAATGATTGAGAAGCTTCAGGCAATTAAAGGAGTATTCCGTGTAAGGGTTGTCAAGTAAAGTCAATATCAAAGAGGCTGTCGCAATAAGAATAATAGATACAAGATATATGAATATCTGACTTTCAGAAATGCAATATCCTGTATACAGTTTTCTTAATGCGACAGCCTCTTTTTAACACGATCCAATTAAAGGTCACGGCATTTCCACGAAGTTAGTCAGCCCATTTTCATCAAAATCTTCCTTCAGCATAGCATTTTGCTTAGCGGATACGATACTGGCTAGATCCATGTATTTGATGAAGATATCCTCCAGGCTCATTCCCTTTTCGTCTGCAATTTCCTGCATGACGGGTTTCAGCTTGTCAAGCTGAAAAGAAATGCGGGTCTTCTGTGGATCAATATCGCCCAGGACCTGTTCTGCGTAAGCGTTAATACGCTCAAGCATAGCCTTATCCTCCTGACTTAAGGCGTCAAATTGATTGGAATTTTGGGTAGATTGAAACATATTTTCACATCCTTTACAAATATTAAATAACAGCTAAAAATTACATGGCAAACAGCATTGCTATTTTTACGGCTTTAATTGTAGCACTTGATGCTTGTGTTGTACAGATATCTTTGCTAAAATAAATGGTAACATAGTAATGTGGTGATATAGTAACAGTTCAGCTTTCGTCCAAGCTGTTACGAATAAAATTGCATCTGGGAAAGGGAGGTAAAAGTAAAAATATGAATGACAGATTATATAAACTGATGAACTGGCCTCGAATTGAAGGAATCATCTATTCCGAGGAGGACAACCCCCATGAGGTGTTAGGGCCTCACGTAACCGGAAAAAGTGTTCTGTTTCAGACCTTCCAGCCAGGGGCGTTAAGCGTTTGCCTTGTTGTCGAAAATGACAGTAAGAAGCACAAAATGGAAATGGTGGACGAATCGGGGTATTTTGCATGCCTTTTGACGGGTAAAATTCCTGAGCGCTATGAATATGAAGTCCGGTACGAGGATGGGGAAACAGTATGTGTCAAGGACGCATACAGGTATCATGCTGGGCTTACGGAAAATGACATTGAAAAATTTGAGGCGGGAATTCATTATACTATCTATGAAAAACTAGGAGCTCATTTAATGACGATTGACGGCGTCAGCGGAACATTTTTTGCTGTGTGGGCTCCAAATGCACTGCGGGTCAGCGTGGTAGGGGATTTTAACCACTGGGACGGAAGGGTACATCAAATGAAGCGCACCGGTCAAGGCGGCGTTTTTGAGATATTTATACCTGACGTTATGCCGGGTGAATGTTATAAATTTGAGATAAAAGTAAAGGGAGGCCTGACCTTCTTAAAGGCGGATCCCTATGCCTTTGGACAGCAGCTCCGTCCGGAAACCGCTTCTGTTGTCAGGGACATTACCGGTTACAAATGGCAGGATGAAAAGTGGATAAAAGAAAGAAAAGTACATCAGCAGGAAAATTCCCCTGTCAGTGTATTAGAATTATATCTGGGCTCTTTTAAACGTGATAAAGACACGGATGGATATTTAAATTACAGGGATCTTGCCCCTGAAATTGTGAAATATGTGAAAGAAATGGGATATACCCACGTGGAGCTTATGCCGATTATGGAGCATCCCTTAGACGCCTCCTGGGGTTACCAGGTGATTGGATACTACGCGCCCACGGCCAGATATGGGACGGCCGAGGACTTTATGTATTTTGTGGATACGCTGCATCAGGCAGGGATTGGCGTGATTTTGGACTGGGTTCCGGCCCACTTCCCCAGGGATACCTATGGACTTTCCGGATTTGACGGCACTTGCCTTTATGAGCATGCGGACCCGAGACAGGGCGCCCACCCTCACTGGGGCACTTTGATTTATAACTATGGACGGCCTCAGGTATCTAATTACCTGATTGCAAACGCTCTGTACTGGGTGGAGCAATATCATGTGGATGCGATTCGAATGGATGCGGTTGCCTCCATGCTTTATCTGGATTATGGGAAAAGAGACGGAGAGTGGGTTGCCAACATTTACGGCGGCAATGAAAATCTCCAGGCAATCGAACTGTTAAAGCACTTAAATTCCGTAATGAAAAAAAGAAATCCCGGCGTTCTTATGATTGCGGAGGAGTCAACGGCATGGCCTAAGATTACCGGCAAGGTGGAGGATGACGGCCTTGGCTTTGACCTTAAGTGGAATATGGGATATATGAACGATTTCCTGGCATATATCGGTTATGATCCATATTTCAGGGCTCACCATCACAATGAGCTGACATTCAGCATGGTTTATGCTTACAGTGAAAACTTTATGCTGGTATTTTCCCATGATGAGGTGGTCCACGGGAAGTCCACCATGATTGGTAAAATGCCCGGGGTTTTGGAGGATAAGTTTGCAAATCTGCGTATTACCTATGCTTACATGATGACACATCCCGGGAAAAAGCTGCTTTTCATGGGACAGGATATCGGAGAATTCCGTGAGTTTGACGAAACCAGAGAAACTGAGTGGAGCTTAACGAAGCATGAGCCACACAAGGGACTCAGCCGTCTGGTAAAGGATTTGAATGCCCTATACCGGAAAAAACCGGCTCTGTATGCATTAGATACCAGTCCGGAAGGATTTGAGTGGATTAACTGCATCTCCCCCGAAAAATGTATGGTTTCTTTCCTTCGAAAATCAGAAAAGAAAGAAGATATTCTGGTGGTAGTAGTTAATTTTGCAAATACGGCTCAGGAATTTACGGTAGGCGTACCTTATGAAGGAAAATATAAAGAAATTTTGAATACGGATTCCAAATGCTACGGCGGCCTTGGCAGGGTAAATGCTGACGCTAAATTTGCCATGGAAGAAGAAGTGGACGGTAAGCCCTACTCCTTCACTATGGAGAGCGCGCCTTTGTCGGCAAGCATCTTTTCTTATACGCCTTATACTGCAAAGGAGAAAGAACAGATAGAAAAAAAGAAGGCAGCATTAGCCGCCCAGCAGCGGGCTGATGAGGCCAAGCGGGAAGCTGAAATAGCGAAAGCGGAGGCGGCAAAGGCCAGAGAAGAAGCGGAGGAAGCAAGGAAGCTGGCACAGGAAGCTATCGACAGGGCCGAAGAAGCGGAAAAAAGAGCTATGGAAGAATTGAAAAAGGCACAGGAGGAAATGAAGCGGGCGCAGAAGATGCGTCAGGAGGAGGAAGCAGCGAAAAAGTCTTAACTAAGAGTTTATGTTTAGAAAGCAGACAGATATATTCATCTTAAAATCAAATAAGACAGTAAAGAGAAAACGATAATGAGTATAAGGAAAAAAATATGTGTTATAGTACCATGCTACAATGAAGAAAATAGTATCGCTTTATTATACGAAAAGGTCAACAATGTATTTATGAATGAATTGCCAGAATTTGACTATCAGATAATATTTGCTGATGACTATTCGAAAGATAATACCAGGAAAGTTATCAGAGAACTATGTGGTAAGGATTCAGAGCATGTGAAAGCTATTTTTAATGCTGCCAATTTTGGATTCTCCAGAAATGTTTTCTCATCATTGCAAATGGCAGACGGTGATGCGGCTTTTCTGGTATTCGGAGATTTACAGGACCCCCCGGAGCTTTTGCCGGAGTTTATTAAAAAATGGAAGGCTGGCAATATGGTAGTGATTGGTCAGAAAACTGGTAGTGATGAAAATTGGCTGATGAATACTATGCGGAAGTTGTACTATGCATTTATCAGTATGTTTTCAGATAAGATGCAAATCAAGCATTTTAATGGATTTGGCTTATATGATAAGAAATTTATTTCCATCGTGAGACAAATCGAGGATATGCAACCGTACTTAAAGCAAGTTATTGCCGAATATGCTACAGACTATGGAATTGTCTCGTACAAGCAAAATATTTCTAAAAGAGGAAAATCAAATTTTAACCTTTATAAAAATTATGATTTTGCAATGGAAGGTATTACGTCTTCTACCAAAAAACTGATGAGGTTATCGACCTTTTGTGGAGTTTTGCTTGGAATATGTAGTGCGTTTTATGCTATAAGCGTGATTATTAAAAAATTAATGTATTGGGATTCATATCCTTTTGGAATGGCTTCTATAACAGTTGGTATATTTTTCTTAGGAGCAATGCAATTGTTTTTTATTGGTATTTTGGGAGAATATATGCTGAGTATTAATGCCAAAACTTTGAAGCGGCCAAGAGTTGTAATTGATGAAAAAATAAATTTCAATCATGAAGAGGAGGCATAGTAAATGTCTGTTATGAAAAAGGAGAGAGTAAATTTTATCATAGGAATGCCAGAGAAAATTTTTTTGGCAATTGTTTTAGTAATAATGATGTTTACTATGTTTTATTCCGATATCATTGTGACAGCCAAATTTTCAATGATTTTTATAGACTCGCTTTTTGATGGAAAGTATGCCAGCTTTTATATAAATGCATTAGAATCCGGGGTTGCGCCGGAGGGCGCTGTGTATGATATCGGAATTTATATAGTGTTTGCCATATGGGGGTTTCCGGTGTGGGCTCTGAATAAATTATTTGGCATTGATGTAATGGCAATAGGATGTTTACTTTGGTTTAAACTGTTACTGATTCTTTTTATGTTGGGAAGTATAGTGCTATTGAAGAAAATAGCATTAGAAATCGGACTATCTGACAAAGCAAGTCAATATGTTGGCTATCTGTCTGGACTTTCATTATTGTTTATATTTCCGATTTTTGTCGCAGCCCAATATGATGTGATTCCGGTGTTTTTTATGCTATATGGAATCTTAGGCTGGTTAGAAGGAGATAGAAAAAAGTGTTTGCTGTTTTTTTCAATAGCATTTATTATGAAGCCGATAGCAATACTGACATATGGGGTATTATTATTACTTGAAGAAAAGAGAATTGGGCATATTATTTTGAAGGCTGCTATTAGTCTAATACCTGTCTTTATCTGTAAAGGAATGTATTTGTTGAATCCTGTGAACAGAGCCAGTAACAATATTTTTCTTGCAGGTGTAATATCAAATTTGCTAAAGGTTTCGGTCCCGGCAGGGAATGGTGGTTTTTCACTATTCTTTCTTATAGGGGCGTCGATTTATCTGGCCGCATATTTGCAAAAATTAACGGGAGATATTAAATATGATGGAAGGAAATTTATCTGGTTTGCTTTCTTGCTATGGGCTGCTTTTTGCTTGTTTTTAGAAGTTGCACCATATTGGATAATTTATCTGGCACCATTTTTGATTATGGTCTTATTTTTCAATAAAGAAAGTATTAATACTTCTTTATTAATGGACTTAATTTTAAATGTTGGATTGATATTTAGCATGGTGGTTTCTTTTTCGTGGGTATATGGAGGAGAGAAGACATTTAGTTATTTGATTTTACGTCCTGTTTATCAAATGATAAATTCTGAGGATATTCCAACAGTATGTGGACTTTTGAGAAGACTTAATTTAACTGAAATGCAGCCTATGGTAAATTCGGTAGTGATTGCTGCTGTTATATTTATAGCATATCTAAGCTATATGGGCATAAAAGGCGAGAGCGATGAAAAGGAAATATTAATAGAAAACTGGCATATAAGGATAAGAATAATTATTTTATATGGCTGGATGGCTCTGTGTCTATTATTACTTTGGGTAGGAAAGATGTCACTTGATTTTTAGCAGGATTAATTTATGTACTTTTATGGACTTTGCACTTGCTGCAAAGTCCGTGAGAATACGTAAATGGAGCTAAGAAGAATCGGAGCTGTCTCTCGCAGTAGGCACTTTAAATGGATAGATTCTGGTTACAGTGAAGCCAAAGGCTGAATGGTAAGATTTCTATCAAAACTTAGTGAAAAAATTACTTGCAAATTTAGAACATTACCTTTATAATAATTTTTGATGCTACTGTGGCTCAGTTGGTAGAGCAGCTGATTCGTAATCAGCAGGTCAGGGGTTCGAGTCCCCTCAGTAGCTTTAGGCTGGCTTTTGTCAGCTTTTTTTATGCATAGAGCCATATATGGAAAGGTGTTACGTTGAAGTATGCTATAAAAAAGGATAAGGAAAATTTGCAGAAATGAACACAAAAAAATTTGATTGGAAATATTTTATTAGGCATATTGCCATTATTGCCGTGCCGGTAGCAATGCAGAATCTTCTGACTACAACAGGCAGTATGGTGGATACCATGATGCTGGCATCCTTGGGGGAGCAGACGGTAGGGGCCGTGGGATTGTGCGCACAGTTTTCAAGTTTGATGTTTTCGGGATATTGGGGGTTCGTGGGAGGCGGTATGTTGTTTTTTGCCCAATATTGGGGAGCAAAAAATCATGACGGGATCACACGTTCTTTTGGTCTTACGTTATCATTTATGATGACAGTGGGAATCCTGTTCAGCTTTCTGGCTCTTTTAGCGCCCGGATTTATTATGAATATTTATACGGACAAACCGGAAATCCAACAGATTGGGATTTCTTATCTGCGTATTGTGGGCTTTGCTTATGTACTGCAGGTGCTGGCTATGGCGATAAGCGCCCTGTTGCGCTCCATTGAGCAGGTGAAGATTCCACTGTACGGCGGTATGGCTTCGGTGTTTGCCAATTGCCTTTTTAACTATCTGCTGATTTTTGGAAAATTTGGTTTTCCCAGAATGGGGGTGAAGGGAGCAGCTTTAGGCACCGTTTTGGCAGGAATTGTGAATTTGTTGGTTTTACTGATTTTTATATTGAAGAACAAGATTCCATATGTGCTGGAATTTTCCAAACATTTTCGATGGAACAGGGAGTTTATCAGGCAGTATCTGCAAAAATGCTTTCCTATTCTTTGCAATGAGATTATGATCGGTGTAGGGAATATGATGATTAATATTGTGCTTGGACATCAAAGTGAAAAGGCGATTGCAGCAGTGGCGGTATTCAGAACACTGGAAGGCCTTGTGATTGCCTTTTTCAGCGGCTTTTCCAACGCGGCAACGGTTCTTGTGGGGAAAGAAGTGGGCGCGGGAAATCACGAGGTTGCTTTTCAGAGGGCCCGGCGGCTGGTATATCTGTGCAGTGGGTTAATCGGTACGGCCTGCCTTCTTTTGTTTGTAGTCCATAATCCTTTACTTCATGCCATGGGACTTAGGGGAGAATCCTATCGGATTGGTACCGGAATGCTGATTATCTATAGCATAGCCGCGTTGATTCGAATGGGGAACTGGGTGCAGAATGACACCTATCGTTCCGCAGGCGATGCTGCATTCGGTTCTATTATGGAGATTACTTTCATGTATCTGATGGTATTGCCCTGTGTATATGCGGCCAATTATGCATTTCACCTGCCTTTTCTGATGGTATTTGCCTTGTGCTATGTGGATGAGCCTGTGCGATATGTGATCATGCAGCGCCATATGTATTCCGGGAAATGGGTCAAACCGGTTTCGGATGAAGGAATCAAGACCATTGAAGCTTTTCGAAGGAAGCATGGGATTGAGAGCAAGTAAGAATTTTCCCGTCTTTGCGTTTGGATCAGGCCTTGAGGAGTTTCTCCGCTTGTGGTTGGGGCACCTGCCGAAGCCGCTGACAATGTTTTTCGAATATTATGATGGATAAAAGGAAAACCTGGTTCTGTCTTAGAGCTGGGTTTTCCTTTTATACTCTTTTTTTGTAAAAATGTTCCGCCCACTGTATACACAGATATAAGCCCATAGCGATTACACACAAAATGATAATTGAAGTTATCGACATAGTTAACTGAAATACCTGTGAAGCGGAAAAGCAGCAAAGGAAATGGGTGGTTACTATTCACGGTCAGAAATGCGCATAAACTGCGCATTTCGTGAGAATATGATACGAGGGTGAGGGGCGATTTTTGCGTAGCAAAACTTTCAATATCGCCCCGAATCGTTACTATGAACGGCCAGGCAGGCCGTGAATAGTAACAATGGGTGTGAGCAGAGATAAAGGCTTTGTCTGATAAGCCTTGCTATTGTCTGTTGCTATAAGGTATACTGAAACCAGAATATTTTGTATTTAATAATCTATCTTGCAAAGCGCGGCAGCATTTGATTGCCTCTTTGGACGGCGGTGTATGCAAAAGGAAGAAGTAGAATGGAGGATTAACATGAGAAAGAAGCTTCCAATAGGAATTGAGAATTTTGAAGATATCAGAAGGGAAGATTTTTATTATATTGATAAGACAGGGCTAATCAGGGAGTTGTTGGATAACTGGGGAAAGGTGAATCTGTTTACTCGTCCCAGACGTTTTGGAAAAACCCTGAATATGAGTATGCTGAAAGAGTTCTTTGAGATTGGCTGCAAAAAGGAGCTGTTTGAGGGACTGGAAATCTACAATGAAACAGACATCTGTCGGCAGTATATGGGGCAGTTCCCCGTGATATTTGTGTCACTCAAAGGAGTAAAAGGAAATGATTATCATACGGCACGTGCTATGATGAGTTCCGTGATTGGGATGGAAGCTATGCGGTTCCGGTTCCTGGCGGCGAGTGAGAAGCTGTCAGAGGATGAAAAGAAATTGTACGGCAAGCTCACAATGGTGGATGAAACCGGACAGGAAAGCTTTCAAATGCCTGATTCGGTGCTGATGGAAAGTCTGAAAACGCTCTCTATGCTTTTGCATAAACATTATGGGAAAAAGGTGATTCTGCTGATTGATGAATATGACGTTCCCCTGGCGAAGGCAAACGAAAGCGGTTATTATGAGCAGATGATATTGCTTGTACGGAACATGTTTGAGCAGGCGCTTAAGACCAATGACAGCCTTTACTTTGCTGTCCTGACGGGATGCTTGCGTGTTGCGAAGGAGAGCATCTTTACAGGGCTGAACAACCCGAAGATATTGTCCATAACAAGTGTCAGATTTGACGAATATTTTGGGTTCACGGATGAGGAGGTCAGAGAACTTCTTAGGTATTATGGGCTTTCTGATTCCTATAATGCGGTGAAGGAGTGGTATGACGGCTATCGGTTCGGAAATGTGGATGTGTACTGTCCGTGGGATGTAATCAACTATGTGGATGACCTGCGGGATGAGCCTTCCCTTGCACCGAAAAATTACTGGGCCAACACAAGCGGAAACGATGTGGTGAGGCATTTTATTGAAAAGGTGGGTGACGGTCTGACAAAGCGTGAGATAGAAAACCTTATTGCGGGCGAAATTGTGACAAAAGAAATCCACCAGGAGCTGACCTACAACAGACTATATGACTCAATAGAAAATATATGGAGTGTCCTGTTTACCACAGGTTATCTTACCCAGCGCGGAAAACCGGAGGGGGATATGTTCCGGCTGACAATTCCAAACCGGGAAATCAGAAAAATATTTACGGATCAGGTTATGTATCTGTTTAAGGAGAATACCAAAAAAGATGGAGAAACCCTGAATGCTTTCTGCGAGGCATTGAAAAATGGGGATGCCAGGAGCGTGGAAGAACAGTTTACCGCTTATCTGAAAAGGACAATCAGCATCCGGGATACCTTTGTAAAAAGAGATACAAAAGAAAATTTTTATCATGGAATATTGATTGGTATACTTGGATATAAAAGCGGATGGTATGTAAGGTCAAACGGGGAAGCAGGGACAGGCTACAGCGATATCCAGGTGGAAGTTGAGGATGAAGATATTGGGATTGTGATAGAGTTAAAGTATGCAGAGCGCTCCGATATGGATATGAAATGTAAGGAAGCTCTTGAACAGATTGAGACAAAAGGATATGCCCAGCAGCTCTGGGAGGAAGGGATGCACACCGTTTTAAAATATGGGATTGCATGTTATCAGAAAGAGTGCAGGGTAATGTGCTCGCAGAATTAATATTAATGTCATCAAAAAAAGATTTACATTTCTTCCCGCTTATGCTATCCTGCTGGTAGTAATCAGTTGAAAGTTATTCAGAATTTTGAAAGGAGGCGGACGCCATGACAGAAAAAAGAAATCAGGTCAATTTTATAGTTAGTGGTAAAACAAAAGGCGCATCCGTCTTTCTTTTCATTCAATAAAATAGGCTGACTCGTGGAAAGAGACAGTGTTTGAATGATAAACCGGTCTGTGGAGCAGACAGGATACAAAAAATAAGAAGGATTGTTTTGGCACCTCTTTGTTGAGGTGCCTTTTTGTGCTCAAAAATTGAAAATACGGAGAGATTATTTTATGGAAATAATAAAAGGAAAATACGCACAGGCAAAGGTATTTACAGACGACATAGAAGACTATGCCAGGGCACAGCTTAAAATGATTTGTGATAATGAGATATCGGAGGGGAGCCGTATCAGAGTGATGCCTGATGTCCACCCGGGGAAGGTGGGGACAATCGGGCTTACCATGACAGTGGGGGAGAGGATTATCCCGAACCTTCTGGGCATTGATATTGGATGCGGCATGACCTGTGCCGTAATCAGGGAAAAAAGGATGGAGCTGCAGAGGCTGGACAGGGTTATCAGAGAATGCGTTCCGTCAGGATTTCAAATCAGAAAGAAAGAACATCATATGGCGGAAGCTTTTGATGTGGAAAGGCTCCGGTGCCGTAAGCATATCCATCAGGAAAAGGCAGCTTTGAGTTTGGGGACCCTTGGAGGCGGCAACCATTTTATTGAGGTGGATAAAGATAAGGATGGGATACTGTATATCATTGTCCATTCCGGAAGCAGGCATCTGGGAAAAGAAGTTACGGATTATTACGTGGATGCCGGCGCGGTGCTTTTAAAGGAAAAAGGATTGGAAGTTCCTTATCCCATGACATGGCTGGAGGGGGAATTGATGGAGGATTATATTGCAGATGCAGAAGTGGTGCAGGAATATGCACAGTTAAACAGAGAGATTATCCTTGCTGAAATCTTAAAGGGTATGAAGCTGAAAGAAACAGACAGATTTTCTTCGGTTCACAATTATGTGGATATTCTTTCCGGGAAACGGATTTTACGGAAAGGAGCTGTTTCCGCGGCAAAGGGAGAGCGGGTTATTATTCCGGTCAACATGCGTGACGGTGTGCTCCTTGGGACAGGGAAGGGGAATTCTGATTGGAATGAATCGGCACCCCACGGCTCGGGAAGAAACATGCGCAGGGATGAGGTAAAGAGCCGTTATACGGTTTCGGCTTTTAAAAATGAAATGAAAGGAATTTACTGCAGCTGTATCGGAGCGGATACGCTGGATGAAGCTCCCTTTGCCTACCGTCGAATGGAAAAGCTGCTTGAAAACGTAAAAGATACGGTGGAGATAATCCATATTTTAAGACCGGTCTATAATTTTAAAGCAGGAGCAAAAGGATAAATTGAAAAAAGAATGCATTCCTTGAGAAATAAATTTCTGAAGATTTTTCAATCACAAATTTGAACTGGAGAATCGTGTACTTCTACATATTTAATTTGCAGGTTATAGGCAGCATGGAGGTTTAAAAGGAGAGAAAAATGTTGATACAGATCAGTGCGGGCCAGGGGCCTGAAGAATGCCAGATGGCAGTGGGAAAGCTGTTTGAAGCATGGAAAAAAGAATTTCCGGATATAGAGAAACTTTCGGAGAAGGAAGGGAGAAGAAAAGGATGCTTTTACTCCATCCTTTTTATCACTGGGGAGGATATGTCCGCTATGGAAGGGACTGTCCTGTGGATATGTAAAAGTCCCATAAGACCGGAACATAAACGAAAAAACTGGTACGTGGATGTAAGTATTATTCCGGAAAAGGATGAGATACCTGTGGAGGAAGATTTTCGGTTTGAAAAGTTCCACAGCAGTGGAAAAGGCGGCCAGAATGTGAACAAGGTTGAGACGGGGGTACGGGTAATCCATATCCCGACAGGTATTACAGTTACTTCCACAGAAGAAAGGAGCCAGTATATGAATAAGCAGAAAGCGCTTAAAAGGCTTCAGGGAATCCTTGCAGCCATGGAACAGGAGGCCGGGGATAAACAGGTGAATCAGGCATGGAGAGAGCATACAAAAATTGTAAGGGGAAATCCGGTAAGAATTTATAAAGGGCCGGATTTTAGACCTGGGTTTTAGGAGGATAAGCATTATTGAATGATAATGTAAAAAGGATGAATGAATTCATGAATAAGGTGGCTTTGAACACCTTCAGTTTCTTTGACAGCGGCAATAAGCCGTCACGGACAGCAGAATCAGACCGTTTTGATCCATCTGGGTTATCTTGCTTTGAAGTTATATTGAACCACCGTATGCCGAACAGCATGTACAGTGGTGTAATAGGGGAGATTAAATCTCCCCCTATGAGGCTGTTTCAAGTTTTGTGTAAACTCAAAAAACTGATATAAGATATATGAA
>CAJUED010000007.1:0-37106 GCA_910585075.1 uncultured Lachnospiraceae bacterium
TCTACTTTAGCCATTACCTGCTGTGCCAGAGCCGGGTCATTTTTCATTTTTTCTTCCAATGCAGGCGGCGCAACGATTGCTTTCTTTCCAAGGGTTGAATCTATTCTTGATTGTACGCTTGCATCCGTCAGTTTGGGTTCTGCCCCTGTTGGTTTCCAGTCTATAACAGATTCATCTACTTCATCACTGAAAAACTTCTCATGGGGGAAGTCATACCTTTGCCATGCACCCTGCGGAATCTTATAAGCGTCCATCGAATGATAGTAAGCTCCGGGAAATCTCGCCTGCCACATATCCTTGAAACTCATCCCTGTCGCAGTCCCTTTTTCCGCCGCCTTTGCAGCCGCAAGCTCCGCAAAGCTCACGCCACTGCCCGTTCCTGCTTTCTGTGTCCTGTTGGCGTACTGGTATGCACCCGCCAAAGCCCCGTTTACTCCTAAAATACTCATAATAAATCTTCTCCTTCCTGCTGGTTAATTCTTTACCATGACCGACAGAATGAACCTGTTGCCTTTTACAATACAGTCCATATCGCCGCCATATTTTACTGCACATTTCCTGATATTCTTCAGCCCTATCCCATGCACCTCCTTATCCTCTTTTGTTGATATGGGAAGGCCGCTGTCCTTACGGGCCAGCGCCGCGCCATCAAAGCTGTTCTCAATCTCTATAAAATACATATTCTTTGCCCGGAAAGACCGGATTGTGATATAGGCTTCTGCATCCGGCTGTTTCTCCCTCATCCTCACGCAGGCTTCAACCGCATTGTCCAGCCCGTTGTTCAGGATGATCCCCATATCATAAGCCTTTATCGTAACGGCATCCGACAGCATGAAGCCTTTGGCATCCAGCCGGATTCCTTTCACCTTTTTTGCCGCATAGCGGAATTTGCTGCCTACCACCGCATCACTGACTGCATTGCCCGTATGCACCCTGCTGTCGAGCTGTTCCACGGACTGGCACATATCTTCAAAATACTGCCGGATTTCCTCATCTTCCCCGCTGTACCTTTTCCGTATCAGGTTCTGCAGGACTGCCATATGGTTCTTCATATCATGCTTGACCGAGCGTATCCCGTCATACAGATGTTCCATCTCCACCATTGAACTCTGCATCTGCGTAATCTGGTTTTCCAGTATGATTTTTTCCGCCCGTTCTTCCTGCAAGGCTGCCATATCCTGATAAATACGGAAACTGAAAACAATCGCCCCAAGCAGCACAAGCGCTATCATGGGAATGATGAGGTACAATGCCGGATGCCTGTCATACAGCAGCACAGGGACGCCATCCGTAACTGCGATCATCAGCAGGCGCACCAGCACCGCAACCAGAACCCCCGCCACAGCCGGGAGCAGATAGAACACCACTTCCTTATCCATCTTCCCTTTTTCCCTGTAACGATAACAGCTTGAGATTTTCTTTATGGAAACAAAGAGCAGAACGCACTCTACGACTTCCACAAATGCCACAAAAACACAGGCTACCACACCTAATGCCAAAGACATATACTCCACCAAAGCCATGTCACTCGCTTTTTGTGTCAGAAAGTCCATCAGGCTGTTCCTAATATAAAAGAAACTGTACCCTGCCCAAAATGCCAGTTCACGCAGGGAGATGAACTGAATGGTCAGAAAAATCTTGGTCTGGATATTTCCTTTATACCACCCCACACAGAATATAAATAAAACAGTCATCTTAAATATCAGAACCGCAACCAGCGTCACGCTGTCTGCATTACGAAATAAAGCTCCACTGGCAATCCTTATCAAAATCCACACAATCCCTACTGCCCACTGTGCATTCCTCAACCCGCGCAGCTTGGGTTCTGCAAATCTGCCAAAAAAGAACTGTATGCAGTACCCCTCAAACAGATACAGCGGGATGCTGAGCATCCTCATGATATATTCAGCCATCCGCACTCACCCCACTTCTCAGATACCGCATATAGGCTTTTACAAACTCCCCATACTTTTCCTTTGCCAGATAGACATACTCCCAATTATTCAGGACAATGCTCTCGTTATCGTATTCCGCCACATACGCCATGTTCACCAGATACCCCCTGTGGCAGCGGTAGAACCCTTCCCCAAGCTGTGCTTCCATCTCGTTCATGGAGGCGTATGCCTCTATGGTCTCCCCTGCGGTATGGATTTCCACCTTCTTGCCCCTGCTCTCAACATAAAGGATGCTGTCCTTTTCCAGCGTGAAGCTCCGGTTCCGCGTCTTGACGAATACCGTCTCCCGCTGCTGTTTTTTTCTCTTTTCCAGTTCCCTTTCCGCCCGCCGGAACACCTCACGGAATTTATCTTCCTCAACCGGCTTTAGCAGATAGTGGAACGCCGCCACGTCAAACGCCTCAAAAACATACTCCCGGATGCCCGTTATGAAAATCAGTATGGTATCTTCGTCCTTTTCCCGGAGCTTCCTCGCCGTTTCAATCCCGTCTGTTCCCTCCATCTGTATGTCAAGGAAAACAATGTCAAACTGCTTCCCGGCGGCAAGCAGCCCGTCCCCTGTCTCATATAGTTCCGGACATACGCCCGGTTTTTCTTTTACAATCAGTTCATTTATCTGTTCACGGATGGCTTTCTCGTCATCACATATGGCTATGTTCATTTTTCTCACCTGCAATTTATTTCCCTTGGCCTTAGCTTCCCCACGGGCAGTTCTTTTTACTTTTTATATCGGCAGATATTTTGCGTATTTCGCCGGGAGGGAACGAAACCCTATTTGAAAGGGAACGAAATCTTTTTGTTTTCCACAAAAACATAAAAATTGCTCTAAAGATTTTCGCCTTTCGTCCGATGGCTCTCGTATATCACCTCTAACCTTCCCAACTGCCAAGCCAATAATCCAGTGCGGAGGAAAATGACAGACCGCCGCGTATGGGGCGATTTCCCATAGCGGCGGTTAGCTTTATCTTTCGTTTAATTCCAGTAACCGGGATATATTTTCCCCTAACGCCATTTCCGCAATCCTTTTATCCGGACTTACAAATTCAATAAGCTGCCTGTACAGATATGGTTCTCCATAAGGGGCATCTGAACTGTACAGACACCTTTCCGGCAGTTCCGTCAATGCCATTTTAGTAGCAATGGAAGCAAATGCCGCAGAAAGGTCTAAGTAAACATTATCATGTCCCTTTGCAAATTTGATCACATCCATCCAGTTTGAACCACCCAAGTGGCCGAAGATAATGGGAATGTCGGGATATTTTTCACATAAGGACATCAAGAGCCTTATGCCATCCATCGTGACCGGGTGGAAGGTATGTACCCAAACCGGGTAAATCCTTGTATTCTTCATGGCTTGGAAGACTGTTTCCAACTGCATGATCTGCTGCCCACTGCCGGGAGTAAACTCCCCAATCCCATACAAAGAATTGGATGTAATCTGTGTGTCAATCCACTCCTCAGTTTCTTCCAGTTCCATTCCTAAAGGAACAGCTCCAAAGCCCAAGAAACGGTCAGGGTATTCTTTCACAGCTTCCACTACTTCCGAAATATTCTTTTTCAGGCGGCGGATGTTGTCCTCCTTAGTGTTGGAACCCGCTAAAATCTTATTCAGGGCTGCCATTTCCGCTTCAAGCTCGTTTAGCGTGCCTGCTTTCTCCGGATGCGGCGCAGTACAGAATAATATCGTTTTATCCACTCCCGCCGCATCCATTTTCTCCAACTGCATCTTTATAGGGAACATGATATGTTCGTGGCTGTCTATGACCATTTTCAGAACCTCCTTGACAATTTTGGTATATTGACGTTAGCATTAGGGTTTGTTAAAATCAAGTACGCACTTTTTTGAAACAAGGTTTCTTTTTTGAAACTGTGCGTGGAAAGGGGCATACATATGGCAAAGGTACAGGCAATAGATGAACAGTGTCCGGTAGAGCTGGGGCTGAATATTTTGAGTGGTAAATGGAAACTGAAAATACTCTGGTACCTGTCTAAAGGCACAATACGTTTCAATGAGCTGCAAAGGCTCTTAGGGAACATCACGACCAAGACTTTGACACAGCAGCTCCGGGAACTGGAAGAACAGGGAATCGTTCTGAGAAATGTTTTCCCGGAAGTCCCGCCGAAGGTTGAATATTCGCTGAGTGAAATAGGCGATACCTTGAAACCGATATTAGGAGAACTGTGCGAATGGGGAAAAACCTATCAGAAATACCAACGACAATAAAGGATAAATGGTAAAGGGCTGTCAGCGCAGCCCTTTCTCCGTTCCACTTTCCTTATATCGTTTCATAGGAAACCAGTTCTTCCACCGGGATGCGGGTCTGTGAGTGCCGTTCCGGATCAGCCGCTTCCTCGTCTGAATAACCCACTGCAAGGATATTGACCGGTTCCAGATCATCCGGCAGACCAAACTCCCTTTTTATCACATCCGGCTTGAAATAACATATCCAGACGGAGCCAAGCCCTAACTCCGTTGCCTGCAGCATCATATGGTCTGTCAGGATGGATGCGTCTATATCCCCGGTCTGCTTTTCATCAAATGGGCGCACCCACGCCTTGCTGTGGTCAGCACAGACGATAATCGCAAGCGGCGCACCGTACAGGTTTGCGCCTTTCCCTATCTTTCCAAGCCCCTCACTGCTCTGTACAGCAATCAAGCGGATGGGCTGCAGGTTGGCCGCTGTCGGCGCTACATGGGCGGCTTCCAGAATCTTATTCAGCTTTTCCTCCTCCACCTTTTTGTCCTGATAGCTGCGGACAGAATAACGCTTCTTTGCAATCTCGATAAAATCCATAGTGGCAAATCCTCTCTTTCTATTGTATACTGAACGTGTTTATCAACCGTCGTCCTATATTTTAGCAGGACGGAAACTTTTCGCAAGAATGCACTTTTTGGGTAGATACTTCCCAAAAGGGTAGCTATTAAAAAGGAGTGGATACAGACAATGGAATATTCAAAAGACCAGTTCAACTGCCCGGTGGAAGCCACGCTGTTTCTGATCGGCGGGAAATACAAGCCGCTCATCCTCTGGTATCTGATAGAGAAGCCCCTCCACTACATGGAGCTGCAGCGCATGATTCCAAAGGCAACACCAAAGATGCTGTCGCAGCAGTTACATGATCTGGAGGAATGCGGGATGATACACCGGGATGTCATCCCGGACAAGCCACCCAGAACCATATACTCGCTTACCCCGTTTGGCCGGAGCATTATCCCTGTGCTGGACGCCATGTGTAATTGGGGTGCAAATTTCTTAGACGGGCTGGATATCCAGCCGCCCTGCTGCACAAAAAAATCAGCAGGAGAACCTTAACTGGCTTTCCTGCTGTTCTTTTCATAATTGTAAATCCGGCTCTAAAGAGAAACCCGTGCCGTCAAATATAAGTCTGGAAACTGCTGCATTTTTTACTTTCCCGACTTTACCTAACTGCTCCGGCGCAAATAAATGAAATATCGTCTTTATGGCAAAGGCATGGGTCACAATCAGTATATTGCTGTTTTCCCTCATTCCATGCCTTTGAACCATTTCCATGAATGCAGCTTTCAGACGTCCCTCTATTGTCTGGAACGGCTCTGTCATCCCTGTTGTGTCATGCTTATGGATGGCATCCGCAACATCGGGAAGCCGCTCATTCAGTTCTGCAAAAGACGCCCCTCCCAACCAGTCCATAACATTTTTTATAAAAACAGAGTTGTTCTCTGCCTCCATGCTTCCCAAACACCATTCCCGGAGCCTTGCATCCTTTTTTATCGGTACGGTGGCGTTCTTGTTTTCTTCCAAGATCAGCTCTGCGGTCTGTACAGCCCGCAGCATATCACTTGTGTAAGCCGCATTGAAATCAATTCCTTTCAGTTTATTCCCTAATTCAACAGCCGTTTGCTTTCCTGCATCGGTGAGCGGCGAATCAGACCATCCCTGCGCCCGGTCTAAGCTGTTCAAAAGGGTCTGTCCATGTCTGACTATATAGAAACTAACCATGCTTACACCTCCGCCGTTAGTATAAAAAATCTTTGTCCGAATAGCAAGAGATTACTTTTGGGGTAGTTGCTATCAAATTGGGAAGTATCATTCCATCTCCTTAAACGTGCCAGCCATCCCTCCCACAAGGCTCCATTGGCGCTGCATATAGGATTTCAGGTTTTCCGTGCTTTGCCAATTATCAATTACTTTGGAACAATATCATTCGTACCTTTCTCCTTTATCCATTATTCCATTTTCTTTATATATGATCTCAATTACTCCTCCTACAGTATCAAATGCCTTCACCTTATTTATAGAGGCTTCATCTGTAGTATTTACCGTAACTACAATCCTCACTGGATTTTCATAAATACTGGAACTTATAACAAACGGCAATTCCTTATCCACCATTGCCTGACTGATAGCGGCTTGAATACGTTCAATATCCTCTGAATATCCGTGTGCCTCCTGATATGTGTTTTCATTTACCGGTACGTCTTCCGTTTGTAATGATGCTGTATTTTCAGTTTGTACAGTTTCCGCAGGACTTTCCGGCAAATCACCTAAATTATCATCTATACAATTTTCAATTTGAAATATTCTGTCTACCGTTTCTTTGTCTTGAACAGACAGACTGTTATAGGCCACCCCGCCGTATTCATAAAACATTCCGCTGACAGCAGTATATTTCATAGAATCAATTATAATTCCATTATCCAATTCAATAGCAAGATATCTCCCCATCTGCACAGATTTTGTCATACCGGCATCGTCAGCGCCATAATCTATCATATCCCAATGATCACTGCCATAACAGGTCAAACCAAACAGAATGTCGTACAACTGCTGTATATCCAAGGAACTTGTTATTTCATACTGCCCTATTTCCTCCTGAATCCGCTTTCCCTCATCGCTATTATCCATATTTGCTGCTGTCACTGTTATCTTACGAATATCATCAGCAGAAGTAATTCCATAGACCATTTCCAATACATCTTTATACGGGTATTCTTCTGTCAAGAAGCTCTCGAATTTCCACAGGGTGCATTCTCCATCCGACTCCCTGATCAGATATTGCAGTTCCTCATGCCCAGACACTTTGTACCATCCCTGATTTTCTTCCAGCTCTTTCCCCCGGCTGGCCGCTAAAACATCATCCGAAACAGAATCAACACCTTCATAAAGAGCTGTATAATCACCAATCCTCACTTGTGAAATACGAAGTGCCTCTTCCCTCATGTCCCCCTCTGCAAGAAGCAGGGAAGATATATCTACCATTTTTTCCTGTTCCGGTAAATCTTCCTGTGGCATATTTATGATATCCTCAATGCCCTTATCCGGGTATACACTTTTATCGTTAATTTTCAACTGATGGTAAGCAAATAACCCTGCCCCCACAATCACTGCTAAAGATGCCGCAGACGCAATCCATCTTTTCCAGTTTACTACTTTATGGTCATCTCTTTCAAATGGAGCATTTCTTTCTATCGTTTCACTGTTTATTTTTCCGATTGCCCCAAAAAGTTCTTCTTTTTTCATAAATCGTAGCCCTCCTCACACAAAAACTGCTTTAATCTGTTTCTTGTACGTGACAAAACAACAGATACATAGTTTGCTTTTACATGCAGGCGTTTTGCAATATCTTGGACGGACTCCAGATAGAAATACCGCCAGACAAAAATATGCTGTTCCTTTTCCGGCAGTTGGTTGATAAATGTATCAATAGCCTTAGCCAATTCTTTTGCTTCATACTCAAGTTCGACATTCGATAAACCCGATACACATTCCCCCAGCTCGTCCAAAACAAGAAATGTAGTTCCTTTTCCCCTTTTGACGGCAGTCTGGTGTTTCCATCTGTCAATGGCTATATGACGGGTTATTTTTGCCAGAAAACCCTGAAAATGATACGGGCGGTTTTCAGGTATTGCATTCCACGTTTTTAGCCACGTATCACTTACGCATTCATCCGCATCCTCTTTATTTTCCAACACATTCATTGCAATGCGGTGGCAATACTTTCCATATTTTCTGTCTGTCGCTGTTATGGCTGCCTCATCACGTTGCCAAAATAGTTCTATGATATCCTTGTCCTGCATTTTGTCACATCCCTTCAAAAGCGCTTTCACTTATAAAGACGAAAACAAATCTCCAATCTTTCAAAGCACAATAAAAATTTTCTTTAAAAGTATTATGTCGTCTATTTCCCGTTCCATTTCCGACAAAAAACCTAAACGCAGCCATCAATGCTTGGCATCCATTTCCCTTTAATCATGTCATGCACATATTACTTCGGAAGAATACCGTTCCCGCTAAAGTAAAAGCATCCACTGAATTTTATCACAGAAAATCTTCTTTTTTATCGGATGGCATGAAACGACTATTTTCCGGGAATGAAAAGCACAAATCTACCAAAAATAAGATTTCCACAATATCGACATATTCCAACAGCATTTTCAGACAATTTGGCGAAACCCTTATACCTTTTGGCAAAACCCCATACAATTTGGCAAAACTATACTTTTTGGCAAAAGTCCGAGGTTTCGCCAAATTGTATCCGTAATTTCCCAATCGCTATATTCACAGCCCTATCCCAAAACGCAAAAAGGAGGAGCCCACCAGCCACTCCGGTGAACCCCTCCATGCCCGAAATCCCTCGATTTCAAGCCATTTCTTTATACTTTCGCCAAATCATACCAAAATTCCTATGGCATCAATTATTGATAGCCGCCTGCGCCGCCGCCAATCTTGCAATCGGTACTCTAAACGGCGAGCAGGAAACATAGGTAAGCCCTACCTTATGGCAGAACTCCACGGAAGAAGGATCTCCGCCGTGCTCGCCGCAGATACCAAGCTTGATATCCGGTCTGGTCTTTCTTCCCTTTTCCGCTGCCATCTGAACAAGCTGTCCTACACCGCTCTGGTCCAGTTTTGCAAAAGGATCTGACTCATAAATTTTCTTCTTATAATACTCATTTAAGAACTTGCCCGCATCATCCCTTGAAAAACCAAAGGTCATCTGGGTTAAGTCGTTTGTTCCGAAGGAGAAGAACTCCGCCTCCTCAGCAATCTCATCTGCTAAAAGGGCTGCCCTTGGAATCTCTATCATGGTGCCGATGTGATAGTTAATGTCGGAATTCTTTTCCTGTTTTACCTTCTCAGCGGTCTCCACCACCACATCCTTTACATATTTTAATTCTTTCTTGTCACCTACTAAGGGAATCATGATTTCAGGAACCACATCATAGCCCTTTTCCTGTTTTACCTCGATAGCTGCTTCCATAACCGCACGGGTCTGCATCCTGGCAATTTCAGGATAGGTTACCGCAAGACGGCATCCTCTGTGGCCCATCATAGGGTTGAACTCATGAAGGGAATCGCATACCTCCTGAACCTGTTCAGCAGTCATCATCATTTTAACTGCCAGATCGTCAATGTCGCCCTGTTCCGTAGGAACAAACTCATGGAGAGGAGGATCTAAGAAACGGATGGTAACCGGTCTTCCTTCCATCACTTCGTACAGAGCCTTGAAGTCACCCTTCTGATAAGGGATCAGCTCATTTAATGCTTTTTCTCTTTCCTGCACGGTTCTTGACAGAATCATTTGGCGAATCTTAGGGATTCTGTCAGGGTCAAAGAACATATGCTCGGTACGGCACAGTCCGATACCTTCCGCCCCGTATTTTACTGCGTTTGCCGCGTCCTCCGGTGTATCGGCATTGGTGCGGACTTTTAACTTGCGGAAAGAATCCGCCCATCCCATAATCCTTCCGAAATTACCGCTGATAGAAGCTTCCTGAGTTTTAATGTCGCCGTCATAAATTTTACCTGTGGAGCCATCCAGTGAAATATAATCTCCCTCGTGATATACATGTCCGCCAAGTTCAAATACTTTTTCTTCCTCATTGATGGAAATATCGCCGCATCCGGATACACAGCAGGTACCCATACCACGTGCCACTACGGCTGCATGGCTTGTCATTCCGCCGCGCACGGTAAGAATACCTTCCGCCGCATGCATTCCTTCAATGTCTTCCGGAGATGTTTCCAGACGTACCAGTACAACTCTCTCTCCTTTTTCATGAGCTGCTTTCGCTTCCTGGGCGGTAAAGTACACCTTACCTGCCGCCGCACCGGGAGATGCGGGAAGGGCCTGTCCAATCACCAGACCGCCTTTTAATGCATCCGGGTCGAAGGTTGGATGCAGCAGCTGGTCTAAAGATTTCGCTTCAATACGAAGTACTGCTTCCTGAGGAGTAATCATACCCTCGTCCACCAGGTCGCATGCAATCTGCAAAGCCGCCTGTGCGGTACGCTTGCCATTCCTTGTCTGCAGGAAGAAAAGCTTGCCATTTTCAATGGTAAATTCCATATCCTGCATGTCTCTATAGTGATCTTCCAGCCTGTTCGCGATATCAATAAACTGCTTATAGCATTCCGGTAAATCTTCTTCCAGTCTGGTAATGGGCTGAGGCGTTCTGATACCTGCAACCACGTCCTCGCCCTGAGCGTTGATCAGATATTCGCCATAAATACCCTTTGCCCCTGTGGAAGGGTTACGTGTAAATGCAACACCTGTTCCTGATGTAT
The DNA here is from genome assembly GCA_910585075.1 of uncultured Lachnospiraceae bacterium. Taxonomy (GTDB): domain Bacteria; phylum Bacillota; class Clostridia; order Lachnospirales; family Lachnospiraceae; genus Suilimivivens. The sequence goes on from CAJUED010000007.1 coordinate 10,505, forward strand.
TACCCATATTGCCAAATACCATAGCCTGAACATTTACAGCTGTTCCCCAGTCACCGGGAATGTCGTTCATTCTGCGGTATACGATTGCCCTTTCATTGTCCCAGGAACGGAACACTGCTTTCACAGCTTCCATCAACTGTTCTTTGGGATCCTGAGGGAAATCCACGCCCATTTTATCTTTATAAACCGCCTTAAATCTGACGATCACTTCCTTTAAATCCTCGTCAGTTAATTCCGTGTCAAATTTAACACCCTTTCCTTCTTTGATTTCATCTAATATTCTTTCAAAAAATGATTTGGGAATTTCCATGACTACGTCAGAAAACATCTGGATGAATCTGCGGTAAGAATCATAAGCAAAACGAGGGTTGCCCGTTTTGGCAGCAAAGCCTTCCACCGCCACATCATTGAGACCTAAGTTCAGAATTGTATCCATCATTCCAGGCATAGATGCCCTTGCACCGGAGCGGACTGACACAAGAAGCGGACTTTCCGTATCGCCGAATTTCTTTCCCTGCTTTTCTTCAAGCTGAGCTAAGGCTGCAAAAATCTGTTCCTTAATTTCCTCGGAAATCTGTCTCCCGTTTGCATAGTAATCCGTACATGCTTCGGTGGTCACCGTAAACCCTTGGGGGATTGGAAGACCTAAGTTGGTCATTTCAGCCAGATTTGCGCCCTTTCCACCTAAAAGGTTACGCATATCAGCATTCCCCTCTTCAAAAGAATAAACCCATTTCGCCATACTTTTCTCTCCCTTTTTCATTTTCAGGCAACAGCTAAGCTGAACACCCAGCGGCGCCCTTTCCACATTATACCATACCTTTGTCACTTATGCACTATATTTTAAAAAAATTATATGTTTTTTTCAACAAATTACAGGCGCATGCTCCTGCTTTTTCAGATATATAATGAAATTTTGAACAATCGTTCTGCTCTTTTGACTGTTATCCACTATTTATCCGGTATAAAAGAATCAAAAATGAACATATCAAATTTATCTCTTGCCTCCGTAAGCTCCCGGCTGCTTTTAATGGTCCATGCCACCGCCGTGTTTTTGTAAAGGTCCCGGCACAGCTTTCTTGCGAAGACATTTTCATATTTATGATTATAGGCAATAAAATCCGGTTTAGTCAGCCAATTCAGCATCAGATTCTGGAGAATATGGTACAAAAGGCCCTTAAACTCCCCTGATTTTATGAAGCCGTCGGAAAGCTGCCCTCTCACCACATCTTTTCTGTATTTTCTGTACCATAAAAGCACCAGCGGATTGAAAGATTCTATACAGTAAAGGCCCTGATAGCCGCGAAGCAGTTCATCCGCCCTGCGGCACACGGTAAGGTCCGTCCGTTCCACCTTAAGCTCCACAATAAGCGGTACTTTGCCGTCCACCATTTTCAGCACATCCTCAAACCGTGGAATGGTTTCCTCACTGTCACAAAGTCTGAAATCTTTAAGCTCCTGCCATGTGTAATCGCAGACTTTACCATCCCTTTTACAAATCCTTTTAAGGGTAAAATCGTGAAACACCACAGGAACCCCATCCTTTGATACCTGCACATCCATCTCTATCCCATACCCGGCTTCCACGGCTCTTAGAAATGCCGCCTGAGAATTTTCCGGCAAATTGCCGTGCATATTGCCGTGTGCATTGCCGGCATTGTCATGAAGTCCCCTGTGGGCATAATATACGCCAAAAAAATCCTCATTTCTTTTCCGGCTGCCCAGTGCGGGCATGATCGCCAAAAAATAGAGAACCACAAGCACTGCCGCCACGATTAAAATTATATATAAGATTTTCAATTTTATACCCCCTGCCTATCGTACGCTTTTATCTTCTGTTCCTAATTACACAATACACCGTCACATCACCGCCGGTAGCCTGCCCCGCCGATTCCGCCGGGGCCTTGGGTACAAAGCGGCCCGGTTCAGTGCTTTCTTAGTCATCCACGTCAAAGTTTTCCAACACACTCTTTTTCTTATCCGGTCTGGTATCCCCATGGCGGACCTGACACATGGTAAAAAAGGCCAGAACGGAAAACACCATCGCATAAGGGAACAATGTTCTGTAAGATATATTTTCCAAAAGGAATCCCGAGAGCACCGGCGTTATGATCTGCGCCGTCATGGAAAAGGTATAATAGGTTCCCGTAAACTTTCCCACATCCGCTTCCTTTCCCATCTCCACAATCATGGGATAGGAATTTACATTGATCGCCGCCCAACCGATACCGATTGCCGCAAAGGCAATATTGATTACAGGGTGATAAGCGTTTGCAAAAATTGCCGCAAAATAGCACAGGCTCATCAAAACAATACCGCCCAGTATGGTTTTCTTTCTTCCTATTTTACTGGAAATATTTCCGATAGGCACATAGCTGATAATGGCCGCTACCGTAGCCACCATAAGACAGTCGGCAAATCCGCCGCCCTCCAAATTCCAGACCACCTTCGTATACCTGGAAAAAGCGGTTGTGACCGCATTGTAGGCCGTAAACCACAGGAAAATGGATATCAGCAGAAAAATCATGCTCCGCTTCACCGGCCCGGGCATGGGCGCCTCTGCTTTTGACTCTTTTTCCGGAGATGGCGCTTCTTCTCTTTCCCCGCCGCCCCTTATCTCCGCCTCCATTTTGGCTTTGACTTTCTTTTCGTTAATTGTTGTAAACAAGATCACCACCGAGATCACCATCAGCAGAGCCACGCTGGCAAACAAGGGCATATAATCCGGGTGCTCCCCTTTTCCTATTAAAAGCTTAATCATAATCAGGGTGTAAACGCCGCCCACGGCTCCCATCAGGTTGATTATGGCGTTTCCTTTGCTGCGCAGTTTATTTGGCGTTAAGTCCGGCATAAGCGCCACTGCCGGCGAGCGGTAAAGTCCCATGGAAATCAGCAGTGCAAAGAGCGTCACCACAAAGAGGGATAGATTTACACTTCTGTCCGCCACAGACAACAGCATAAGGAAAATCACCGCCAAAGTTGTACCGCCCACAATAAAGGGCATCCTCTTTCCCATCCTCGTATCCACCTTATCGGACAGGGCGCCAAAAACCGGCAGCAAAATCAGGGCAAGCACATTGTCAGCCGCCATAATCATCCCCGTCACCGTCTCTCCTAAGTGAAAAGTTCCCTGCAGAATCAACGGGATAATATTGTCATACATCTGCCAGAAGGCACTGATGGACAAAAAAGCCAGTCCGATCAAAAACGTTCTCTTATAGTTTAATTTCATATACATCCTCCATCCCTGTACAGCCTGCCTTTTCTGTCAGGCGTCATCATACTCCCGAAAACGGCTTATTGCCTCAAAAGCCACTCCGCTTTCGCCGCCTTTTGTCATGGCAATGCTCATCGCCACGCCGGCTGTAAGAATCATAGTCTCCATAAATTTCTCTTTTCATGTCCCAAAATTATTTTAACATTGAATGTTCTTTTAAACCATACTCAATTAAGGCATTTACAAATCTTTATAAATTATTAGTCTCTTTTCACACATTTCTTGGCAAACAGTTGACCTTCCCTAATCATGTAAAGTATAATGAGGAAATCAGTTAAAAAAAGGCTCGAAAGGATAAGGGTACATCAAAGTGAGACAATTTTTTGGTATGAGTTCCAGCGGAAATCTCTCTGAAGCACTCCGCGGTCTTAGCAATCCTCAATTGATTATGCTGTTGTCTAACGGCGAACAATTTGAAGAACATGTAAAAAAGTTAGAAGAACTTTATCCGGGCGTACCAAGCATTGGCTGTATCGGTATGAGTTACGACACACACATTGTGGAAAAAGGAGTCGGCATTATCGCTTTTTCGGACGGGATCTGTGCCGTTGCCAATGTGCTTGAAAATGTGTCCACCATGCCGGTGAAATACATCAAACGGCTGGAATCGGATATGGTGAAGGTAGACGGAACCCACAATGATACTATCTGCATAGACTTCTGTTCAGGGAATGACGCCTGTGTCCTGACCACTATATACAGTGTGTTAAAGCGCAGGAATATTTCACTGGTAGGCGGAACCGGAGATGCAGGCAGAGTATCAGCCAACGGCAGAATATATGAGGACGCCGTTGCCTACGCCCTGGTGAAAAATCAACACGGCAAGGTGAAAGCCTACAAAGAAAATATCTATCACCCTCTGGAAGAATACCGTTTTATTGCTTCCAAAACAGATAAGGCCAAATACATAATCGGAGAATTAAATGGCAAACCGGCCAAAACAGTCTACCAGAATATTCTTCACATAACGGAAAAGGAAATCTTAACACAGACTTTTAAAAATCCCTTTGGGAAAATTAACGGCAATGACATCTGCATCATATCCATCAAGGATGTGACCGGAAACGCGCTGACCTGTTTCAGGCAGGTGAATGATTCCGATGTGCTTTACCTGTTGGAGCTGGGTGACATAAAAGACACCGTAAGGCAGACGATTCAGACCATCCGCAATGATTTTCCAAAAATCTCGGCTGTCTTTTCCGTAAACTGCTTATTCAGGTATTTACTGTTTACCGAAAATCACTACATGCAGCAGTATCTCCAGGAAATGGGAACCCTGGGCAGCCATGCCGGTTTTGTAGGCTACGGCGAACATTACAATAACCAGTTTGTCAATCAGTCCATGACCTGTGTCGTGTTTGAGTAAAGGGGAGGCTTATGTTATTTAAGAAAAACACAACAAAAGAAGTACCGCTAAACAAGCAGGCTAAAGACAGTCTGTACCCTGTGCAGCACATTGCGCAGAGCATCAAAGATTATCAGAAAGAAGTCGTTGAGAAGGAAGTTGCTTCCCTGTTAGAGCTTGGAATGGTAAAGCAGTCTTTTCACGATGTATTAGATGAGTCTGACGTTTTTCAGGATAAACTTCAGGATTTTGGGCAGACTTTTTCAAGCATCAATGAAGTATCCGGCCAATTTGTGTCCGTAAAAGACGAAATCAACCAATCTGTCTTTTCAGCCCAGGCAAAGGTAGACGAGTTAAAGGACAGCTCCCGGCAGGTAGAAGCCTATTTTACAGAAATGGAAAGCACCTTTGAGGGCTTTCAAAATGACCTGAAGAAAATCAAAGATTGCACAAATAAAATTATAGACATTGCAGAGCAGACCAACATCCTTGCCCTGAACGCTTCTATCGAGGCGGCCAGAGCCGGGGAAAGCGGCAGGGGCTTTGCCGTTGTGGCCACCGAAGTGAAAAACTTAGCCAACGGGATCAAAGATTTGGTTGCCGAGGTAGATGCAAGCATCCATGACGTAGAGGATGGAACCTCTAAATTAAGCGAGAGCATCACAACCTCCCAGCAGGCTCTAAGCCAGAATATCCAAAAAATGCATGATACTTCAGATGTATTCCTGCACATTTCCCAGGTGGCGGAAGGCGCCACAACCGTACAGTCGGATATCTCAGACGTTATTAACGAATCAAAATCTTCCCTGGAAGAATTGTTTCACTTCTTTGAGAGGACAAAAGACCAGTATCAGAAAGTATTGGAGCATATTGAACATGCCAACAACTTAGGCACCACCAAGAGCGCCATGTTTGAAGACGTAGATAACATGCTGTCACAGATTTCACCTGTTATAGAAGACTTTTCTTCCTGACCACGCATAGCGTTGGCTGAACTGTTGTAACGGTTTGGCCAACGCTTCACCGTTACAAACTGTTACAATTTACATTTATAATTCTTTAAAATCCCTTGCAAATTCCCTGTTTTTCTGTAAAATAGGAAATTGTGGGTAAAGCCATTATAAATAAATCAGAAAGAATTCATTTTGTGTTAACGCCCGAACCTGCGGCAGTTGACAGCATGGAGGACTAAAACATGATCAGTGCAAACAATGTTACTTACAGAGTAGGCAAAAAAGCCTTATTTGAGGATGTGAATATTAAATTTACGGAAGGAAACTGTTATGGCCTTATTGGCGCCAACGGCGCCGGCAAATCCACCTTCCTGAAAATTCTTTCCGGTGACCTGGAAACCACCAACGGGGATATCGCCGTAACCCCCGGCCAGCGTCTTTCCGTACTGGAGCAGGACCATTTTAAATACGACGCCTATCCGGTTATGGACGTGGTCATTATGGGCAACGCACGCCTGTATCAGATTATGAAGGAAAAGGAGGCCATCTATGCAAAGGAGGACTTCACCGACGAGGACGGCATCCGTGCCAGCGAGCTTGAGGCAGAATTTGCGGAGATGGACGGCTGGGAAGCAGAATCAAGCACCGCTTCCCTCTTAAACGGCCTTGGCATTGACACTTCCCTTCACTATAGCGAAATGAAGGATTTAAACGGTAACGAGAAAGTAAAAGTTCTTCTGGCCAAAGCTCTTTTCGGTAATCCTGACATTCTGCTTTTGGATGAGCCCACCAACCATTTGGATTTGGATGCCATTGCATGGCTTGAAGAATTTTTAATCAATTTTGAAAATACGGTTATCGTGGTATCCCATGACCGTTACTTCCTTAATAAAGTCTGCACCCATACCGCCGACATTGATTACGGCAAGATTCAGCTCTATGCCGGCAATTACGATTTCTGGTATGAGTCCAGCCAGCTGCTGATCAAGCAGATGAAGGAAGCCAACAAGAAAAAGGAAGAAAAAATCAAGGAGCTCCAGGAGTTTATCTCCCGCTTCTCCGCCAACGCCTCCAAGTCAAAGCAGGCAACCTCAAGGAAGCGCGCCCTTGAAAAAATCGAGCTCGAGGAAATCAAACCCTCCAGCCGTAAATATCCTTATATTGACTTCCGCCCCAACCGTGAAATCGGCAACGAGGTTCTCACCGTAGAAAATCTTTCCAAAACTATAAATGGAGAAAAGGTTTTAAACAATATTTCCTTTATTGTAGGCCACGATGACAAAATCGCCTTTGTGGGAAGCAATGAGCTGGCCAAAACTACCTTATTCCAGATTTTAATGGGCGAGATGGAGCCTGACGAAGGCACTTACAAATGGGGTATCACCACATCCCAGGCCTACTTCCCCAAGGATAACACCGCCGAATTTGACAACGACTACACCATTGCCGACTGGCTTACCGGCTATTCCGAGATCAAGGACGCTACCTATGTCCGGGGATTTTTGGGCCGTATGCTTTTCGCCGGGGACGACGGCGTGAAAAAGGTGCGGGTGCTCTCCGGTGGAGAAAAAGTCCGCTGTCTCCTTTCCAAAATGATGATCAGCGGCGCTAACTGCCTGATTTTGGATGAGCCCACCAACCATCTGGACATGGAATCCATCACGGCCCTCAACAACGGTCTGATTAAATTCCCCGGGGTGGCGCTTTTTGCCTGTCATGACCATCAGTTTGTACAGACAACTGCCAACCGGATTATGGAACTCCTTCCGGACGGTACCATGATAGACAAAATCACCACCTATGACGATTATCTTGCTAACGACGAAATGGCAAGGAAACGCACGGTTTACACCAAACAGGTAGAAGAAGGTGAAAATTAACCATGAACATGATTGATTTACATGTACACTCCAATAAATCTGATGGTACCCTCTCTCCCACCAAGCTGGTGGATTATGCCCTTGAAAAAGGGCTCTCCGCCTTTGCTCTGACGGACCATGACACTACGGATGGTATCGACGAGGCTTTAGAGGCTGCAAAAGGCAAAAATATCGAGGTTATACCGGGCATTGAATTTTCCTCCGAGTATGAGGGAAAGGATATTCATATCGTAGGCCTTTATATTGATTACAAAAGCGACTTTTTTAAACGCCGCCTGGTAAATTTTGTTAACGGGCGCATTACCCGCAATCAGGAGATGTGTAAGCGCCTGACCGAGTATGGCTTTCCCATCACCTATGAGGAGCTGACGGCCGAATTTCCCGGCTGCGTCATCACCCGCTCCCATTATGCAAAGTTTATGTTAAACCGCGGCTACACCAAAACCCTGAAAGAGGCCTTCGAGCGGTATATCGGAGACAACTGTCCCTGCTTTGTTCCCCGCAAAAAAATAACCCCTATGCGGGCGGTGGAAATCATTTTAAAGGCAGGCGGTTTTCCCGTGCTTGCCCACCCTCTGCTCTACCACATGACCAGTCAGAAATTGGAGCAGCTGGTTTCCACTTTAAAGGAAATGGGACTTCAGGGAATAGAGGCCGTTTACTCCACCCATAGCCCCTCGGATGAGCGGGAAATGCGAAAGCTGGCGGCTAAATATGATTTGTGCATCAGCGGCGGGAGCGATTTCCACGGCGGCGCAAAGCCCGGCCTTGACCTTGCCACCGGCTACGGAAAGCTTTTCATCCCTGAAGAAATCCTTCTGAAAATCAATGAGCGCAGGAAATGGATGGATGCCCATCCCAAGCAAACAAAGCCCACCAAAATACTTTTCACGGATTTAGACGGCACTCTCCTTGACAGCAAGAAACAAATCAGCCCCTACACAAGAGAGATTCTTGAAAAGTGGAGCCAGGCGGGCCATAAACTGGCCCTATGTTCCGGCAGGGATGTAAACAGTGTAAAGGACGTAAAAAACTACCTTCACCTTGACCTTCCGGGCATGTATGTGATTGGCTACAACGGCGGACAGATTTATGACTGTGCCCAAAATAAGACCATCCACCGGATTGCACTGACCTTAGTGCAGACCGCCCATATTATGGACGAGGCCAAAAAGGCTCATATCCACGTGCACACATACACGGAAACCAACATTGTTTCCCCCGCCGAGGACGAGGAACTGGTTTACTACAGGCGGGTTATCAAAACGCCCATTATCATCAATCCCAACGTGATGGATGAACTCACACAGGGGCCCTGTAAATGCATTGGCATTGCGTTAAAGGACACCGAAAAAATGGAAAACTTCCGCCTTTCTCTCCTGCCCTGGGCAGAAAAAGAAGGGGTTTCCATGATTTACTCCAATCCTTACTATTTAGAGTTCTTCCCCTCCACTTCCGGAAAAGGCGTTGCCGTCAAGACCCTCTGCGGAATCCTTGGCATAAACCCCTATTTCTCAGTGGCCGCCGGAGACGCCCAGAACGACCTCTCCATGATTGAGGCCGCCGGTATGGGGATTGCAATGTCAAACGGCAGTGAGGATGTAAAAATGGCGGCAACCACCGTTACCGCTTATGACAACGACCATGACGGGCTGGCTCATGCGTTGGTTGATTTAATCTGATAATTTTTGTAACAGTTCAGCCATGCAAGATTTGATATACAAAATGAAGTTGGGAGCTGGCTCACATAAGGCATTTTGTATGTCAAATTCTATAGGGCGGACGCCCGACATGAAATAAGTTGTCGGAAATACTCTAAGCGGGTGGCCAAAATGTTCAAACCCACAACTTATGAATGGCATGGCTGAACTGTTACAATTTTTTTTGAAAAATTTTAAAATTTCACTTGCATTTTTTGCCGAAATGTAATATATTAAATAAGTGTGATGCACAAGTAAATGGCTCGTTGGTCAAGCGGTTAAGACGCCGCCCTCTCACGGCGGAAACAGGGGTTCGATTCCCCTACGAGCTGCGACTGTTTTTTAAGAACAGCCCAACCCAAGAAGAATGCTGAAAAATTCAAATTTTTTAGCATTTTTTTTACTCTCAATTTCCAGGGTGAATTTTACATAATTATAACAGGTGAAAATCAAATATTGTTACTTTTTGTATTTTTTATTCAAACATTATGTAAGGAGGGTAGTTTATGCTTGAACAAAAAGATTTAGATGTCTTAAAAATTATGATAGAATCTGTTGTGGATACAAGATTTGAAAAATCGGAAGTCCGCATGGATGAAAAATTAAAAGAATCCGAAAACCGCATGATTAAGCGATTGGAAGAATCCGAAAACCTCATGATTAAGCGATTGGAAGAATCCGATGCCCGCACAGACGAAAAGATTAAAGAGTCCGAAGCACGTATGATTGGAAGATTAGAAGAATCTGAAAACCGTATGATTAACCGATTGGCGGAATCCGAGGTTCGCACAGATGAAAAGATTAAAGAGTCTGAAACCCGTATGGTGGAAAGATTAGAAAAATCCGAAATTTTCCTTTTAGACGAACTGGAAAGGACCAGAAATATTTTGGAAAATCGGATAAATAAAATACAGACAAATTTTGATGAGATAAATCAATATTATCGGATCACTAAACTCGAAAATGATAATACGGCATTGGTGCTAAAAATGATTGACGAATTATTAAAGCGAGTGGACGAGCTGGAAAAAAAGACTGCATAAACTGATATCAGCCTGCCGGAGTTATTATTCCGGCAGGCTGTTTTTTCTACTCCATCAGCAGCTCTCTCCCGTCGCAGATGCAGGTGACCGTTCCGTCACAGGTAAAATATATGTCTGTTCCTAGTTTTTCTAATATTTTGCAGACCTCCTCGTCCGCCGGTTTTTCCTCTGAGCTGGTTATCACCGCCAGCTCTGGCGAAACGGCCTTTAAAAATTCTTCCGAGTTTTTCTCCTTCCGGCCATGGTGAGGAACCTTCAGCACATCATGGGACAGTCCAAATTCATTCTGTATCAAAAGCTCTTTCAGGCGTTCCTTTTCGGCATCCCCTGCAAATAAAAAACTTCTCTCTCCACAAACCATGCTGACCACCAGGGAGAAATCGTTATCCTCCTCCCCATAGCTTTTCCTCTGGGGCGGATAAATCAAAAAATCAACGCCATCCAAAGACAGTTTCGTGGTTTTGGTGATGGGCTCCGGGGAGATTCCCTGTCTTTCCATAATTTCCCTGTATTCCTGATACTGACCGCTGTCGGATTCATAATCGGGCTGTAAAACCCTTTCCGTCCTTATCTCCTCCATAATCCGGTCGGCCCCGCCCACATGGTCTTTGTCGAAATGGGTAATCAACATATAGTCAAGGCTTTCAATGCCCTGCTCTTTCAGGTAATCCAGAATAATCTCCGAGGTGTCATCATAACCGGCGTCAATCATTATCTGATGCTCGGAGGTCTCAATCAATATGGCATCTCCTTTTCCCACATCAAAAAAGGTTACTTTCGCCTGACAGCTCTGCTCCGGCGTTTCATCACTTGAATCTGTATTTTCCTCCTGGGTGGACGGCTTTTGTGCATTTTCCACCTCCTTTTGACCGCAGCCAAACAACAGCATAACGCTGCAGCACAGCAAAAATATTCTCTTTTTCATACAACTCTCCCTACTGACAACAGTCTGCAAATGCAAGCTCTATGCAATGCATCTGGCTTGACTGAATCGCTTTCTTTTATATTTTCTTATCCGCAGTACACGCTCGAAAAACCGCGCTAGCGCGCTCCCTGTCCGATTTCATCGGACGTTTGCTCGTTAATGCCGCAGGAAAAACAAATGCCTGCTTCGCAGTCGCTTGTTTTTCTTTTGCGGCTATTATATCATGTCAGCAGGAAATCAAGCGCGAACAGAGTGAGCATTTGATTTAACCTGACATGATAACGAAAAAATCTTTGAGCGCGAAGCGCGGCAGCCGCATAGCGGCTGGATTTTTGAGTGTATTATATCATAAATCTTCTGTTTATCCCCAGCCTTTTTTCCCCTACTTATCATTTATGCATGAGAATATGCAAATTGAAGTAAATAGGGTATAATAAAAATGCTTATTATATACAAATATCAAATTCATTATAAAGGTATCGGAAATTTTATGACCGCAAAAGAAGCCTACAAAATCCTGAATCTTCTCCCTGAAGCGCAATGGGAAGAAGTCAAAAAGCAGTATCGCCAGCTTATCCTACAGGCGCACCCTGACTCTATTGGTCAATTTAATCAAAATCCCGGTTTTTACAGCGCTCAGGAAATTAATCTTGCATATGCCACTCTCAAAGAGAAGAAAAGCCGCCGTGAAGGCGCATCCCATACCTCAGCCCGGGGCACCTCAAGGGAAAAAAGTCCCGTTACCTGGGATGCTCCCACCAATGAAAACGCATATGTGGAGCGGGAGATTCTGCATTATGCGGAAGATTATGAGGGAAATGTTCTTGGGACCTTTTGCATTGCCAGAGGCAAATATCTGTGGAAGACAGAGGAGGATTTTCCTTTGTTTTTGCTCAGTATGTACAAATGTGGTACCCGGCTGCTTGACGAGATTGATGCCAGGCTATGCAGAGCATATGCTCCTGCATCCCGGCAACATATACTGGCGCAGCTCACTTATTTGCTGTCCCAGCAATTTATAGACGGCACTTCCCTTTTGGGAGAACTTGCTAGGGAATGTACACCGGACGAAACGGCGCAGCAGGCCGACAGCCGCTTCTTTTACATGGCTGCCATGCTAGAAACGGCATATCCCACTATTGCCTTGCAGGCTGATGAACCGCTCTACCCTGTCGGCGTCAGAGACCACAAATTATATCTCAAAAACAGGGCAGGCCAGGAATTAGGCTACCTTTCCTTCCCGGATGACCGTCTTTACTATATTGTGATCCCTCTGTTTGAACAAAAGCGGGTTCAAATCAAAGTGCGGGCAAGTAAGCCAAAAGCTCCCACAGCTTCCCAAAAGCTGCACTTATGGCTCAAACTGCCAAATAAAAACCCTTCTCAAAGCTTTATGCCGGAAAACTTAAATTTGCAAATTGAGGGACTACTCCGGGAATATGGCGCTTAGAAATGCACAGGACTAACCTGTAATATCAAGGATACTTCCTTAACTGTCAGAGATATCTGTCAGCCGGATGGAGCCCTCATGGAGGAGGAAGTATTTACCATGCATATAATCAACATAACCCTTTCTGTCCCGGAAGGCGCTGATAAGCATGTGGATTGGGATTTATATAAGGAACAAAGCATCTGGTACGATTATCTTATCTGGCATGGCACCACAGATACCTATGAAGTCACCCTGGCCATTCCTCTTATGGAAAAGGATGAGGGCGGATGGTATCTGGCCTCCCGCATTAAAAAGGAAGCCTCCAACAAAGAAATCTGCAGACAAACCATGTCCACCATGATGCAGACCTTCCATGCCTCCCCCTACGCGCATGTGGTAAAGGAAGGGGAAAGTCTCCGGACAATTTACAAACAGCATATGGCACTCTTTATGAGCCAGCCATATGCTGAACAGAAGTTAAATGACTATAATAGTCAATATATTATAGAACAGGGCCATAGTGACTTTGACAGCCAATTTGTCACAAAGCAGGGCTATCATGACTCCGATAGCCAGCTTGTGCCCAAGCAGGAGGTGGAATCCTCCTCCCCCTACTCTTTTTCATACTTTATTGATTTAATTATCTTGAAAATCCAAACCTGATTTATCCCGGCCAGAAAATCAGAATCCCCTGGGTGGCCTATTAACAGCTTGTTTGAAATTAAATTTTCCCGAACACCCTATTACATGGTTCTGCGATTTTTACCGGTTCTGTGCCTTACGGCCTTTTTCTTTCTTTTTACAGGCCTTTTCTTTCTCTTTTTCCTTTTACCGCCTGCCGCTGCTATCCTTCTCTTTTTAAGGAAAAGGACAGCTACGCCTCCCGCTGCTCCGGACGCTCCGGCAAAGGCTGCGCAGCATATCAAAACCTGAATCAGCTTCCCGTTTTTCTTATTTTTCACTGCTCCGCCGTTTTCCTGATCCAGCAGAATCTCCCCGGACAGGCTTTCTCCCGAGCCATCCTCCGAATTATTATTTCCAAAAATGCCTGCGCCAAAACCGCCTTCCGTTTCCCCGGCGTTTCCCTTGCCCCCGGCCAGAAGTCCGTCAGGCATATCCTCTCCTGCTATTCCATCCTTCCCATTCGACACACGGATGCTTGCCGGCCCATTCTTAGGAGAAACTACCGACACCTTTCCCTTTGTTTTCGCCAGGGACACTCCGCCTGCACCGCTTCCGCCGCCCTTTTGGGCCGCCGCACCTGTAAGGCCTGCTGTCAGATTCCCGGCCAGCGTATCTTTGTCACGCTTTACAATAGAGGATGTGATAGGCTGTGCACTGGCAGGGTCGTTGGTAAAGCGTGTGGTCTCATCATACAGCCCCTGGTCAATGTTACTGCCATTTCCGCCTCCACTGCCGCTTCCGTGGCCGGAACCCCCGCTGCCCTGACTTCCCGCTCCGCCTGTATTCCCGACATTTCCTGAATTTCCAATATCAGAACTTCCATTACCAGAATTTCCATTATCCGGGTCGGTGGGCGTCAAGGCGCCATTGCCAATCTGTATACTCACAGGCTTTACCTCGTCCTCCACCACAGGCGTCTTATTTCCATAAGAGCCATTGGCTGTCTGAAAGGAATCCTTGCAGTAGTTGACATTGGCCGTAACGCTCCGCTCCGGGTCGGCAGGCTGTACCTTTACGTTTCCCAGACTTAACTTTTCATCCTGAAACAGACCTTTAGAGGAAGCCACATAGATATCCAGTCTGCCCGTATCCTCATGATAAACATAGCCATGCTCTGTGCCGCTAAGGGCGGATGAAAACGAAAACTCCACACTCACAGGGCTGCCGTCATCCGTCTTCACCTCCAGGGATACGGCTACGGTGGTAATTTTTTCTTCCGAGGCATTGCTCATCTCCAGGGATACCGCGGCCTGGCTTCCGTCCTGGCCAAGCACTACGGTATCCTTTCCCGCCCCGTGTACCTTAAGTGGAATGGACAGCCCAAGTATTGCCATTCCAAAATATAAATTTTTCCGCATCCATTTCACTTTTCATCACCTGCCATCATATATTTATATTTGTTAAGGTAACGGCGTACTGATTCCCTCCTTAGCGTTCACTTCCTTCGTACTGTTTTGAAGGGTGATGCTCTTTAAGTTCTCCGGTATCACTAAGGGAAGGGTATCGCTCACAAGTCTTTGTCCCTGATTGGTCAGCGCATTGTCCACCCGGTAGAGCTGCGCCCGCACGGTTTTCCCTTTCAGGTCGGCGGGTATGAATTCAGGCTCTATCCAGTAAATCCAGATGCCATCGCTTACCTCCCCAAGCATACCGTTCTCAGGCACATTTGCCAGAATAATCTGCTCTGACTTTAACACATTATCCTCGTCCACGCCTCCCACAACATTTCCATCCTCATCATAGAGAACCACCACATTGTAGGCGGGATTTCCTTTATAACTTCCGGTAAAAATCAGAGAATCCTTCGGAATTGCCTTTCCTTTTTCATAAGTATAATCCTCGCTTAAAATTCCAACCGCACCCTCGGTACTGTCCTCCTTAACGCCAAAGGAGATGCTGTCCCCGGAAGGCCCAAGCAGGTCAAGCTCGGCCACGCTCATAGAGCCCTGTCCCACAGCCCGCAATCTTACATATGCTGCATCATAGGTGCATACCCAAGGGTCTTTATCCGCATTTTCAAAATAAACGGTCTGGCTTCCGCCCTTACTCTCAAAGCTTCCTGCCTTTACTCTTGTCCAGCTGCTGCCGTCAAGGCTTACTTCAATGGTGTAACTGCCAAGAGGCGTCCCTGATTTTGACGTAAGTTTCAGTCCACACACTTCCAGAACCTTGTTCGCACAAATCACAATCTCCGCATCCCCGCCGGCGGTCTGTCCCTGGTAATCCTTGTTGTAGTCGTTGTCAATTACCCGGGTGATATCTGAAACCGCCTCCGGTGCGCAGGGGTCTTCCTCCTCCGCCTCGGCGGCCCCGTCACTGCCGGAGAGCATGTTCGTGGTCACGCTCCACATAGACTTATCCTGACTGCCGTCATGGGATATCCTTACATTCCCGATTTTCCTTGCCTTTGACCGATAGCCAAACTGATCCACTGCGGTAATCTCGTAGGTCAGCACTCTGTTGTTGATGGTGGCCACATGGTCCGTATAGGTATCTTTTGTAGAGAATCCAACCACCTGACGCACGGGTACTCCGTTTTCATACTGGTATCTGGCAATCTCGTAGCCCAGAATCACTTCCTGGTCGGCTGTGGTTTTGATGGAGACGGTCACCTCATTGGGTACCTTCTTGCTGACACTTACGCTGCTGTCCGAGCTTACCACATCCCGTCCCTTGAAGGTTCTATCGCTCCCATGCTCTATCTCATAAACCCTTGCATCATCCGTCAGGTAATAAAGAGCCCTCTCCTCCTTTTCAAACTGTCCCGCGTATCGGATGGTCTCCCCGTCCGGTTCAAGTCCCCAGCGAAGGAAAAATTCCGTCAAATCCTTTTCCGCCGCCGCACAGGCAAGGCGCATAATGTTCTGATTTTTGTCCCCGTCAAGCTTAAGGCCTCCTTTTGCTGCGGAAGGATTTCTGCTGTAAGAATCCACTCTTGCATAAAACAGGTTCGCCAGCTGCTCCTCGTAGCTGTCGTAGGTTTTGTAATTATAGTCTCTGTCATAAGCCAGGTGAAGCTGCCAGTACATGGCAAGGTGGGTAAACACGTTGGAAGGAACGCCCACCGTACCGGAGGTCACCTTTTTATAAACATTATCATAAGTAAAGCGCACCGTATCGTTGCTGTCCCTTGATTTGGTCAGCTGGGCAAAGTAGTTGTTGGTCACTTCCGCAATGGCGTAGCTGCCCTGATTGATGTTATGGCCAATCTCATGGCTGATGCCCCATCCAAAGTAATTGCCGCTTATGTATCTGCCCTTAGCGTCGCTTTCCACCGGCACCGCTGATGCTAACCCGGGCACGGAACCCCACTCGATTCCAATGTGGTTGCCGGAAGCATACATGAAGGCTCCTGCAAACATACGCATGTACCGGATGTTCAAATGCTGGGCAGGAAGCCTGTCGGATGCAGGGGCCCCCGCGTCATTGCTCAGTCCCTTGTGCTGATAAAACAGCTCCATCATATCTTCCATGGCTTTAAGAGACTGTTCCAGCTTATTCGCCCGCTCTGCGGTGGTACCTTTTCCAAGGCCTGCCAGAATCTGCTTTGCCGACACGGACAACATCATTTCGTCCATCATAATATCTGTTGCCCCCAGAATACAATTGGTTTCCTCGTAGGCCCGGTTCACCTTGTTACCTTCCCCGGCGCTCTCATGGAATTTCTTATGATTTTCCTCCAGGGCTGCCACATGGGTTTCCAGTTCTTCCACATAGGCGTTAATCCGCTCTTTTCTCTGTGCTTCGTCGGTAATACCGTACAGGTTAAGCACAGGTTCCTTTGCACCGCCGCTCACCCGCACCGCATATCTGTCGTTTTCGTTGCTGCCGGTATACTGGACATAAAGGGCTCCGCCCCCTTCGCAGGCAAGGCTCTGGATGGCAGGGATGGTAATCTCATTGCGGCCTACCTTTAAGGTTGCCACGGTAGATGCAAAGGCTCCCGCCTCAGCATGATACTGGGTGGCAATCAATTGAAGGTCGGCATTAGAGCCTGCCTTTAACTGGTTGTGGCCTACGTACACTACAATCTGTTCTCCCTCATAGGCCGTAACCCCTAAGGGCTGCCATCCGTTTAAGCCGCCAAAGCCAAGATGTCCGTCTTTGGAGGCGCTGATTTTTGCACTGATCTCCACCACATCCTGAAAATCCGAGTTTAAAAGCCCTCTAGCATTGTCCAGCTCTCTCTGCAGCATTTCCCTCTCCGGATGGTATTCCCCGCTCTTTTCATCCTTGGTATCCAGACGCTTTTGCAGGCCGTCAATGGTCTCGGCTGTCACATCCGATTTTAGAGTCGTATGCAAATCATCCGCATATAAGGCAAGAATATCGTCTTCCAGGCTGTCATAATAGTAAAAATTCACTTCGGAAATGATAATATTGTGATAATTATTTCCTCTGGTAAAACCAAGTCTCACCTTGTTAGCCTTAATGGGCTGGGCCAGCTTAATCATATAGTACTTCCGCCCGTTTGCATCTGTCTTCTGTACCAGAGATACATTTTGGGCCGCCACACCTTCGCTCTGATGTTCTTCATCATAGTAATGCACGTAGGCGCCGCTGTACCAGCCAATGTCCTCGGCCTCCGCAAAGGTAATATAGCTCATCTCATAGTAATCATCCAGAGTAAAAAGCAGTCCCTTGGTGGAAGCCGGGTACTGTGCCCCGTCGTCCCAGTCAAGAACCTGGTAATAGGACGCCGCGTCCTTATCCACCGTGCCAAGGGCGCTTTTTCCATCCGAAGAACTATCATCCAAAGGACTGGACACCATGGAGCCCCTTCCGTGGGTCACGTTCTTGATGTGGGCGCTTAGTTTTCCCGCCCCTTTTGATTCGTTAATCAGTTTATAGCCCGGCATCTGGGCCGGTTTGATGGTGATGGTGCGGGCTTCCGAATGGATGGAAGGGCCGCTTTCCCCAAGCTCATTCACACTGGTCACGTAAATCTCATACCGGGTCTCATCCTGCAGATTATTTATCGTATGACGGTTCTGGTCTATGCCGGTAATCTTCGTGTATGTATTCTCGCCCTCCGCCTTGTAGTAAACATTGTAGGAATCCGTATCCTCCATGTTCTTCCAGGTTAAACTGATGCGGCGGTATCCCCCCGTTGCCTTCAGATTATCAGGCGGAGCCGGGGGCCCTGAAATCACCGGGGTTGCCTTCCTGCTTTCACAGTAGCCGCTGACCCAAGTGCCGTTCACCGACTGCACCCATACCTCATATTCTTCACCGTTTTTCAACCTGTTTCCGAGAAAGGATTTTACCTCCAGCTCATTGGAGGATACACGGGTATACTGATATTCTCCCCCATAACCGATTTTCACCTCATACCCAGTCACATTCCGCTGCCCGTTCCAGCTTACATGGAAGGACTTGTTTCCCCCTGTCGCATTAAGGCCTGTAGGTACATTCATTTCAGGAGCGGGGATTTTATTTCCCGTATCATTTAAAAATTCCACCTTGGAAATCTCCGCCAGATTTCCCCCGGATTTCATTCCTGTGATGAGCAGGGTGACCTTTTTTACAGCTATCTTCCCCTCCAGGTTAATGGTCAGGGTACTGCCTGCCGCCTGGCTGTTTCCCGCTATGCCGCTCTGGGTGCCCGTACCGGCATACAGCGCAAAGCCCCTCTCACCGCCAAGGGCCTTAACCGCTTCTCCGTTTACAATATTATATGTGTCAGGCTCACCGCCGCCCTCGGTCTCTACCTGCAGGATTCCGCTTTCAATGGTGTTTTCACCCATGACAAAGACAATCTCCTCCACTTCCTGAGAGGAAAATGCATCACTTTCCAGATTAAAACCAATCTCCACCGGAGTATCCGACGAAATCAAATCTCCCATTCCGGTCAGGGTTACGCCGCTGCCATTATCCTTTAAAAGCTCCTCCGGACTCCCCGTGATTTTAGTGGTTTCCGAATTGACGTTTATCTGTACACTATTAGAAGAAATCTTACGGTATAAAGTGGCTGTGGTAGCGGCATTTTCATCCAGCTTGTCCTTGCTGTTGGCATAGTACTGCAAATCCACCAGGTCAGTCTGTCCATCCTTGTTTAAATCCGTGGGATTTTCACTGGGATTTCCCTGAAAAACACCGTTAGTTCCCCGGCTGATGGTTTCCATGATGGCGTTTTTGTCCGCATCATCCAGCCTGCCATCCCGATTGACATCTCCAATCAGCATGGCCCCCGGATGGCATGCGCCTTCCGCATATGCAACGTTATCTAATTCCACGAAGCCGGTATAAATCTCCGCTATCTTCGTATCATTCTCTACCTGAATCTCCTGTTCATAGGGCAGGAAACCAAAACCGGAACCACCGGTTTCCTCCTCCGTTATTTTCAACTGGTAAGTCCCTTTCGACAATTCATCGAACAAAACTAAATGCTTTTCCGAATTTGAGAGCAGCTCCACCCGCTCACTTCCCACGTTTTCCAAGGACACGTTCAATGTAATCTTACTGTCCGCAGAAATGGGCAGGGCATTCATCAAAATTACTTCCACCCCGCCAACTGCACCTGCCGATGCCTGTCTGTCATTCCATTCCGTACCCTTTGACCTTGCAGGGAAAGCTGAAGGAGAAGGCGTCTCTGACGGTGTGGCGCTGGGGGAGGCACTGGGCGTCCCGGACGGCGTTGCACTTGGCGATTCCTCCGGTGTTCCTGAAGGGGAGGCTGTTTCGTCTGAGGGCGTTGCCGCAGGCGACTCCGACCACGATGCATCCGGCTTTTCTGATTGGGACGCCGCAGGAGACGTTGATACCTCCGATTGAGTTGTGTCCGAAGATTCTGTGGAAGGCGCCTCCGGCAATTTGGTCGGTGCTGCCGACGCCTTTGGAGACTCCGCCGGTAAAGAACCGGACGTATCCTTAGCATCCTCATCCGAGGCTGCAGGGGACTTGGTTTGCTCCGCCTGGGTCCGCTGCTGCACCTTGGGGGATTCGGATGGCGACGCCGATACCTCTGCCTCCGATATGGGCTGGGTTTCGGTTGTCCGGACTAAATCCCCATTCATCTCCACTGCCTGAACCGGGAGGCTCCAAGTTGCAATCAGGCAGACAATCATCATCCATGTCATCATGCGTTTCATATCTGTTCTCCTTTTCTCTTAAGCAACGTATCATCATCCACTTAGTATGAACCGCTGCATACTTTCTATTTTCGGTAAATTCTTTATGTTATTCTTTTCCGGCCGGTACTCCTTCTTACGGATTTCGTCACAAGTACAAAATCCTGGGCCGAACTGTTATAACGCCGCAACCCTTCGAACGGCGGCCTGTCAAATTTGTTACACATGGGTCAAGCGGGCGTGCTTGCACGCACATTTGACCCACAAATTCAGTATGAAGGTTTACTTTCATACTAAAAGCGTAGTGATTTTATTATATTATTTACCGATTTTTTGTCAATAAAAATAAATAATATCTGTGCTATATCTATGAGCATCTTCTACCCTATTCTCACTTTACCGATTGCATAGACTTTATTCTTTCGTTATGATATACTTATTTTGTAACAATCAAGTCATAAGCAACACGCTCCCGGCTTCGGGGAAGTCGGTTCCGGCGGCAGTCGTCGAAGGCAGCGATTTTGGCTTGTTTCCAATGGGAGTAGAGAGAGTAGGTGATTTTATGGGAATGACTGACAGTCAATTTAAGGGATTTATAAGATTTGTTTTAGACGATATAAAGGAAGTGCTTGAAAATTTAGAAGATGGTAGTAAGGAAAAAGATAAACTGCAAAAGGTAGCGGATAATCTCCAGCAGACACTTGAAGATTAAGTCAAATAAGAGAACCAAAGTTTTTAGAGTGTGTTTGAAAATACTCTGCTCTTTGGTTCTCTTAATCTTTGATAACTATCTCATTCTCTCCAAACGCTTCTCCAGCATAACCGCCTTCATTCCTGTCAGTTCCTCCGTCCTTGCATCAGGCTGTCCGAATCCCACATACAATTGACAAAGTCCTTCCGGCGTAAACCTGTTTCCTTCTTCATCCACCAGTGTAAAAGCTTTAGGTGAAATTTCAATTTCAGTCCTCACCGTCTCCTTTGCCTTTACCAAAACCCTCCTAAAAGCGCATAACTGAGGATTGGGAATGACAAGCCGGGTCGGGTCATCCTTTTCCTCCGATAAGCCGGACTGTGAACTGTTACAATATTTCACGTAAACCTGCACCACCTCCTGGGCATCAAATTCCCCTTCATTTTCCAGCGTTACCGTAATTTTATCTATGCTTTCATCTATTTTATCTCCCTGTTTGTCGCCCTGCACATTTTCAGGATTTGTCAAATTCGAAGAATTTGTATTCATAGAATTTGCATTCATAGAATTTCCGTTGTCCGACAGCTTTGCATCCTTTATCACTACTTTCCCGTAATTTAATCCGTAGCCAAAAGGATACTGGGCCTTTCCTTCCATATACCGATAGGTTCTGCCTTTCATGGAATAGTCTGTAAACTCAGGCAGCTCCTCCAAGGCCTCATAAAAAGTAACGGGCAGTTTCCCGAAAGCCGCGCTCTCTCCAAAGAGCATTTTTGCAACCGCCTTTCCTCCCTGGGCCCCGGGGTACCAGAGCTGTACCACTGCGTTAAAATGCTCTGCGGCATAGCCCAAATCAATATCGCTTCCGGCGCACAGGCAGAGCACCACAGGCTTACCGGTCTCGGCAACCGCCTCCATAAGAGCCAGCTGTGAATCCGGAAGTTTTAAGGACAGCTTGTCTCCGGATGCGTAGCTGTTGTTGGAATCCCCTTCCTCTCCCTCCAGGGTCTCGTCCAGTCCCACGCACAAAATCACAACGTCACTGTGCTGTGCTACGATTTTTGCCTCGGAAAGCCTGTCGTAAGGATGAGCCAGCGCTTCCGTTTTATCTTTAAATAATTCAGCTCCTACAGAATAAAGAATCCTCACATCATCCCCCACATATCTGCGGATTCCCTCAAGGACGGTCACATACTCCGTCGCCGTCCCATGATAATTTCCAATCAGGGACAAACGGCTGTCCGCGTTGGGCCCAATCACCCCAATGGTGTGCAGCCCATCCTTCTTAAGGGGCAGAATTCCGTCATTTTTAAGCAGCACAAAGCTCTCCGCCGCCGCCCGCTCCGACAGGGCAAGGTGCTCCCGGCACTCTACCTTTTCATAAGGGATATTGTCATATTCCGTCTCCTCAAACAGTCCAAGCACATATCTGGTTGTAAAAAGCCTGACAGCGGCCTTGGTAATGGCTTCCTCAGTTACAAGCCCATCCTGATATGCGCTTAAAATATGAAGGTATGTATTTCCACAGTTCACATCACACCCTGCATTCAAGGCCATAGCCGCCGATTCCCTGGGGGAAGCCGTTATCCTGTGCCTTTCATGAAAGTCCTGGATGGCTCCGCAGTCTGACACATAATGGCCTTCAAATCCCCACTTTTTCCTTAAAGTCTCCTCTATCAAAGTTTCACTGCCGCAGCAGGGCTCGCCGTTGGTGCGGTTGTAGGCGCCCATCACCGCCTCCACTTCCCCCTCTTTTACCAGCGTCTCAAAGGCAGGCAGATAGGTTTCCTCCATATCCTTTGCAGAGGCTATGGCATTGAATTCGTGGCGCAGCTCCTCCGGGCCGGAATGTACCGCAAAATGCTTTGCACAGGCCGCCGCCTTCATCACCGGGCCTTCTCCCTGGAGCCCCTTTACAAAGTTCACACCCATCCTGCCGGTCAAATACGGGTCTTCCCCGTAGGTCTCATGGCCCCGGCCCCATCTGGGATCGCGGAAAATATTCACATTGGGCGACCAGAAAGTAAGCCCCTTATAAATATCCCGATCTCCCTGCTTTGAGTAGGCATTGTACTTGGCCCGCCCCTCCGTGGCAATCACATCCCCAATTTCTTTTAGCAATTCTTCGTCAAAAGTTGCCCCAAGGCCGATTGCCTGAGGAAATACCGTGGCCTGCCCGGCCCTTGCCACACCGTGGAGGGCTTCATTCCACCAATTATAGGCCGGAACGCCCAGCCTGGGGATGGCGGGAGCGTCGTATTTTAACTGGGAGGCCTTCTCCTCCAGGGTCATTTGGGAAACCAGTTCCTGTGCATGTTTTCTTGCTTCTTCTCTACGCATGTTTTCTCCTTTCGTATAACATTTACTTTTAGGCTTTATTCACTGGCAATTCCGTTTCATTATCATCAATTTCATGTAGAAATGCCTTCTCAAATTCACTTTCCGTATATGTAAAAACCTCTTTGAAATATATTTTTTCAAATCTATCCAAACCGAACCTCACAAATTTCTTTTTGGCTTTCCTGTGGACATATTTGCTTATCCTGGCTTTCGAGCTGTCTTCCTGCTTTATTTCACTTTTTCCATCAGGGTTTTTGCCTTCATTGTAAACCAGTATAAAATATATGTTGTTTCTGCAAAACGATATGTTTTCCTTCTTTCCAATGTATAATGCTTTTTTGTATTTCGTTATCTTCAAGTTTTAAAAAATTATAAATTCTATCAACTGTCTTGCTTCTCTGTTACTTATACTTTATTCATTGCTTATAGTGACAATCTGATAAGATATACTTATATTCTTTTCCCTGAACTGTTCTATGATACTGAGCCGGATATCACTGCATGCCCGGAAGCTTTCGTCCAGGGTTTTGGTCCACACGGTTGTTTTCAAGGTCACTCCGTTTTCCGCATAGCCCTTTATAAAGACCTTATTCTCCATGGTATTCAGGGTCATCTCGTGCTCCGCACAGATTCTTTGTACAATGTCCATGGCCTCCCGCACATCCGCTTCATAGCCAACGGTCACCTCAATAAAGTTTCCTATATTTTCGGTAAAGTTTGTGTTCGTAATCACTGCCGAATCCATCACCGAATTGGGCACAATACAGCTTTCCCCATTGTACTGGCGGATAATGGTATGCCGCAGTGTAATGTCCTGTACGATTCCCTCCGCCACAATGCTGCCGCCCTGCACCACCTTTATTTTATCATTTACATCATAAGGTTTCGTTACGGACAAAGAAATCCCGCTGATTACGTTTGACAGCGCCTGCTGGGCTGCAAAGGTGGCAATCGCCACAATCAGAGAACCGCTCTGTAAAAGGGCGGTACTCAAATCCTTTGTGACCGAGAACTGCTGCGCCAGAGCGTAAACTATAATAACAATGACCACAGCATTCGCCATGCTCTTGAAAAAATGCAGATGGCTTGAATTATTTTTCCTTGCTATAAGCCTGAAAATCAAATTGATTATCCTGTTGATAAGCAGCCCCGTGGCAAGAAATATGGCTATTATTATGATTGAACTCAAATTTGTCATCCCCTCTCATCCCGTCAAGTGGCCACACTGGCATATACTTGACTTATTATCCCCGGACGTCAAATATCAAGAGACGCCAAAAACATTTCTTATACTTTTACATCTCTTATGTACGGCGATTTCCCTTATCATTCATCATACCACATTTCCCAAATGCATACAAATGACAAAGCGTATACCTGTCGTCAATCCCTTATTTATTCCGGCACATAACTGTTTTTTTCCTCACCCGAATATTCCTGGAACAGATTTTCTCTGTCCCATTCTACCTTTTCCTGATAGAACACAACGCTTGCATGTTCCCCTGCAGAAAAGAAATCCGGATTACAGTAAAAATCAACCTTAATATTATAATCGTCATACCAATCTCTGGTCCGCAGCAAATCCGTTTTCCCTGCATACATAAGGGTGAGCATCACAACAAACGCCGCTCCCAAAATCCTCGCCGCAAACTGCACCTTATCCTGTAAGGATGTGCTTTTTTCCTGCAAAGAGAATGCTCTTTCCTCGCAAGATAAATTTTTCTCTTGCAGGGAGTAA
This sequence comes from uncultured Lachnospiraceae bacterium, assembly GCA_910585075.1. Classification (GTDB taxonomy): domain Bacteria; phylum Bacillota; class Clostridia; order Lachnospirales; family Lachnospiraceae; genus Suilimivivens. The sequence continues at coordinate 35,583 of CAJUED010000007.1, forward strand.
CTCTTTTCCTGTGAATGAAATTTTTTCTCCTGCAAAGCAAACAATATCTCCCGCAATTCCTGCAGCGCCCTCTCAAGCAGTTCATATATTCCCAGCGCTACCAGCGGGTACGCGGGAAGGAGAGTTCTTCCGTAAAATCCGCCTCTTTTAAAGACAACATCCATGCTGACTAACAATACAAAATAGACAAGACAGGCAATGCCCAAATCACATTCCGTCAATTTTCTCCTTACAAGCAGATAAACAGCCGCCCCGCCGGTCAAAAGCAAAAGTAAAAAGCTGACCGCCCGGATCACTCTATCCCCCTGAAACAGCATATTCACATATTCCGCCATCATTCCAAATATACTGCTTCCCGAGGACGCCCATAAGGGCATTCCTTCACCGGACACGCGAAAGTGATATTTCACTATCACCAGCCCTGCCCCTGCATAGAGAATCAGAACAGGCCAGCATTTCCGTACAAAGGAAAACAACTTCTTTTCCAAAATCAAATGCTCTCCCATCACAATACCCATACAGAAACAACACACCAGCGTTACCGAGTTGGCATAAGCGGATAAGATGAAAATACCGATTGACAATAAAAGCAGGACATGCTTTTCGTAATTCTGTCTTTTCCACTCACCGTACAAAATAATTCCTGCAAACACGAGAGTGACGGCCATGCCGTATCCCCTTGCCAGCCCAAAGAATTCCGCCGCATAGTAGCAGAAAGTCAGTATGGCATACTGTATCCCATTCAGTCTTCCCTTACAAAATCTCCACAAAACAAGACCTAAATACACGCATCCCATAATAACGGAAGGCAGACGGATTAAAAACTCGCTGTACTGTATCTTGAGCCCGCCGCAGACCAGGGCAATCAAAAAAGTGTTCAGCCAGTGATTGTTGGCCACACTTCCCCAGAAAATACTTTCCACCATTGATATTGTGGGACTGTCCATCAAGGGTCTTGCATAGGCCAGATAGGTAAAGGCTTCGTCGTAGGTAATTCCTGTGATTGCCGCCCTTATAATAAAAGTTAAGGCAACCATCAGACTGGCCACAGCAGCCATAAAGTTGATTGCCCTCTTAGGATTTTCTAAATCCTTTGGGATTGACAAATCCCTTTGTATATTAAAGTTCCTGCTTTTCATCTGTTTATCTCCCTTTTTCCGTATTCCTACGGTAAAAATATCATACCACAAGTGTATACAAAAAACTATTCAATTCTAAAGATTTACAGACGTCAAAAAAGGCTGCCTGTCTGCAACCCTTTTCTCCATAATATCTTCCATATTTGATTTCTGCGGCTTAGGACACCTCTGCCGATACGCTGATATTTACGGCTTCTTCACCTTCTTAAACCAAAGCCTTAAGCACCGGCCTTTAACTCCGTCTTGTAGCTGCGACCTTGGACTCTTGCTTTTGGCTCTGACCTTTGGCTCCGGCCTTTAGCTACGACCTTGGGCTCTTGCCCTTGGCTTTGACCTTTGGCTCCGGCCTTTAGCTACGACCTTGGGCTCTTGCCCTTGGCTTTGA
>CAJUED010000007.1:37206-124588 GCA_910585075.1 uncultured Lachnospiraceae bacterium
TGACCTTTGGCTCCGGCCTTTAGCTACGACCTTGGGCTCTTGCCCTTGGCTTTGACCTTTGGCTCCGGCAGTTCCTCATACATTGCATCCAGCAATTCTCTCATAAATTCGGTGTTCTCCACATCCTCCACCACAACCATCAAGGTTTTGGAACCTTCATAAGGATATGCCCGCTCCGCATCCGGGAATAGACGCAGCACTGATTCCGTAGGTTTTAAAAACAGGCAGTTGTCGCAGATATCCCCCACCAGCTTCTTCTGATAATACACCAGGTATTCTCCCATCATTTTTCTGGAGGACACATCACCGGCCTTTTGCAGATTTTCCATCACATAATCATAAAATTCTTTTGAAGTTGCCATTACTTTACCTCCTGTTCCTGTTTGATGGGATGTCTGATTACTGTTTTCAATTTTTCCGGAGCCACCCGCCTTGTATCGGACAGATAAATTTCGTGGTGCATTCTTTCCGCTGAGAAATCGCTCACATAACCCTTTTCCTGAAGGAATCCGTCCATAAGCGCTATGGTCTCAGGCTCATCATCATAGGCTCCCACATGCATGCACTGGACGCACAGTCCTTCATGGATTGTCATAAATTCCACCTTGGAAAAATCCTGCTTCTTTTTCCGTCCGGCTTCCTCCACCGCCCAATTAAAATCCTCTTTGGTCACAAAGTCCGGAAGCCTGATAACGGATATCCAGCAGAAATCCTCTTTTCTGCTATAATCCACCCCATCAGTATCCTCCTGCCACCAGAATCCCTCCAAAGGCGGCACCACATAATCAAAATAGCCCTCGATTTTATGACTGCTCATCTTGCTCATTTTAATGGTAAAAGCAATCCCATAAAGCAGGCCAATCGATTCCTTATACGCCCCGCCCTCCTCGTTTGGGTTTCCTTTTCCTCTGACTGCGATAAATTTCATTTCCGGAATGTCTACAATTTCCGGTTTCTTTTTCGGCATGTAGAACTCTTTATATTCTTTTTTATAATCAAACGCCATTTTTCCCCTCCATCTCTGCCCCTTATATAACAATATAACGTTCAACCGGATCGACTTCGAAGCATGTTTGAAAAATCGCAACCATTCAGCCTTGCTTCACTGTTACGAAAAATTACTCCCGCAAATTGCGAAGCACATCCAAAAGAAAGCATTTTCAAACGCACTATACAAATGATGCTGCCGAGCTGTCATGTTTTCTGCGCACAATTTTTCCGGTGCGCCTTTATCTTTTTCATGGCCCAATCATAGTGGCTGGAAGTATTGCTCACAAAATAAGAACCAAGTACGGAGCCGCCCACGGCCGGGAAAGCCTTTGACATAAACAGTTCTTCATTTGTAAAACGGTTTATTCTTTTCACAACCTCTCTGTGAGAATCCGCAAGCATTTTTTCTGCTTCCTCAAGGCTTGTCTCCTGATGCTTTTCCCAAAATTTCTGATTCATGGATGCAATCGTCCTCCAGTTATAAATGACCGGCAGGAACCGAACATTTTTACCGCCCGTATTTTCATCCACGAATCGAATCATAAGCTGATGCCATTCATATAAATGAATCAGCACATCCCTCACATTCTTATCCCGCTTCCAGTGGGCTTCCGTTTTCTTTGCATCCCCGCTGAAGTCAAAGGGCATGCTTTGCTCTTTTTCCGTGAGCGAAGCAATCAGCTCATTCAATTTTTCAAAATTTTCTTCCGCTGCTACAAGCAGGTCTTCTTTGTTTCTTGGTCTTGGCATTTTTCCTCCATTCCGGCATATTGCCGTACCATATCCTTTGCAATTTGAATCAGTTTCTCTCTCACCTCCACAGGCTCAAGGACCTTCACCTTTGCCCCAAAGGTAAGCAGCCAGCAGACCAGACTTTCCTTATCCGTATAGTCCGCTGTAAAAAGCAGGGTTCCGTCTTCCTTTTCCGTAAAACAGTGCATCCCAAATTCCTCTATCAGTCTCCACTTCATCTCTCCGACAAACAAAGCTTTCACCTTTATTATCCCCGGAAATATTTTTTCGATCGTTAAGTCCGGAACCGGTACTTCTCTGGGCGCAAACCCTGCTTTTGTCTCAAAAAGCTCATCCATCCGGTTTAGTTTAAACATCCGAAAGTCCTTCCGCCCACTGCACCAGCCCCACACATACCAGGAAGACCACTTAAAAACCAGATAATAAGGCTCGATCGTCCGTACGCTGTCGCCCTTTGGCGCATAATAATGAAATGTCAAAAGCTTTCTTTCCTCAATGGCGTTTTGAATCAGCTCTATCTTGGGCGCTATGGTATCCTTATACCATGATGACAAATCAATCAACATGGAATCCCTTCCGCTGACAAAATCTGATGAACCGGATTTCAGCTTTTCCATAAGGCCGCCGTAATAGTTGCTGCCACTGACACTGTCCAGACTCCGAAGCCCCGCCAGAATCATTTGCATGTCCTTTGACGTGAGCAGCGTCCTATCCATCCGATAACCGTCCATAATGCCAATTCCGCCGCCTGCGCCCTGGGAAGTATAAATTGGAATCCCCGCTTTGCACAAATCCTCAATATCCCTGTTGATTGTCCTGCGCGATACTTCGAATTTCTCCGCAAGCACGGGCGCCGTAACCTTTTCTTCCTGTAACAGTACTGAAAGTATTCCGATAAGCCTGTCTGTTTTCATACGAACTCCTTGCAATTATTATCATACCAAAGTAAACACGACATCTATATGTCATGTTCATTATAACATTTTATTTATTATCTGTCAGAATACAATTGCACGGAGAAAATTCTTCTTTCCCTATAGGGCGCCTGTCGATTCTGCGCTTAGGCCTCCTTTCCATGAAAATACCTCCAAAGTAGATTTCCTATCCACTTTAGAGGTATCTTATCATCATTTCTGATAAGTGCCCGCTTTTCCCAGGGAACGCCGCCTCACGTTGCGGGCCGCGGGTCAGCTTGTTGTTCAAAAACTTCATTCAAATTTGTTATAATGGGTCAAGCTTGCATGCTTGCACGCGCATTTGACCCACAACTTCAGTATAAGAACTTTCATACTGAAGTTTCCTGCAGTTTGCACACCATGATATATTCTTCTTCGTTCTCGTCAATCCTCTTAAATCCCACTTTTTCATACATCCTCACAGCATAATTTGCCTTCTGCACGGCCAGAGACGCCTGCCCGTAACCCTGCTTTCTCAGCACTTCCAGCATCCTTACCATAAGCTGCGAACCGATACCCTGTCCCCGATATTCCTGATACAGCGAAATGGCAAAGGACGGCGTCTCGTCGTCCACATGGCCGTAATCATTCATGATCCTTGTCCAGACCGCGCCCACCACCTGGCCGTCTATTTCCGCTACAAGGCAATTGTCCCCTTCGTGGCCGCCAAAATCGTCCGTATATACCCGCAACTCGGGCTTTTCAATAATTTCCCTCTCGGGTGGCTCTGTGCCCTCGGGAACAAATATCGCCTCATAAAGGAAATCCTTCAGCAGAGCGGTTTCGTCTCTTTGCAGCTCACGAATTATATAGTTTTTCTTATCACTCATCATCTTAAAACAACCCCTCCTATAATAATACCAACACCCTCACTGCAGTCGCCAGATTCATGTAAGTATGGCCTTAACGCATTGCCCGCGGGAATCAAACACCCCCACGCTTCTTGAAGGCGTCATATTGGATCACATTAAGCAAAGCACTGTTAATTCCAGTATTTTTGAATTTTGTTCTCGGCGTCTGCCCGGCTCAAATCATATTTTTCTATCAGCCGTGCCGTGGCATTTTCCTTTTCCATATGGAACTCCTGACATAATTGAACGAAACTTTTGATTCCATTTTCCAGCTGCAATTCTTTTTCTTTTATTTTTTCGGTCAGTTCTTCTCTTACCTGGGTGGCTCTCTGTTCTGCCGTCCGCTCTGCTTCCGCCAGCTTTTGCTCTGCCTCCTTGGTCTTCCTCCGTTCCGCCTGAATATCCATCTTTTCCATATTTTCGAACAAATATCCCATATTTCTATCCTCCACTTCCTTTACGCATTCCCTGGCCTCGTCCACAGGCATATTCATCTTAATGCACAGGCTCCATATCGTGGATGCGATAATATTAAGCACGGGCGCAGGCGCTTTGGAGATAATCCGGGCAATTTTATCCCGTTCGCTCTTAAGAAACCGGGTCATATCCTCCGGCGTCTGTACTTTGTTAATCATCATAAGCAGAGACATTTCGTCTTCTCGGTCAAGGAGTTCCTCATTGCTATAATCATGTATCCTGACCATCCGATAGGTAAAATCCGGTATGTAATCCCCAAACACTTCCTTTAACAGAATCCTGTCCTGAAACCGCAAATCCGCAGTCCAGTTTCCGCTGCCCTCGTAATACACAATGGGAAGTATGGCCGGGTATTTAAAAGCTTTTGTTCTGGTGATGCCTTCCTGTCTTTGCTCCGCTTCCCTTGCACACTCATTCCAAATGCAGGACATATAGCGTAAAAGCTGCATGGTAACATTGTAGTCCACTTCGCTTTTGTGCTCTATCAATGAAACCAAATATATCTGTGATTCTTGTTCTGCATCCGCATCTGTATCTATGCCTGTGCCCACAGCTATGTTTCTGAGACGGATTCTTTGTACCGTATCCGTCTCAAAGGAAATCCCCAGATAAGCCTGATATCGTTTTGTTACATCCTCAATGTCCTCCGGTTTCACATCTTCCAGTATTGGGATGTCGAAATTATCCCTCAAAAACTGTGATACCAGCATGGAATTCTGAAAAATAGTACGACTGTTGGCGTCCCGTATCTGTCCCTTTGCCGCCCGTGTATTTCCTGCTTGATGGCGCCGCACCGTGCTTTTTCTTTTCTTTCTTTTCAACTTGGTTATTCCTCCTTGGTCTGATAAGCGCATATATTTTGTATGTGCCCGCATCCTTAAATCGCTGTAAAACACTACGCTTTAGAATCGTATATGCTTGTATATGCTTGATTTACAGGAATATATACTTAAGCATATCTGCTTATAAGCACATTGCTTTAAGCGCATATATAACGGCATGCTCTGTCAGACAAAAAGGAATATCTTTCCGCCCTCATTGCACTTACAAAATATAAAATTAATATGAAATTCCGGCGAAAAGCCTATAATCTGATGCCTCGATTCAATATGTTTACCCGAAGATTCAACATATTTATCCGAAGCCGCCACACCTGAAAGCCCTGAACAGGCTGTGTGGAATTCAGCTAATTGATAGTTATAAGATAACATGTGCGGAAAGCTTCTGCAAGTAAAATTTACTTCCAAATACGAATAGAAGGAAAATCTCCGATTTTCCTTCTATCCTTCCTGCTGCCAACAACCCGCAAATTTGAGCCCCGGCTCAAATTTGTTGATTGAAAAATCCCTGATTTTTCAATCTATTCATAAGCAATCTTCAAAAGCTCCTCGGGCGTGCTGATTCCCTGTTTCACCAGTTTCAGCCCGTTCTCCTTTAAAGTATGCATATGCTGGTTTTTCTTGGCGTACTCCACCACCTCGTCCATATTTGCCCGCTCACTTATCATATGGCGGAGCTTCCCATCCACCGTGATAATCTCGTGGACGGCGATACGTCCCCGGTAGCCTGTATTATTGCACTGGATGCACCCCCGGCCCCGGCGGATTTTCTTTACGTCCTCTCCCAGAAGTTTCCGCTCCTGCTCGGTGGTATCCACCTCCTGGCTGCAGTTGGGACACACCTTCCGCATGAGTCGCTGGGCCACCATGCCCACCAGGGAGTTGGCAATCAAATAATTTTCCACCCCCATATCCCCCAGACGGACAATACTGGATGCGGCGTCGTTGGTATGGAGAGTGCTGAGCACCACGTGGCCGGTAATTGCCGCACGCACGGAAATCTCGGCGGTCTCCCCGTCTCTGGTCTCCCCCACCATGATAACGTCCGGGTCCTGACGCAGCAGAGCCCGCAGCCCTGTCTCAAAGGTAAGACCCGCCACAGGGTTTACCTGAGTCTGGTTGATTCCCGGCACATTTTTTTCCACCGGGTCCTCTATTGTAGAGATGTTCAGCATACGCTTGGAAAGGTATTCCAGTACCATATAAAGGGTGGTAGATTTACCGCTTCCGGTAGGGCCTGTGATATAGATAATCCCGTTAGGGCAGTTTAAAAGTGGAAGGAATTGGCGGTAGCTCTCGTCATCCATACCAAACTGATCCCCATGGTCCAGCTGGCCTGAGGATGTAAGCAGACGCAGCACCGCCTTTTCCCCAAACACGGTGGGCATAACGGAAACACGGATATTTACATGGCCCTGCTCCGTCCTTACCCGGAAGTGGCCGTCCTGTGGGATTCTTTTTTCTGCAATATCCAGATTCGCCATGATTTTAATCCGGGCAATCAAAGGCTGATGCACGTTCCGCTGGAGGGATACGTATTCCAGAATCACCCCATCTATTCTCATCCTGACCTTGGTCTCCCGCTCAAAGGGCTCGATATGAATATCGCTGGCATTGCTCTTGATTGCGCGCTCCACCAGACTATTGAGCAGGTTGATGATGGGAGCTTCCTCGTCCACATTTTCAAGCTCGGTTAAATCAAAGTCGTCCAGCTCGTCGGCCACAAATCCCGCATTGGCCTTGGTAGCCGCCTGTCTTGCCCCTACCTCGGCAAAGTAGTAGGAAATGGCCTGCCGCAGGGGCTTTTCCTCACTCAGCAGGATTTGCAGATAACAGCCGGTCTGCTGGCGCACCTCCTCCAGGGCAAAATAGTTGAGAGGGTCGTTTGTCACAAGCACCATGGTACGGTTCTGTACTCTTAAGGGTAAAAAAAGATTTTTCTCCGCCAAATCCTTATCTACCATAGCCACGGCTTCCAAATCCACCTGCTGGGAGGCCACGTCCACAATCTCAAGCTCCAGCCTGCTAGCCAGGGCCTCTAACACCTGCTGCTCCGTCACAAACTGCAGCTCTATCAAAATCTGGCCCACGCGCTTGTCCCTGTGCTCCTTCTGGTAGGCTAAGGCCTCCTCCATCTGCTGGGAATTTACATACCCGCGCTCCGCCAATATTTCCCCGATTCTCAAATTCGTCCTCAAAATAAAACCCCCTACTCGTGCATATATACTTCCAAGGTACAGCTCATATCCGGCTGTTCCACCACATTCCAATCCTCGTCAAAATAAATCTGTTCATCCATTTGCAGGCTGCACAGCCGAAGGGCCGGATAATTGTTCTCCAAATCATTTAAAAAGCTGAGAAACTGTCCTTCCTCGCCCCGCAACACCATATTTCCCCGTCCCGTCAGAATATAATGGTCGGACACGGCTCCCTGCCCTGCGGCCGTAACCCCGTACAGATAAGCCTCCGGTATCATAGGCGCTGTTTCTTCTATTGCTAAAGACACCGGAAACAGGCCGTGCTTTAAGGCAATTCCCGTGAGCAGCTCGTCCACCTGATGATTTTCCATCCGCTCATAATAGGTGGCGGAAATTTCCGCAAGCTCCTTTTTTCCGCTTTCAATCCTCTGCTCCAGCCCGGGAATGCTGTCGATTGACGCCTGCATTTCGGCTATAGTCTCCGCAAGGGTATCGTTCTGGATATCGTACTCCTGAAGCTGGGCGATCCTGGGCATCAAAAGGAATCTCACCACAAGGAAAATAATCAGCGCACTGCTTGCAAGCTTTAACAGCAAAATATCGTTTTCCGTTATTTCCAGTCTCATTGTCCGTCTCCTTCCCGGGTTCCTGTCTCGTCCCCCTCCGAAACTCCCGCTTTATCTCCTGCGCCGTCTGAGCCGTTTTCATTCTCCGTACCAGCTTCGTCTTCTATGCCATCTGCGCCGCTCTCCCCACGAGAGGCATTTGCCGCGCCGCTTTCCCCATTTCTTTCCGAATCAGCTTCCGTATCGGCCTCCGTCTCCGTATCGCTGCTGCCGCCCCGGGTCTTCCTGCGCAGCTCCGAAATTTCTTCCAAATCCGCATCCACCGTATCCTGTCCATCTGTCTGTGTCTGTGTCTCTCCCATCTCCTGTGTTATGCCTTCCGCCTTAGCCCTGTCAGAAATTTTTCCTTCCATGGCGCAGGAAAGGGAAAGGCTGTACCACTCCTTATCATAATCATATCCCGTATAATTCACCGTATGGAAAAGGCCGCTGTTTTGCAGCTTTAAAATATAATCGGGCACATCTATGACTGCCTGACTGTTAGCCTTGAAAGTAAGGACTCCTGTAGAAGCGTCATAGCCCGTAATCCTGCAGGATATCCCCGAACCTCCTGCATTCTCAATCTGGCGGAGGATATCGCTGGAGAGCTCCGGATAAACGGAAAGGTTCTGGTCCGTCAGCTCCACCGCTCCGATGGCCCCTTCTATGTCAGCTAGTTCTTCTTCCAGCGCCAGAGCCTTGCCATACTGCTCTCTGACACTGTCCGACGCTATCCAGTTTTCCTTTTTCTCTATCTCCCTTAGCGCCCTATAGTTTAAAATGCTGGCGCCGCCTACCGGAATCAGACAGGCAATCAATACCATGATGGGTACAATCAGATGTTTGGCTATGCCCTGATGCTTTTCTCCCTTTTCAAAGAATTTCTTGTTGGCCCGGTACAGGTCAATGCGCTTTTCCCCTTTGCCCTTCTTTATCATGGCGCCGATACAGGGAATCCAGTCGGCCGCCTGCTCCCCACCGGGCATGAAAATTCTTCCGTCCACCGGCATAGGCTGTGCTTTCAGGTTCAGGTTCTCAAGGCCTTCTATGCTCACCTCAAAGTCCACTGCCGGACAGCCCACATAATAAACGTCCGTGATAGGCGTCTCCCGCTTTTCCGCTGTGTAGAACTGCAAGATACCTGAAATACTCCGCACGATTTCCGTACCAAAGTCCAAGGTTCCCGGCTCGCTGAACAGCCGGTTTCTTCCGGAATAAAGGTATTCTCCCTCTTGACACAGGACGCTGGTCATGCTTCCTTCCTCAAAGAAAAGGTAAATGGCTGTTTTGTTCCAAAAGCTGTCAAGCTGCTGTAAAATATGTAAATACCCTTCCATGGGCACGGTCATGCCGCCAATCTCAATGCCCGCCTCCTTGCAGATGGTTCTGAAACTTTCAAGCTGTTCCGCATCCGCGCCACCAACGCAGATATCCACGCCGCTTTTCTTACCGGCGGAGACAATAGAATAGTCCGCCACCTCATTCCTGAAACTGTCCGCTACCTCCTTGGCCGCCATATCCGCAAGCTGCTTTCCCTTTGCATATGGAAGCTTTAACACTCTGGCGGAGCACAAACCGGCGGGCAGCACCAGATGGGCCTGTCCGGCTTTCCATTCATTTGGGAGCTCTTTTAAGGCGTTTTCCCAACGCTCATAAGAGTCGCCCTGGACTTGCAGGCCGATTTTCTTCACCTTGGAAAGGTTGGGATATTTGCCTTCTTTGCCGGTGGCCGCAAGGATGCAGTCCTCCAAAAAGACTATGATTGTTTGGCTCATGATTTTCCTCCGTAATTTGTTTATGTATTGGCAGCAGACCGCTCCGAGCGAATGCAAATTCGGTCGTCGCCGCGCTCCCGCTCTATAAAACGCAAAATTTATGCCGACCCCTCAATCGCACTATAGGATTCATAAATAGGCAGCATAACCGCTATGATGATAAAGCCTACCACCAGGGCCATCATGCAGATTAAGATGGGCTCCAGTAAAGTTACCAGACGTTTGGTGGCGGCTTCGGCTTCTTCCTCCATGGTCACCGCTATGGAATCCAGCATGGTGTCCAGGCGGCCGCTTTCCTCACCTACCATGATGGTGCTGGAGAGCTTGCGCAGGAAACCGTCTACCTCTTTAAGTGCCTGGGACAGGGGTACGCCGCTGCGTACCATGGACACCACCTTGTCAAACTGCTCCTCTACGTAAAGATTTCCCACCGTGCCTCCGGCTGTCTGTAGTGCCGCCGCTATGGGCATGCCGCTGGAATAAAGGCTGCTTAAGGTTCTGGAAAAACGGGCGGTGTAAATGACTTTATTTAATTTGCCCGCCACAGGTATATGTACTTTAATGTAATCAATGGTTCTGCGCACCTTGTAGATTTTTCCAACAATCCGCAGGATAACTGCCACAAGGAAAATAGCCAGCAGGGCCACGTACCATTGGTGTACAAGGAAGTCCGAGGCCGCCATCAGGATTTCCGTCACAACGGGAAGGCTTTCCATCTGGTCAAAGAGCTCCTGAAACTGAGGCAGGATGAAGGTGACAATCAAAATGACCACCATCACGCACATGACCAGCAATACAATGGGGTAGGTCATGGCCGACTGCACCTGCTGTCTTAAGCGGTTTTCCCTTTCATAGTGAAGGGAAAGGCGGTTCATGACAGCGTCGATATTTCCGGTGCCCTCCCCGGAGCGAATCATGCCCAGCATCAGCTCGGGAAAGCACTGTCTGGCTTCCATGGACTCAGACAGGCTCAGGCCCTTTTTCAGATCCGAAAGAATTTCCAGATAAAGGGCGCGGGTTACAGGGGCGAGGCCTTCTTCCTCCGCAATGATTTCCAGTGCCCGCACAATACTCACACCGGAGGCAAGGAGGGTTGAAAGCTCCTTGGAAAAATCGGAAAGCTGGCGGGCGGAAAGCTTTCTGTGCTTTTTGACGGCGGCGGTATCCTTGGACTCAATCAGGTACAGGCCCTGGTCTTTCAGCATCTGCTGAAGGACGGACTCGTTGGCCGCTTCTATACTGCCGCGCTTTACTTCGCCTTCCATACTTTTGGCTGTGTAGCGGAAATTTGCCATTTATGTAAACTCCTTTCGTGAGGATTTTTCTATAGTAATGAGAGATACCAGCCTGCTATGGAATCGCCGTAAAAGACGGCGGCCCCAAGGCCTATTGCCAGAAATGGGCCGAAGGCAAAGTGATCCTTACGGTTTAGCTTATGGACGGCCAGCATAGACAGGGCGTAAAAACTGCCTGTGAGTAAGCCCAAAAACATAGCTACCAGGATGCCGCGCCAGCCTAAGAAAAAACCACTTGCGGCCATCAGTTTGATATCTCCTCCGCCGAAAGCTCCCTCTATCACAAGGGCTATCAGGAGCATTGGCGCCGACACTACGACTGCGCCAATCAGACGGTCTGTTATGGTATGTTCCGGAAAAAGCCACAGGGCGGCGATTCCCAGAAGGATAATGCATATATGAAAACGATTATAAATAATCCTTGTATCCCAATCAATCAGTGCAACAATCATCAAGACGCCCAGATAAAGAAAGGCGATAAGCCCCCGCAGGGACAAAAGCCCGGACGACCCGTATCCAAAAAAGGCGCCACTGCATACAAAGGCCAGACCTCCTGCAAGCTCTACCACAAAATATCGGGCCGATATCTTTTTGCCGCATCCACGGCACTTTCTTCCCTGTATCAGGTAACTGACACAGGGAATCAATTCCCCGGCCGTTAAGGTTCTGCCGCAGTGGGGACAGTGACTGCGCCCCTTCACCACACTCTCCCCTAAAGGGAGGCGGCAGGCCACCACGTTGAAAAAACTAAATACACAGGCTCCCATGGCAAAACGCAACAGCCACAGGATGCCGCTGAAAACTACAATCATTTTTTACTCCCTGCATATCACAGGCCGCGCCTGCGATACTGGTTAAATTTCCGTACCGCTTCCTTACAGGGGCACACACCCTGTTTCAGTATACGGCACTACTTTCTGTCTGAATATAGGTCTGTTGATAATACACTTCGTAGACAAGCGGTTCCTTGGAGTAGCTTACGGTAAAGTCCCCCTCCTGATAAAGGAAACGCAAAACCTCATACCCGCTCTCGTCCGTCTGCAACACCCAAAAATCTCCAGGCACCTTACTGTCCACAATCACCTTCCGCCAAACCTCCTCGGTGACGCCCCCGATTTGGGAAGCGTCACTAAAAGGGGCGCCTGCGGCGTAGGCCTCCGTGGAGGCCACTTGTAGGGCCATGCGCAGAGACTTGGCATTGCCAAGCGCCACTTGAGCATCCGCACGGCGCATGATGGCTAGGGTGCTTGGGATGGCCGCTGTTACAATTGCCAGAATAAGAACCATGAGAGACAGGATACGAATAAGACCCTCTCGCTTTGATTTATCAATATAATTTTGATTATTTGACAATACATTTAGCATATGAATTCCTTAATAATCAATAGTTTAAGGGCCTGCTGGTGTTACTTTTGAAGGACCATCATATGAACCTGCTCCCTTATATGTGCATGTCCAATTATCTCTTACATATACCAAATTGGTAATTTTTCCTCCTGTTACAGTTACAGTAATTGAAGTTGGCGTTGGGATATCTGCCAATTCAACTATTATTTTACCAGTATCAGCTTCCAAATTTGTTTTAATTGAAGCATCAGGTGTAGCAGTCGCATATTCCTCATCCGCTATTGTTTGTGCTGCCATCACCGCCTGTCTAGTTTCTGCCAAAATCTGTCTCTCCTTCGCCTTATCAATATACCCCGTCAAAGCCGGAATCAACAGTGCTGCCAGAATCGCCAGAATAACCAACACAACAATCAGTTCCACTAAAGTAAATCCTTTTTTCCTGTTCTTTTTCAGTTTGTTTAACATTCTTTCTTCTCCTTTTTAGATATCCCCGGAGTTCTTCCATCTCCGTGGACGGACGGTTAAAGGTTCCCCCTCATCCGCAAAAATAGTAACATTTCTGTAACGCTGCCTTTCTTTTAACCGGCAACCCGTGTGCCAAAGCCCCTAAATCCGGCTTCCAATCCCCGGCCAGCTCCAAGCAGCATTCACATTTATCTATAAATGCATTATCTGAACATAACAACCCAAACAAACTCCCCCGTCCAAATCGTCATATCCAAACCACACTTATATTCTCAATCGGCCATTCACCCATCTATCGCCGTCACACCTTTCTTACACACCACCGCATACCGAAAATCCAGCACCACTTCCTCGGAGGCCACCAAGTGTTCCTCCTCCCTGTCCTCGTGATTATAAAGAGTCAGTTTCGCATTCAAATATGTAATCTGGCTCCCATCAGCTGCCCCAGCCGGGTCCGGGTAGGAAAATTCCACCTTCAGATAATTTCCCATATAGTACCCGTCCGTAAAAATCTTTGCCACAGCCCGGGCAATCTGTTCTCCGCCATCATTTGTATATTCGTACTGCTTACTCGACGCGTTGTAGCTGTAATGTCTTGCCAGTAGACGTCCCTTCTCCACTTTCTCGGCGGTATCAATCCTCACGCCGTTCAGCATAACATCCATTTGTGGAGAACCGTCCGCCGTAATCAATGCGGCGTACCCTTCCGGGGTTATAAATTCCAGCGCATATCCGCTTTCCGCCCCTGCTGTGCCTGCAATGTTTTCCGAGTCCGCATAAATTTTTACATAATCCGCAGCTTCCCCCGCCATATCCCGCAGCTGTTGGGCCGTGTTGTCCAAAATCACCTGGGCGTATTGGAGCTTTTGCATCCGAAGGAAGATTTTCGCGGCGGGGCTCAATATTCCCACAATCATGCCCATGATAATGGTCATTAGCAGCATGGTGACCACCAGTTCCACTAAAGTAGTGCCCGAACGGCTTTTTATCTTGCATATAAATTTTCTTCTCAAGGTTTTCAAGGGCCACCTCCTGTACCGGTCGGGCCATAAAGGTAAAAGTCCATGCTTTGGCTGTTTCCTTCCCCGTCCTGATAGCTCACTGCCTTTTTACCCAGAGGAACCTGAATTTGAAAAACCTGATTTCCTTCCGTCTGTCCATCCGCCGAAGTGGCGTTAAAGCCCACGGAAACATTCCCGTTTGAGGTTATGCTGTCATTTTCCCGAAGCCCTCTGAAAACTTCCGCATTTCTGGCTCTTAGCTGGCTGCTTTTGTGCTGGGCATTGGTACAAAAGGATATAGCGCCCTGCATGACCGCCACCATCAGAAGGAAAAGCACCGCGCAGACCATCACTTCCACCAGCGTTTCCCCTGCATCTGCCCGGGATTTTGGGCCTTTCAGGCGTTCCTTTGCTTTGCTCCATGGGCTTCTTACCGTACCGCTGTCGCATCTGCGGTCTTTGCCGGTTCCGATGACTTTTTCTAAAATCCTCATCCGCCGCCCTCCCCTTCCTCTGTGCCTGCGGCTATCTCCTCCGCAATGGTCTTTTTATAAGAGCAGCTTTTCAGCTTGGACAGGCTCGGTGTTATCTCATAATTAATGGTCGCTCCATCGGGCGTATACTCCCCACCCAAAGCCTTATACCATTTGCCCTCATCATTCTTCCAAATTATCTTTTCCTCTCCCACGCTGAACTGTACCGCCTCATCCTGATATTTCACTCTCGGGTCATAAGAGGTTGCGTAATTGTAGGTCATTCCTTTGTATTCCGCCACCACCTCCACATGAAAGGTATAACGGGAAATGTCCGCCATCACATAATTAATAGGATTGGCCGCCGTGCCTCCGCTGCCTGCATCCGACTCCCAGCCGGTAGGAAGGCTGCCCGTCAGCACACTGCCGCCCTGATCGCTTTCCTTGTACAAAATAATCGTAATCTTTCCATAATTATCTCCCACAGCGCCAGCCGCGCCGGCGTCCATCCTGTAGTAAAATTTACTGATATCCGGATATTCCGGGTTGTATTCCATATATTCGGCGCTCTCTATAAATTTACAGGCAAATTTGTAAAAGCTGTCAGCGTAAGCCGAATCTGTCTCCAAAACCTTTAAATCCGTTTCATTACTATAACGGTTCAGCTCCTCGTCCAGCACCCCGGCAAAGCTCCTTGCCAGCTGGTAGCATCTCTCCTGCTCCAACTGTCTGTTGGCCCGAGCCATCAAAAGGCTCCCGGTGTACACCATGGCGAGGGCAAAGGCCACCAGAAACGCCGACACGCAAACAACCACGATAAGAGAAGCTCCCGCATCCGCTTTGATTCGATTCATCCGCATTTTCCTGCGTTTTTGGTGAAGCATATTGCCCTCCTTTCCGGTCATACTCTTTATAGCAGTTCACTTTCTGAAAATACTTTCCCTGAAAAATATTTTTCCTGAAAGTATTTTTTTGAAAATATTTTTCTGTAATCCTTCTTCTGAAAGGACTCATTTAGAAAATAGATTTTCTTACTCGCTTACATCTTCCACATAGCCGGGCGTAATCTTTTTACTGCTTTCCTTTGAATGCACATAAGCCTTGCTGTAAGGTTCTTCCTCGTTTTCTGCAAGGTCAGCCCAGATGCGCACCGAATCGGTAAAGCACAGTTTGTTGTTGTCGCCATTTTCTATAGAATTTTGATAACCGCTGTCCGACGGCGGCGTCAGCTCCGTGCTGTCAGGCAATGTAAGGGTGTAGATAAATACACCGTCCTGCCGGGAAATTTCCAGCTCCGCCCCCAAAGTCACCGTGTAAGGAATCAACGTTGACCCATAAGCGTCCAGAATATAGCTTCCTTCTACTTCTCTGCCATATCCTTTGCCGTCCTCAAACAGCTTATACACATTATCTGTCTCGTCCTGCGTTATTTCTTCCCAGTTGCCATCATCATTTTTCCGGTATACCTGTGCGGTTGAATCGTCCGGATTATCCAAATCCTGATTCTCCACAATCTTAAATTCCTGTTCCAGCCTGTCGTTTTCATCATCATCCGTCAGAACAAAATAGTAGGAATCCGCATATGTCACACTGCTCCAGGAAAGGGTGGTGGCTGTGGCACTCCAGAGCATTTCCTCCTTGATTTCCGCTTTGGCTTTCTCCTCTGTCCCTTCAGCCGGAAACGCAATGTCATTCCCCGTCAAATCTTCTTTCACAGATTCCTCCTCTGCTTTATCTACGGATTTCCCAGCAGATTTCTTTACGGATTTTTTAGCTGATTCTTCGGTTGATGCTTCATCTGATTTCTCGGAAGATTTTTCTGCTGATTCTTCAGCTAATTTCTCGGCTTGTTCTTCGGCCGATTTCTCGGAAGATTCTTCCTCCGGATTATTCTCTGCATTTTCCCCGGCTGTCCGCCCATTTTCTTCCTCGTCCTCAGATTCGTCATTTTCCTGATTTTCAAGGATATCTACCGTCATTTTCAGGGATTTTACGCCGGGAGCCGTCATAGCCCTTCTGGCAAAAACAGTTTCCTTGCCTGCCAGTGTGTTGGACACCCGGCATGCCGCCATAACAAGGCTTACGCTTGCGGGCTCTTTATCCATGGAGGCATTCTTTGAAGCATCTCCCTCTCCGGCGCTTTCTTCACCGCCGCCGTTTTCATCTCTGTCAGAAGTGGTATCCTGCCCTTCGCCGGAACTGTTATCGTTATCTCCTTTTGTATCCGTGCCGTCTCCTGCTCCTGAATCCGTATTGTCACCGGTGTTATCGCTTCCTTCACTGCCGTCGATACCCTGACCGTCGTTTACGTCTGTTCCTGTCTGATTGTCCCCGGACGGGTCTCCATCTCCACTGCCGTCGCCCGATTCCTTATCAGTATCATTGGTCTGGTCATCCCCCGGCTTTTTGGAAGTTTCTCCGCCCTCTGTGTCTTCTTTATCTTCCTTAGACTCTCCGTCTTTATCCTCCGTCAATTCATCCTTTGTAGGACCATTCTCTATGAGGTCGTTTTCTATAAGATTGTCTTTTATCAGCTCATCACCCGGCTGGTCGCCTGCTGCCGGTTCCTTCTCTTTTACCGACTGGCCTGTCCCGACGCTGTCTTTATTTAAATCCGGGTTAGTTGTCAACGTCACCATAACCTCACGTTCACTGGTCCTTGCCGTCACCTCCGGGGTGGGAAGCTTCACATAAGGAAGCCGCCAAACCGCGTCATTTCCATTTTCCGCATCATCCGTGCCATCGTCCTTGTTGTCATTGACTACCCACTTGGAGCTGACGTTTCCTCCGCCGGAGGATATCCTTGCATAGAAAAGGATATACTTGCCTGCATAATCCGCCGATAAGCCTTTCAAGGTATGAGCGTATTTGTTGTTTTCCTCCGCCTCCATGCCTTCGGGCGTAAAGTTGCCATTCTCATCCACCCTGTAGGTTGCCAGATAGCCATTCAGCGTCTCCGCCGGTTCAGCATCCTCCTCCATAGCTGCCTTCGCATCCTCTGCTGTTTCAAATATGTACGCCTTAAGCAGATAGCTGCTGCCGCCGGGCGGAATGCTGTTATTATCTGCGGTCAGCGTTACCTTAAGGCCGCCAGTTTCGCCCTTCTCGAATTCCTCTATGGATTTGGCATTGTCCCACTCGTCCCTCCGATGGTTCCAGTTCTTCTCCCAGTCGTTAATGACAGGCGCGTCAATTCTGTCCGGTACCTTTAATTCATAGGTGATTCCGTCCACACTGTAGACGTAAACCTCGTCATCATCTTTAGGATACGCTTGGATGGAAATGAGCACGCTCCTTCCCGCATACTTCTCCAAATTCACTTCTTTGACATAAATGCCGTCTTCCGTGATACTCTGAACAAAGTCCGAAGTGTCAGCGTCCTGTTCCCACACATTTACCCTTATCCTGTCAAAGAAATCCTCCGCATCATCAGGGTCAGGCTCTGACGGTCTTATATAAATTTCATAGTAGTCGCAGCCATTGCTCCACTGAACCGGTTCCGTATCGCCCTCCTTCGTGACCTCCGGCGTAACGCGGCTCCACTTCACCTCATAGAACAGCTCGTCCGTGTTCTGGTCTTTTAATCCCACCGTGGGCTGGGCGGGCTGGGGGAGACGTTTTTTCACCGCATAGGACTTCGTTGTGGTTTTCCCGATTTGTATCGAGGTAGCTGTATTTTCGCCCACTCTGGTCACGGAAATTTCCACTTCCTCATAAGGCCAGTCCTCCGCATCTAAAGTCAGGCTGCCTCCTATCACCTCTCGGTCTGTCTCAATGGAAACCGGCGTTCCTGGGTTACCCTTCTCGTCCTTTGTGGTGCCTGTTAAGGTTACGATATATTTATTAGTATTTGATACTATATCTTTATCCCACTCAAAGGTGTAGGTCAGGTGTCCGTTATTAGGGTCTGTTCCCGGCTTCAGGCTCTTTCCTTCATCCAGCTTCATCAGGACGGGGACCGGGAGCCATGTAAATAATTTTTCTGAACTCCATCTGTAATTTGCAAAGTCAGTTTCCGCTAATACGCTGGTATAAGCATCCTTCCATACTGCCGTTTCCGTACCATCGTCCTCCACTTCCTTTGAACGGGTATTAGACAACTCGTTTTTACCTACAATATAATAGGTATAAACAGGGCCTAAGCCGGACTGTGCATACCAGACACGTACACCTATATCGGTATCAGTTGCATCGGTAAATGTTTCCGCATTATTATCCATAAAATCCGTAAAGACAGCTTTCGCTTCGCCGTTGGCTACCGTCAGAATATCCGCTGTCTGAAGAACATCTATATGCTCTATCTCCGTTGGCGTATCAGGGTTTTCCTTCCAACTGCTAATCAGCTCCGCACGGTAGATGGGTGGAGTAGTTACATTGTTTCCTGTACCAGTCAGAGTAACCGTAATGCTTAAATCCTTTAAGCTGGTCCCGGATACCTGACAGGATGGTGTTGCAACAACTGCTTCATTTTTCAAACTGATAGATGGCATATACCTCGGCAAATAAACCGGGACGGATACCTCAGAGGTTACTATTGTTTCCACCGTTTGATTATCTTGTGTGGATTCCTCTGTCAGCCAGACTACCAACTGTTGGAGGGAATTTCCGGTCAACTTATCATAAATTATCGAATCACCTACAGCAAATTGAAGTGGTTCTGTCTGGTTCATCAGCCTTACATGCACTTTTAGGCTCTTATCTGCATATTCACTATACGCACTCTGGTTAGCCAGACGGAAACGGTATTGATATGTACCATCTACTTTTACCAATTCAATCCGAAGCTTCGGGTCAGGCAAAGCACTCCCGATTGGAACCGGATTAGACTCAATTTCTGTGGATTCCATGCTCGAATCCTTTTGACGCGCTTTTAGCCTTACAAATACTTCGCCTCCTTTTTTCAACTCGCCTTCTTCTACTTCAAAAGTACATTTTTCAGAAGAAAATATAAATTCTTCCACATTACTTAGCGTATTGCCATTCAAAGATATCACTTTATTGGTGATATCCTCCTCTTTTCCATCTATATCCCTTCTGTGCAATTTGGCTATGTATTCAAGCTTATCGGCATCTGTGTATATAGAATTATCCACTTCTAACAGGAACTGGTCATCTTCTGATTTGGATAAAACCGCCTTTTCTGGTGCTAATAACAGCCCCGCCTGATTGAAACAAAATTCACGGACATACTGGTCGAAATCACTGCCCTTTTCTACAATAGAGGCCATATCCGAATATGTGCCAGCATCTTTTTGATTGTTTATTGCAAATAATATATAGCCAATTTCATTTCCGGCATAATCATAAATTTTGTCGCCATACTTATGCAGAGTATCACCAAATTTAACCTTATTACCTCCTCCATTTCCACTTACGTTCCAATTTGATGCTTCGTAATAATCATTCTTATTTTCTTTCGGCTTTACATAAACAAAGTATCTTGTATTACCTTTTCGAATACTGTAAACCCAAGCAGAATTAACTCGTCGCAGATATTCCTGATTTGTAATGCTCCCCGTTATACTCCAAAATTGTGTTCCATCAAAGAAACTTGTTATCCCATCACGGTTGCCCAGAAAATAATTATATACTCCATTTGTTCCATTATTAATTTGCCCGACATTACTTCCCGCGCTCTTATAAGAAACAACCGGACGAGGCTCAAGATTCCCCAGTTCTGGTTTTGGGGTCTGGTTTGGATTTTGATTCGCTCCATACCTATATTCAGTGTAATCTAATGAAAAACAGTATTTCAAAGTTGTATTTTTTGAACCATTCTCCCCATATCTGTCGCCAAAAATCCCTGCTACAAACTGCAGTCCATAAAGTGTAGAAGCATAATTCCTACATCTCTCAATGTTCAAAATAATATTAGCAGTTGATTTTCCAACATTATCTACAGTATCCGCATCATTGCAGGAAAGGAATCCCACAATCCCAGATGCCATAGAACCAGAATAAATCTCTACACCTGCTCCATTTACACAATCCACTACATTAATCGTAAATTTCTGTGCACTAGCAGAATTATTTACCTTATAAGCCGTTACATTTCCCAATATTCCTGCGCTGTCGTTTGCACAATTGGGAGAATATTCCCATACCCACTTCCCATTTTTGTATTTTTGCTCCCCATAATATGGTGTTGTTCCATTCTGTCCAAAAACATTCCCATAATTCCCACAGCTCACAATATTATACTCATTTTTCTCATAAGCATGGTAAAGCTGTGCCACAATTCCACCGGAAGCGCCCAGCCATCCCGTTCCATAGGTAGTCTGTAAATTCCCATAATTACGGCACTTCTCAATATTGCCGCCTGTCCCCGTCCACTGTCCTATAATACCGCCCGAGTAATGGGTATTCCTGCAATATATCGTCCCATAATTAACACAATTTGAAATTGTCCAGTCGCTGCTTATGGTGTTGTTCTGGCTTCCGATAATCCCGCCTGCGAAACGGTCTGTCGTTCCTTTTGCAAGCTGCCTTCCTACAAAGGCCTGATTCAGCAGAAACGCCAAATCCTTCTCCGACTCGTTCATACCGATAATTCCACCGGTTCCCACGCCAATAGCTTCCGATTTGTTGTTCAAAAACCAGTTGCCTGTTGCGCAGTAATTTATCTCGCCTGTAGGAGCATTATAAGCAGTGATGCCGCCTAAATTTCCGTTCGTGGTCATCATTAAAATCAGATTTCGGTTTGCACTGACTTCTGTTTTTGTCGTATTATATGTCTGTTTTTCGATATCAACATTATTTGTATCCCAATTCACATAATTCGCATCTGCTATTACTTTCCCCACAGCGTTCGCCACAAGTGTATCCACATCAAATACACCTGCCGTCGTACTTCCATCCGCGCCGGTTCCCTGTCCCATCAGCTCCGCCGTCACCGCATCACCGGAAAGGGTCATCTTCCCCTTGTTATACCCTGCAACGCCGCCTGCCATGCCATTTGCCACTGTAATATTGTTGGCCTTTTTAGCCCCGACAATGCCATCTGCCGCCTGATCTTCCGCAATCAAACACCCGCTGATAAGGCCGCTCTCCTCATTCTTCCCGGCAACGCCGCCTACATGGGAGGAAAGGCTCTCCTTTTCCTTAGCCGTATTTGTATTGGTAGCGGTGTACACACCCAGCACCTCAATTTTGATTCCTTTTATTTCGCAATTCAGAAGGCTGCCGCTGTTGCTGCCTGCAATACCGCCGTAGCAGTTTCCCGCCTTGGTGCCGCTGGTCTGGCTGATGATACCGCTTGCAAAAGCGCAGTCTGTCACCTTAGCGCCATCCTGATTTTCACCTGCTATGCCACCCAGATATTGATAATTATTAAATCCCTCAAAGCTTAACCCTTCCGCTCTGATATTTTGAATTTCCGCCGCCTGTTTTCCTGCTCCTGCCTGCTCGTTATCTCCCTGCGCAGACTGATTCTGTCCGGCAACGCCGCCTACCGTCAAATCACTGGTTCTGATTTCCACAGCGGGCATATAAGTCATAACATACTGCTGGTTTTCCGCTTCTGTGGTAAGGACTGGCTCAAGGCCAATATGGCCCCCTGCCGCATTGATTCCCGCAACGCCACCTACGATTTTTGCCGTCCCGGAAAGGGCTACCATATATGCAACACCCTTATCCTCATATTTCACGGGCGCACTGTCCCAAATCCATCCGTAGTTTACCCCGCAGATACCGCCGATAGCGTCCACACCTTGGCTTCTAATGGTAATCGCGGTTTCCTTTGCACCATTTTTACTGTCCGCCTTATGCTCTTTCGTACTGCCTGTCTGGCACTGATGAATCATGCCATAATTTTCAGCGGCAATGCCGCCCGCGTAGCCTTGGTCGCTGTTTACATTTCCAAGGTTTCTGCATTCCTCCAGCAAAAATCCCTGCTGGTTCACCGCCACGATACCCCCTGCGGGCCCACTGTCTGCCGTAACCTCAATGGAGCGGTTAACAGCTCTTAAAATTTTTCCTCCCTGAGCCCCGGCTTCTATGATATCGCCCGTATCTTCCGCCGCCTGGCTGATTCTCGCCTCGCCAATAACGCCGCCTGCATAGCCCTCAGTGGCATGTACACTCCCGGCCTTGCTCACCAGATAAAGTATTTTTCCGTTCCCGGAGACCGCGCCATCCTCATCAGACGCGCTGTCCGTGGCGAACGCGCCAAGTCTTCCTTCCTGAATACCCACAATACCGCCGACTTTTTCCTTGCCGGTAACACTCACATTGGTATTGACCGCAATGATTTCCCCGTCAGCTCCCACGGAAGATGCGTCCGAAGAACCTGTCCCTGTTCCTGTAGAGCCGCTTCCATCTGCATCATCCATCTCTGATGTATCCGTAACGTCAATGCTGCCTCTTGACTTATTCCAGCCCACAATGCCGCCGATTCCCTCGCCGTTGTTGCCGTTAATGGTATACTCCTCGCCACCACTGCTTTGGGCAATCCATATGCTTCCGCTGTTAGCTCCTGCCATACCGCCCACATAATCTTCTGCACCCAGCACGTTAGCCCGGTTCACGTCAGCTTTCAGCTGTGCGCCTGACAGGTTGTAGCCCACGATACCGCCCACAAACCTGCGGCCTGATACGGTACGGTTCTCTCCTGTACTGCACATGGCAATAGTGCCGGAAGTGTAATTTTTCCACTCCCTGCCGTTTACGTCCTTATACTCTTTATTCTTTCCCTCTGTCGTTTGGTCTGTCACCGAACCGGAGGCCTGGCCGCCGCTTTCCGTTTCCTCCAGGCTTCCCGCATGGACATTAAGCCCTGCGATACCGCCAATATAGTCCAGCTGCATATTTCCAAAATTATCGGAAAGCTGACAGTTGAACACACCGCCCGCATTAAAGCCCACGATACCGCCCAGCCCGATAAAGCCGCTCATGGTACCGGTATTTACGCAGTGGTCAATGACCTGATTTTCCAGGTTGGCGCCAATAATACCGCCGCCAATAGAAATCTTAAAATCAGATTTTCCCAATTCCTTTGTATCCGCCAGAAGCTCATGGCTTTCCAAGTAGGCCTTTAAGGATACGCCGTCCCCCGGCTTTTCCGCCGAGGTGCGTCTTGACAGGTTCCCGGAGTTTTTACAATTTACGATATGTAACCGGCTATCCTTCTCGCAGTATCCCACGATACCGCCCGTATAAAGGTTGGAATACACCGGAATGTTGTTATACTCCGCAACGCCATCCGCAGCCTGGGCAATCCCCATGCCGCTGTCGCTGTCACCGCCGCCCTGTCCCAGGCCCGTATGCAAGCTTCTGTCGCCAATGGTAAAAATATTTTGATTCTCCGAGGCCATCACCTGGGTGGGCACGTTCTTTCCATCCAAAAGAGGCAGTAAGGTATCATCTTCCGGCTGCGCCACAATTTCCATAGCATCTATATAAGCCAGCAGAAGCATTTTGCTCCCGTCTTCCGTATAACCGGCCTTGTCACTGGCAGCTTCGCTTTCCTCTGCCTGTCCGGCGATTCTGCCATTGCTTGCTTCCGTACTCATATCTTCCACGGTTCTGTCATTGCCCGCCTTCGCACTCATATTTCCCGCAGTTCCGCCATTGCCTTCTGCTCCTGTGCCTATATCCTCCGCAGCTCCGCCGCTGCCTGTTCCTGCTCCGCCGGTGAGGCCATTTTCCTCCAAAAGATCAGTAAGCGTCCCTCCTGCCGCGTCAAGATTCTTCTCAAGCTGCGCCATGGTATAAGTTCTCTGGTACCCAATCAGTCCTCCCGTAAAGGCGTCCCCGTTGACGCTGCCCAGACTGTTATCCGACCGAAAGCCTGTCATTGCCACATCCACCGAAAGGTTAACCACGTTAGCGCCGATACAGCCGCCCACATAATATTTCCCGGTCACGCTGTTTGGACGCATCACCAGATTTGTCTCAAGAAGCTTTTCCGAAGCGTTCAGGCCTATACAGCCGCCCACGCCATTTCCATAGCCGTAAATCTGTCCGCCAACCAAAGTGTAATGTACGTCAATCATCCCGGCAACATCATTAAAGCCAATGATACCGCCTACATAATCTTTCCCTACCACAATACTGGAAACGGATTTGACCTGAATATTTTCGCTTTCCTCCGAAAACTCCACATTGCCATTGTTGTATCCAACCAGTCCGCCTGCGCAGTCCCCGGCCGCCTTCCAGTCCTCTACAATCATGTTATAAATTGAGCCGCTGTAATCGGAAATATAGCTGGCGCAGTCGGAGATTGTTCCATTTTCGCCGTTATATCCCACAATACCGCCAATATACCGGTCATAGCCTGCCACCACCCCGTTGTTGATGCAGCTTGTAATGGTGGTCTGCTCTTTGCCGTCATTTTTCCCTACGATACCGCCCACGCAACGGTTGCCAATTACATAGCCTGCATTGGTGGTGACTTTAACGCCCGCATCCGCCGCCTGTGTGATGGCCTCCTGCAGATCGTTGGACAGTCCCCCGGCAATACCACCCACATAATTTGCGCCAAAAACCCAGCTTCCCTTCCGGGTGCTGCAGCCTGCCAGCTGACTGTTGTTGCCGTATCCAATGATACCGCCCACAAAACGCCCTAAAAGCAGCTCGTCCTTCTTGGTATCGTCAAAGGTTTCTTTATATTTGGACGCATTGACACAGCTGGTAATCTGGGCTCCGTCGCCAAAGCCCAGGATACCGCCAAAATATCTGCCCTCCAGCGTCTCCTTAAGGGGCTGTCCCGCCCCGGTTTCTTCCTCTTTTACGTTACACAGGATTAGCCCCTCATTGGTGCAGTCCTTTAAACTGACCAAATCCGAGCCTGAACCGCCCGAACCGAGAGCAGTTGAAGCGGCGGTGAAATCACCCTTTAAACCGCCGGCAATACCGCCGGTAAAGAGATTTCCTGTCACATCCGCATAATTGGTACAGTTCTCCACGTGCACACCGTTGCCTGCACCTGCACCTTCCGCTCTGCCAATCCAGGCGTACCCAAAGATACCGCCGATACCGTACGCATATTCCTTCGCCCGTTCTTCCACAGCACCGGCGGATGCGTCTGCTCCATCGTCTGCATCGGTTCCGTCGCCTGTGCCTGCTCCGCCTTCGCCCGCGCCTCCGGGAACTGCACCGGGCGCACCTCCGCCTGTTCCTCCCAAAGCCGCACCGGATACTTCTTCTCCCGAACCTCCACTCTTTTCCTTATCCGGGTTTGGCAGCCCGGCTGTAATAATGCCTTCCATAGTAAGGCCGTTTAACTGAATGTTGGTTCCGTCTGTCAGCCTGGTAAGGGCACCGTCCGCTCCTTTCCCCGCCTGCACACCCACAAGACCGCCTATTCCCGCCGGTTTTTTATTATCTTCATTATTTACCCTGTCATTTAACACTGCCAAAAGGGTCTGGTGATTCTCTTTGGTTGTTTTCACGGAAATGTTCTTAAGACTCCCCTGATTCCGGCCGCACAAAATCCCAATTCCATATAAATTATCAAAATATTCCGCTGCCGCCCCGTCTTCCTTCGCAAGATACAAAACAGGGTCTGTCAGAGTCAGCTCCTCTATCCTGCCCTCCGCTTCACAGAACAGTCCCAGATAATGGGACAAATTT
This sequence comes from uncultured Lachnospiraceae bacterium, assembly GCA_910585075.1. Lineage (GTDB taxonomy): Bacteria > Bacillota > Clostridia > Lachnospirales > Lachnospiraceae > Suilimivivens. The sequence goes on from CAJUED010000007.1 coordinate 62,803, forward strand.
GCTTTCTTTTCCGTCTCATCCGTATACAATTTACCAATCAGGTCGTCATTCGGTATGGAACCGGTTCCCAGGTGAAGATTGACCAAACTGGTCTGATTCCCTTTTCCTTTCAACACATGCGTTGAAGCCAATAATGAAACAGAAGGGAAATCCTGTATCATATCACCCTTTTTCACACTGTTCCACTCTACGCTTCCATAGTCGGGATTGACGCCTGCTCCTCCCTCAGGACTACGCACCACCCCATACATACCGACTCCACTGGTCAGCCAATCCATATTCCGGCTGGTAAGTACAAACTCCGCCTCTTTGGCCGCATCATAATAGCGAATGTTGGACAAGTGACGGAAACGGCTGATTTCCGCCTCCATCTGACTGCCCGCCGTACCGTCCGGGTTTGTCATGGTCTTAAAATCTGCTTTGGCATAAAGGGTGTTTTCCGTATTGGAGCGCACCGGATTGCTGGGCTTATACTCCGTAACGTCCCCGCCCATTACATCCTGATTATAAGTAGCCTGAGCCTGAATCTCCACATAAATATTCTGGGGATTCTTTAAAGCCTTCAAATCCGCTATCTCTCCCAGCCTGGTAATACTGGTATTGGCATTTCTTGCCACCGCGTCAGGCGCTGCCCCTGCGCCTGCTTTCGCCTCATTCACCTTAAGAAGCTCCGCCGTCATCATGCCGTCCAACACCAGAGACATCCTTCCGCTGGAGCCGTTGGTCTGCTGATAGGTAAAAGGAAAGGCCCAGGTTCCATAAGCCGCAGCTTCGTCCGGATTAGTCTGGGAAGGAGAACGCAGCTCCAGATTGACCATACCGGTCCGTGTCCGCAGTCCGGTACTTTCTTCCTCGGCAGTTTTTAAATACTTTTGCAGTTCATTCAGTTCCACCTCGGTGGTAAAAAGTTTTTCGTCTCCAGATTCCCCTTTTTGATAAAAGGTAAGCACATATTTTACATCCAGATTGTCGTATCTGGAATTACTTGTCCAATTTAAGGACAAGGTCTCGCTGTTAATCAGATTGATGGTCGTCACCTTTAAACGTACAGGCTTTAATTCCACCACATTGACTACATCCTCAACGGAATAGTATCCCAAAAGCTCCTCTTTTCTGGTATCGTAGGAGCGCCAGTCGCCCGCCGCGCTGATGCACAGCTGCCCGTCCCCTGTGGTCTCGCTGTAGGTAAGGCCCTCACACCTGGTTCCGTAGAAGGCCGAATACACCTGCCCGGACTCCACATCCACCTCTATCACGATAGACGCGTTGAAGAAATCCTTACTGTAAACGCCGCTGTCCAAAAGTTTCATGGCCTGCGCTTCCGATGACGAAGCGCCTGAGCCGCTAACCGCTATCGCGTAAATGCGTCCTTCCTTTTCATCCCCGGCAGGAAAGGTAGTATTCAGCTCGCCGCCGGCCGTGATTTCTTTCTTAAAGGACTCCCACTCTCCCGAAGCCCTATACCAGGTCAGGGTGGATTCCGCCGCCAGGTAAGCCGTCTTGGCGTTCTCCTCATTTTTGCGGAACTCCGCTTTTTTGATAAAATGCATAGCGGTGGGAATGCCAATGGCCGCCAGTATTCCTATAATTACCAGCACTACCACAAGCTCCACCAGTGTGAAACCTTTATCCTCGCCAGTATTTCTACTTCTATTTCTATTTCTGCTTCTATTTTTATACAAAAATTGATTTACCGACTTTTTCATATTATCCCTATACACATCCAATGGCCCGCAATTTAGGCCTGAGCACAACCATAACATTTGCATTTATACATTTCTTATTTGCATAAAAATGTCCGGCAGTTACTGTTTTTCCAATTTACACCATTTTGTCTTTTAGCCAAAAAACCATGGTTATCTTTTAATTATCTAAAATTTCCCCTCTATCGTATCCGCATCCTGAGCGAAGGCAACCGCCATCTGCCGGGTAATCTTCCCTTCCCGCACCAGCTGCACAATGGCGTCATCCATGGTGATCATCCCCATTCTCCTGCTGGTCTGCATGATATTGGCAATCTGATGGGATTTTCCCTCCCGGATTAGGTTCCGAATCGCCGTATTGGCATGCAGGATTTCAAAGGCCGCAACCCTTCCTTTTCCGTCCGCTCTTGGAATCAGCTGCTGAGAAATAATTGCCTCAAGCACGTTGGAGAGCTGCACCCTGATTTGCTGCTGTTGGTGAGGCGGGAAAACATCAATCACACGGTCCACCGTGCTTGCCGCCCCTATGGTGTGGAGGGTGGAAAGTACCAGATGCCCCGTCTCCGCCGCTGTCACTGCCACGCTGATGGTCTCATAATCCCGCATCTCCCCCACCAGAATCACATCCGGGTCCTCCCGAAGAGCCGCCCGCAGGGCATTGGCATAGCTTAAGGTGTCGATACCGATTTCCCTCTGGTTTACCATAGACATCTTATGAGGATGCAGGTACTCAATGGGGTCTTCCAGGGTGATAATATGGGCGTCCCTGTACTGATTCACTTTATCAATGATTGCCGCAAGGGTGGTGGACTTTCCGCTTCCCGTAGGCCCTGTCACCAGCACAAGCCCTCTTTTCTTCTGATATAAGTCGATTACGGAGGCAGGCACCCCAAGCTCCTCCGGGGAGGGTACGCTGGTTGCCACCAGACGGAAGGCAAGGGCCGCGGCTCCCTGCTGGCGGAAAACATTCACCCTGTAGCGTCCTATATCTGCAATGGAAAAGGACAGGTCATATTCTCCCCGTTCCTGAAAACCCTCCAGCTGCTCCCCGTCCATAACACGCTGCGCCGCCGCCATAGTGTCTTCCGGCGTCAGAGTATCATAGGGCATAGGGAGCAGGCTGCCGTTTACGCGCATTCTGGGGGAAATCCCCGCCGTCAGATGCACGTCGCTGGCCCCTGCCTCCCCTGCTTTTTTCAATATTTCTTCTATCCGTATCATAATTTACCTCATTTCCGCGCTGCTTTTTGCGCTTCCTGTCTCACTGTCTGATTGAGCAGAACCCTGACGGTAAACATTCCCCTGTCCGCCAGAAAATCCGTCTCCCCATCGTATCTGGATGCCGTTCTTTCAATACTGGACATTCCAATGCCCCTGTCATGTTCGTACCGGGAATCCCCACTGCGAAAATGCATATCGGCCGCACAGGAATTTCTGCACTGAATCACAATTTTATGCCCTCTCTGACAAATATTCATCAGAATTTTTTGCTCCTTCATCCCTGAATCCAAACAGCCTTTAATTGCATTTTCATAGATATTGGCCAGAATGGCCACCAAATCAATGTCCCGGATAAACAGCTCCTCCTCCACCTCAACATACATTTTCACCTCAATGTTTTCCTTCCGGGCATAACCGGCATAGGCGGTCAGAATACCGTTCACTGCCCTGTTGGCGCAGATGCGCTCCGGTTTCGTGCTCTCAACATCCTCCCGGTACTCGTCTAAATAGGACAGAAGCCTTTCCATATCGCCGCTTTTTACATATTCACGGATCAGCATGCAATGATGCCGCACATCATGGCGGATTCTTGCCGCTTCCTGCTGGGCCTTTTTCTCCAGCTCCAGCTGCCTGTATAAGAACTGCTCATTCAACTCCAAAAGCTGCTTTTCCCTCTGATAGCACCGCTCCATTCCCAAGTGATAGTACAGATAAAAGACCAGATATTGAATAATTCCCGCCATGAGCATTATCACGAAAAGCCGCACCATGCCGGAAAACACAAACTCCCGATCCGCCGGCAGATAAGCCACAAGAGAGGCAATGATCACGGATACCACTATAGTCACCGTGCTAAACCTATCCAGCTCCCCTTTTAAAAACTCCACCCTTTCAAAGAAAGGCCTCCGAAACCGCCTTACCAAAAACAACACAATAAAGCCCGCAAGTAAAGCACGTATCAAAATATCCACCCACATATTTTCCTCAAACAGCCAGCGCGAGATATCCACCCCTGAAAATACGCACACCGACAACAGGTAAAAGCCCAGGGAAATTTTGTACAAGGACAGATAAAGCCCGTCGTCGCTGAGCATCCAGCAAAAAATCCACGTGGGCACCAGACAGATCAGCCCTGCAAATCTTACATAACTCTCTCTGTCGAGCATATACCATACGCTGTAGCCGGCCGTAATCAGCGCCACAAACGCAATATAATATGAAATTGTCTTTTTCATGGGAAATTTTGGATGGTCCAGTAGAAGAAATACAGCCATCATCAGCACTGCCCCTATCCCATTACGAAGAAGCGCTACCCAATAATTACCACCTAACATCACTTTCCTCCGGCACTGCCTGATGACCACTGATATTTTGATTAATTTTTGTTGATATTTGTTATTTTATATTTATTTTTGTCGTTTATCTATGTTCACATTATATAACCAATTGTCTGTTTTTTGAAAGAGCTTGGGCATGGATTGCACTTTTTTCGGAATACTTCGCCGCTTTTTTCTTAATTGCCTGTCGAGTGGGTCGATTGCAAACCGACTTTCCCGTTTTGTAAGCGTCCTTCATGTCAGGTCAAAAAAAGACTAAGCGCCTTCTATTTCAGAATTCAGCGCTTAGTCCCTATATTGCCTCAGTATCTTTTCCGCGGAATATGCTGGCATTTGTCAGCTTCCAAACCGGCTTTTTCTCCGGTATAAATTTATGCCTTAACAGCCCCCGCTGTCAGCCCGTCTATAATCTGCTTCTGTGCTACCAGATAGAAAATCATGATCGGCACCATGCTCAGCATAAATGCCGCAAAGGCCAGATTGTAAGCCACCGTATATTGAGATTGGAAATTATACTGAAACAGCGGCAGCGTCCAGAATTTCTGGCTGGCATTTAACATCAAAAGCGGCAGCTGGAAATCGTTCCAGATCCACATCACGTCCATAATAATAACTGACACAACAATCGGTTTCATCATGGGATATACAATCTTTACAAAAGTATAAAATACGCCCGCTCCGTCAATGTAAGCCGCCTCCTCAAGCTCATAGGGAATTCCCGATAAAATATAGCTTACGGCAAGGAGCAGTCCTTCCGATAAGGAATAGCACCAGTACAATAAAATCAATCCGTAGCTGTTCATCATATTCAGCCTGCTCATCAGCTTAATCTGCGGAACCATCAGAATTGTAAAGGGCACAAAAGCACCGGAAATAAAAAGGATATAAATAACATTATAATATATCTTTTTCATATTTCTGGCCACCGAATAGGAAACCAGGGGCACCAGAAATGCAATTCCCAGCAGGGAACAGATTGTAATAAACAACGAGTTTTTAATATAGTAGAAAAAATTTGCATCATTGATAACCGATATAAAGTTATCCAGATACAGGCTGGTAGGCAGGGCAAAAAAGTTCCTTGCCGTTTCTCCCGGCGCCTTAAAGGCTGTGATGATCGTCACATACATAGGAAACAAAATCAATAAAACGCCCAGACCCAATATCACATAAATCATCGTCAGTTTTGCTTTTTTATAAACCAAAGCTTTTTGTACCGTATTTTCCATATTTGCCATAGCTTACTCCTTCTCACGCGTAACACGGATTTGAATGATTGCAATAATTGTTATCAAAAGAAAACAAAGCGTTGACTCCGCCGACGAATAAGCAAATTTCATATCCGTAAAAGCATGCTTATAAATCATATATGCAATTGACGTGGTGGCAAATCCCGGGCCTCCGTCCGTGGTAGCCTTGATATAGTCAAATACCATAAGCCCTGAACGGGCGTTTAGGATAACGATAATTGAAATGGTCGGCAAAAGAAGGGGAAGGGTAATCTTCTTTAAGGTCTGCCAGTCATTTGCCCCATCCATTCTTGCCGATTCGATAATATCCCCGGATATTGTCTGAAGGCCTGACAGCGCCAGAACCGTCGGCATTGCGGTTCCCTGCCAGACATTAATGAAAAGAATGGCCCACATAGCGGTGGAGCTGTTTCCCAGAAGGGATTTTGAAAGAACCTCCACTCCCATTGCCTTGCCCAGCTCCGGAAGCAGGTTGCTGTAAATCTGATTAAAAATCAATCCGATCGTCACACTGCTGAGCACTGCCGGGAAGAAATAAACCGAACGGAAAAAGGAACGTCCCCGCATCTTCCGGTTCAGCAAAATGGCAAGAAATACCGACAACGAGGTACAAATGATCACCAGAAGCAGCGTATATAAAAATGTACGCCCTATAACAGCCCTGTCCGTCTTATCGGAAAACACGGCGGCATAATTCTGAACACCCACAAAATCGTACGATTTGGCAATTCCGTTCCAATCCGTCAGGCTGTAATAAATCCCCGACAACATGGGATATACAATAAAAAGTACATACAGAACAACCGCCGGAAACGTAAACAGAAAAAACAGTGCGTTTCTGGATAAAGATTTTTTGTTTAATGATGCTTTTTTACTCATAGGAATCCCTCATACTGCCCACAGCCTGCAAACCCGGATGTCAGCAGAATTTTGTTCTTGGAAAATTATTGGTTTACATAACTCTTTATCATATATAATCAAATATATGAAGATGCCAAAAGCCCTTCCTGTGCTTTGCATCTCCTGCAAATGGCGAATATAACGAAAATTACTGAGGCATATCTTCTTTGACAGACTCTCAGTAATTTTCGTTTCAAGTTACATTCAGCTTTTTTTCTTTATTTTACAAATATTCCCTGAAGATTCTGCAGGTACGCGTCAACGTCTCCGCTCTGAACCAATTCATCAGTAAAATTGTACATGTTATCCACTACACCAGGCTGCCACAGCTGGTCAGGCCAGATTCCCAGATTGTCTTCCTTATCAAATAAATCCAGTAACGGGCGGGTCTGTACAAGGGTTGTCTCAACTCCCTCAATATAGGAAGGTGATCCGTCCATATCGGCATAATACTGTGCATTTTCCGTTTCAGCCATAAATGCCAGGAACTTCATTGCCGCTTCTTTATTTTCGCAAGATTCGCTGATTGCAAGACAATGGTCATTCTGATAAGGTACGACTGTCTTCATGCCTGCGCTGGCAGGGAACGCAAATGTGGAATAATTCAAATTTGCATTGTCCTCATTGATTGTAGGCACCATCCAGATACCACCAAGAATCATTGCGGTTTCTTCATTGGCAAAATCAGCAATTGCCTGCTCGTATGTGGTTCCGAAGGAGTCCTCCTGTGCATACTCATTCAGCTCCACAATTTTCTCTGCTGCAAGACGGAATCCTTCATAATCCTCTACGACAGCGGTTCCTTCATATATCTTAGCGTATGCGTCCTCATAGTTCTCTATATCGGACACCTGAAGCATTGCCTCAATCTGTCCTGCGTGGCTGGCCTGATTGAACATGGCAAAAGGTGTGATTCCCGCATCCTGCAGTTTTTTGCAGACTTCAATCAGTTCTTCATAAGTTGTCGGAATCTCAATGCCGTTTGCTTCAAAAATATCTATGTTATATACAACTCCTGCCGCATTCATTGAAATGGGAAGGCAGTATGCCTTTCCGTCATATTCAGTTGTCTCCAGCATGCCCTCTTTTATATTATTTAAGAATTCCTGTCCTGTCAGGTCCACCAGCATACCGTTATTTACCATTTCTTTAAATACCGGATCCGATGCCCAGTGGCTTAAAACATCCGGCATGTCGTTTGTTGACATTCTTGTCTGTAGAACAGTTGTAGCATCCGGTACATTAATCTGCTCAACTTCTATATCCGGATTTGCATCCTCAAATTTTTGAATCAGCTCATCATATATACCTACAACCTCGGATTTTATATTGAAAAATTCAATATGCACTTTATCCCCGGAAGCTGATCCGGAATCGGATGCCGATTCGCTGCTCTCTGTTGATGCGTCCTCCGACGCCTCTCCCGACGCCGCGTCCTGGCTTTCCTCTGTTTTCCCTGATTCCGCTCCTGAACCTGAGCCGCAGCCAACAAGTACGGATGCCATCAAAGAGACGCACAGAATTGCCGACAATAACTTTTTCTTCATAGCTTTTCCCTCATTTCCGCGCTGCTTTTTGTTGGAGACCAAAGTTTGCGGATGCAGCGCAGACACAAACTTTTTCGAATAAAAGATTTCTCTTTAAAAAGATTTCTTTTTATTCCTTCTACCCTGTAATACTCAGTCAAACAACTTTGACATATATGATGCAATCTCATCAGGAACTTCCTTCACAGCCTTCGCCGTGTGGAAACAATGATCTGCTTCCGGTACCAGGTGGAGCTGTGCATTTTCACCCCAAATCCCTTTTAAAGCAACGGATATATAGGGCGGCGTGTCTCTGTCTTCCTCTCCATGAATCAAAAGCGCCTTAGGATGAATCTTTCCCGCCAATGAAAAAGCATCAATTGTGCTGCACTCATCAATCATTTTCCTGCCGACCTGAAAACCTCCGCAGTCAAGAAGTCCTGCATTCAACACTTGCCTTAAATTTTCACCTGTCAGGTCTTTGGCCAGCTCGTGAAACATTGTAAGCGCCGGGCTGATTAAAACGAGTCCATATATTGCATCCGGTATCTGAGAAGCAGCTATCAAAGCAACCAGTCCTCCCAGGGAATGACCTCCCAGCAGTATTTTTTCCGGGTCAATATGTTCATCATTTTTTACATATTCCAGAACAGCTTTCAGATCATTTACTTCCTGTGCCACGGTTACTTCCTCAGGAATACCTTCGCTTTCCCCGTGCCCTGCATAGTCGAACCGGACACTGGAAAAACCTGCTTCCAGTAATCTTTCCGAAATTCTTACCAGCAGCCTTTCGTTTTTATCACCTGTAAAACCGTGTCCAAGAATCAGGCATGGTGTTTTTTCCCTGCCCTCCGGCGAACAAAAAACGCCATATAATTTATTCTTCCCACTTTGTACCGTAAAATAGTTTCTCATCGTAATCAACCTCTGTTAGGATTATATTACCTTGCGCCATGTCTTCCTATGCATTATTTGTCCTTATTTATGTCAATTTTTGTCTTTTCCCATTTGCTGCTGCATATATTGCTTGGGGGTAACAGAATAGTATCTTTTGAACGCGGTGATATATGATTTCAAATTTGGGAACCCATTTTTATATGCAACCTCCGTAACCGTCTTTTCCGGTTTGACAAGTTCTTCCAGGGACATATTCAGACGTTTCTGTTGAAGATAATCTTTAAAACATTCTCCCGTTACCTTTTTAAAACATCTGGAAAAATAAGCCTCGTCAATGCCTAAATAATCCGCCATTGTCTTCAGACTGATATTCTGCCAGTAATTTTGATCTATATATTCAATCGCCCTGCTGATGTTGCGCATTCTTTTATTCTCCACGGCAGTGTCATGGCACTCCATTTTTTCCACACAGTTTTCAAAGAGATAAATCATAATTTCCAGTATATATTTTGTCATTTTCAGTTCCTTAAAAGGCTGCTCGCTCAAATATGCCTCCACCACATCCCACATCTTTTCCTGCAGAAATTCCCGCTGCTTTCCGGTAAAATCCTCGTAAAAGCAACACTGGTCCAATTCCCCGAAGTATTTTTTCATGTAATCATAATCTATCAGCAGCGCAATTGATTCTTCCTCGTTTCCTTTTCTGGAACGGAAAGAGGAATGGATGCACCCGCTATTGATTAAGATAAGCTCACCGGCCTCCATCTCCCTTCTGACCCCATGGGAAATCATCACTGTGTTTCCTTTGACCAGATAATCTAACTCGATGTCCCTGTGCCAGTGGGGCATGACGATTTTTGCCAAAGACCGCTCCTCTTTTTTGAAATAATATACTTTCACCGGAATGATTCCATCATGCTCTACATTTTGTAATCTGCCTTCTTCTTTCACAGTTCTCATCACCTTTTCTTATCATTTACATAGTTACTTAAATTATCACGTTATTCCGTAAATGTCCAATAAAATCAGATATTTTCCCCATTACTCGCGGCATTCGTCAAATCAGCTTGCTGATTTTATGCTCGTGCAAGCACGGCACTTGACTCATTGCTCGCGGGAATAAAAGAAGACAGTACACTGCGTACTGTCTCTTACACATTTTCTTCACAATAATATTGAAAGTACTGCTCTCTCAAAGAATGATATGCCCCCCGCGGCAGGTAAATGTTCTTCCCCGTATCCAGGCATATTTCCTGGGCATTCAGGCTGTCCACATGATTCAGATTCACAATATAGGAAACGCCCACCTTGGCAAACTCCCGTCGCCCTGAAAGCATCCCATAAATTTCCATCATGGTCATATGCAGCTTCGGGTGCGTGCCATCCGCTAAATGCAGCCCCTGATTCTTCCCCTGAGCTTCAAAGTAGACAATATCATTTAACGGAATTTTGCATATTCGTCCGTCAATCCGCAGAAGCAGACAGTCCTTCTTCTCTTTTGTGTTTACAAACAGCCTGTCCAGAACCTGAAACAATTCCTGTTCCTTAACAGGCTTCACCAAATACTGGGTGGCGTCCACGCTGAAAGCTTCAAGGGCATGTTCTCTTGATGTGGTGAGAAAAACAATGCTGCCCTTTCTTCCCATCTCCCGAAACTCCTTTGCCACCTCAATTCCGGATTTCTCCGGCATGTAAATATCAAGTAAGAGCAAATCCGGTGTATATTCCTTCTCCCGAAGCATAAAAAGCAGTTTTTCCGGATTTTCAAAGCATTCTATCTGAAACTGACAATCCGGATGGTTCGCCTGCCAGCCTGCCAGATGTCCCTTCGTTTCATCCAGCTGAGCCGTCTCATCATCACAAATCGCTACCAAATACATCTTTTTTACATTTTCTTTTTAAAAATTTTCTTATACCCCTATAAAAAAATTTCCCTTCAAAGAAAATTTCCTCCCAAAATCTTCTTTTCTGCCGGATTCTACGGCAACCATATATTAGCTATCGCTAACCCCTGAAATATTATAGCATTTTTTTCATGCTTCGTCCATACTGCTTTGTAAAGTATAAAATGCGTTTCTCACTTTTTGTTACTATTCACGGCCTGCCTGGCCGTTCATAGTAACGATTCGGGGCGATATTGAAAGTTTTGCTACGCAAAAATCGCCCCTCACCCTCGTATCATATTCTCACGAAATGCGCAGTTTATGCGCATTTCTGACCGTGAATAGTAACCACTTTTTCTTTGCTTTTCTGCTATGACATCATTATGGGGATGGGTATTCTGTGTGAATGTAATACTGCGGGGCGGGAAGCGGTTCCCCAAACTCTTTCTTCTTAGTAGATGGTAAAGCCTCCGTCCACCACCAGATCCTCACCGGTAATCATATTGGATTCGCTGCAGGAAAGGAACAGGACAGCCGCCGCTATTTCATCCGTTTCCGCAAAGCGGTGTGCGGGTATTTTCTCGATCATATCCGTCTTGACCTTACCCTGCCATGCCTTTTCACCCATATAAGTATTCACAACCGTAGGCGCAACACCATTGACATTGATTCCATATTCCGCCCACTCAAGCGCACATACCTTGATCATCCCTACAACCGCCGCCTTGCTCATGGTATAACCCACATGCTTATTGATAGCAATGAAATCCGCCTGGGAAGTAACGCACACAATCTTACCGCCCTTCCCCTGGCTGATCATTTGATTGGCAACTGCCTGACAGACACGGAACACACCGATCGCATTGATTGCCATATGCTTTTCGATCGTATCAATGCTGATCTCCGATGCACGGTACAGATCCACAAAGCCGGGCATAGCAGCCAGAACATTTACTTCACCAAATGCATCTATTACGCCTTTCATCATGGCGTCCACACTTTCCTGGACGGTCACGTCACACTTGATTCCAACCGTCTGAACGCCATACTCCTTTGCAATGGCCTGTGCCACATCCGGGCAGTTGTCCTTACAGTCTACGATGGCAACCTTAGCTCCCTTTTTCGCATACATCCTGGCTGTGGCTTCCCCGATTCCCCCGGCGCCGCCAACAACGATTGCCGCCTTTCCCTCCAGATTTAAATCTCCGTTTACTTTCTCATAGCTGATCATTTAGTATTTCCTCCTTGATGTTTAGTATTTATTTATAAATATATTTAATTTTATCACTAAACATTTAATTATTAATCATAAATATTTACCGAATTTACAGTTCTGAATTTGTATGCTTATACTAAAATCTATGCACAGCATAAATGTATTTATTAACTTTATACAAATTCAGACTTTCTATTTTGGACAATATTCCCGCTGTTTATTTTATCTAAGTCAAATACCTCGCGACATTCGTCAAATCAGCTTGCTGATTTTATGCTCGTGCAAGCACGGTACTTGACTCATTGCCCGCGGTAATAAACTGTTTAGTAAACAGTTGACTTTTTTCACTTCGAAATTTATAATTTTGATTAATCTATGAGCATGTATCAAGGGAGTGTAAATGATGACGAATAAAGAAATCGCAGAGAAACTGGGCATATCCCCGGCTGCATTATCGCTGGTCATTAACCACAAGCCGGGTGTATCAGACGCTACGCGTGAAGGTGTACTCACACAATTAAGGGAAATGGGATACGAACATCTGATCAAAAAAGCTCCCGCCATGCCAAGCAATAACCTGATCTTTATTATTTTTAAAAAGCATGGGGAGATTCTGGATCTTCATCCTTTTTTTCTGTTACTGATGGAAAATATAGAAGCCTGCGCACGGAATTATGGTTACAACATCCTTCTGTACACCATCGACCAGCGCCGCCCTATGGAGCCGCAGATACGGCATCTTAATACACTGGATTCCCAGGGAGCTATCATCTTCGCCACCGAAATGCAGCCGGAGGATATGGGCGCAATCCAAAACCTTGGGATTCCTGTCGTTGCCCTTGACAATGATTTCACAAACCTGTCCTGTAACGCCGTTTCCATTAATAATCAAATGGGAACTTTTCAGGCCATTGAACATTTAATCAGTCATGGCATCTTAAGGATTGGCTATCTGAAAAGCCGAATCCGCATAAGCAGTTTCGATGAACGGCAGCAGGGGTATGAAGCGGCCCTTGCCCTGCATCATTTATCCTTCTTACCGGAAGACGTCCTTGACCTGCACTATTCGGAGGAAGGAAGCTACCGTGATATGTCCGCCTACCTGAAAGGACGTCCTGTCCTGCCGGAAGCCTTTGTTGCTGATGATGATACGATAGCCATCGGCGTACTTCGGGCTCTTATAGAACACGGCTACCGTGTTCCGGAGGATATCTCCATTATCGGTTTTAACGACCGGCCATCCTGTACCCTCACCGAGCCGCCCCTTTCTACCATAAATGTGTCGAAGCATGTTCTGGCAGCGGAGGCCGTTGAGGAATTAGTACATTTAATCCGGACGAAAGAAAATTCCGGTCTGGAAACCCGTTCCAAAAAAATACGGATAGGCACAAAACTGATCGAGCGCCAATCCATTGCCCCTCCTAAAAAAAGTGGGTGAAACAACTCCACCCACTTCTGTTAACCGATTGTTTTTGCCGGAAAAATCCATTGACTATCAACCGGAATGATTGTAGATAATCCAAAAAAAGACTTTACATACAGCGAATTATTCTTCTCTATATTCAAACACAAACCATTTTTCATTCATGTAAATCTCTATCGTATCGCCTTCTCCATACTGATACCCGAAGCCTGTTCCAAAATTGGACTGGTTATTTTCCGCAGGGATTTCAGAACCGTCAACCTCTGATGTTATTTGCCCATCCATATTTCCGCAACGGCCATAAACAGTACTTTCTTTTCCTGTATCATAATATAATTTGTCATTTACTCTTACCATAGGTATCCTATCCCACATAGCATCTGCTTCTGCCCGCTCTATCACAGTCATTTCATAAACTTCTCCTAACCCTGCGGGATATGATTCCATTATCTCCCCGTTATAGACAATCTCTATCAAGTCACCGACCTGCAAATCAAGATTTTTCTCATTTGATATGCTAAACTTATCTGCTGAATTTAACTCTAAAGAGCCATCCGCAGGCCCCACTAAAATAGTATCATTGTTTATTTCAAGCACTGTTGCCTGAAATGCTGCCGTCCTTTCATTATTCCATTCATATTCTGATTCCAGGCCATCCGGTATATCAGATACATTCATTTCTTTGTACAGCATAGACCCGTCATGGGCATGAGAAGTGATAATCCACTCATCGGCAGAATAACCTTTGTACTCATATACTTTATCATCTTTATCGCCGTCTACAATACCTATCAGCTCTCCACAATCTTTATTAGAAAGAACACAGTATGGAACATAAGTTTTATCTCCCCAGACAATTGAAGCGTAATCATTATTAATCTCCGTAGTCATATCTGCTAATTCTTTATTTCCACAAGCCGTAAGCACAAATATCATGATTGATGCCAACATTATATTTATATACCTTTTCATTCCTGTTTTCTCCTGTCATATTTTACCCCATTTCTGCGCTGCTTTTTGCGCATATCAAGTTTGTGGATGCAGCGCAGACACAAACTTGTGGGGTGAAAGATTTGAAAAATCTTTCACTCTTATTCTCTATCATTATAAAGCCCTTATATCAGATTGCAAGTGGTGAATTCAATTTCCGTTGAGGGAAATACGGTTGTATGATAAAATGAACAGCGTTAATGAAACAAATCGGAATATGAACTCACTAAAACTTTGGACTGTTATAGAACACATATTGCACATAGGAGAGGTAAATCATGCCTATAACAATTGATCATCAGCTGCGGGAGCAAATAACTCACGACGCATCCGTTTTTCCTATCACATATTTCCATGATGAACTTGCCACATTGCCGAACCGGACAGGGCCTTTACATTGGCATCCCGAATTTGAGATTGCCACGGCAGAAAGCGGTATCCTGGACTTCCAGGTTGGACAAAAGCACCTTACATTGGAAGCCGGAGACAGCATATTTATTAACGGTAATATACTCCATGGAATCCGACAGGTATCCGGCGATTTACCCGACCCGATGCCCAATATCGTCTTTTCCGATATTATATTCGCACCGGGAACCAGTGTAATCTACCGGAAATATATTCGCCCCATTGCCGGCTCTGACGCATTACCTTTTATCATATTCAGGCACGGAAACAGCTGGCACAATGCGGTAAACCGCCTGGTAGAGGATATTTACTGTCAAATGCGTGAACGTAACGTTTGCTATGAAATGGTTGTCCAACGCGACCTCAACAGTATTTTTGAATACTTATTCCGGCATTTTGATGACTTGCCCAAGTCCGAAGCCACACGCATACAAATCAACACCCAGATACGTATCCAACAGATGCTGACCTACATCTACACGCACTATGCTGAATCTGTCACCCTTGATGATATTGCTCGTGCCGCTGACATCAGCCGCAGTGAAGCAGGACGTTGTTTCAATACATATCTGGGATGTTCCCCCATAGACGCTTTAATCCGGTACCGACTCCAAACCGCCTGCAGGCTGCTTAGCGATACAACGCTGACTCTCCAGGAGATCAGCCATGCCTGCGGCTTCAACTCCGTAAACTATTTCAGCCGCCAATTCCGGCGGACTTATGGATATGCACCCGGTCAAAATCGCATTTTGGGTAAATAGTGCTATTTTTAGATGTTATCGTATCTTTTTATGCCTCATTTTAGATGATATAATACACTCAAAAATCCAGCCGCTATGCGGCTGCCGCGCTTCGCGCTCAAAGATTTTTTCGTTATCATGTCAGGTGAAATCAAATGCTCACTCTGTTCGCGCTTGATTTCCTGCTGACATGATATAATTCATCCAACCGATGGAAGAAACTATAGATTGAAGGAGGTTTTAAGATGGAATTTAAATGGCTCAATGAAGGGGAAATCGTACAAAAAGGCAATAGAATTGAAATCAAGGCGCCTGCACAGACAGATTTTTTCTGCGGAAGCATTGATGAATGTGAAGAAGGGATCCTTCCGGAATCACTTTGCAATGCTCCCTATTATTATACGGAAATAGAAGGGGATTTCATTCTTAAGGTCAAAGTATCACATGACTTTACAGATACCTATGATTCTGCATCCGTCATGGTCATGAAAGATATGAACTGTTGGGCAAAATGCTGTTTTGAATTGACAGACTTTGGTACACATGCCGCTGTAAGCGTGGTAACAAAAGGTGACTCAGACGATGCTAACGGGTGCAATCTTGAGGGGAATACGGCCTGGCTGCAAGTTTGCAGAGTGGGTAATAATTTTGCATTCCATTACTCTGTGGATGGGCAAAATTTTTATATGATGAGATATTTCCACCTTCCGGTTGATCCGGTTGTAAAGGTTGGACTTTTAGCCCAGGCTCCGGTGGGGAATGGCGGGATCAGGGTATATGAAGATTTAAGTATCCAAAAATCAACGGTCAAAAATATCAGAGCCGGAAAATAATCTTAAACATGCATTACACGGAAAGGAATTGACATGTCCAAACAACCCAACTACCGCAAGACGCTTTTGGCCTGCTATCTCGGCTTTATCACGCAGGCCATCTCCGCCAACTTTGCACCACTCTTGTTTCTGACATTTAAGAATACTTATGGGATTCCGCTGGAAAAGATTGCACTGATTCCGACGGTATTCTACCTGACACAGTTACTGATAGATTTTGCTGCCACAAAATTTGTAGACAAAATAGGTTACCGAATCTGTGTGGTAGTTTCTCAGGTGGTGTCCGCAGCAGGACTCGTGTTGCTGGCAGTCCTTCCGGAACTGCTCCCCAGCCCCTTTGCAGGGATTCTAATTGCGGTAGTATTCTATGCCATGGGCAGTGGCTTGATTGAGGTTTTGGTAAGCCCTATCGTTGAGGCATGCCCTTTTGAAAATAAGGATGGCATGATGAGCTTGCTGCACTCTTTCTACTGTTGGGGAGCCGTAGGAGTCATCTTTGGTTCGACACTGTTCTTTACGGCATTTGGCGTTAAAAACTGGCAGGTACTTACGCTGATTTGGGCACTTGTGCCACTATATAACACATTCAATTTTATTGTTTGCCCCATAGAGCCGTTGGTGGAAGATGGCAAGAGTATGCAAGTTAACAAGCTATTTCGATTGCCGCTGTTTTGGCTGCTGGTGTTGCTTATGGTATGTTCCGGCGCGTCCGAAGCATCCATGGCTCAGTGGGCATCTGCATTTACCGAGTCAGCAATGGGCGTCTCTAAAACTGTCGGTGACCTTGCCGGCCCCTGCTTATTTGCGGTGCTTATGGGCGTATCCCGTGTGCTCTATGGCAAGATGAGTGAGAAACTTGATCTGACAAAAAACATGTTGGTGTGTGGCGCATTGTGCATAAGCTGCTATCTACTGGCTTCCTTGTCATCTTCGCCAATCATAGGGTTGGCTGGCTGCGCACTGTGCGGCATTTCGGTAGGTATCATGTGGCCCGGTACTATCAGTATCTCTGCGCAGAGGTGTCCCATGGGAGGCACGGCCATGTTTGCTTTTTTGGCTTTGGCCGGAGATTTGGGCGCTACGGTAGGGCCGTCAATGGTAGGACGCTTTTCCGGCATGGCCGGCGGCGATCTTAAGATTGGCCTTCTCTTTGCCACTATATTCCCTGTAGTATTAATCTTCGTATTATTTGTTCTGAAAAGAATGGTGGAAAATCCGTTAAGTAAGTAATAAATTCGGCAATTATCCTGGTTGCAGAAATACCCTTGCAGTGCAGGTATTTCTGCTTCCTCTCATCAAGGTTTTCTCGAAAGCAGACAGACTGTTTCAATGTTCGCCGTCCAAGCAAATTGATCTATAGCCACCGCCTTCTCCACCACATATCCATTCTCCAGAAACATTTCCAAATCCCGCGCAAGGCTGGTAGGTTTACAGGAAATATACACAAGCCTGTCCACTCCGTATCCAATAATTTTCTTCAGCGCCTTAGGATGCACCCCGTCTCTGGGCGGATCTAAGATAATCACATCAGGCTTTTCCGCAATCTCATCCAGCACCTTAAGTACATCTCCCGCAATAAATACACAGTTATGTAAACCATTTACCTCCGCATTTTTCTTTGCCGCCTCCACGGCTTCCTCCACAATCTCCACACCAATCACCTTTTTCGCCACAGGAGCCATGAGCTGGGCGATTGTTCCTGTGCCGCTGTAGAGGTCAAAGACGATTTTATCAGGCCCACCGGTTTCCCCGGCGCTCAAGTCCCCAATATATTCTCTGGCGGTCTCGTAGAGCACTTCGGCTCCCAGGGAATTGGTCTGAAAAAAGGAAAATGCGGATATCTTAAATTTAAGTCCCAGCAGTTCTTCATAGAAGTAATCCTGGCCATACAGAATTTCCGTTCTGTCACTTTGAACCACATCTGCAAGAGAATCATTGACTATATGAAGAATCCCCGCTATTTTCCCATGTTCAAATTTTAGATTAAGCAGAGCTTCCTTCCATGCATTTAGTTTTTCAATTTCTTCTCTTTTTGCATTAATATCCGTATTTTCATCTGTCGCAACGCTTTCATCTGTCTCTCTGTTCCCAACAACACCTGTCATTGCCGCCATATGGATATTCGCATTTGCATCTGTATGCATATCTATTCTTGTATCTGTTCCTATATCCGTGTCGGTTTCCATACCTACAGCAGTATCTGAAACTTTCTCCGCCAATATCCCGTTCTTCACATACTTTTCTCCAAAGTCCGGAGCCGAAGTGGTCACCAGCGCAATCAATATCTCGCCCGTCTTAGCCGCCTTTCTCACCAAAAGGTGGCGCAGATATCCCGTATGCCGAAGCCTGTGATAAAAACTGCACCCATCAAAAAAGTCCCTGGTCAATGCAAGAATCTTTCGATAGGCCTCGTCCACGATCTGGCAGTCCCGCACCGTAACGATATCATAAAAGCTTCCCCTTTTATGCATTCCAAGGGCCAAAGGACCGTCTTTATATTCATCCCCAAAGGAAAATTCCATTTTATTCCGGTAACCTGTTTGGACAGGGCTTCCCTTGATCCCTTCAAATTTCCATTCCTTATCCTGCCGCAGCAGCACGTCGTTTAATAGCTCGTAAACCTGGGCCTCCTTCAATTTCAGCTGCTCCTCGTAGGGCAGAGAAATATATGTACAGCCGCCGCAGGCTCCGAAATGCGGGCAGGGGCTTTCCTTCTCTAAAGGAGATTTTTCCTGTACTTGAAGCAGACGTCCCTCTCCTTTTCCCTTTCTCACTTTCTGTACCGCAAAAGTAATTTTCTGGCCTGGCAGTACGCCTTTGACAGTACATTTCCCTTCCTCAGTGATTACAATGCCCTTGTTTGGGAAATCAACTCTTTCTACAATTCCTTCCAGCACCTGTCCTTTTTTCATAAACACACTCCTTGTATACAAACATCCTATTAAATGGGAAATCCGGCCGGGAGGGCTTCTCCCCACTTACCGCCCATCAAACGCTGTCATGCCTTGCGGGCCAACTTATTGAATCAAAACGGGATGTACACTTCTGCACATCCCGCAAATTTTTCATCTGTCAGCGGGGATAATTTCTCCCTGCTCACCGCCCGGTGTATGGCTACAAAACAGCCCCTTTTCATTCCGTAAATCCATTTATACCACATAGCCGCGACACATTTAGCACATGTCTATTGTATTACTGCATTGTCCTGTTGTGCAACCTTTGCTTTCATGCCCAAAGAAACAACAACTTATTCTGCAAAATCTTCTTCAGAAGCTACATTAGGCTTCTCCTCTGATTTCTCTTTTTCTTCTTCTTCCTCATCTTCAAAGAAATCGTCCTCGAAGTCGTCATCAAAATCATCTTCGAAGTCTTCCAGATAATCAGGTGTCATATAGCGGTAAACTGCGTAAGCAATGGCTGCCACTGCCGCAACCGCACCAATAACGGCAAGTATCCATAAAATCGTATTATTTCTCTTTTCTTCTTCCTTATGATTCCAGTAATCCTTCAATTCCTTGATGTCATGAGTCTTTACAAAATCCATTAACTCCTCAATCTTATTCCACGTATTCATGGTATACGCCTCCCTTTCATATTTTTATCTTTTATTCAGTTTATATCTTTAAGGAATATTCAAAAGTACTTTTTGACTTTATTATTTCCTTCCTGATTAATAATATAACATTTACCGGGGGAATTTACTACCAAAAATTGAAAAAGTTTACAATTTTTTTACTATTTAAGGCTATTATCCACACAGTTTTGTACATCCGTAAAATACTTCGCATACATCCTGTATATCCCGCTTGCGCAAACTAACACATAGACAGCATTTTCATCAGATTCTGGTCAGCTTTGCAAACGCAGCATACATGATTTTCTGTCCTGCATCGTCAAAATCCACCGTAACCTTGTAATCCCTTGGCCCCGGTTCCAGATTCGTGACTGTACCCTCGCCATATTTCACATGTTTTACTCTGTCCTCTATATCGTAATCCGGTTTCCCGCCTGTGACAGCTCCGGCCCCTTTCGCGATTCCGGCAGCTGCTAAAGAGCCGAGTCCTCCCCCTGCAATAAAAGGTTTATTTTCCGCCGCCGTCCGTTTGGGTTTCAGTATGGCCGAGGGCCTGTATGCCCCCTGCCTTCCTTCCATGCCGTAAGTTCCATATGAAGCATTGCCGTATCCGCCACGACCTGAAGCATTACCATTAAGAGAAGCACTGCCTAAGCCGTTACCGCGAAATGAAACATTATCGGAGGTATTGCTGCGAAATGAAAAACTGTCCTGTGAAGGATTTTCCGGTACATCATCATATGTATCACCGTATGTATCCTCGCTCTCCTGCATCAGGCTGTATCTGGAAACCGGCGGCCTATTGTCCATAAGCTCCTTGGGGATCTCCCCCACAAAGCGGCTCACCGCATTTATCTGGGTCTCTCCCCGTATCATCCGCATTCTTGCGCAGCTTAAGGTCAAATCCTCCTTCGCCCTTGTTATGCCAACATAGGCAAGCCGCCTTTCCTCCTCAATATCACCGGGATCCTCCGAGGAAATCGACATATAGCTGGGAAAAATGCCATCCTCCATACCTGCCAGGTATACATGGGGAAACTCCAATCCCTTTGCGCTGTGGAGGGTCATCAAAAGCACTTTATTGCTCCCCGATTCCACATTGTCAATATCCGCAACCAGAGCCACTTCCTCAAGAAACTCTCCCAAAGTTGGCTGGTCGTGTACCGTCTCAAAGGACACCACCTTACTGATGAGCTCGTCAATGTTTTCTATTCTGGCTTCCGCATCCTCATCGTCAGATGCTTCCAGTTCCGATACATAGCCGGTTGTTTCAATAACATCCTTTATCAAACCTTCAATCCCATAATATTCCACTTTACTGCGGAAAGATTGTATCATGGTGACAAAGGCTTTCAGCTTCCCGGCGCTCTTTCCCATACCTGTAATCTCATCCACCTGGCACAGCGCATCATAAAAGCTGATTTCCCGCATATCCGCATAATCCTGTACCTTGGCAATGGTGGCGGCGCCGATTCCCCGTTTAGGCACATTGATGATTCGCTTAACAGCCAAATCATCACGCCCGTTATCTATTGTTTTCAGATAGGCCAGCAGGTCTTTGATCTCCCGTCTCGCATAAAAGTTCACGCCGCCCACCACGTTATAGGGGATTCCTTCCACCACAAACCGTTCCTCTAAAAGTCTGGCCTGGGCATTGGTCCTATACAGCACCGCGCAGTCACCATAGTCGGCTGTGCCTTCTCTTTTCTTGCGCATCACGTCATCCGCAATAAATTCCGCTTCCTCATAGGCTCTGTCGAACTGCCTGAAATGCACCATGGCCCCTTCGCCATTATCCGTCCAGAGGGTTTTGCTTTTCCGCCCCTTGTTGTTGCGAATCACCCCATTGGCCGCGTCCAGCACGTTTTTCGTACTGCGGTAATTCTGTTCCAGACGGATGGTCACCGCCTCCGGATAAACTTTCTCAAAGTCCAGAATATTTCGGATGTTGGCGCCTCTGAATTTATAGATAGACTGGTCGTCATCCCCCACCACACAGAGATTGTGGTGGGCATCAGCCAAAAGCCTGACCAGTTCAAACTGGGCCGTGTTGGTGTCCTGATATTCATCCACCATGATGTATTTGAATCTTTTCTGGTAGCCTGCAAGCACCTCACTGTCCGCCTTAAAAAGCTCCACCGTCTTCACAATCAAATCGTCGAAATCCATAGCATTGCTTTTCCGCAGGGCTTCCTGATATTCTTTGTAGGCCTGGGCGATTTTCTGCTTCCTGAAATCTCCCATCACGTTCAGTTCATACTCCTTAGGGGAAATCAATTCATCCTTGGCAGAGGAAATTGCGGATAAAATGCTTCTCTCTTTCAGCATTTTTGTGTCAATCTGCAGACGCTTACAGATATCCTTCATCACGTTCTTCTGATCATCCGTATCGTAAATGGTAAAATGATTGTCATACCCAAGCCTGTCCGCATACCTGCGCAGGATTCTCACACAGGTGGAATGGAAGGTGGTCACCCAGATACTGTCCGCTCCCATCCCTACAAGGTTTTCCACACGCTCCTTCATCTCTCCGGCCGCCTTGTTGGTAAAGGTAATGGCCATGATATTCCATGGGCTTACCCCCAGCTCCTCTATCAGATAGGCAATCCTGTGGGTAATCACACGGGTTTTCCCGGAACCGGCTCCCGCCAGTAAAAGAACAGGTCCCTGGGTGGTAAAAACACCCTTTTTTTGCTGCTCGTTTAATGTGTCATAAATGCTCATTAAAAACTCCTGTTATTGTTATTTATCATTACTATTTTTAATCTATTTCTTTTACATATCATTCGATATATAATACCATTACATCCAATACTCGGATTCATTGTATTAAATACAAGGAAAACATGCTCTCCCTACCAGGCGCTTTATGGTGGCATAATTCCTGATAAAAAGCCATATTCCAAGAATTATCTTCACGCTATTTCAATTCCGTAACATTGCTGAAGCTCCATGCATGAATATTGATTTCCAGCACCGGCGTGCCGCAATATTCACAGAACTTGCTTCCCATTCTCCCAATAGGCGCCCCACAGTTAGGACAGTTAAGGCCAAGGGCCAAGTCTCTCTCATCCTCAACTTTATTTCTGTCCTGTATATAAATAACATCCGTATTGTATCTAGACTGAGCCGGCATATCACTGCGTCCGCTTAAAATATCACCCTTCTCGTTTTCCACCTGATGATAATATTGAACGGATGTCTGAAACGTAATGATACATCTGCCGTTTCTCTTTTTGTAGTCCGCAAGCTCCGTCCGGTGAAGCTTTATGCTTTGATACCGCTCCCGCTTTCCTGCTGCCTCCAGCATTTGGATCCTCATTTCCAGTCTGTCCCGAAGCTCTCTGTTTCCTTCTTTTAACAGGCCCGGATTCATTCTGTCAACGGCCATCAGATAAGAGGTCAGGACATTTTCCGCCCTGACCTTCATTTCATCATATTGAAATTCAGGAAAATCCAGCTTTATCTTAGGCAGGTACAGGCTTGTCATTGCTGAAACCGACTTAGGCGTCAGGGCGTACTCCTGCTCAATCTGCCTGATCCCCTCCCTGATGTCGGAGGTGCCAAATGCCCTCTTAGCCGCATTTTTTACTCGCCAGATTGCAATACCGATACTGCCAATCACAATGAGCAGCAACACCAATATCACTATGATTCCTGTCATAACCCCGCTCATACAATATCAGCTTCGTTAAAGGGATCGCCGCATTCCGGGCAGAACTTAGGCGGATTCTTGGGGTCTTCCGGCTCCCACCCGCATTTGTCACATTTGTACAAAGGCTCGCCCGCAGGCTTTTTGGCGCCGCATTCGGTACAGAATTTTCCCTTGTTGACCGCTCCGCATTTACAGGTCCAGCCTGTAGCTGCCGGCATGGGCGCTCCGCACTCGGAGCAGAACTTCCCCGTATTTCCCGCTTGTCCACAGGTACAAGTCCAGCCGTTATCCGCTTTTTGTCCCACGGCAGATGCCCCGGACGCAACCGCCCCGAAGGCCGCTGAAGCAGATGCCGGAGATACCTGGGATACCGAAGATGTGGGAACTCCTGAGGATGCGGCTGTCTGTCCGGGAGCTGCCGCTCCGGAAGGCGCCTGTGCTGCCTGCTGTCCCATCTGAAACAGCTGCTGGGCATTCATCCCACCGGCCTGTGCCGCCATGTTCATACCTGCAAAGGCCATCATAGGGCCTGCGGTTTTGTTGGAGGCCGCCGCCTTCATTGCCTCCGCCTGTGCTCCCGCCAAAGTAGCTGCCGCCATGTCGGGACTGCGCAGAACCGCGCTCTTTTGCAGCTCCTTAATCATTGCCTCATCTTCCGGGGAGGCCTTCACCGAGTTGACGCCGAAGGATACAATTTCAATTCCCCGAAGCTGGGCCCACTTGGCAGACAGAACTTCATTTAAAGCATCCGCCAGCTCTCCCGTATGGGCGGGAACCGAACTGTAGCGGATTCCCATTGCGGAAATCTTTGCAAAAGCAGGCTGCAGGGCGGTCATAAGCTCCGCCTTTAACTGGCTGTCAATCTCGCTTCTTCTGTAGTCCCCCGTCACATTGCCGCAGACGTTAGTGTAAAACAAAAGCGGGTCTGTTATCTTATAAGAATATTCCCCGTTGCACCGCAGGGAAATGTCAATGTCAAGGCCAATATTTTCGTCCACTACCCTGAAAGGAACCGGATTGGCCGTGCCGTATTTGTTCCCCATGATTTCCTTGGTGTTAAAAAAGTAGATTCTCTGATCCTTTGCGGTATCCCCTGCAAAGGTGAAACGCTTGCCCACCACGGCAAAAGTTTTGGTCAGATTTTCTCCCAGATTTCCATAGAAAAGGCTGGGCTCCGTGGAGGTGTCGTATGTAAACTCTCCCGCTTCCGCACAGAATTCAACGATTTTTCCCTGATCCACAATAATCATGCACTGTCCTTCATTGACCGCAATCACAGAACCGTTGGAGATAATGTTTTCCTCCCCTTTATTGATGCCTGCACTCCTTTTGCCCACGCGCTTTTTACCCTTTGTCACCAAAACGTCCGTTTCCAGCGAATCACAGTAAAAATACTCCCTCCACTGATCCGCCACACCGCTTGACGCTGCGCTGACAATTGCCCTGATCAAACCCATTTCCTTATCCTCCTTTATGCTTTCCATTTTCCGATTCCGGCCTGCCTTGCTCATTCTGCCATATGCAGACCTCCGGCTTTCATTTCTTACGTCCTATGCCTTCTTCCGATACCATTTGGCCTTCGGCCTCACCGTTACGGAATCCGCCCTTGCGCACCAAATCTGGTGTCAATCCATATCCGGTCTTTTCTCACATACTGCTTCTTATATGTTCCTTACATGTTTCCTATTATATCGGTTTTATCCTTCCTTGTCCATAAAAACAAAACCATGGACAAAGTCATGGACAAAGCATATATAGCATTATATAATTACGATAAAACTTGCTTTTTTTATCCAAAATTGACTGCCGGTTTCGCAATACGGTCAAAGGCCTGACATCTGCAACAGATTTAAAAAAGATACATATCTGTCAATCTGCAAGCCTGCAAACCACCAAAATTATGGAGGATACACAATGAAAAAACATTTTAAAATCAATTTTGTTCTGTTTTACATTCTTTCCTATGGAATATTTTCCTTCGCATCCACAAAGTTCACACCGTATTTATCGGAAATCGGTTATTCCGCCTTTCAGCGTGGAATTATTTTGTCCGGATACGCCGTTGCCACTATTATTCTCCAGCTGCTGCTTGGGATAGTCTCAGACCGGTATCAGACCATGAAGAAGATTATTATCGTCTGTCTCTGCGTCTATGGAATTGTATCCGCAGCGCTTTTTTCCACACAAAATGCGCCGATTGCGGTTTACTTTGTTCTGGTTTCCCTTTCCGGCGGCCTGCTCAATTCCTGCTGCGGCCTCTATGACACATGGGTTTTGGGATGCCGTGAGGAAATCCGCAGGCATCTGTCCTTTATCAAAGCCTTCGGATCCGTGGGATGGGCCGTGGGCAGCATGGCCGCATCCATGATTATCAGCCTGTTTTCCTATCGGGGCCTGGGTATCAGCATTCTCCTGATTACCGTTTTGGCCCTACTGAATCTTACCCTGCTGCCCGATATTGAACAGCTTAGTGAAAAGAGCAAGCTGTCAGCAGGTGATTTCAAACAGTTAATGACGAACGGGCAATATGTGCTGCTCATCCTCATCCTTTTTTTAATGTATTCCATGGTGATTGCAGGTAACTGCACTGTTATAGATAAAATGATTGATTTGCATGCGTCGGATGCCCAGATTTCCATGAAATGGTCTCTCCAGTCTCTGCTGGAGATTCCTACCTATCTGGCAGGTACCTTTCTACTTGCCCGGTTCAGCGGCCTTAAGCTGCTGCGCTTCAGCTCCATCATGCTGACCGTCCAGTTTGCCTTATTTGCATGGGCGAAAGTTCCTGCCCTCATTATCGTGGGCAGCCTTTTTCAGTTGTTTTCAACGCCCATCATCCTGGTGGCTTCCAAAATGCTGATTTTGGATATTGCCCCTGAGAAGCTGAAAAACAGCAGCCAGCTCATTGCGCTTAGTATTTTTACCGGCGGTTCCTCCATGTTGGTGCCGGTTGTAGCCGGCTTTTTCAGTGAACGTATCGGGTTTGACCTTACCTTAGGATGCGTTGCGGCGCTGGGGCTTTGTTCTTTCCTTCTGACCTTTCCCCTTGGCAGAATGTTTTCCAAAAGGGCAGAGGCCGCGCGGTAAGCAGAGCGCCAAATTGTATTCTATTTTCTCAAAGGACAGGCGACTTTTCCTCCGTTTTACATATGATAAAGCATCACAGGCCGGATTATGTGTAAACCTCACACAGCAAGCTGACAGAATGTCAAACATACCTTTGTGCCCAAATACCGGCCTGTGACGCTTTTTAATCAATTCTAATTCAGAAATGGAGGTTATTATGAAAGAGAAACCAACAAAAACGGTACATCTTTTCAAAAAATCAGCAGGGCTGCTCCTTGCCGTCCTTCTGGTTTTCGGCTCCTTGACCGGATGTGGCGGCAAAGGCGCTGACAGTTCCAAAGGAGCTTCTTCCACCACAAAAGTCACCTTAAACGAAGTGGCCCATTCCATCTTTTATGCGCCTATGTATGTGGCCATTGAGGAAGGTTATTTTGAGGAGGAAGGCATTGAACTTACTCTGGTAACAGGATTCGGCGCTGACAAAACCATGACCGCTGTCCTGACAGACGAAGCCGACATTGGTTTTATGGGAAGCGAATCCACCATCTACACCTATGCCGGCGGCACCCAGGACTATGTGGTCAACTTCGCCCAGCTTACCCAGCGGGCAGGGAATTTTCTTGTCTCCCGCAATCCTATTGATGATTTCAGCTGGGATATGCTGATTGGCGCCGATGTGCTGGGTGGTCGGGCAGGTGGTTGACATATCACAATGTAAATTTAACGTCTATCGTGATGATGTGTAATTGGGACACGAAACTGACAATTCACTTATCCACGATTAGTATATAAAAACAGGAGGGCGGGGTTTATAAATCCCCCGCTTTCCTTATTTCCACAAATTCATTCGGGTCTTTGGTAACATTTCGCCACTCTATCAAAACCTCTGATTTATAACCACCTTTAAGTAGTTCACATGCAAGCCTACAAGCCACAATTCTCGAACGAATTTTTCTAATAGCTGTCTTTTCTGAATCTTCTCTGTTAATCTGAGTTTTTTCAAGAAGCATTTTCATTTTTGCGTCTATCAGCAATAAAGTCTCCCTATCAAACTGCTTTAAATGGTTCAGCACTTCCAATATCTTCAGAATCTGTTCTGCAAACTCCGCTTCCTCCCGAAGAAACCTATATACCATAATTTCTGTAATTTCTCGCAAATTCTTCTGTAAGCCCTTATTTTTGTTAATATTTATCTTAAAGTGAATCAACTGCCATAGAAAATTGCATAGCAAATCCAGTCCATCATCGTTACACAGCCAGAATCTTTTCTGCACTTCCTGTGCACTCATGTCTTTTTCTTCTATCATACATGTTCGCGTCAACATCAAGGAACCCTCTTGAAAATAAATATTCTCTGCAACCTCCAAAAAACGATCAATTTCTGTAACAATTTCCTTTTGTAAATTATTTTTCTGATCTTTGTAGAGAGAAATCATAATCCCATGGGCAATCATGCAACACTCTCTAATCTTCTCATGAGTCTCTACATGGTAATGCCAATTTCCACATGCTGTCAATACTCCTGTCAAAGCCTGAAAGATAGTAATCAGATCATAATTTACAAAATGAACATATTTCATAATATAGATTAGTTCTGCATAGTTACTTCCACTGGAGCTAAAAATGCCTTGATTACCATCAGACTGCATAAGCAAGACTGTCCTTTGCACGATGTCATCCAAATACTTTCTAGATTTTCTCTCCTTGAGAGAATATAATAAATAATCATTTCTCAGGTTTTCATTTTCTTCAATTTTATCAAACAACAGCTTCTGATCAACTGTCTCCAGTTCTATCACCCGTTGCAAAGTAATAAATCGATCCAACGCACACTGTCGTACCTCTGAATCTACATCTTCAAGATTCTTACGAATATCTTCTAATGTTTTAACATAGAGTTCTCTGCTCAAAATATTTTTTTCCTTAGGCACGTTTATGTAAACAACCGGATCAGTATACCCGGCCAGCTTATCTGATTTTATGGGAAATGCAAGAAGTTCCGGCAGCTTTTCCATCTGCTGCTCTGTTGTATATGCCGCCAACAACCCTTGGAACAATTTATTTGTTTTACTGAAATTGTACAACTTCTCTCTTGAATTCAGTTCAACAAGCATTTCAAAAATTCGATTCAACATCGCTACAGAACATTTAGAACATAATCTTGCTATAAGTATCGGCAGAATCCCTGCCACCTGATCATAGATTGTCCGTGGATATGCAGCATGTCTTTCACCAACCTGGTTAACCAATACCGAGAAAATTTTCAGATATTCCTCCACTTCTGAATCTGTCTCCCGTGCTGTCATGCAGCTCAGCTGTACTCTGCCATAAAGATAATCCAAATATTTTTCTTCTCTTGCTGTAAGAATCTGTACAACACTCCAGTAAGGATAATATCTGCTTAATCTGCTGACCGAACCTTCCAATCCGGCTTTATTAACAACCATGCCCAGTCGAAAAGCATGCCCGGTTTGTTCCAGAAAACGCCAATACTCCAAAGCTGTCATTACATCGCTGATATCATTTCCAAAATATAAAGAATAAGACTTTCCAAGATTAAATTGATAATTTTCCGATTGCTCCGGTCGTTCTTTTTTAGCTGCTTGAAGTCGCAAACAATAATTATTATTTTCATCCCACCACGACAATTCTCCGTCATGAAGACATTTTTCAAACTCCGTCTCTCTTCCATCCTGACGAATAAGATTTAATAAAGATACCACACTTTCTTCTATTGAAGACAGATATGCATCATCCGGTTTTTTCGCCAACTGTTTTCTAACTGCTGTCAAATTATCCATCAACAATACTTCTGCCTTAGTTTTTTCCCCAATATTAGCATAAAAATAAGCTTTAATTAGCGGCCAGTAAACATCGCTGCTCACAATCCGCCACTGTTCCAAATTATCAGATAATTCCTGATGTCGAAATCGGAATAAGTAATATTTACATTCTTCCGCATAAAGAAATTGTCTTTTCTCATAACCAAGCATTTTTCTCTGAATATTGTTACGACATTCTTTCATCAATTTCCCAATCTGCAAGTTCCCGGTATGTTCTGTAAAGCTGCAGCCATACATACTGCCCTTTTTCATCTACTTCTTTTTTATATTGTTTATCATGACTGCTTTTCAAGGCTTCTTTATCAATTTCCTTCATGCTATTTAAAAATAACTCCGCAACCTGTGATAAAATCGGCCTGCCTGCTATATCATGGATTGTCAAATATTCAAACATAATCTCAAGCTGTTCGGAACAGGAAGCCTTCACAAAACTCTCTCGTCCCTCAAATTCACATATATGAGAAATTTCATAATCTATAAAACGGTGCATTCTAATTTTAATTTCCCATGGCATAAATATCCAACCGGGATAGCTTAGTCTCAGGCAACGCAATTTTTTTGCTTTTTCTGATAAAGTATCTTTCCCCCGTAAATTAATAGTGTTTAATTCTCCCCATATCTTCTTCTGTCCTCTATCCTCCACATCCTTAGCAAGCTGGTCAAAAAAGGCTTTTAATCTATCATGAATGGACATTTTCGGCCAAATTTTTTCCAAATCAATCACAACAATATTTCTTGAAAAATACATCTTCTGCTTTGCATCGGAAATATGCGACACGGATACCATATAAATTTTCTGAGAACTGCTCTTTCCCAAGTGATCGTGTATCCAGCCAATCCATTTAATAAAATTGGGATCTTCACAGGCAAATCCTAACATGCAAAATACATTTTCCAACAGTGCCTGTTGTACAGTATTTACCATTGCAGCAAACCGCACCGGATATGTTCTGTAATCTTCTTCCGTAATGATAAATGGACGTTGAGAAGGAAAAGAACCATGAAGTTTAATAATTCTTGGAGCATCATTGCTGTTTACCAAATCTTCCTGGCAAGTCACAACATTATATCTTCGATTTACCACCAATTCAGCAGCACGTTCCAACAGTGTATCATAATTTGTTGTAAAAACATCATTCCATGGAAGCAGCATTAAACTCCTATGTAAATCTGATGGTGCATAATCTTGATCCGGCACCGCTTTTCGAATCATAACCTCCAACTCCGGTCTACCAATTGCAATTTCGACTTCCTCTGCCAGTCGCAGCGGACTATTGTACTCCTTTCCCGGATTCTCTTTATTCTCGTAAAGTCTTTCATAAAAAATGTCTGACATCTGATTCCAGGTGAGAAACTCATTTTCTGTAATGCCCACTTTATCTGCGTTTCTGGAAAATCCTGCTCCTACCATTACCGCCGCATGTTTCCTTGCTAATGCTTTTGATATTTCTCTTATATAGTGCATCTCCATATAAAATCCTCTTTATTCCGCCGTCTTTAACCTCTTGCATGAGTCAAAGCAGAAGGTATCCGCATAGAAATTTGCCAAAGTTATCGGAAATCATGGCCGATACTCTTAATACTTTCACTCTATATTCTGGTAAGTTGCGACGTCGGAGTTCCCAAATCCTGACTTACCCTTTTTGGGGTCCCCTCTCTCAATCCGCAAGCCACCAGTCCTTTCATAACATGTTTCCTGTTAATTCAGTAATCTACATTCCTCCGTTTATCTACTTATTGTTTATCATTTCCCCTGTTTACTCCTTAAGCCGATAAACTCTGTTTCTATTATTTCCCTCTGCGATAATAATTCCTTCTTCTGTCATGATTTTTAAGATCGTTCTCATCCTTCTATCACTCAACCCAATATATTTTGCAATATCTACAGTTTTAGATGTTCCATTCTCCTTTAAGAATACAATCGTTTTCTCCCTATTATCATTACTTTTATCGGTCGTTTTTATCGGTCGTTTTTTATCGGTCGTTTTTATCGGTCGTTTTTTATTAACCGGCTTATCATTTTTTTTATCTTCTTCCCCTTTCTTCATAAACGGCAACGTCAATATCGTCCGATCAGGTCCGTACTGTTCCTCAACGATTGGCTCTGCCCATCCCTCACCTTTCCACACCGAATAAATATCTGGCACGCCGCTCCCTGCTCGTTCACCAATATTGATCAGATTAAACATCTTCATAAGCGTTTTATTTCTTGGATCAGAAATACCGCCTTTCAACATCTGCTTTTTTCCTGTCCTGATACTCCCCGGATTTTCCATCACAATTTTTTCTCTATCAACCTTGATAACCACTGCCCTCGGCAGATAAAAATCTGTATTCACAAGACAATTTGCCAAAGCTTCCCTCAGTGCCTTATGGACAGGTGTATCATCTATCCGTATACCACTTTCCATCTTAAATGGTGTTTTAATATTTTTTAAAAGCTTGTTATATACAGCAAAATAAAAATCAAAAAGATTCCCCGTCCATTCTCCGGAGCTTGACTGCATCCTGTCTGTCCAGCGCATTGACGGATCAAGCATTTCCCTGAAGTCAAGAAAATATTCCGGGAACTCTCTGACAATATGATACTCTTCACCAAACATCAAAAGCCCTGCCGCTGTGGGATGCAGCTTTCCATCCTCATCAGATATAGCAGCCGCTCCTATCTGCTCTATATATTCATCATACCCCAGTTTTACCCATGGATGCCCCGGTTTATATGCCGAATGACGGTTACGATATCCTTCCACAGACTCCCTGCTGATATAAGAAAGCGGCATATAATCAAGAACCTTCATATCCATTGTGTTTTCCGGCTGATCTCGTAACATTGCCTTTACTTCCTGTACGGAGCAATGATAATCACCTTCCCAGTTCCTACGGAACGTATTTCCGAACATATCACCATTTATATAAATTGGTTTATCCTCTCTTGCTGCAGCTGGAACATGGATGACCATGATAATATTTCCGGTCTTTTCCTCTGTAAACAATTCCACATCTTTATCTGTCAGAAGATTTATACTGACTTTCTTTTTGTTATGAATGGTATCCCAAAAATCTTTTAACAGTTTCCTCTCATTTTCAAGCCCCGTAGTACGCCATGTGCCGTCCGGATTTTCCGTGACTCCAAGAATAATAACGCCACCATAGCAATTCGCAAAAGCCGAATACGTTTCCCATATACTATCCGGCAGACCGCCTTTTGCCTTCTTTACTTCCCTACGATTATCTTCTTTGTATTCATCAAATTTTGAGAGAGCAAATGTCAAAACTCACTACCTCCGATCAACTTTTTATCTCTTCTTATTCATTCTATCCGCTTTACATACAATAATCAATTTTAAAATTGCAAACCTTCAATTACTGATTTCTTTTAAATACTCGAAGTGCAGTAATCTAAAATTATAAAAAATCCTATGATATGCTTCGAGGCAGACACATTTACAAAATCTCAGCATAGAGCAACATGGCAGACTGAAAAGAGATTCCATGAAAAAAGTTGCTTATTATCTCTAGTACAACAGTTTTTCTACAGATGAAGAATATAAAAAGATATTTACCTCGGGCTAAAACAATTTATTAAAAACCATTAAAAATTATTGCCTGACGCAATAATTTTGCCCATTGACAAAAGTCCATAGTTCCCATACAATTTAATTGCCAAGTAAATGTGGCCATGTAGCTCAGTTGGATAGAGCGGTCGCCTGCTAAGCGATTGGTCGCGGGTTCGAATCCCGCCTTGAATATTACGCACCTGATTATTTCAGGTGCTTTTTTAATTTATCACTTATTCTCAGAATAAATGCTAATTGACAAAATCGCATTCTTACTTATATTCTAAATTTACATAATTCTATTAACTTTATTTTCTATCTAACTTATAATAATTGTTTTCAAAACAATAGAAAACACACCTTACAAACTCACTATTGGCATAAATTGAAAGTGATCCTGTTTCTAATTTTACGGAGGACTTACTATGAACACCGGATATGTCCGCTTATCAAGAGATGATGATAAATGAAACTATATCTCTATCGAAAATCAAAAACTTATTATCAGTTAATACGCCGTGGAGCGAGATATCGTCATTAATCGCCGGTATGAAGATGACAGCGTTTCATGTTATATCTTTGACCGCCCCTGTGAGTAGCAACCGAGTATATAAATTTCAAAATTATTCCCGGACAAAAGGAGCTGCCGCAAAGATTTTATCACTTTTTCCTGCAAAGAAATAGAAATCCAGCCATTCTTCCCCTTCCACAGACAGCCACGAGCCGTAGGCGGGGAGATTGCAGAAAATCGTCGGCGCCCCGGTTGCCATTAGGATACCGTATCCTTTGTCCGAAATAATCAAAGGCATTTGTTTCAATACATTCTCTCTTGAAGCTTTTTCTAAAGACATCTGCCCAGCAGCTGTTTCGTTTACGAAATCCTCACCCGGAATATTTTTACCTGAAAAACGTTCTCCAAAAGAAGCGTTTCCTGAAGAAATATATCTGGCGCTTCCGCTCAGATCCAATCCCCCTTTTCCATCCATTCCAGGCGCATAAATATGTTCCTTCTTTCCGACATCAAGAAAAAGCCAGCTTCTTCCCCTTCCCCCGCTTTCTTCCTCAATTAATCTGCATTCACCTTTTTCTGAGAGTAGAAGCTTCTTTTCCCGGTTTTTGTATTGTATGGCCCCGGTAATCTTATCCACTTGAAGGCTAAGCTCCTCTGTGAAAAGTTCTACATAAGCCCCCGACTCCTTGTACATCCAATGCTTCTCTATTTTTCCCAGAATCGGCTTTTCATCTGACAATTTTCCTTCCATTCCCCGTCTGGAAAAGGTCACCCGGAGGATTTCAGCCCCCACCGGGCACAGCCGCAATATGCCATAACGGCTCTGCAGATACAGACCATCCTTCTGTTTCGCAACCCATTTGACGGATAAATCTATTTTGGAATGCCCCATGGGTCTTAATTTTTCTGTGGGAGGCATATCACCAAAGGAAGGGCCTTTTTCCGGTTTTCTTTTTCTCGCTGCGCTTTCCTTAAGGCCGCTTTGGTAAAATTTGTCCCGCCAGTCCTCGCGGACGATCGTGGGCATTCCGATTTTCGCGGCCTGTGGTGGCGACTTGGGCGTTTCCAGCCGGGCTGTGGGCCGTAATACAGCGGCGGGCTTTCTTACGGCTGGGCGTTTATCCCGCTCTGTTTCTTCGGAATGCCTTCTTTCTGCCGACAAATTCTCTGGTGCGAAAGCTTTTCCAATACCTTCAGGCATCCCCCCGGCTATAGCGTTTTTCCCACCTACCGGTGGCTTCACTTCCTGAGACGTTTTCTTTCCCCCAAAGGCGGCTTTGTTTCCCATCCCCTTCTTTCTGTCCCCGGCGTCCTTCCCTTCACCCTGGGCTCTCACAATTACAATAGATTTCTTCCCCGCCTTCTCCCGCTTCTTTTCCGGAACCGGGTCGGCAATCAGCCCTGTCAGATTTCCCTGATGGAGCACACACAGCTCATGCAGCGCTCTTGTGGCCGCCACATACAAAAGTCTGGCGTGGCCGTCGTCCACAGGGTAGTCTTCCCTGTCCGGGTCTAAAATCAGCACCGCGTCAAATTCAAGTCCCTTTGTATAGGAAACGGGAAGTACCATGACCCCTTCCGTAAATACCGCGTCCTCCTGACTGCAATCGGTTACCGGAAGTATTTTTGCGAGCTGCGCCGCCCTTTTTTTAGTCTGGGATATGTTCCGACAGATTATTGCTATGGTGTCATAGCCTTTTGCCTGCCATTCCTTACATAAGGCGGCCGCCTCTTTGAGCAGCTTTTCTTCCCCGTTTATTGCCTTTGGCTGCTTTATTGTCCCTGGCTCCTTTGCTGCCTTGGGCTCTTCTGCTGCCCTCAGCTCTTTTATATCCTTTATCGCTTTTACTTCTTTTACCATCACGGGACTACCATGACGAATAATCGGCTCTGCCGGGTAAGAGGTAAAGCTTCCGTGCCCTAAAATCTTCATGGCAAATTCTGAGATTTCCACTGTGTTCCGGTAGCTCTTTTTTAACACCTCAAAGCCTCTGCCCTCCAGAAGAAGAAGTCCCTTTAATTCCTCCCAGTCGTTGAGACCATAGCCGAAATGAATATTCTGGGACACATCTCCCATAATCGTGTAGGTGCAGTCTTTGATACAAAAATCCAAAACTGCGTAGGCCATCATGCCAAAATCCTGGGCCTCGTCTATTACCACATGATGAGCCTCGCTGATGACCTCCGTCTCCTTTATTCTCTTATATAGATAAGCAAGAGCCGCCAAATCATACACGTCAAATTCCTGCTCCGGAAGCTCTACCGCATATCCTTTCCCAATCTGCTCCCTTAAGAAATCCCGGTACATATCGTAAATAGGGTATTTCCACACCTTCTTTCCAAAAAGGCCCCGGAAAGCTTTTAAAATTGCTTTCTGCTCCTTTTCCGTATAGCGGATACCGCTTTTCAAAAACTCGTCCTTTATTTTAATAAGAAGTCTTTCGTTAAGCAGATTGATTTTGGACTGCACGGACAAAGCCGGATTCTGGCGCAAAAAGTCTGTGATGGATTCCCCGGAAAGCAGCTCAACCATTTTTCTGCCCTTTTGATAAACAGTTCTCCCAGCAGCTCCGGTTTCAAAAACATTCTCTCCATCGGCACTGCCCCCGGAGGCATTATCCCGCACCGTATCGTCAAACACTCCTGCCACACCATCCCGGATACCCTCCACAAACTGTTTGGGATTTAAAAAAATGCTTTCCTCAGATATGGATTTCTTTTCCAAATCCCGGCAGAACGCCTCCAAATCCCGGAACCACAGTCCTGTTCCGCGGATGCAGGCTTTATCCTCCTCATGCCTGCTGCCCTGAACATTTTCCCGGATCCGGTACTTCTTTTCATCCCAGTCCTCATACAAAAGCCGCACGAAAAGCTGTTCCATGGTCATCTGGCGGATGCCATACACATCCAAATCAGGCAGAACCCCCGTAATGTATTCCAGGAGAATCCGGTTGCTTCCCACTATGTAAAAATCATCCGGTTTAAAGCGCTGGGCATAATTGTAAAGAATATAGGAAATCCTGTGCATTGCCACCGTAGTCTTCCCGGAGCCCGCCACTCCCTGTACAATCATATTGTGGAAAGGAGATTTACGAATCACCTCGTTTTGCTCTTTTTGGATGGTGGCAATAATCTCCCCAAGCACCGCCTGCTTATTTTTCGCCAGATACTTTGTGAGGAGATCGTCATTGGCAATCACTTCCGTGTCAAAAAAGTCTAAAAGCTTATCCCCCTCAATCTCATAAGTCCGCTTCAATTTCAGGTCGATAGGCAGTTCTTTGCCCTCCGGTGCACGATAACTGCATTTTCCCAGGCCGTTTTCATAATAAGCGGTGGCCACCGGAGCCCGCCAGTCCACCACCATCTGGTGGGTAGTGTCCCTTGCTATGCCGCCCCTGCCAATATAGAGGGATTCCGCCTTGCGGTAAGTCTCGTCATAAAAGTCTATTCTGCCAAAGTACGGCTTCTTAAGAGCCTTCTGGTTTCGCCGCAGGGCGTGGGCCATATTATCCCGCATGGTGATGGTGTTACTGAGAAGCGTATAGACTTCGGCGTCATTGTCATGGTAGCGCTCTAACATTTCTTCAATTTGTTCCTGCATCACGGACACATCACGCTCATAGCTTTTCACATTGGCTTTTACCACCTCTAGAGTCCGTTTCAGATACAGCTCCTCATCCTTTCGGCTGAGGCCTTTGATTTTTTCTTCCTTTTGTGATTCCATACGCTCTCCTTCCTGTTTTTCAATCTTGTTGTAACAGTTCAACCAGACCGACATTTGGCTGGCAAATCATGCTTGCATGAATTTGACAGACAGATGCTGGTCTGAGGAAACGCCCGTTTATGAGCAAAAACAGCTGCGAAGCAGCGAGAAGCGCTATAAGCGCGTTTTGCGAATGGCGTGGGCCGAACTGTTACCTATTTTATATAAAAGCCAAAAAAATTACTAGACTTTTATTTTGAATTGTGATAAAGTAGATACTGTAGTAGTACTTAAATTCAAAAATGCCGTAAGGCATTTTTTTGTTTGAAATAACGTTCATTTATCAGCAAATCAAAATACTCTTTTTATTGCAATTTGACGACTCCATTCGAAACAATATTTTCCATTAGGTCAGCTTATCGACTAGAATATCCCGTCGGAACATCTTCTTTACGTTCCTGAAACAATTCATAAGCCTTCATATACGCATCCACAGAGTGTATGTTTTGTATATATTCATCATACGTATTTGTCTTTAACAGATAGTTGCAAACTATGTTTTTCTGAAACATATCGTACATTGCTTGTAATAAAATTTTTTTCATACTCTTAATTTCCTTTCTTTAAATCAAATCATTACATCCTCTTAATTGCTATCTATAGACAGCAGACAAGAGTACCGGTTTGGTTATATGATTCATATATCCCCAAATCTAAACAAAATAAGGAGATTTTCAGCAATGAATCCTAATGAAATTTTCTTTATTGAAAAAGAAAACTTTAAACGTATAGTTGGTGACCTTATAAGAGATATTCGTACGGATCAAGGGCTTTCTCAAGAAAAACTAGGCTATCTAACCGGATATGATCGGACATATATAGGTTCCATTGAACGCGGTGAAAAAAATGCCTCTTTTTATGCTTTTTATAAAATATTAAAGGTTTTGGATGTTGATCCGACAGAGTTTTTTAACAAAATATAAAGGAGAGTTCTTAATATGCCTGTAAAAGAATTTAGAACATATCATAGGCGCAGTGTAACTCGTAGGAGCGGTTATCACGTTGCCGGACTGAGAACAGGTGGCGAATGTATTATTCTTCCATCCACTAAGTATGTAACTACAAATAAAATTACTACATTTGAGTTTTATAAACATGATGATTCTTTTGTAGAATTATTTGAAAGGCAAATGGGAATGCTTGCTTTCGCCGGATATATTCAGCCAAGCAATGTCGCTGCAATTGAATGCAAATTATCATACGCACATAGAGATGATGACATTACGGATGAAAAAGTTTATAGCCGTGAGCTTGAAAAAGATATATGGAATTCCGTAGGATTTCATAAAGAGTTTTTCATTTCAAATGAAATGGATTATGATATCGAAAACATATCTGTAGAGGTGACCATCTCTGCGCCTGTAGGTACAACCTTATATTTTATTAGCTTTGATTTTGGCGCGGTTACTTCAAGTTATTATCGAAGTACATCTGAAAATGCTTCTGACGAGGAGAAAAATGAAGTTGAGGAGTTTTGGACTTTCTTTAATCAGAAAACCTCTCTCTGCATTCCTCATATTTATTATTTTGATTCTACATTGCCATTTGAGTCCTATTTGGTTAACAACGGCGAATATCTCGAAGAAGGCATTCCTGTTGTACTTAAGAGCTGTAACAGATGTTCGCGCTATCTGCCTGTCAACATGGAAAACG
Organism: uncultured Lachnospiraceae bacterium; assembly: GCA_910585075.1. Lineage (GTDB taxonomy): Bacteria > Bacillota > Clostridia > Lachnospirales > Lachnospiraceae > Suilimivivens. The sequence continues at coordinate 101,752 of CAJUED010000007.1, forward strand.
AGTTAAAAACGGTGGCATATGCATTACATTGCAAGAAAAAGGCGCCTTGTACTCATTCGACTTTCTGTAGATATAAGATAGATAACTACGATGATTTATCCGAGGATATCATCGACTATTATAAAAAACTAGGAGTGTACGTTTTTTATGAAGGTCAGCATATGATTAGAAGCTATTATGGCCATCAGCTGGAATGTAAACCCTGCAAAAAATTCTTTGTGAATGCCAAGCTGAATCCCATAAGAGATACACAGCAACGCCGCGAAGACGGTTTAAGAAGACGTGCAATAGAAGCCCTTGTTGATAACCTTTTAGATGAAGATTTTATTCATTTTGAATTTAGAAAAAAACAGAAGAAAGAATTCACAGACTATATCTGGAGGAAATTCAACTGTAGATGCTTTAAATGTCAAAAGAAAATCTCCAAACAGGAAATGGCGCTTGATCACACAATGCCGCTTGCATTTTTGTATCGATTAGATGAAACCGCTACTTGCTTATGTACAACACATAATTCCCAGAAATCAGATCACTTTCCTGTGGATTATTATAGTGAAGATGAACTTATTCGATTGTCAAAGATTACCGGTCTATCCCTCGACGTATTACATTCACGAAAAGCAAATGAGCGGGTTGTAAAGTTGCTAAAACAAAACGTAATCTGGTTTTTTGATGATTTCTTAAGTCAACCGGATTATCAAAAAGTCCATGACGATAAGCTTGAAGCTGATAAAATATACGCAGCAGTTATACGTGTAATCGGAAAAGAATCAAATCTTATTAATGACTATTATAAGATTAAACACTGTTATCCGTCCACTATTTCTATCGGCTAAAATTACATTATGAGTACGCTTACGTTAATATAGCCGTGAGCTGCTCTCATTGCCTTGCGCTAAAAACCCTAAAAAAGAAAACACTTGGATTTGAACACCCAGATTTATAACCATTGGCTGAGCACCATAGTATGGTTCTCAGCTAGTCTTTTCTAGAAACAAAAATTGATGCTCAAATGTAGCTCCTTTATCTCTTATTCCATGTTTTTCAATTTGCTTCACGTTTTCCGCACCTTTGCATACGGTTTTAAAATATTTCCCTGAGCGTGCTTCCAATTCATCCGACATATTGCAAACCTTAGAATTTCCCAAATGTAAAATAACCCTGCCATGCGGTTTCAGCACTTTATTGCACATTTCAAAAAAATCATAATAAATATCCATGGATTTTTTTTGCTTTGCCTCCAAAAAATCTTCATCTGCCTGTTTGAAATCGTCTGACTCCCATCCTGTACACCATAATCTAAGCCAATTTTGAATATAAAATCTGATAGATCCTGCAAAAGGCGGCGATGTAATGATCGCATCGACCTCTCCGATAGATGTGGTATCAATATCACTAAAATCCCCATGAATGGATATCCCTTTTTCTACACTGATTAGATCTATTTTTTTATATGATAAGTCAATTTTATCTTTTATATGTTCTACAACGTTCTTATAAATAAATTCACCGGTTGGTTTATACGGTGTAAGAGGATGTGAATTTCTGGATAATGCATATGGTCTATTTCCGTGTAGCACGTGTAAAAAGCATGATAGCACCATAGCTTCCTCTGAAGATAATTCTTTTCTCTTGAAGTATTCTCTTGCTGCAAGAATCTCTGCATAGGTATCCTGATGAAAATATTCAGGAATTTTTCCATTAAATCCAAAATCACTATATGGCATGGTTGATCTATAAAAGTTCTCTTTATTTTCCTCTATATATCGGGAAAGCTCATCCAAAACTTTATCTACCTTATCTCTGCTGGGATGTTCCACTTTTGCTTTCGTAATTGCATATGCCATTTTGCTCAAATCATTACCGATTCCTATTCTGCCTTGTAAACATGCCTCAAAAGGAATTGTACCAACTCCACATAAAGGATCCAGAACAACGTTTCCCGGATAAGTAAAATCTCTTACCAGTATATGCGCTATAGCAGGCTTTAATTTACCATGATATGAGCATAGGGAATGCCAGGGATGTCCCCAGTTCCTTCCTGCATATTCTCCCTGTCTATAGGGAAGACTACTCATAAAAGCTTCCGCATCTTCAGCAAAGGTCATAAATTATAGCTCCTTCGTATTAATAAACCTTAAAACTCTTTGTGACAATTCCTGACCATTATTAGAATGTCTGACTCTAAGTATTTCCTCGTCATATTTTTTGAAACCATGGCTAATTGCTATTTCTTCCAATAAATCATGTGTAGGAATATGTACTCCTGAAAATATAGAATCACCTATATCCATAATAAAATATCCGTTGGGTTTAATGGACTGACTTAGTTTCGTTATTACTTTATCCATATCATAAAAATATCCCGCGACCATTACAGGTATTCTTTTGTCGTAAGCAACGGGCGCCAACTCGTCTAAATATGGTTGAACACATGGTAAAAACTCTACCTTGCTTCTTTTTGAGACATTGTTAATGCCTGCAATTATTCCTTTTGAATGTAGTGATGGAAGATCTTGTTCTCCTTCAACAAATCCTAACAATTTCAATTCCAATTTTGTGTTTCGGATGTAATTTGTTCCATTTAAGTAAGGTGGAGATGTTATAACACAATCCAGCATATTTTCTGCGTTAATATTTCGGCAATCCTCCGCAAGCATGGTCACTTCCGTATATAGCCTGATATCCGTATCTTCAATATCTTCTATGATTTGTTCTAATTTTTGCAAATATACTTCCTTTACTTCCTGATTAACTTTTTCTTTCTCTTTTCCTTTTGCATAACGCAAATCTCCACGTCTGATCATATTAGATACTTGGACTGCAATAGAAGCGATTGCAACCTTGCAGACGTCTCGCACATCAGAATCTTTAATTGCTTCTATAACACTTAAAATTTGTAACAATACGGATAAACGCTCCGGATCATAAAATTTCTCAAACCCTTGATAGTCAGAAACATCTTCCACAGTAAACTCTGTCTGACTAATAGCAGAATAATGCTCTTTTAAAAGCGATACCTTATCAGGTGCTTCCTTGATGTGTTTGACACAATTTATTTTTGTATCACATACAAATTCCATAACCGGATTTATTTCAGAGTAGTAGGGAATTATGTTGTGTTTAGAAGCTGTAAGTAAACTGGTACCGGAACCGCCAAAGGGATCATAAATGGTTCGTACCTTTTCATATCCGATTAGCTCCAGCTCCTTTTCCACCAATGCATCTGAATACCCTTCCATATATGCAAACCATCTGTGAATTGCCTGCTTTTTATTTAAGGCAAATGTGCCCTCCAGACCTCTAGACGCCATTTAAATACGCCTCCATTTTAATATAAACCATAGTATGTCCAAAAAAACGGACTCATTATCCGGATTACCGTACGCTTTCGGAATCTTCAAGCACAGTATTAAACAGCATACAATTTTACTCCATGAGCACTGACCACACCTTTTAGCTCGAATTCATTTATGGCTTCTGCTTTCCCGCTCCAGATTTCCCTGGCCGCCATATTTTTCTTTCCATCCGCACCCCATAGGATATCCCTGAACTGCTCCACACTTCTTATATCACAGGAAATCTCCCTCTCCGAAGAAGTCAGATTAAAATACGCCAGATACCTTTCACCTGTTTTCCGATTCAGGCAGCTCCAAATTGCCTGGCTATCATCACGCTCCACCTGCTTACCCACATAATCATTGGAAACCAGCTTCAGCACTTCCGTCTTTGTCAAAAGGGATAAAGTTCTATCATCCAATTTGGTCAGCTCAGCTCCTACCATCAGCGGTGAACCAAAAATACACCACAGTGTCATCATTGTCATCTGCTCATCCGTGGAAAACTGTGTGTCCCTTTCCTTGCCAAATCCTTTACCCAGCTTTCCCACTGGCAGCATATCGCAGTCCGGGTAGGAGCCTTCCGCCACATGGTTCTGCCACAGCTCACAGCGATGGAACATATTCTCAAGCAAATCCCACTGATCCCAGAAATCGTCTGTGATTCTCCACATATTGGCATATTTTTCATAATGCCACGCCTTCTCAATCAGTGCAGGGCCGGGTGAAAGGGAAAGTACGATATCCCGCCCTGTTTTTTCAATTGCATGGTGCAACATCTCCACTTCATGTGCCGCCGAATAAGGGTCGTGAGGGTACATATTGGTATTACAGATATCATCACACTTAATATAGTCTACGCCCCAATCCGCATACATGGCAAGAATGGAATCGTAATATTCCTGTGCCCCTGGCACGCCCCTGCGCACTCCGTACATATCAGGGTTCCAGCGGCATATGGATGAGGGGTCGGCAATATCATTAGCATGGGCATCCACACCGAGAATCGGAAGATGCTTATGGGCCGCTTCCCTTGGAATCCCCCGCATAATATGTATACCAAACTTCAGCCCCAGAGCATGTATATAATCTGCCAACGGCCCGAATCCTTTTCCTCCCACTGATGAGGGGAAACGCACCGGGTCAGGCTGCAGCCTTCCGTATGCATCCATCTCAATGTCACCGTAGGGAATATACTGATATTTATCCCGCATGGTTCCCGCATCCCTTGAATACCATTCAATATCCACCACAATATACTCCCAGCCCGCATCTTTCATGTGGGCCGCCATGAAATCGGCATTGGCCTTTACCTGGGCTTCATTCACCGTTGTGTCATAGTAGTCGTAGCTATTCCAGCCCATTGGGGCTTTGTTCATTATGTGTTTCATCCTTTACACCTCCTGTAAATTGTCTTTCTGCTTTCTAAAAATGCCTTCGATAACCATTATTCAGCTTTACCGTTACTTATTTTTCAGTACCGGCATACCTGACCGGCGGCTGATTTTCCTGATGTTTTCCAATGAGTTTTTCCATCCAGATCATGTGATACCAGCGGCCGAATTTATAACCGCATTTATGAAACTCGCCAACTTTCGTAAATCCCATATGCTCATGAAACTGCGCGCTGTTTTTATTCAGATATTCGTCCTCATGCTCCGGCCAGCCGATGCACGCATACAGATTCAAAATTCCCATCTCCTTTAACCTGCTCTCAAGGGCTTCGTACAGCATCCTGCCAAGACCGCATTTTTGTGCCCTGTGATTAAGGTAAATCGTCAGCTCGCATGACCAGCCGTAGGCCGCCCTTCCAACAAATGGGCCTGCGTAGGCGTATCCCATAATCCTTCCATTTTTTTCGATTACAAGATAGGGATACTTTTTCATAATATTTTTCATGCGGTTTTGAAATTCGGCAAGGGATGGTGTCTCATATTCAAATGAGATTGCCGTTTTTTCCGTATAATATCCGTAGATTTCCAGAAGGCGGGCTGCGTCTTCAAGCTTCGCTTTTCGTATTGAAATTTCGTCCATAAGTATATTATCCTTCCGTTTTGCCAATCACTAACCGGAGATGCCCTTGGCATCTCTTGTTCCTTTGGAATCTCTTGCACATGGCTATTTTCCTCATTACTCGCAGGTATAAAGGCTTCTTTTGCCTAGGTCATTTCCCCTGAGCGATTTTTGACTCTGTATAATTGTATTACAACCTATCAGCAATTTCAATAAATTCTTCTTTTGCCAATATCCATTCCCCGGCAACAATAACAGGCTGTTGCAGTTTATGCAACAGCCCATCGTAAAGTCGAATATCCGGAAATGCCTTGCTCTTATGTATGGCTATTTTCCTCATTATTCGCGGGTATAAATTATTGATTAAAAACATACTTATCAAGACGCTCGCAGGCTTCCTTGATTTTGGAAAGGGGAGACGCCAGGTTCATACGGATATGGCAGGGACCGCCGAACCTGCGTCCATCCTGCCAGCCCACTCCCACATCCCATCCTGCTTCCAGCAGCTGGTCAATGGTCTTTCCATGCTCCTCACACCACCTGGTGCAGTCTAAGAAAATCATGTAGGTGCCTTCCGGCATGGTAACTTCCACACCATCAAAATTTTTACGGATATATTCGCAGGTATAGCGGCAGTTCTCCTCCAAAACGCTTCTGAGTTCATCTGTCCACTCATACCCCTCATCATTATAAGCGCCAATCAATGCATGCATGGACAATACATTCTGGGCATTGTAATGATTAAATCCTAATCTGTCTTTCAGGAAATTATTATAAATCACATGATAGCTTCCAATAAGCCCGGCCAGGTTGAATGTCTTACTGGGCGCGTAAACTGCTATTGTGTGCTCCTTTGCCCATTCTGAAACCATCTGGGTGGGAATATGCTGATGGCCGGTGTAGGTTAAATCAGCCCATATCTCATCGCTTATCACATAACAGTTATTTTCTTCAAAGACCTTCATTGCCTTCTCTAATTCCCATCTCTCCCATACACGCCCGGCAGGATTGTGAGGAGAACACATAATGGCCACATGAATACGGTTCTCTTTTATCTTTTTATCCATGTCTTCGAAGTCCATGCGGTACACGCCGTTCTCGTCCTTTTTTAGCTCACTGAATACGGAATTGCGCCCGTTCATCTCTATATCTCCGCTAAATCCCAGATAATAAGGGGAATGCAGCAGGACGCATTCACCGGGATTGGTCAATTTCTCAATGGCTGTGGCAACACAGCCATGCACACCGTTTTCGTACCCAATATTTTCCCGCTTGAGGCCGGTCACTTTATGGCGCTTCTCCTGCCAGCGGATGATGGAATCATAATATGCATCCGTCTCCATAAAATATCCGTACAGAGGATGGTTAATCCTCTCCTGCAGTGCCTTCGTTATAGAAGGGCTGGTGGCAAAGTTCATATCCGCAACCCACATGGGAATCGCGTCAAAGCCTTCCTTGGGCGCGCCGGGTTCATTTCCCCATACACGATTTCCAATATTGTCCACAGCCGTGGAATCTTTTCCTTTTCTATCTATAATTGACGTAAAATCATATTTCATTTTTTTCCTCCATTCCAAAGCGTCTTATGCTTATTTTTCAATCTATTCTCCTGAAACTGCCTCTTTGATGGCCGCCTGTTTGCTCTCCGCTAGTTTTTCACGGCTTACCCAGCCCTTTTTCAGGGTTACGGCGGACAGACCAAACATGATAGCCAGCTCGGCAACGCAAATAATCATACCCTTTGTATCAAGATTGATGAACGTATTGTAAATTACTATCACAGCAAATATACCGCCCAGCACCGAAAACAGATTCCACACCCATCTTGGATAACGGACCCCTCTCTTTTCCCACTGCTCCGGGTACAGATCAGGCACTTTCAGGCAATACAGATTGATATATGTATTCATGATCATTGTGGGAATCATAACGTTTCCAATAATACCTTCAATATCAAGGCCCGTCAAAATCGGAAGGGCGCTTACCACATACAGAACAACATAGGTAACCCAGGGATATCCTCCTTTTGTTGTTTTCAGGAAGGACTTGGGAATCCACCCGTCTTCCGCAACAGATTGAATAGGATATCTTAAAATTGCAACAACCCCCAGCATTGTGGAACTGATTGCAAAGATACCGCCGCCTACCACAAAGAACATATAAGGTGCATGAGGCATGATCACTTCCGCCGTCACACTGATATTGGCTCCTGCAATCTCCTCATAGGGCAGAATACCTGATGCCACATAAGCCATAAGTGCGTAGATTACTCCAAGAAGTCCCGTTACAATAAAAGAGGAAAGAGGGATTACCCTTTTGGGGTTTTTGGTATCGGTAGCCAATGATGTGTTCGCCGCCGTACCCATACAGGCAAAGGACAGAACTGACAGAGCTGCCGTAAATCCTCCAATACCGCCTACCGCAAATTTCCCATCAGCATTAGAGAAGAATGCGGCCCCGTCCACTTTGGGGAATCCATAACCGATAAATAAAATCAATGCAATGATAAGAGCAACAACCACAAGGTTTTGAATGGTTGCTAATACCTTAGAACCTCTTATGGTACAGAGAAATGCCAGTGACAGTACAAACATGGCAAAAATTATTTTATGCTCCGCAATCGAAGGAACCGCCATGGAAGCAAACTCTGTAATCGCAAGGGAGTGACCTGCAAGCACAAAGCTGCTGGCAATCTGAAACCAAGCCGAAACTCCGGTTAAAAGCGGTGGGAATATCATGGCCCTCACCGTATAATCCCCGCCTTTCAAAACAAACAGTGAACCCATTGCTCCGGCATACCAAAATGACAGAAGCATAAAGAAACAGCCGATTGCACATACGAAAACGATGGACCTACCGGTATATGCAATACCATAGCCAAGCATCATAAAAATCCCCGTTCCAATAGCACTTCCAAGTCCCAAACCAATGTGGTTTAAGTATCCTAATTTTTTACTATCCTTTTCCATAAATAGAATCTCCTTTTCCAGATTTTGTGTGGTGAATCCGGTTATTTAACCGCAATCGCTTCTATCTCCACCCGCGCTCCTTTCGGCAGCGCCGCTACCTGAAACGCAGCCCTTGCCGGGTACGGTGCTGTGAAAAACTCCGCATATACCTCATTCATTGCCCCAAATTCCGCGATATCCGCAAGCAGAACCGTTGTCTTTGCCACATCCGCCATGGTCATATTCTCCGCCTTAAGAATCGCCCTGATATTGGAAAGGGACTGTCTGGTCTGGCTGACGATATCCTCACCTGCAAACTCTCCGGTAGCCGGATCAATGGGCAGCTGCCCGGAAACATACACCGTCCTCTCTGTTGCAACAGCCTGCGAGTAGGGTCCAATCGCCTGAGGCGCCTCCTTTGTCTGTACAGCTACATTTGCCATAATTTTCCTCCTTTCGTTTTCTACAATTTTTCCGCTTTTGTAATAAAATTATTATTATTTTTAATAATTATTTTATCATCTAATTGCATGTTAACATTTTTCTTATCATATTGCAACAAATTTTATCATTATTTTCAGACAAATTTTCATCCTCATTTTTGTGAAAAATCCCAGTTGTACTGACGGCGGAAATTTGTTAAGATAATAAAATAATTCTCATTATGATAAAAAATGAAACGGAGAGCATAAGTTGACAGATAAAGAGGTTTTGCAATTCTATGTAAATATTGTTCCTTTTCTTGCAGATGTCTGTGGCCCCGGAAGCGAGGTAGTCATTCATGATGTAGCCCATCCGGAACATTCTCTGATTGCCATCAGGAACAATGTCTCCGGCCGTCAGTTAGGCAGCCCGGTCACAGATTTGGCTCAGGATATTATTGACAGAAGCGCCTACTCAGATTCCGATTATGTTGCCAACTATATCGGCCGCACCAAAAACGGCGACTTCCTGTCCTCCACCTATTATATTAAGAATGAAGGACAGCTTATCGGTCTTCTCTGCATCAACAAAGATATGACCGCTGTCAACCAGTTAAATTCCGCCGTCCATCTTCTTTTAGAGAGATTCAACCTTGCAAAACCGGAGGATTCCGAGGTTTCCGAGTGGCTGGAAAATCCGGTAACCAGTATCATGCATAACCGTATTGCGGATATCATTGCCCAGAGCGGTATCGCCCCGGCCCGGATGTCTTTACAGGAAAAGATCCGCACAGTCCACCGTTTAAATGACGACGGCGTGCTTATGATGAAAGGCGCCGTTGCGGAGATTGCTTCCCAGCTTTCCGTATCCGTTCCCACAATATACCGGTATCTGAATAAGCCGGTCGAATAAATGATAGTCAACGACATTAGAAAGCGCAAAAGGAGCCGTTCAAAATTGCAGAGCGGCTCCTTTTTACTTTTTTCATAAATTCATCGAATGAAAAAGCAGTACAGGCACATCAAAAAAATCTCTGCATATACTAATCAGAAGACACAGTGGATATGGTAATCACCTTGGCAAAACCAACCTACTATCTTTGGCGCAATAATGCCGCTTCACCAGACGAATATAAGGCTTTGAAAGAACGCTATACCAAAGCCGGATTCCGGGTTGTCACCTTTCAGGAAAAAGAGAGCGGACGTAATCTGCAGGAGAGTATACAATCTCTCCTGAAAAACCATGTAAACGATTCATTTTCATCCTGCTGAAAATACAGTAAATGTCATAACAAATTTCCGCTCCCAGTTCTCAGTCAACAACCCCGTTACAGGCAACGGGCATCAAATTTCCGTCATTGGTTTTCTTTGCCTTTAACCACTATAGGCTCTACTACAAAATCTATTAAGGAAAGGACAGATGCATCCATGAACGCAGGATATGTTCGCTTATCCAGAGACGACGATAAGCGCAATTACTCCTCCATCGAAAACCAGAAGCTGATTATCCGTCAATATGCCACTACACAAGGCCTTTCCATTGACCGCTGGTATGAGGACGACGGGGTTTCCGGTTATACCTTTGACCGTCCCGGCTTTTCCAGGCTTATGGAGGATTTAGACAAAGACATTAACACTGTTTTTGTGAAAGACTTTTCCAGATTAGGCAGACATAATGCAAAGATACTGCTTCTGCTGGACGAATTTCAGGAACGGGATAAGCACCTAATCGTGGTGGACGACCACTACGACAGCCGGATATCGGAGGACGATATGATAGGCATCACCACCTGGTTCAATGAGCGCTATGTGAAGGACACCAGCAGAAAAATACGCCGTGCTTTAGGTGCATGCCAAAAGGAAGGCACCCTTAAGACAAAGCCGCCTTTCGGGTACAGAAGGTCAGAAGAAAATGGAGAGCTTCTTGAGATTGTTCCCCGGGAAGCCCGGTGCATCCGGTTGATTTACGATTTATACATACAGGATTACGGCTATCGTAAAATAGCCGCATACCTTTCTATGCAGGGAACGCCCACCCCGTCCATGGTCCACAGCCAAAGCAGCCTGAAAGAAGGCGGAAGTGCCGCTATTACCGCTGCCCCTCTCTGGTCCGAAGGTATGGTGAAATCCATACTGGATAACGATTTTTATATCGGAACATTACGTCTTCGAAAAAGGGCCAGAAGCACCATTCACGGAAAGGATAAACGCATTCCAAAGGATGAGCAGTATATTTTTGAAAATCATCACCCTCCCATTATTGACAAAGGCACTTATGAACTGGTACAGGAATTAAAGAAAAAGCGCACCCGTTCCCATTTTCAAAAAAGCCATCAATCTCCCCGGCCTTTTGGAGGCTGTCTCTACTGCAAAGACTGCGGCGGCAGACTGACTCCCATCACACGCAAGACCTCTGTGGGAATACGTCATTATTATATTTGCAGCACCTACAACGCCAAAGGCCCCCGGTATTGTCCCAAGTCCCACTTGGTTGAGGAACAGGCGCTCATGGAAGACATGATTTGCTACATCCGCATGTGCCGGGATAAGCTCCGCCAATCCCTTGCCTCCTGTAATCCGAAAGATTTTCTCCCACCGCAGCTCCCTGCAAAGGAAAGCGCCGCTATCCAAAAAGAACTGGAAGAAGCCAAAAAGCAGCTGCAAATCCTCCTATCTCAAAAAATAAGAGACCTTACCTGTAGCCCCGGCAGCGAAACCCTGATTATGGAAGCCTATGATTCCTTACAGCAAAGCTTAACCTCACGAATCCACGCCCTTGAAGCAGAATGTAAAAAGCCAGCGTCCGAAGGGCTGGAAGGTGCGCAAATTCCCATATGCGGCCCTATATATAAAAAATCGGAATGCGAAAACCCGCAAACCCCGGAATCAGAAGCTCTCACTACAAAAGAAGCATCCCCCACAGCTCTTGAAATAATGGACAATATTATCCAAAGAAAAGCCTTAAACCACAGAGACATGGAAATTCTCATTGACCGCATCGACGTTGACGAAAACGGCTTCCCGGAAATCAAATTAAATTATCATCTACTCGGGCCCGCCTCTTATGATGCCGCCTGGGAATTAAACCGTCAGGAAAACGAAATTATCCTCACCACCATGGGCCTGATTGAAAATGAAGACAGAACTTTTACCTCTGCAAAGTATTTATCAAAAAAGCTGACCGAGGAAGGGTATCCCCAATCGCCCAAGTCCGTTCTGTCCTATATTACACTTATGATTGAAATGGGCATTTTAAAGCCCTGTGAAAATAAATTAAAACCCTATGCCATCATCAAAGACAAATCGGAAATCCACACATTAGTTGCCGGATTTCGTTAAAATCAGCTTTTTACCTCATTTTATCAGAACTTTATCAGATGCTATGAAATTTACATAACGAATGTACTGACAGGTGGTATGCCTGAGATGGTATTTGAGTTCATTTTGAAAAAGAACGGCATTGACCCCAAATCGGATCTCGCCATAGACCAGAGCATTGATTTTGGTTCCACCGCCGCCGCTTTTTCCGGTGGGCAAGGGGATTTCACCGTCGAGTTTGAGCCGCATGCTACCTCTCTTGAAGCCAAAGGCGACGGCTACGTGGTTGCTTCTCTGGGCGAAGATTCCGGTTATGTACCTTATACCGCCTTTTGTGCAAAGAAAAGCTATATCGACGAAAACCCTGAGGTCATTCAGTCCTTCACCAACGCCCTGCAAAAAGGCATGGATTATGTTGCCTCCCACAGCCCGGAGGAAATTGCCAAGGTTATCCAGCCCCAGTTTGAAGAAACCGACATGGAAACCCTCACCACCATCATCACCCGCTACTACGAACAGGATACCTGGAAAGGCAACCTGATTTTTGAGGAAGACGCCTTCACCCTCCTTGAGAATATTTTAGAGGAAGCCGGCGAACTTCCCCAGCGGGTTCCCTACACCGACCTGGTAACCACAGAATTTGCAAAAAAAGCTGCCGGCGGCAGCGAGAAATAACAGACACAGCCTCTTAACCTTATGATTAACTGTATAGACGCCGAACAGGCCGAGCAGGAAAATTCCTTTCCTCACCCGGCCTGCGCTGCGTCTATAACGATTCAGCCTTTGGATTCATAGTTATGAAATCCGGCCCATCAAACACTACCACCCTCCCCATGTCAGCCTATTGACAGAGTTTTCTCTGCCTAAAAGCAAATATTAACCGAATGGGTCCACGCCCATTCCATTATTCCCATCAGCATGGAAAAAACGGTGAGCACCATGGTCAGTACCATGGCAGGTACATCGTAAACCACTTTGTTCTGCTCCACAATCTGTCCCTTTGTCCCCAGGACCTCATATGTCTTTTGCCTGTTGCTAAGGAGCACCTCAACTCCCAGGAAAATGAGAATCAGCGGCCAGAACTGATAAATCACCCTGTAATCCAGCCTGGGCAGAAACAGCTGAAAAAGGAACAGGATTCCCGTCACAATCAGCACCAGCCCGAAGGTGACTGAGCCCACTCTGTGTATTCTGATCGTCTGTCTCTCCATCATACTTCCTCCCTCTTTTCTTCCCGGCCATCCTCAAAAGTATCCATTCCCGTACTTTGATCCACATTTTTTCCGGCCGCCCCTTCTTTTGTCCTTTGGGAGTCGTCTATAGTGCCTGTGACAACCTCCACTTTCTTCCCCTCAAGCATCTTAACCCCCAGGTAAACAATACCGCAGCCCACTGCAATGCTGGGAAGATAGTCGCCCACAATCCGCATGGCTCTGCCAATAAAATCAAACTGGTCCGGAAGTACCCGGGATATGATTTTTGCAAAAGTGTTCCACAGAAAGCAGCCTCCAAAGAAAATGAGAATGCCTGCAATCAGCTTATAATATTTCTCCATAAAACCTTCGGTCTCAGGCAGTTTTGCGGTTCCGAAAATGCTTTTATCTTCCATTTGGGCAAATTCCTCATCGCTTAAGCTGGCTAAGTGGTTTACATAGAAAAAGCTGTAAAACCATTCCACCACACATATACTCAGGACCGTTGCCTGCTCAAGCCATACGCCCAGAATAATCGTAAGCATAAAAAGCAGCATCATGCTCACCCCTCTGTTCATAAAGCCCATATACATCTCACCGGCACCCGGCATACATGAGATAATAAAGGTTAAAAATCTGTTTTGCTTCTTTGTTTTCATATTAATAGTCCTCCATTTTTCTACTCAAAAATATTAATCCTTCCGACCCACGAATTTAATCTTTCGTTTGCCCTTCGCATGTTTTCATTGAACAGGAAATTTACGTTCACGCCGCCTTCTTCTTCCTCCCGTCCGGCTTCTTCCTGCTCTGTCTTTATTTGGGGTCCGTTTTCCTTTGTCACTTTCTCTCCGTATCCGCTTTCGGCTCCTATGGAAGGAATCACCATCAGCATGGCAATTGCCGCCGCCATTCCCGCTAAAATTTTAAGACGATACGTAAAAAGTGAAATCCGCTGTTCTCCGCCCCCGGGCTTTGGCAGTGCCTCCACGGTTTTTTCGGGAAATGCCTGCTTTAAAATCTCCGCCTTTAAATGCCCGGGCGCATAAAGCTCCCGCTGTTCCATCTGTTCAATAAAGAGCATCAGCTCCTCATCCGTAGGATATTCCCTCATTCCGCTTCCCCCTTTCCATATATCCTTTTCAGCATCTGTCTTGCCCGATAAATCTGGGTTTGAATCGTTTTTATGCTTTTGCCCTGCTTGGCTGCAATCTCCTTAGGGCTCAGCTCCTCAAGATAATATGCTCTGGCCACCTGATTATAGGGCGGCTTTAATGTGTCACAGCTTTTTGCCAGCTCATCTTTTATTTCCTCCTCCATACAGATTTCCTCCGGCGAGCCCCTCTCCTCCACTGTCAGTTCAAAAAAAGTGTCCTCCACCGGTACGCTCCTTCGGCTTGCGCTTCGCAGATAATCAATGCTTTTGTTGGTGGCAATTCTGCATATCCATGCCTTTTCGTTATCCCCGTCAAAGGAATCATATTTTTGAAAAGCGGCCAAAAAGGTTTCCTGGGTCAAATCCTCGGCTGCAAAATAATCACCGGTCAGTTTATAGCAGATGGAAAAAACAAGCTTGTCATATGTATCAATTATCTCAGCCAGCCTGCTTTCCGTACAGACGGCCTCTTTTACCATGGTACTTATTCTCTCCACCCCGCTTTCTGTTCCCTGTTTTCACTTATTATAACGAATATACTTTTCATATATCTTCAAAAAATAAAAAATAATATAAATTTTTGCGCTCTGAATTTTTCCTCAATCTAAAACTTGTCATGTGGTTTTAAATACTATATAATAGGTATCAAAGCTTATCTGTTCTCATATCAGTAAGTTTGTAGCGAAAATATTGATTTTTACCTGTATGAAAAGTGAGGCAAGCCATATGACCATAGACACGGAAAATTTACTGAGCAGCATCATAGACAGTTTAAACCGCATACACCACATTGAGCTTGAGGACATCCCAAATATTGACCTTTACATGGATCAGGTAACCACCTTTATGGACAGCAACCTGCGCAGCACCACCCGTAAGCCCGGGGAGGACAAAATTCTGACCAAGACCATGATCAATAATTATGCCAAGAATGATCTTCTGCCGCCCCCTGTCAAAAAGAAATACAGCAAAGAGCATATACTGCTTCTCATATTTATCTACTATTATAAAGGGATCCTTTCCATCGGAGACATCCAGAGCCTTCTACGGCCTCTCACGGAACGGTATTTCCATACGGACAATGCGCTTAATCTGGGCCATATTTATGAAGAAGTTTTCAGTCTGGAAGAAGACGCCGTGGCGGACTTAAAGGACGATATTGTCAAGAAATTTTCCACCTCTCAGGAAACCTTTCAGAATGCTCCTGAAGAAGACCGGGAAATTCTCCAGCTCTTTTCCTTCATTTCCATGCTCAGCTATGATGTGTATGTGAAAAGGCTCCTGATTGAAAAAATGATAGACAGCTTTAAAGACGCTACCACAAAGAAATAGAGCAGGGAAACTTTCTCCCTGCTCCTTTATAAAATGCCTGCGTTTCGGCCTTCATTCCGCCACGCTTTATGTACGGCTTATTGCATCAAACGCAGCCTCACTTCACGATACTGCTTGTTGTATCAACGCTGTGCGCTTCACGATACTGCTTATTGTATCAAACGCTGTGCGCTTCTTGATGCAGCTTATTATGTCAAACGTTGCCGCACTTTGCATGATATACATTATTACCTAGTACTCTGTCCTTGAAGTTCCTGTGCAAATTTTCGAGGATATTTTTTCGAGTGTGCAAGTTCAGAAACGGAGGCGTAGCGGGCTACGCTGAGTATTCTGGACTTGTGCAATCGAAGAAATAGACCGAAATATTTGCACAAGGGTTTTCAGGACAGAGTACTAGAAATGTTCTGTGTAAATCTGCACCTGGGAAATCCCTCGCATCCATAAAAATATCCGAATTTCCCCTTCCTCTTTATCAGCATCCCACCGCAGATGGGACAGGTTAGCTCCTTATCATCTTCTCCTTCTCCCTTTGTCCCGCTCTCCTTTTTTCTCCGCTCCAGAATTTTGCCCATCTCCTCATAACACTTCTGGTTCATGATACAGTCGTTCAGCGCCCGGTGGGCCCCCTTTGTCTCAATCTTAAAGTGCTCCGCCAAATCCGTCAGTCTGTGGTGGGAGAGTTCCGGAAGACATCTCCTGGCCATAAAAAGCGTGTCCACATAATCATTGTCAAGCTCTTTTCCCAGGGACTCCCATGCCGCATCATATGCAAAATTGGTATCAAAAGTATGTATGTTATGCCCCACTAACACGCTGTTTCCGATAAATTCCAGAAAACCTGCAATGGCGCTTTGAATCCCCGGTGCATCCGCCACCATTGCATCCGTAATTCCATTGACGGCAGTAGCCCCTGCCGGTATATGCCTTCCCGGATTCACCAAAGTGGAATACTCCCCTGTTATCTCATGCCCGCAGACCCTCACAGCGGATATTTCTATAATGTCATCCCGCTCCGGATTGATTCCCGTGGTTTCAAGGTCAAACACCACATAATCCGCCAGATAGCCGCTAAGCCTTTTTCCTTTGTTCCGCACTTTCATCCGTGTCTTCCTCCGCTGTAAAATCGTCCTGTTCGTTTAAAATCATTTCGTTATCATTTAAATTTTATTTTTCACAGTATCACTTTACTCTGTGACTTTAATATGTTAAAATCCTACTGTGTGAATATTTAATCGGGAGGCATTACATATGAATAAGAAAATACAAACAGATGCTGTCGATCATTTATTTGAAGCCATCTTGTGCCTGAAAAGTAAGGAGGAATGCTACAACTTTTTTGAGGATTTGTGCACTGTCAATGAACTCCTCTCTCTTTCTCAGCGCTATGAAGTGGCGTCCATGTTAAAAGACCGCAAGACATACCTTGAAATAGCAGAAAAGACCGGCGCATCTACCGCCACCATCAGCCGCGTCAACCGTTCCTTAAATTATGGTAACGACGGCTACGGGCTGGTATTCAATCGGCTGGATAGTGACAACGGATAATCCCACGGGTTATCCGTTTATTTCTATAAAAAGCTCCGGGTCCACGAACTCATTATTCTGCATAATCTGGTAGCCAAGTTTCTGATTATCTTTTCCCACAGTAAATAAAATATAACCTTTTCCCAAGGTCTGTCCATCCTTTACAAGAGCGTTTCCTCCGTTTCGGTATATGGACTGATAACCGTTGCCATGGTCTAACACCACTCTGGTTCCGTAGGTCTCGTCCACACCCACGCTGACCACAGTTCCTGTTCCGGAGGTGACCACATTGCTTCCGTTGGCCGCCGTAAATACCACCATGGGCTCTCCCTCCGTGGCCTTCTCCATAGCGGCGGAGCTGCTTATGGGAAATCCTTTTGGCAGTGCGTTTTCTATGATTTGCAGGGATATGGCGTCCTCCTCCTCTGCCTTCCTGGTGACAGTTTCCCCTAAGACCGCTATTTTGTCGGACAAAGTGGAATTCTCAACGCTGAGCGCCTCATTTTCATCCGTCAGGTCGTTGATTGTAATAATCTGCTCTATAATTTCTTTTCTTGCGTTCTGAAGGGAGATGGCATCATAGACAAATCTGCAAACGATTCCCACCACCGCCACAAACAAAACGACTGCCGCCACTTCCATTGCCCTCTGGCCGATTGTATGCTTTTTTATCGTGCCGTCCTTTTTTTCAACCACCATTATAAGTGCGTATTTCCGTCCCATAACCTTACGTCCTCCCCGGTCAATGTACTTATTTTACCATAAGAAATCGATTAACACAACTTTATTGAAGTTTTCCTTTACTTTTAAGAATCAGTATGATATTCTGATATTGTTACAGAGTTGTAACATGTACTATTATATTTATTTTCGGAGGTATCTACAATGAACAAAGGTACAGTAAAATGGTTTAACAACCAAAAAGGATACGGCTTTATCTCTGATGAGACAGGCAACGATGTATTCGTACACTACTCAGGACTTAACATGGAAGGTTTCAAGTCTCTTGAAGAAGGCGCTTCTGTTGAATTTGAAGTAGTAAACGGCGAAAAAGGACCTCAGGCCGTAAACGTAACAAAGTTATAATTAGACATACTACTTATAACACATTAATCCGTAACACGATGTGCCTTTTCTTAATATAAATGTTTCATTTCAATAGCGTTGCATTTTATTTGGAATTTGCAATATTGTTTTATCAGATTAAGGAAAAAACCTATCTCTCGCGGGATAGGTTTTTTTTATGCTATCGGCTATGCCATTGGCTATGCTCTTTTGATATATGCAATCACATCCTCA
Source organism: uncultured Lachnospiraceae bacterium (assembly GCA_910585075.1). Classification (GTDB taxonomy): domain Bacteria; phylum Bacillota; class Clostridia; order Lachnospirales; family Lachnospiraceae; genus Suilimivivens. The sequence continues at coordinate 120,292 of CAJUED010000007.1, forward strand.
AACCCCATTTCACCGCCGAACAGATCAAGGGCGCTGCCAATGGTCACATCCACCCTTCCCGCACCTAAAATTTTCAATTTTTCAAGGTCCTCAAAATTATGTACGCCGCCGGCATAGGTGGTGGGAATCTCGCACTCCCTTCCAAGCATGGTCACAAGCTCCTCCTCAATTCCCTGTGCCTTTCCTTCCACATCCACCCCGTGAATCAAAAATTCGTCGCAAAAACCCGAGAGTTCCCTTAAGGTATCGGCATTTAACTTTACCTCCGTATAATTCTGCCATCTATCGGTAACGATATAGTAATCCATGCCTCTCTTTCTGCAGCTTAAATCCAGCACAAGATGCTCTTTTCCAACCGCCGCCCTCATTTCATGCAGCCTGTCATAATGTAATTTCCCATCCTTAAACACATAGGAGGTTACAATCACATGGCTTGCCCCGGCTTTCAGAAATTCTTCCCCCGAAGACGGGATGATGCCGCCTCCCACTTGAAAGGCACCGGGACATGCCCTAAGGGCTCCCATGGCCTGGGCTTTTGATTTTTCATAATATTCGCTGTCCTTAGAGTTCAGCAAAATAATGTGTCCGCCGTTCAGTCCCTTTTCCCCATAGAGACGGGCAAAATAAGCGGCATCCTTTTCCGATACAAAGTTTTCCGCCGCCATGTTCCCTTTATCCTGAAGGCTCCCGCCCACAATCTGTTTTACCTTTCCGTTATGAATGTCAATGCATGGTCTGAATTTCATCTTCCTGCCTCCCGTTTATAGCTTACCATATTTTAAGCCCGCCGGGGACTCTCCGTCAAAATCTTTTTATAAAAAACTTTAAAAAACCTTTTTTTTGCATAATTTAAAATGCAGGCATATTTTTTCTTCCACTGCACATAATAGCAGGAGAACTGACAATCCTGCAGTTCATGACTTATGGCTTAATTTACGGCGTTTGCGTCTGCATTGCACCCGCAAACACAGCAGTATGCAAGTCAATCCGCGGCAGCCGTCAAATGTGCGGACGCGTAACATTTCAGCCTTCGGCTTCACTGTTACGGAATCTGCCCGGCTCATTGTCCGCGGGAATCAGGGAAATATGATAGGAGGGATATTATGAAAAAAATGAGAAAAGTGATCGCGGTATCTCTTGTCATTACAATGCTCTGTGTTTTAACAGCCTGTGGAACTGACAAGAATAAAAACACAGACGACATGGCCGGAAATACCACCACAGAAAACGGCACTTCCGGAAGCGGCTCTGCTTCCGGCAAGAACGACAATAACAGCTCTGCCGGCAACAGTACAGGAAGCGGCAGCGCGGCAAACGGTAATAATGGTACCCAGGCGGGTGATACAGGCGCCGGTTCAGGCACAGAAGGCAGCTTAGACGGCGCCGGTTCTGACGATGCAGGCGGCTCCGGTAACGGCTCCACCGGCACAGCCGGAAACGGCGGCAGCGACAATGGCAGCGGAAATAACAGCGGCAGCAACAATGGAAACGGCAACGGTAACGGCGGAACCGACAGCAACAACGGAAACGGCAATGTAAACAGCGCCACCTCCGGAACCGACGACGATAATGATTCCCTTTTGGAAAATGCCGGTGACGCGGTAGGGGATGTTGTGGATGACGTGGCTAACGGCGTGTCCGATATTACCGATGACTTGACTGGCAATGATAACGGTAACGACAATAACTCCAACGGAAATAATACCGCATCAGGCACCACTACAGCCAGACGATAGTGTGAGAAGAAGTTCTAATTGCTCAAACGAGCAGGGAAGGTAACCTCCCCTGCTCGTTTTTTATCAACCTATCACATCACTCATATCATAAAGCCCCGCAGGCTGTCCTTTTAAAAACTTTGCCGCCTGGATCGCCCCTTTTGCAAAAACGGCTTTGGAATATGCCCGGTGGGAAAAGGTAATCACTTCGTCCGCACCGGCAAAAATCACATCATGGTCTCCCACAATCGTGCCGCCTCTGACCGCCGAAAAACCGATTTCCTTTTTGGGACGTTGTTCCCTTCTTCCGCTTCTGTCATATACATATTCGTATTCCCCGTTTAAGGCTTCGTTGATAGAATCCCCAAGGGCAATTGCTGTGCCGCTTGGCGCGTCCAGCTTAAGCTTATGATGCTTTTCCACAATCTCAATGTCAAAGCCTGCCGGCTCTAAGATGGCCGTGGCGTCTTTTAAAAGTTTCATCAGCATATTGATGCCAAGAGACATATTGGCGGATTTCAAAATAGCGGTTTCCTTTGAAGCTTCCTCCACTTTTTGCAGCTGCTCCGGGCTCAGTCCCGTGGTACACAGAACGCAGGCCACATGCTCTTTCGCACAATAGGTAAGCAGGCCGTCCACCGCAGGCGCCACACTGAAATCAATGACCACATCAGCCTTCACATCACAGGCGCTTATATTTGGAAACACCGGAAAGGGATTTTTCCCCTCGTCGAAGGCGTCCACTCCCGCAGCCACAGTGATTTCCTTATCTTCCTTCAGCAGTCCCAAAATGGTCTGCCCCATTTTTCCATTACATCCATGAATAATTACATTTATCATAAAAATCTCCATTCTGACACTGTATATTACAAAATTCCGTATTCCTTCATTGCCTTTTCAAGTTTAGCCGCATTTTCTTCCTCCATCTCCGTAAGAGGCATCCGCAAAGTACCCTCTCCTTTTCCCATAAGGCTCAACGCCTTTTTCACAGGAATGGGATTTACTTCGCAAAACAGCGCGTTGCAAAGAGGGATTGCCCGGAGCTGTTCCTGGCAGCTTCCCGCCACATCCCCTGCAAAAAACTTCGCGCAGATATCGTGGGTCTGCCCAGGCGCCACATTGGAGAGCACAGAGATAACGCCTTTTCCGCCCAGTGCAAGAATCGGTACAATCTGGTCGTCATTTCCGGAATACAAATCCACCTTGCCATCTGCAATGGACATCAGCTTCACAATCTGGCTGATATTGCCGCTGGCTTCCTTAACGCCCACGATATTCTCCACATCATTGCAGAGCCTTACCACCGTTTCGGGCGCAATGTTACATCCTGTACGGCTGGGCACATTGTAAAGGATGCAGGGAATCTTTACCGAATCGGCAATGGTCTTATAATGCTTATAAAGTCCGTTCTGGGTTGCCTTATTATAATAGGGAGAAACTAAAAGCAGACCGTCCACTCCGTACTTTTCCGCCTCAGTGGAAAGGTACACTGCGGTTTCCGTGCAGTTTGAACCGGTTCCGGCCACCACCGGAATGCGCCCTGCCACCTGCTCCACACAATATTTAATCACATCCAAATGTTCCTCATGACTTAAAGTGGATGACTCACCGGTGGTCCCGCATACGATAATCGCGTCTGTACCTCCTGCAATCTGATCCTCAATCAGTTTCGCAAACTGCTCATAATCCACTTCCCCGTTTGTCTTAAAAGGTGTGACGATCGCAACACCTGCGCCTGTAAAAACTGCCATATCTTTTCCTCCTTCGATTCAAATCCTTCCATTCACTTTTGCGCAACAGGTAAATCATCCCGCCTGTCGCAGTTTCTTTGCTTTGCATCTTAATTGAATCAAACGCCGCCGCGCTTCGCCAGTCGGCTTATTGAATAAAAAATCGATGCACCTTTCTCGCGCACCGACTCATTCTGACATTTTCATCGGATAGCGCCCCATCATTGCTGATGACAGTCATACGGTTCTTCACCGTATGCCCAAGAATCTGTCCACAGGATAACATATTCTTTCGGCGTTTTTTCCTTTCGTTTTCCTTCCCCTGTGCCTGCCACATCCAAAAAACTACTCATAAAACACGCAACCTCTATCTCTGTAACTATGTAATTACCGAATATTGCCCTGTAGGTCAGCTAACAGGGGTAAATGCAGCCTGATTCCCGCCCGGCAACTTTCATAAAAATATCATAGCACCATGCCGCTATACTGTCAACGCGCAGATGCTATGATTTTATGCTGAACATCATGTAAAAGATGCGCGCCGTCGCGGCAGGACCGTTACCGATAATTTTCTATCCTGGAAACCTCGTCCGCCAGCCTGCACGCCTCATCATTTACGGAATTGCCTGTTAAAATCACATCCATACTCTCACATCTGGCCTGCAAAAGCTGTCCCAAATCATCCACCGTGATAATTCCATTATCAATCAGGCCAAGGACTTCGTCCAAAATCAAAAGATCACATTCCCCTGTGGCAAGAACCTTCTTTGCAAAATGCATTCCGTTTTTGATATTGTAAACCTCATCCGCCTTTTCCTCCGGGCTAAGGCTGTCAAAGCCTGCGTTCATCTT
>CAJUED010000008.1 GCA_910585075.1 uncultured Lachnospiraceae bacterium
CGGCTTCTCTTAGAATTTTCAGGGTTGCATTGCTGTTTATTTGTCAAGGTTCAACATTTTTCTCTTGTTCGGACAGAACTTTTATATATTACCATGAGTTTTTATCCATGTCAAGAGGTTTTTTAATTTTTATTTTCGCGTTTTATTTATTATGTTTCCACGCGATAGGTTTATATTATAGCATTGCTTCGTTATATTGTCAACAACTTTTTTACTATTCAAACAATATTTTCCTGCTATAATTTAGCCTTGCCCAAAAATTAAGAAGTACCGCTCGGATACTTCCATCCTATTGGCAGCTAAACGGAGAAAGAGGGATTTGAACCCTCGCGCCGCGTGAACGACCTACACCCTTAGCAGGGGCGCCTCTTCAGCCTCTTGAGTATTTCTCCATGCTCTGAATTACACCGCTACCAATATTACTTGCGCTTCACAACGCAAAAGTTATTATACATTAAACAGATTTTATTTGTCAATGCTTTTATAAACTATTTTTCAAATATTTTTTTATAGCATATTTTTTATAAGTTACTTTTCAGAGCTTTGCCTTTTAGATTTTCACTTTTTTAATAATGTACTTATCAGTGATGGGCGAATCATCAGAATCGAGGAAACAAATAACAACAACACAGTGAATAGATGTGTTTTCATTACAAATCCAAATGTATATTCCGTAAGTCGGCTGGACTGCCAGAGCATTGCATAAATAATTATCCACGCAAACATACTTAAAATAGAGAAAAACATTGCCGCTTTTTCTTTTTTCCTAATACGCAGTACCATAGCTGTGATTGCCATTATCCAGATAATATAGCGATAACGAGAATGCATATTAACTCCACTTAACGAAATAAATGGAAATAACAGAAAAACTAAAAACATAATATTTGCTATAATTCCTACCGACCGCGCATTTCCTTCTACATTTAGTAAATTTTCATTTGTATTCATAAGCCCCTCCTTATATTATAATAATATCAATCATAAGGCAGGGAAGTTATCGAGTCACGGACTCTTAGTCCATTTTTTACAAAATCTCACAGCGCTGTTATGCATTTTTACGATTTATCATGAATCGCATCCATTTCTAATCGCTTTGAATTAAGGCTTTTCTTTTCAACACTAAAAATCAAAACTCTAAAATACACTTTTAATTTCCGGCTCCTGCATACCGTTTCACCCCTTTTGTCCATACCCAAGCCGCAATCCCCAACATCAGCACTGCAACCAGCGGTGAAAAATACTGCCAGATACACAATTTATCCGTAGTTTTATCCAACAAGACAACACTCGGATAATAATTGATAAATGCAACCGGCAGAAAACAAGTAACAAAAACCTGAAAATATTTTCCAAAGATATTAACAGGATATTGCTGCATCAAAACTGTAAACCTCTCAGCAATATGCATTGCCGCCCTGGAGCGAGTAGTCCAAAAACAAAGGCTGGCCCCAATCCAGTTAATCGCTACCTGTATGAGAGCTCCTGTCAAAACACAAACCCCAAAATACAACCATTTCAATATACCCCAGTCAAAATCCATCTGCGTTTTTACTAATATAAAGCCTAAAATGCCTACCAGAAGATCGCCTGCACCGGAATAATTAATGTCTTTTCCGATCAACTGCACAAAAGGGCTAACCGGGCGGATTAGGTAAGCGTCAAAATTACCGCTGACAATCAGTTCTTCCAAATCAGATAGATGTCCAGAAAAAATTCCGTAAAGGCTGCGGCAAAGCATCCAAAAGCTATACAAAAACAATAAGTCCCAGATATCCCAGTTTCCCAAGGTATTAAAATTGTACACAAGTATGCCAATCAGAGAAAGATTTACAGCATTTAAAATAAGAACGCTTACAACACCTACCAGAAAGTCTGCTTTATACTGCATCTTTCCCAAAATAGCCACTCGAAGAAACCCACCATATAATCGAATATTCTCCATACTGATCCTCCATGTTGCCGACAGCCTGCAAATTATATGTCAAAGTACACTATGCGCAAGTACAAATTTGTATGATTGAAAAATCTCCAATCTTTCAACCTATCACCCTCCCTGTATCATGACCCTGCTAAAAACATAACGCATCAGCATCCGGGAAGCAATCCCCAACAAAATCACCCATATTATCTGAATTCTCAATTCTCCCAGCATTCCCACTCCACTGTAGTTTCCTATATAAATGGACATAGGAATTGCATAGATACATCGAAAAGGCAGCAAATTACTGACAACGCCAAGGATTCCGGGAAAAATCCAAAGGGGTACCATCTGGCCCGAAAAAAAGCGTAGAACCGCATTATATCCCCAGCTAATATTTTGAATATTCATTGTGATCATACCAAGCAGTCCCAACATAAAATTCAGATAAAAGCTCACAAGCAAAGCCAAAAGCAGGCTACAAATAAAGCCCAAAAGCTCTGCTGCCCCCGGCAACTGTAAAGAAAACAAAAAATAAGCCGCTATAAGAGACGGCAGCACCAGAAATAAAAATCGCACTGCCATATGTCCTGCATTTTTCGCGAACATGTAAAACTGAAAATCTATGGGCTTTAAAATATCCATCTCAATGGTTCCCTTACGGACCTGTTCTATTATATAACTCTGGGGACCTCTTGCGGGATGCATAACAGATTCCAGTGCGACTCCCAACACTGCATAAGAAATCATCTGTGAAAGGTCAACTCCCGTTGCAGAAGGATTTGCCGCATACAATGCTCTCCAAACATATCCAACACTGTACATCATCAAAAAAGTATATACAAAATTCAGCCAGAATGAAACACGGTAAATACTTAAATTATAAAATTCGCTGCGCATAAAAGCTGCGCCGGTTCGAAGGTCTATTCCTTTAATTTTTCTCATAGAGATTTCTCACAATACTTTCAATTTCAGGCTCTATAATCTGTAAATCACGTATGGCATATCTTTCCCCTATAGAACGGATCAGCGCTACAGGTGTGGTATCAAAACGGTTAAACATGTACCACTTTCTATTGCCTTCACTTTTCAAAAGCTCCGCACCGGAAACGGAAAAGTCCGCAACCGGATGCTCAAACTCAACCATAAGGGAACGGGTCGCACCAAATTTCCGAGTCATGTTATCAAGACTCCCATCATACATCAAATGACCGGCATCAATTACAATCACCCTGGAACACAGCTTTTCCATATCCGTCATGTCATGAGTGGTCAATAGAATCGTAGTTCCTTTTTCCCGATTAATTTCGGCAATAAAATCATGAAGATACTTTTTAGATACCACGTCCACGCCAATCGTAGGCTCATCCAAAAAAAGAAGCTTGGGATCATGTAAAAGAGCGGCGGCAATATCCGACTTTACCCTCTGTCCCAAGCTCATCTGGCGCACCGGTTTGTTCATTACTTCCTCAAGCCCCAGCATAGGAATATAGCGCGCCAGGTTTTTTTCATATACGGCTGCGTCGATTTTGTATATTTGCCGAAGTAAACGATAGCTCTCAATTAGTGGCACATCCCACCAAAGCTGGGTTTTCTGCCCAAATACCACTCCAACCTGTTTTGCATTTTCCATGCGCTTCTCAAAAGGTCGTATACCGTTTACAGTTATATCCCCGGAAGTGGGTTGCAAAATACCGGAAAGCATTTTAATCGTGGTGGATTTTCCGGCGCCGTTTTTCCCAATAAAGCCTACAATTTCTCCTTCCGCCAAAGAAAAACTCAAATCGTCCACCGCACGTTTCGTAATATAATCACCGGAAAATAAACTTCTAACTGCGGCAAATCGCCCTTCCTTTTGAACAGGTATTTTAAATTCCTTCACCAAGTGATTTACCTCAATCAAAACTCTCACCCGCTTTCGTTTCGTTATATGTATAGTCCTCAATCGTTTCTTCTATTCGGCGTTTCACCTCAGCCGCAATATCCACTGTCTTCATATTTTTATATTCTTCATAATACATAGGCGGTAAATAAATTAATTTTACGGTCACCGGACGAATTGAATTTTCATCAAACGGTTTAAAGGAATCAATTAAAGCGCAAGGTACAATCGGACACCCCGCTTTGGTGGCGCTTTTAAAACTTCCACCTTTAAATTCCAACAAATTATTTTCCATCCTGCTCCGTGTTCCTTCAGGAAAAATGAGAAAATTTTTGCCTTTCTTCACATCTTCCGCCATAGCATTTATCACTTTCATAGACTGCCTGATATCTTCCCTGTCCATGGCATAAGCATCCAGCGCTTTTATAACCTGCTTTAAAAGGATTATATTACTCACTTCCTTTTTGGCAACGAAAGAAAATGGTCTGGGACAGGATTCTAAAAATACAAGCACGTCAAACATTCCCTGATGATTGGGAAAAAGAATGAATCCATCCTTGTCCGGAAGGTTTTCAAGGCCATGACTTTCAATTTTAACCCGCCCGGCATGATTTGCTTTTTTCGTAACCCGCTTAATGAACCAAAAAGCTTCTTCGTATGAAATTTTTTTGCTTACGCCGCACCACCAGACTCTGAAAAAATAGTATGGGACTTGAAAAAATAATCTAACCACCATCAACGCAATTCTCATATTTTACCCCATTTCTGCGCTGCTTTTTGCGCATATCAAGTTTGTGGATGCAACGCAGACACAAACTTGTGGTTTTTTCCCATCACTATTTTATTTCGCCTTCTCTGTATTCTTCTACTGCGGTCTCATATAAATTATTCCCCTGCGCGTCAATTACCACAATAACAGGGAAATTCCTAACCTCGAGTCTGCGAATCGCTTCCGTTCCCAAATCCTCATAGGCAATTACTTCAGATTTTATGATAGATTTTGAAAGCAGAGCGCCTGCTCCTCCCACTGCTGCAAAATAAACGGCTTTGTTGTCGACAATTGCCCGCTTTACCGCATCAGAACGTTTTCCTTTTCCAATCATCCCTTTTAAACCCATGTTTAAGAGAGACGGCGCATATTTATCCATTCTGCTGGAAGTTGTGGGGCCTGCCGAACCTATTGGACGTCCTTCTCTTGCAGGAGACGGCCCCATATAATAAATCATATTGTTTTTCACATCAAAGGGAAGTTTCTCCCCCTGGGCAAGGGCTTCATACATCCTCTTATGAGCCGCATCTCTGGCCGTATAGATAGTTCCCGTTATGTAGACATAATCACCACTGTGCAGTTCTTCCACTGCCTTTTCATCACAAGGTACTGTAAGATATCTGTTCATACCATTATACCCCCCCCCGCATATTGCAAGCTTTTTTATAATTATTATAAAATATGTAACAATCCGGCCAAACCAACGTCCATCTTCCAACTTATAAAAACATGATTTGCCAGGCAAATATTGGTCTGAGCGAATTGTTACTCAAGCATTCTAACACAGTGCCTGTTCACATGGCAGCAAATATTCACCGCCACCGGCAGGCCTGCTATATGCGTAGGATAAGTATTGATATTTACCGCAAGGGCTGTAGTGCTTCCGCCAAGTCCACCCGGTCCAATGCCAGACTGATTGATTTTGCGCAACAACTCCTCCTCCATCTCTCGCACATAAGGAATCTGAGCTCCTTCACCAATTGGTCTGGTTAAAGCTTTTTTTGCAAGAATCGCACATTTTTCAAAGGTGCCGCCCACTCCCACGCCAACCACCATTGGCGGGCATGCATTAGGGCCTGCGTCCCGAACCGCAGTAAGAACTGCATTTTTCACACCCTCAATGCCATCCGCCGGTTTCAGCATAAAAACACGGCTCATGTTTTCACTGCCAAATCCTTTGGGCGCAACTATCAGCTTTATTTTATCACCTTCGACTATATCATAATGAATGACAGCTGGTGTATTATCCTTTGTATTTTCTCTGAAAATGGGATCCTTCACCACGGATTTTCGAAGGTATCCCTCCTGATATCCTTGTCTTACGCCTTCATTTACAGCCTCTGTAAGCAGTCCCCCTTCTATATGCACATCCTGTCCAATCTCCAAGAAGACTACTGCCATGCCTGTATCCTGGCAAATTGGTATCATATCTTCCGACGCAATCCGAAGATTATCCTGAAGCTGACATAATATCTGCTTTCCCAGAGGAGACTTTTCCGTATCCGTCGCCTTATTTAAAGCCGAAACCATATCATCCGTAAGGTAATGATTTGCTTCGATACACATTTCTTTTATGTTTTTTATAATTTCTTCCGTATGAATTACTTTCATTTTTCCGTCCATTCAGTCTCTTATATCTTATTCTGTTATTGCCTTTTTGATTTCTTCCAGCTCTTTCTGACTTGGATTTTGGGCAATATATTTTAAAATTTCCCCATCATTTTTATATCTGGGAACTAAATGCATATGAAAATGGAAGACCGTCTGACCTGCTGCCTCCCCATTATTCTGCACCAGATTAAACCCATCGCAATGGAGCTTATCTGTCATTACCTTCATCATTTTTTTGGCCAGCTTCATAACATCTGTTGCCTTCTCCTCCGGCAGCTCATATAAATTTGCATAATGATTTTTAGGCAAGATAAGGGCATGCCCTTTCGTTGCCGGCGCTACATCCAGAATTACTTTAAATTCCTCATCCTCGTAAATTGCCTGTGATGGAATCTCTCCTGCTATAATCTTACAAAAAATACAATCATCTTGTCTCATTTCTTTTCCTCTTTTCTTAATATCTTGACGCTTTAAACTGTCAAATCCTCCTCACAACACTTGTTGCAATACTTAGCCCAGCATTGACCTGTTGCTTACGGCAATAAGACTGCCATATGTGTCAGCTTTCGCAAACCCGAAAAGGCAATTTCTAATGTCGCTGACTATAACCATTGCAATTATAAAACAAAAATTTGATCCAGCATCCGGAAAACTTTAAAATCCCCTTTCATTTTCATGGCGCCGCCCATAAAGGCTCTCTGGAAGGTCATTCTGGCGTAAAGTATATCGTCCATTGTCTCCCGGCTCATCTGTATTTCCACATCAGGGCTTTCCACATTGCCATAATAATAATTGTTCTCCGGCCCGTCAATTTCTATGATAAGGGGTTTCTTTTTTTCCTCTATCTGAATCTTATAAACCGCCTTAAAACCTGCTTGTGGTGCGAAATGCTCCTTGAATTCACTGATATATTCTTCCTTACCTTCTTCCTGTTCACCGCTGCCCATTAAATCCCTGAACAAATTGGTAAGCTCCTGTATGTCCTTTTTCTGTGTCTTCACGTAACTGTCATCAGCTGCATATTGAGATAATTGCTCTGATTCCTGGGGCGTAAGGTCAATATCCTTGGTGATAGCAACCTTCTGCTTTACAGCCTGATTACTTGCAGGAAAGCTGGCCATCTTCTGATTGATAGTCCGATACATATTTTCCGCTTTTTTCTCAATGATTCTGTTATAATCTTCATTATCTTCCAGAATGGACACGTCTGCAATATAACCGCAGATACCACTGCAGGGAAGACCGCCTAACATTTCCCAGGCACTGGCAAGATTCAATTTTCCTTCCCTTTCCCCGTAAGTGGTGGACATGATGATAGGACACATGTAAGTTTTGGCAATTTTTTCTTTATCGCCGTAAAGCCAGCATGCATCCAGAAATTGGTACATATATCCGCCAATTCCATACCATTCCACCGTAGAAGCAAGTATAATACCATCCGCATTTTTTATTGTCTGAGGTAATGTTGTAATACCGTTTTTCAGCTCGTAAAGATTAAACCGCTCAACAGTAACATTCAGCTCCTCCAAGACCCCCTGCATCTTATTGATTACATACAGCGTAGGGTCATCCATCAGCCCTCTGCCGCCATAATAAATATTTACTTTCATTTTGCTCCTGCCTTTCACTAAACTACTCTTTAGTATAAGGCGGTTTTTTCTATCTGTAAATAAATTTTAGCTTTCCCAGGCGAATTTCATCGCCTGGCTCGATTATTTCCGATGCATTCGGCATAAGACGCATTCCATTTCGAAAGGTCCCGTTGGTTGAATTGAGATCTGAAATATAAATTCTGTTTCCGTCCCTGAAAAATTTAGCATGCATACGGCTTATACTCTTTTCGTCAATCACCATATCCACCGCGCCTGCCAGTTTTCCAACGGTCAAAGGAAGTTTTCCCAAATCAATATGGCACTTTATTTTCTTATCCATACTGTACAGTTTATTTTCACAATTTTCTGTCCATGGAATAAAAACCGTATTTCCCATATCCGGGGCAGGTGCAGGCTCATCATTTTCATAAGTAGGCATATAATACCTTTCTTCTCCGGCTCCCTCCTGCTCCTGTTCGTTTTTCCTATTATGCAACAGCGGATAAAAGTACCATATAACAGCACATAATGCCATGATGCCCAGCAAAATTAAACCGCCTGTCAGATAGATTTCTTCTTCATAGGACAAGGGGTAAAAATACATAACATAAATCAAAAAGCCCGAACCCACCCCACTGGCGCCCAAAACTGCCAGCATCTTTTTTAAAGACCTTTTACTTTTATATGTATTCCCATACACATTATTATCCGTATTATTAAACGCACTATTATGCGTATTTTCATTTGTATTTTTATATAGATTCTCCTTCGCAGCGTCCGCCCCGGACACAGGCGTCTCGTATAGTTCTCCATTTTTTTCATTGCATTTCGTTTTGTATTTCGTTTCGTCCGACAAAAGGATTTTTGAAAAATCAGTCCTGTTGCTTTCTTCACCCTTAACTACATCATCCTGAAACCATTTTAATACCTCGTCCAATACGAACTGTTCCCGATTCATTAAGTCGGCTATCTTATATACGGTCTCCACCGCTTCTACGTCCTCGCCGTCCACTCCGCCCATAAAGAAATCCATCAGACCTGAAAACCCATTCTCATTTGCGTCAGGATAATATAAAAAAGAATACTCACCGGTTTCAACATCCTGAAAAATATATTCAGGCGATAAGAGCAGGCAATTCCCATCCAATAAATACTTTTGGAGCATATCATTTACTACCTTCAACTGAACAAAAAAATTGCAAAGTTGTTTCATACCAATGCTTTTTCCATCATATATACTGGAAAGACTTTGTTTGGAAGTAATTTCATAATACAAGAGTATTTCTCCATTGATATGTCTTTCCTGGCTCACAAGTAATCCTTTTATTTTATTTTCCGTCACCATTTTGCGCTGATAAACATTTTCCGTCAGACCGCCATTATTTTTTATAATCAAGTAATTATGCCTGTAATCTTTATAATACATTACATCCAACATTTTATTTTCTCTCCTCCCTTATCATCGATACCGGATTGTATCTCCGTATATTTTTTGTAATAAAATGTGTATCGCCCTTTTCCTTAGCCTGCACCAGAACACTGTCGCCATTTACCCTGTATACACTTCCATCTGCAGGAAAAAAAGGATAAAAATTTTGCTTATAGGCTAATCTTTTTTCAACATATTCTTCCGCCTGCCAGGGATTTTTCTCTTTTTCTCCATAAATAACCTCCCCATAATCTTCTTCTCCCCAGGAAAAGCTTCCCGCCCGCATACCCAGCAAAAAATTATCCTGGGATATGGCGCTCCTGCAATATAAAAACAGGGCGGCCAAAATAATCATCAGATACAAAAATAATATAATAGGCATAATAAAAGATGCCTCTACCGTAAAATATCCCTTCAATTTTTTATGCATATATAAGTACTACCTCCATTCCCAATAATAAAAAGGGGATAAAAGGAATTGGCTCTCTTTTTCCTTTAAGCAGGCAAAAGCCGGCCCAAATTCCCGACAGGGTCATCCCAATCCATACCGTCAGTCCGGTAAACCATCCTCCTGTCCACAATCCTAAACCTATCACCGTCATTCCATCCCCATACCCTACGCTCTCCCCGGTCAAAAACCCCAATAGCAGCAGAAAACCGCCTGGCAGCAGACACCCGCCTGTTTCATACCAGTTAAAATTCCCCGTTACCATCCGAAACAGAAAACCAAGACTCACAAAAAATACAACCTTATAAGTGGATATTTCCTTCGCCCTGATATCCTCCGCCGACAGTCTGCCAAGAAATAAAAGACTTATACTGCATGCAATTTTATAACCCACTTCTTTCATACCTGCTTTCCACAGTCACAGCAATTCTATCTCGAAGATTACACTCCTCTGAGGCCTGTTCCTTATCCGGCGCACTTACTGCAGGCGCCATAGCCTTCCGCTTCCCTTAATGGAATCATATAAACGGTTCTTTTTAGAGCGGAACAATCCGCCTGCCCATGATAGCTCTTTCCATCCGCCGTAATATAGACGATACTACCCTTTTGGGGCTTGCATCTTTGACAGGCATAATATTTTCCTCCTCCGGTATTTCTTAAGGACAGTATCTTTTCATAATCTACTGCCCGTACCTTTACCTTTAAATAAGTACAATCATAAGACATATGATATTTACTTCCTGTTTCTGTTACATACACATAAATTTCCTGTTCTCCGCCACCCTCCGCGCCTCCTTTGGTATAACCTACCCAGGCATGGCTGAAAAACCTGTCTTTTACAGTAATTTCCCCAATGGGCAGCCAGTTAATAAATGGCTTCAATCCGTACCGAGCCGTGATTTCAATAAAACTATTTTCATCCATCTCTGATAAACTCTGTAATGTTATGCCATCTTCCCCATTTGCCACACATAAATATGGATATATTTGATTTCCCAGATAATCTTTTATCTGCTTTTCGGCTGATGGGCATGTCCCATTTGCATATTTAACCTGGTATCCCGCAAAAGCACAGTTATTCCCTGATAAGAAAAGCGCTTCCTGCATATTGCACTGAAAGCGGACCGCCTCCAGGCTAAGGAGAACCGTCATCATAAAGAACAGGAAAACAGGCAGAGCAAGGCTTCCCTCTACCGCCATACTTCCCTTGGATTTCCCGGAAGAAAAGAAAAATGCTCTCTTAATAAAACTGGCCGAAGATTTTCTTATTTTGCTATTATTTCCTTTGATACTTTTTTTGAGAGAAGGGACCTTTATCATTTTTTCACTTTGCTCTGTCTAAAGAGAGCATTTTTCCTTTCTTCCGGGTTTGTACCAATCTATATACGGTCTGGCCCTGATAAAAAATTCTCTGCACTATCTTAGAATGCAGTATTTTAGAAATATCCATATTTTCGCCTGATAAAATAATGGCTCAAATAACTTCCCCGGGCAGTGACCTCAGCCTCATATCTCTCTATGCACCAATCCATCCTGAAATTTTTATTACTGTCCCGAAGCCTGATATCCATTTCCATAATATCCATAGCCCGCAAATTCATATTTTTCTCCCCGGCAAGCAAAACCATGCTGGCAAGATATTGCCCATAGTCCCAGCCGCCTGCACCACTGCTGCCGTACAGCTCTCCGCCTAATACCCGGCTCACGCTCATAACATGGCCTTCTTTTCTCACAGGTACACATCCTCCTGCATAGATTGTCCGCAGATCACCAATACTTTCGAGAAAGGCGCAGGCATACAGAATACTTTCCGCCACGGGCTCCTTAAATTCCGCTTTTAGCTGAACCGCCTGCAACATCTCCGCTGCTGCCACAGCCTGTGCCCGTAAATCTCCATCTGCCAAAGCGCAGGCTGCATTATCAGCAAAGCGTAGTTCAAATAATGCGCCTGCCACGGCTTTTACATTTTCCAGGTCGGAATCCTTTCCCTTGGCTATGTATTCTAACTGACAGGAAAGGAAGGAATCTTCTCTTGGATTCCCGAAATACCCCATCTTGTCAAAAAGATAGGAAAGAAATAAATCCTCATCATCCCTGTAGTCCCGTTCTTTACTGTCCGTATTTTCTATCTGGCGGTGAGAAATATATTCCCCCAGAGAAACCTTGGCAGGACTTACGGACGAAAGGTCAGCCTGGGCCAGAAATAAGACGTCGCTTCCTACAAGCCCATATACCCAATCCGCCGGATTCGACAGCGAAACCTCCTGCCATTCACCCTCCTCGTTTTGTATAAGCGGGAGCTCCATCCCCGCCAATTGCTCCATAATACTGCTCCACTGAGCCAGGGGCGAGGACCTCTGCAATGCGCGTATCTCATTCATTTGCCCAAACACTTCTCCCTCCTTACCGGAAATACCTGCGTCCTCCACATAGCAGACAGCCTGACTGCGCATAGATAAGCCTAAATCGGCTGCCGCCGTCTCAAAGGAAGGGATCGTCACCTTTTCAAAGGCAAGATTTCCCCATGGTGAATCTCGCTCCCCTAAGACCGCTGAGGTGTTTTCTTCTATATAATATCCAAGCCTTCCCTCTACATTTGCAATAGCGGGCTCCTTTTCCAAATAAGAAGCATCTATATAAATAAGGTCATACCTTTCCAAAAGCCCTATGTGAAATTCCGATAAGACCGCATTCATTCCGGTATCCACGGCGCATTCATACCTGACCCTTACCCCATTTCTGATTGCATTTCCTGTAAGCAGCAGCACGAATCCTGTGAGCAGTGAAACTGACAGGGCTAAAAATACCGTTAAATACCCTCTCATCAGGACAAAATAGCTGCGCTGTCCGCAGAAATTTTTTCAAATATAGTAGCTGCAAGCTCGCGAATTTGTGTCTTAAATATCAGTACAAGACCTATTAACACCACAATGATCAATATCATTTCCACAGTTCCCATACCCGAATTGTCTTTCCACAGTTCCCATAATTTGTTCAATTTTCTTTTCATTTTAACCTCCATTTCCGAGCGTTTATGCGATGGGCAATATAAATCTGCAATCTACAGCAAATACCAGATTTGCCGCAAATTTCAGATTTGTCGCAAACTTAATTTTGCGTTACCATCAAGCAATTGTGACGCTCCGACACAAATTTGATTATTTTATCCTTCATTTTCTTTTGTTAACAGTTTCTATAGTCAACAACATCAGAAATTGCCTTTTGCAAGAGCCGGAAAGAACAAATTATTATGTTGTTTACTATAATTTTCATGGCTAAATACTTCCAAATCCCAGATAAGCAGGCGCAAGTACCAGCAGCATTACAAGTGCCAGCATCAGCATCATAGGGAAAAGCAGTTTTGTACTTGCCTCCTCCCCAGCCTTTCTCGCCAGGTTCTTCCTGTCCTCCTGTGCATCATCAGCTTCTTTTGCCAGAAGCATAAGTAGCTGATCATTTCCCTGCTTCAATTGCACTGCCAAAAGAAAGCTAAGCCTACGGTATCTCATTTCACCGCACCGTCTTCCAAAATCTTGATAGACTTGCTCCTCCATCACACCATTTTCCAACTGGTAACAGGAAATCTCCATTTCTTTCAGCAAATAAAATTCTTCTCCTTGCTTTACCTTGCGCCGTTTTTTCCAGGGCTTTTTCCCCCGTTCCTTTTCCTGCTCCTGCCATTTCACATAATCCGCCCTCATTCTGAGAAAAGCCCTTCTCACCGTTAGACCGGCGGATAAATACAGACTAAGTTTGCTGACAAATCCCGGATAAGCTGTAATTAACTGACGATTTCTTTCTTTGCAGCTTTTCCCCAAATCACTTTCCATTCCTCTGCCAACGAAAAGACTTCCAAGAAGAAATAAGAAAAATAAAAAAATACCGCTATCCTGTTTTACTTCTTTCCACACAATGCTCTTTCCCAGCAGACGCTCAGGCAGTACAATTTGTTTTCGGCTCTTTCCATCCGCATCTTCCTGTAAAACTATCTCCTCTAAAGCCTTAAAAAAGCGGTCTTCCTCCCCTAACTTTTCCGGCAGAAGAAATACTTCATATGTAAAAACAGTTCTCTCCCGTCCTCCTGTAACCGTCACGCTTAAACTAATTTTTTCTCCTTCTTTCCCAATATCACCTCTGTTTATCTGCCCATTTGCATTGATTTTTCCACTGTCGCCACTGCTCCATATAAGTCCATAGGGATATCCTGAAACAGCGGATACCAGGTTTAAATCTCCTGTCACATGACTAAGGTCAGTATTTTCATTTTTGATGATATCGGGGAGCGTCCGGCAGAGTTCTTCTTTTAAGGCATCATCTTCTTCCTTCGTCAGCTCCCTTTCCTCCACCAGAAAGGGAATTTCTCTGCTCCAATTTTCTGTCTCTGCGCGCAGTATGATTCTATAATCCCCCACACCCTTTTCATTTCTGACAAGCCATGCCCCTTCCGCCATTTTCCCCTCCATCCGGCTGCACAAATGAAGGCAGATAGCGGACACAATCCCAATAGTTAAAATCATAAATATAAACGCCAATTTTCTGATTTGGAAATTGTCATACAGCTCCTCTGCATTTTCCAGAGGATGTAGCTGCGATAATGCCTTATATATTTTAGGATCCCGTTTTTTACCTGTAATAGGCTTTATCTTTCGGTAAATCCCTGCTGCAAGGGAAGAAAATGGATTTCTCATAAAATTGCTCATTTCTGCGCACATGCTCTGCATATGACGAGTTTGCATCCGGTGCGCACGGACACAAATCCCGCATCAATTTTTCATCTTTTTTAAATTTTTATGGATATGATAGAAGCGGAGATAGCATAAGCGCCCAGATAAATAAAAAGACAAATACTCATAAACAAAGCGCCCGGCAGCGAATGATACATTCCGTCAAAATAACCCGGTGATGCCATGTTAATATAAAACAGTATCAAAAACGGCATAACATTCATAATCCTTTGTTCTAATCTCTTTGCACTCAGCAATACGGCAATTTCTTTTTCCGTCTCAAGCTTGTGAACGATAACATCCGCCGTTTTTTCCATAATAGAAGCCATATTTCCGCTGCTTTTCTGAGAAATTTCATAAACTTGGGCAAATTCATTTATTTCCTCAATCTCCAGCTCATTGCCTATCTTCTGCCAAAGTGTTGAAAAAGCTATATTATTTTCTCTCCCCGACTTCAATATACTTATCATCCGACACACGCAGCTGTCTTTGCCAAACAGGGCCTTCATATCCTGATAGCTTGACAGAAATGCATTTTCTGCTGAATATCCTGCCTTTTGCCCGGTAGCGGCCAGCAGCATAAGCTCCTTAAACTGTTCCCGCGCCTCCTCCCTCTTTTTTTCCAGAAGGGCTCTTTTTTCCATTTGATAGTACCAATACCCCACCCCCAAAAGAGGAAGGAGGAACCAAATGGAACGATAAAAGAAATAATCAAAAAGCAAGACAATAAAAATACTTTTCCCAATCAGCCACTGTTTTTCTTTTCCCCCAACCGGCAAGAGTCCTGACCAAAGTTCGCACTTCTTCTCATACTTTTGCCCGGGCTTATCCTTGGGCTTATGCCCGAGCTTATGCTCGTATTTACCCTGATTCCGTCCGGTTAAGCTTGTCCACATACCGCATCTCCCCCACCTTCTTCAAGCTGCCACACCCTTTTCCGTTTTCTGCTATACTCTCCTGTCCAAACCGGTAAATCGTCCGCATTTTCACTTCTCCCTCCGAAAAAGCTGTTGGCTCCGCAATCTCAAGCACCCGCCGGCTGCCATCCCGCAGCCTCCCCAAATGAACCATCAGGTCAAAACCCGCCGCAATTTGTTTGCGTATGGCGGAAAGGGGCATTTCCATTCCCATTAAAACCATAGTTTCCAGACGGCTGACTACATCCCGGACGCTATTGGCATGTACTGTTGTCATGGCACTGTGCCCTACATTTACGCTTTGAAGCATGTCAACCGCTTCCTTACCCCTCACCTCGCCCACAATGATTCTGTCAGGTCGCATTCGCAGAGAGGCCTTGATCAAATCTCTTATGGTGATTTCTTTACAGCCCTCCACATTGGCATTACGCGTTTCAAGACTTACCAGATTAGGAATATTTCTAATCTGCAGCTCCGCGCTGTCCTCGATTGTAATCACCCGCTCCGTTTCCGGAATAAACTGTGACAGCACATTTAAAAAGGTCGTTTTTCCTGACCCGGTACCGCCGCTTACCAAAATGTTACAGCCTGCCTCCACCATTCTTTTTAAATCATCTCTGCATTCTGCTGTGAGAGAACCTATGGCAAGAAGCTGAGCCATTGTAATAGGCTGCGGTGGAAAGCGCCTTATGGTCAGAATTGGCCCATTCACTGCTACCGGGTCTAAAACTACATTCACCCTTGCTCCATCCGGAAGTCTGGCGTCCACAATCGGCGAAGCTTCGTTCACCACTCGATTGCACCCCGCCGTAATCTGCCAGATAACATGCTTTAGCTTTTCAGCAGAGTCAAAACAGATATCAAGTTTTTCAATCTTACCATTTTGCTCTATAAAAATTCCTTGCGTTCCATTTACCATAATTTCCGTCACCTGCGGATTTTCAATAAGCTCCTGGAGAATACCAAGCTGCCGGATGGAATGAAAAATTTCCTTTCGAATCTGCTCCCTGGCAGTGATTTCCAGATGTCGTCTTTTTCCCTCCTGTATAATTTGTTCGTCAATCAATTCCCTGATTTCGTCTTCACTCATCTGTTTGGAGAGATCCAGTTTCCCCATAATCATTTCCTGCAGATCCCTATAATCTTTATGATTCATTTTTCCTCCATTTCTACCTGCTCTCCTTTCGCGCTTTGCGAAGCCTGCTTATTAAGTCAACAACCCCGCTCATCAAGCTTGCAACGCTACAGTCGCCAAATGTCTGTAAGTAGCCGCTTGGATCGTTGCTCGCGGGAATCAATACCGCCTCGTATCACAGGCCCGCCTATTGTACCAAGCGCCGCCTTACTTCGCGAGCCTTTTCATTAAGTTAAGCGTCCGGATTTCCCGTCTTAAATAAATCCGGAAAAATATTCGCTTTAACATACGCCGCCAGCTCTCCATAAGTTAACTCCTCAAACCGTAGGGGCAGCTGTTTAAAAATCGGCAGCTTCCATTTGGATGCCCTGGCTGCAATATCCCCGTAATCCATGCTTTCCAGAGCCTTTTCATATTGCTCCAGCTTCGCCATCGCCAGCCCATCCTCCCGGACAATGGTATAGATATGATTGCATCCCCGCAGCACATCCCATAAATCCATGATGCCATCCGTGAGATCCAAAATTAAAAACTCATACTCGGAGCTGCGCTCCATTTCCTGGAACAGGTCAAGCCATTGATTTCCCCTGATTCCCGCTAAATTCTGATAAATTTCCACAGGGGGAATAAAATCCAATCCGTTTACCGTTTCCACCATGCTCTCCATTCTGTAGGCAAGCTTTTCCCGGGAGCAGGAAAAATAATACATTAAATCCGAGAGATCGCTGTGAAAGTTTCGGCTCAGCATCCGCCCAAGCCCGGAATAGACTTCAAAATTCAGATAGAGTGTTTTATGGTGTTTTGCAAGCATCTGCCCTAGGGTTAAGGAAAATGTGGTCTGTAAACATCTCCCTACAGGCGTGTATATGCCGATAATAATCATTCTTTTCAGTCCTGTCCGCAAGGCCGCAGGTACGTTTTCCGACTTATCGGTATAGTATTCTACTACTTCATGGAGAATGTTTTCACAGGATTGATACTTATTGATATGACGTAAAGCTTTATTTAGATTTTCTCCGCTTTCGCTGAGAATAATGATGTGTGGAATCCGTAGTGTTTCCACCTCTTTTGAATATGCGTTTTCTGACACAAGAAGACATTCAATGTCCTTTCCTTTGACACAGGAAAGCAGTTTACTTCCATCTGTAAAAATATAAACTTCAAAAGGAAGATTTGTTTTTCCGCTGATAAACTCCATCAACCGGTATGCATAGCTCTCCTCGCTGTCATAAATCGCAAGGATTCTTTTGTCCAATGATTACTCCTTTCTATAAAAATCAGATTCTTTGATTTTCGGAAAGAAACTTTCCAATGAATATCCCCAGACCGAAGACTTCGGATGAAGGCTTCATTTGAAGGAAGAAATAAAGTGATTTAAAAAGAACGTTCTTAATTTGTAAAATGAATTATAAAGAATAAAAGAAAAATTGTCCAGTAGAAAAAAGAAACTTTTTCATTTTTGACATATTTTACAACAATACGGTTTAAATTCTCTAAAATCGGCTTAAAACCATTGAAAATAAAGGAATCTTACTTGTCAAAACCTAAATCCTCCTCACAGCTTTCTCCTATTATAAAATCATATAAAAATTGATTCCATAAAGCATCGCCACACCTGGAAATCCTAAAATTCCTGTTGTTAAAAATGTAATTGGATTATAGCCTACTCCCATGCCTGGCATGATGTCTCCCAGAAAAAGATTTAGAAAATAAACGGACATCATTCCCAGTACCCCGCGCAGCAGAAAATTCACAATCCATTCTCCACGGCTTTTCATCGCCCCGATTAACAACACCACCACTAATATTCCAATAATCAAAAAAGCACCCGAATTTGTATCCATAAGCATTTCCTTTCTTCCCGTCATGCCGCTTCAGCGGCACAAACAGAAGAATATTTCTTTCACACTTTCCACTTCAATATATGTCCATATTTTTGACCTTATACCGGAATAAAAGAAAAAAATCTGCCTATACTCATAGCAAACAGGTAATTATTGGATAATTTCGGAATAAAATGTAAAGAATCCACATGCACTGCCCGTAATTGGGATAAAACTTCAAGTTTGTGTCTGAGCTGCAGCCACAAACTTGGAAAACTACAAGAGCAGCGCAGAAATGAGGGAAATTATGAAAACATATTTCAGTCGAAGTTCTCAGGAAAATCAAATGCTTTCGGAAAAAGAAATAGAGCGCAACGCTCTGTTGTCAGATTTGAAGAAAACAATAAGAGCTCTTGAAACAGCCTACGCCGGTTTTGACAGTGTAACCGAACCTGATTTAATTGACTGTTATATTTATGAAGTGAATTCTGTCCTTAAACGCTACAGGTTTTTAATGAAACAGGCAGCGGCCTTAAGCCTGCTGCCTGAAGAAAATCCTCATTCTGCCTCCCTAAACACGGAAACCCCTGTTACTTCCCTGATCGGCTAAGCTTTCCGTCAGGCTGTTCTTTCCATAGGTAAGTCCCGCATAAACGGTCTGGGTGTTGGCCATTACCGGCCCGGATGTATCCTGCTTACTTAATTTTTCGTAAGCGTCATGTAATTTTTCCATGGTTGCTCTTACATGCTGCAATTCCTCCACGGAATTTCGGATATCCGCTTTTGCCAGCTCTCTGTTGGCATACAGATAAAGCTGTAACAAATTCATAGCCAGTTCATACTCAAAGTGCAGGGATGCCATTAACTCTTTAAGGCATCCTCGCGCTTTTCTTATTCCATCACGAAATCCGTCCCTGTCCTCGTTTTTATGAGCGCTCTCGGTCTCGTCAAGATAAATAAGAAGCATCTCATAAAGTATCACAACCAGCTCGGTTTTATTTGCCTGGGTAATCTTTCGTGTGTATTCCTGCTTTAATTCCTTCGTCATATTCTTAACCTTTCCGGCCAAATGTCTGCAAACAGCCGTCCGGACTGTTATTTACTAATATCAACGTCCTTACTGACATTGCACCTGGCTCATTACTCACGGAAGTCAAATACCCCGCAGCAAGCTGACGGGGCATCAAGCTTGTTGCGTAGCAGAGCATAATGCGTCCGGAGGACGCTATGGTATCAGACCCTCGCGGCATTCGTCAAATGCTCGTGCAAGCACGGCACTTGACTCATTGCTCACGGAAATGAAAACTATTGCAATAACTGCAACACCTGAGAGGGCCTTTCGTTAGCTTGCGCCAGCATGGAAGTGCTTGCCTGGGCAAGTACCTGCAAAGTAGTATACTCTGTCATTTCCTCCGCCATATCCGCATCCATAATCCGGGAATAAGCAGCCGTCATATTTTCATTGGTAATATCCAATGTGTTAATGGTATGCTCCAAACGATTCTGATATGCCCCAAGACGTCCCCTCACGTCGGATACGAAGTGTATGGCGTCTCCCATCCTTCTGAGTGCGTCGTCGGCTCCTTCCTTTGTCAGCATACTGATATGTTTGATGCCCATATTTTCCAGAGAAACCTCAGGAATGATAATATCCAGCTGCTGTCCCTCGTTAGCGCCAATCTGCATATCCATAGCGCCAAAACCGGTGATCTCCATTTTTACATTTATAGCCACATCTGTACCTGGAGTCGCAGGGGGAGTAGTTCCGTTGGCCACGCGAAGCTTAAGTTCGAAATTCTGGCTTCCCTTAATGGTCACAGTATTGCCATCCACCTGGCTGACCTCCGCACCCTGAGGAATTTTAGGGTCTGTAATGGTGCCAAGCGTTGCCGAATCTATTGTACCGTCATCTTTAAATTTCACGTTTAAGTTCACATTATAGTTTCCATTCTTTAAAGTATCGCTATAATAGGCCACTTTCACATTTTCATTATCCGTATAACCCTTCAAATCAAAAGAGCCGTCCAGAATCGTCTGACCATTAAATTCCGTATCTCTTGAAATTCTGGTAATTTCCTTTTTAAGCTGCGTTACCTCCACGTCAATCATTTCACGGTCCTCGCTTGTGAGCGATTCCGTAGCCGCCTTTACCGCAAGCTCATTGATTCTCTGGAGCATTTCATGAACCTCGGCCAGCGCTCCGTCCGCAATTTCCACCACGGAAATGGCGTCCCCTGAATTCTGGGTTGCCTGATTAACTCCTTCAATCTGTGCGTTCATACGTTTTGCCATGGCAAGGCCCGACGGGTTATCCTTTGCATGTACAAGCTTTAAGCCCGAGGACAGCCTTTCTAAGGACTGCTGGAGCCTGTTATCATTTCTGGTCATTGAATTTGTTGCGATCACTGCTGATGCATTAAAATTAATTTTCATAAGTTATATTTCCTTTCTCTGTGCGCAAGTTTAAAATGATGCTCATCACATATAAATATTTATTCCAAAGAATTGCCCACCTTTTGTACATATCCTATAAATGCCCTTGCCGCCCGGTAAAGCATCGGTGAATCATTTCCTTCCTGCCGCTCTTTTGACTCTTTTAAAGAAAAATTCTTAAGGTCCAGATTTTCACCAACCGCAAAGTAAATCCCATCGGTTTGTATTTCCTCATCTGCCAGCTTTTCTTCCAAAAGTTCCTGGCTGCTCTTTAAGAATTCACATCCTTTTGGGGTACTGCAAATACAAAATCCTGTAAGTCCCCTATCCGTCATTTTAAATTCCGCAGCGGTTTTTCCTAACCTCTCCGTTTCAAAGGTTATGGCAACCTGACTTTCCGACTGTTCGTTATGTACAATCTTCAGGTTAATGGAACAGGGCATACCATCAATTTCCGTGGGGATTTCATAATTTTCTTCCTTTGCCAGACTTCCCATGAAGGACATCTGTTTATAGAGAACCCCCATAGCCTTCACGTCAATGGCTGTTCGCACATCCGAAAAGGCCATATTTTCAAGCACTTCCTGAACCCTTTCCCGGAATCCCTCATATGCCTTCTGTGTACCTTCCCTGCCGTCTAAAGCCCTGATTACATCTCCTCCGGCTTTTATAAGGAAATCTTCCTCGTCGGTACTCTGTGTGCTCTCCCCGGAAAAACCTTCTTTGGAAGACGCTGTCCCTTCTTCTTCCCTTACAGGCCTTTCCTTCTTTTCAAGGTCTCTGAACTCCTGCCACAGGGCTTTGGGATTATTTAACAGATTTCCTGCCGCCAAAAGATGGTCTGCTGTGACAGGCTGGCTGTAATCATTTAAGTGACGCAAAACCGCTTCCTCTGATTTGGCCGCTATGCGCGCTTCCTCGTACAGCATACGCTCAAATTCTTTCCCGGCGCCTTCATCCCCCGTCTTATCAAGGAACTGCTTAAGCTCCTCTATATTGGGAATCTGATTCATTTGATATGCCTTCTCTATCTGAGCAGTGATGCTCTCCACTCCGGTATCCCGGACATTCACCCCGCCGAAGCTCTCATCCACGGAATAATCCATGGGACCCCGCCTGCTGCTCCTGACGGCCTTTAACAGATTGCCAAGGGTAAATTCCGAACCTGTCTGCCATAAGGCGCCTACCGCCGCGTCATCCCCCTTTTCAATCTGATGAACCAGCCTGTATATGCCAATATAAGCGCTTCTTTCTTCCTCACTGATTCCATTTTGTTTTTCCAGTTTATACAAAAATTTGCTGTATGATTCTATCTCCTCTGCGGTGTCTGTCTGCTTATCCAGATAATCTTTCAGTTCATCCAAAGACATGGTAAGGGGATTTACACCCTCGCGAATCATGTTCAGAACCCGGCCCGGCTTCATTCTCTTTACCACGCCCCCCAGCAAATCGTCTTTTTCCCGAATCTGCCTAATGTTTTCCTGGGTAATTTCCAGATGGTTATATCCCAGAATACGAACTGCCCGCCTGTTTGTCTCTGAAAGCTCCAAATCCATATCCGCCAGAATATCATCCACATTTCTGAATGCTTTCCGTATGGAATCGCCCATATCTTTTCTGGGCTCTGTCATGAGCGCTTCATAGCTCTGCCCTGCTTTTTCATAGTCACGCCTTAAGCTGTCCCCGTAAGCATATGTCTCTCTTAAGGTATCCGTCCCTGATACCTTAAAGACAATGGCGGCCGGTGAGGAGCTGATTCCTTTCAGGATATCCAGGGTTTCCTGATACAGGGAAACCTTTTCTCCTGTCTTTGTATCGTCCACCTGACCCATCAATGCTTTTCCATAACTGTCCTCAGCTTCTTTTAACTTCGCAACCAATTCTTCCAAAGGAGCTGTCTCTATCTGATATCCGCTTCGCAAAAGCCTTAAATTGGCTTCCACGGTCATGGACAGGCGAATCTCCTCAAGCAGCCTTCGCCCATGTATATTTTCCGCTATATTCTGCCACTGTCCTGTTTTATCGTTGTTTATTTCCTTTTGAACAGCCAGAAGATTTTTTAAATTAAGCTGTAAATCCCGGGCTAAGATAACATCTGCCGCCCTGTCTTCTACGGAAGCCGTTTCCTCTAAAAGCTCCGCCGCTCTCTCAAGGTAAGTTTCCGTTTTCCCCAAATCCGCTTTTGCAGGAGAAATCCCATCCGCTATGGCTCCGGATGCCGCAGCCATAAAATCCTCATAGGATATGGGCAAATGCTGCCCTCTTATCTCTGCAAGCAGGGAAAAGGTATCCGTATTTAAGGGTATTCCTTTTTCAATCAGCCATTTGGCCTGATTCAAATTTTCTTCATCTACCGTGTATCCGGACTCCTCAACCACCTTTTCCATCTGCGGGCGAAGCTTCTCAAAATCAATCTCCTCAGGCTTTCTCGCATAATAGCCGCCAACGCCGCCCTCTGCATAATAACCTTTTCCCTGACGGCTTCCATCGCTCTTTGCCGCATACTTGGCCGTGTACAGATTTTCAGGCGTAGGGGACAAATCATTTTCCACCATATATTTCACACCGCCGTCAGAAACGGAATCGGTTTCCGACAACATATTCCATGCTTCCATCACAGAGGCAAGGTTTTCTTCTGTTAAAGGGATATCCCTTTTGGCAAACTGTTCCTTCAGCTCACCGGCAAAGGCCTCGCTTCCGGTAATTTCCTGTAAAACCTCGTCACTTACCGTATCCGTATACCCCACGATCTGCTCTCCGCCTTTTAAAAGGGCCGTCTTGATGTGGTCTAAAATCGTCACTACGGTTTCAATATCTGTGCTGCCCGGATGAAACCCTTCCTTCTGCAGCTTTGCAAAATCTTCATCCGACATACAATTGGACATTACCGCCATATAGTTTCGCTGTGCAGTGATATCCTCCTGCCCTGCCTCTAACATAATTTCCTCTACGGTCCGTCCATGACCCGCATAAGCACTGTTATCCATAACTGTTCCGGAAATGTCCAATGTAAACCCGCCACTTTCCACATTTTGCGTTTTTTGGGGGGTACGATATGAAGTTGTCTCTCTGCCCGCATTTACAGGCATCTGGGCGGCTTTTGTCTCCACCCCGTCTAATACAATATTCATGAAAACCCTCATTCCAAGTTATCTGCCTTTACTAAGGCAATATGTTTTTATATTTTCTTTCTGCTCGCTGCGTAGGCCCACGCTGCAAAGCAGTAAATTTCCATATGCGTCCCTGTGCATCAAACGCTGCTGCGCTTCGCCAGCCAGCTTATTGACATCAAACGCTGCCACGCTTTGCCAACCAGCTTATTGACATCAAACGCCAGAGTCAGCTTATTGAATTAAAAGGGCGGATGTATCATACATCCACCCTTTATTTCGGCATAACTTTTCTTTTTCTTAATATTGAATGTCCCTTAAAAAGTAAATATAGCGGCACAATAAGGAGGAAGATCAAAAGTGATGCTGTAATCTCTGTAATCGCACAATTCCTTCTTAGCGGTAATTTCACTGGGTACCACTTCCCCCGAACCGCCAAATCTTTCCTCCGTACTGCAAAGGAGCAGCTTATATTTCTTCTTTACAGGCACGCCTAATTCGTAGTTTTCCCATGTCATAGGCGTCATGTTAATCACAAACAGAAGGTGATTTTTGCCATCGGAGGATTTTCTGAAAAAGCTGTAGGTGCTTCTCTCCTTATCGTCGCAGTTAAGCCACTCAAACCCATCCCAGGAATTATCAATCTCATACAGACAGGGATATTTCCTGTAAAGCTTTAAAAGCTCCTTCACATATTCCTGAAGTCCCTTGTTTAAATCCTCTCCAAGTAAAAACCAATCCAGTTCCCGCTCCTCGCTCCATTCCCGCTCCTGGCCGAATTCCTGGCCCATGAAAAGAAGCTTCTTCCCGGCGTGGCCAAACATAAAGGTGTATCCACAGCGGAGATTTGCATATTTGTCCACTTGATATCCGGGCATTTTGTTTACCATGGAGCATTTCAGATGCACTACCTCATCATGAGAAAGGGGCAAAATATAGTTTTCACTGTCATTGTAAGTCATGGCAAAGGTCATACTGTAGTGATTGTCTTTTCTGAAATAGGGGTCCAGCTTCATGTATTCACAGAAATCATGCATCCATCCCATATTCCATTTGAAAGAAAATCCCAGGCCGTCATCCTCTATTTTTCCTGTCACCTTAGGCCATGCCGTAGATTCCTCGGCTATTGTCAAAAATCCCGGATATGTACCCAAAACCACGGAATTCAAATGTTTAAAGAACTCGATTGCCTCCAGATTCTTATTTCCGCCATAGATGTTCGGCACCCACTGTCCATCCTGTTTCCCGTAATCCAGATACAGCATGGAAGCCACCGCATCCACACGGATTCCATCAATGTGATATTCTTTAATCCAGAACAGCACATTGGCTATCAGGAAATTCTTTACCTCTGTCTTACCGTAATTAAATATCTTCGTACCCCAGTCAGGATGCTCTCCCTTACGAGGGTCCGGATCCTCGAAAATACACTGTCCGTCAAATCTTCCAAGACCATGGGCGTCGGTTGCAAAGTGAGCCGGTACCCAGTCCAAAATAACGCCTATTTTATTTTTGTGAAGCTTGTTGATCAGATACATGAAGTCTTCCGGTTCCCCGTAGCGGGAGGTGGGCGCATAATATCCTGTCACCTGATACCCCCAGGAACCGTCAAAAGGATGCTCCGCAATCCCCATCAATTCTATATGGGTGTACTTCATTTCTTTTAAATATTCCACAATTCTGTCTGCGAATTCACGGTAATTGTAATATCCCTTTTCCTCCGGCCTTGGATGGCGCATCCAGGAGCCGATATGGCATTCATAAATTGCCACAGGTTCTTTGTTATAATCCTTACCGGAACGCTCTTTCATCCACACATCATCCGTCCACTTAAATCCGGATATATCCACGGTTCGGGATGCCGTACCGGGCCGAAGCTCCGCACTGTTAGCAAAAGGGTCGGCCTTGTACAATTTCTCACCGTCAGGCGTTGTAATCAGAAATTTGTACAGCTCATGAACACCTACTCCCGGAATAAAGGCCGTATAAATTCCTCCGGGCCCAATTTTTTCCATGGGATTTGCAATCTCATCCCAGCCGTTGAATGTGCCTATCACATGGACACTTGCTGCGTTGGGCGCCCATACGCCAAAAAACATACCCTTCTCTCCATTTTCAACGGAAGGGTGAGCCCCCAGCTTTTTGTAAATGTCGTAATGTGTCCCCTGGGCGAACAGATATTGATCCGCCTCTGAAATAAAAACTTCCGCTTCTGTTTTTTTGCTTTTTGCCTCCATAATAAAAACCCCCATTTTTAATAATGCATAAAATCTTTTTCCCGTAATACAATCATATCTTCTTCGTCATAACGCTTTCCCAGTAAAACATCAAAGAAATGCTTTGGCGTTTTCTTGTCCGCATAATAAATTGCCTCGTCAACCAATTCCTCAATCTCTGTGAGCGTAACCTCATGGTCGCTGGTCTGCATATCCGCAATTCTGGTGTGCAGTGCCAAAACTCCCAGCTCGTCTATCACATATTCCTGGCCCAGCGCATATTTCTTAGCGTACTTTACAAGGGTCTGGTCGTCTAAGGCTTCCACATCCACCCTTAAGTTGAACACATTTTTTAAATCGGGATATTTCTCCAGGAAATCATTCATTCCTGTCTTGATATCCTCCAAAAGGACAATCAGGCCCTTCTCTTCCTGATTCAGTTCCTTCAAAAGCTGTTCTACCGTAGCCTTTTTCATGGAAGCGGCGCCCTCTATAATCAGCGCTCCTCCGGAAAGCTTGGACAAAGTTGCCGGTACATCTTTTTTGTTCATGGTTATTCCGGAAATTTTAGCAACCTTTCCGGAAAAGTTACTGTCGGAGAGCTGTATCTCTTTTACAAGGAGCTTGGCAAGCGCAATGGTTCCCGTACCCTCCTCGCCGGTTATGATTACATTTCCCGTATAAGACGCCATACTGATGTTATCAATGGCCTCCACAATCTGTCTTCTGGTTCGTTTATGGTGAATAAACGGAGCGAACTGTTCTCTTTCACTGTTTGTCATTTCCCTGACAGTGGAAGATTTATTTTCATTTTCTTTGTCGTTCTCCGCCTCATTCTTTTTCACCTTCTTTTCTTTGGTAAATGGAATGGGGGAGCCTTTTTTCGCCTTCGGCTCTTTCCCTTCGGATTCTCCGGCCTGACGGGGAACTTTCTTTGTTTTCTTTAAAGGCGCTTTCGGCGTGTTTTCAGCCAAATCAGACGAATCAGACGAATCCTCCGATGCTTCCTCCGCACCTTCTTCGATATCTTCATCATTATCGCCTTTGGTATTTTTGCTATTGGCATTTTTGCCAATGGTACTACTACTGTCTGCGCTGCTGCCTGTAATATCATCCGCGTCTTCTTCGAAATCACTATCAGTACCGCTTTCAGAATCCTCGGCCATCTCCTCATCCGCCGACAATTCCTCAACAGATATTTCTCCAGCCCTGCTGGTGGCTCTGCTGGCAGCCTCGCCGGTTTCTTCTTCCGAAATATCCGCCCTTATATCATCCTCATCGTCCTCTAACATTTTAAGTACAAGAGGATTTAAATTTTTCTCAAACTCCTCGAAATCCCTTGACTTCTCCACTGCCTCTTTTAAGAGCTGTTTTTTCACTGCCTCCTCGGAAGCTGCGTCACTTTCTCCCTCTGATTTCGCCTTTTTATCGATATCGGAAACCTTTACCACCTTGGGACGTTCTTCAGCAGCCCTTCGTTTTTCTTCTTTTATGGCGGCTGATACCATTACCTTTTCAAGTTCTTCCAAAAGACCTGACTTGGTGGATTCGTCAAAATCCTTAAAAAGCGTGTCCGTCTGCTGGTGCACGCGCCTGCGGATATCTTCCATCCGTTTACGCTCGTTTTCCTGCTTTGTTTTTTCCCATTCGGCCATAATATCTTCTATACTCAGCTGGCCGGTAATCTGTTTTTCTACTTTTTCTTCCTCAGGAACAATCAAGGAAATCTGCCCGTCATAATCCTGTGAAAGTATGTTATCAAAACCTGACTTTTTGTGAAAGGTTCTTATGATTCCCGTATTGCTCAGAGCAGAATCCGAACCGGACCCTGTAAGGGATGTATTTTCATCCTCCGAGCGAGGTTTTCCTTCTTCACCAGGCATTCCAAGCTGCTCTTTTACCGGTTCGAATAAAGATTTTGAACCGTTTTTTTCCGCCAGCTCGGAAATTACTTCCTGAATATTAACCTCGGCCGTATTTCCAAAAAATACTTCCTCAGAGCCCTCCTCCACAGGCTGGCTTATAGAACGCAATGAAGACTGGTTTCCTCCATTTCCGGATGTATCAATATTTTCTGGCATTCCTCCCGTAGTACTTCCCGCAATCTTTCCTGTGGTACTTCCTGGGATATTTCCCGTGGTATTCCCTGAAATCTCTCCTATGAAATTTCTCTGGACCGTATCTTTCGTGACACCGGTTCCCGGAGTATGTTCTATTGCTGCTGACGGTTCCTTTTTTACATCCTGTACTCTGCCGCCGTCACCGCCTGATAAACCGTAATCTGAAGCGGACTGTGTACCGCCGCTCTCCTGTTGCAGGGAATTATCCTGGGATTTTAACTGTTCTTTTTCCTCCGGATGAGTCTGAGAGTCCAGCCCTGTAACGGGTTCGTACACCTTCGTCTTCATCAACCTGCTGATTCCGGTCTCCACTACGGGCTCTTCCGGCAGCGTATCCTGAACCTTGTTTTCCTCTAAGAACTCTTTCATACTCTCCGCAAGTTCTTTTTGAAGATTCAGGGTATTATATTGGCTTACATCAACTGTTTTAACCTGTATGTCAAGTTCTTCCTTTTCAGGCATCTCCTGCGTGTCGTTCTTTAATATATTTTCTTCAAGGCTGAACTCATTGTCATCCTCTTCCTCGGTTACCTCGCCCACCTTCTCCTGCATCTGCTGCTGGTCAACCGCATAATCGGATTCTATAAAGCCCCCTGTTTCTTTCATCTGCTCATACTTAATCTGCTGTTCGTCACTTAAAGGGCTGTGCAGCATTTTAAGCTCCAAACCTTTTAATACATATCTTCCCTCGCCAAACCAGAGGAACATTTCATCACATTCCTCAACACATTTTGAGGTAAGTCCCACCCTGTGATAAAGATAAGCCAGCTCGTAAGCCCATTTTTCCCGATAATCCCGCTTTTTCAGCTCCTCTAAAACTTCAATTCTCTCCTCTAAGCTTACCTCCTGGGCCTCATACAGCTTATATTGCAAAATGTAGCGCCCGCTGTCCTTTGGCGCTAATTGAACAAATTCTTTATAATACTCAAGTGCCTGAACATATTCTCCCAGTTTAATAGACAATTCACAAAGGGAGTAAACGATTAAACGTCCTCCCGTGTGTCTTTCATAGGCCAAAAGAAGAATATCCCTGCTGTCCTCATATCTTCTGTTAATCTTATATAAATCACTGATGGTGCACAGCATCATAACGCTTTTTACTCTGCGCCAGTCAATGGCATCTGCTATCTCAACGGCTCTTGCATATTCTCCCTCTGCAATCAGAGATTTGATTTCATCCGCGCGCACTTTGTATTCGTATTTATCCAAGGTACTCACCTCATATATTATCTGCCGCAAGGCATACTTATCCTATTTTCATCTTTTTAGTTTACCATATGCCTTTTCTTCTGTCAAAAAAATATGACGAAAGACGGCAAATCTAAAGCAAATTACATAAACCGGCAAATTGCTCTAAAGAAAGCGTTTCGCCTCTGACGGAAGTATTTAATCCCATCCTCTCAAGTGCATCACATACTTCCTGCCTTGTGACTTTCGTTGGGGTTCCCTGATTGTCTACGAGGGATGTTGCGTTAGCAAGGGCGTTGGCGAGGGTTTTTCTCCGCTGATTAAAAGCGGCGCGTATGATGGAAAAAAGTTTCTTTTCATTTGTTACTTTAACCGGAGGTTCGCTGTGTTTAGTAAGCCTGATGACAGCGCTCCCTACGGTAGGTCTTGGCATGAAGCAGGAAGGAGGAACGTTCATCATAACCTCCGGCTTCGCATAATACTGTACGGCAAGGCTGAGGGCTCCATAGTCCTTGGTGCCGGGCCCTGCCTGCATCCGGTCCGCCACTTCCTTTTGCACCATAATTGTGATGCTGTAAAAAGGCACCTGGCCCTCTAACAATCCCATAATGATTGGCGTTGTAATATAATAAGGCAGATTGGCCA
This sequence comes from uncultured Lachnospiraceae bacterium, assembly GCA_910585075.1. GTDB lineage: Bacteria > Bacillota > Clostridia > Lachnospirales > Lachnospiraceae > Suilimivivens. Next base: position 29,964 of record CAJUED010000008.1, read on the forward strand.
CCACCTTAAGGGCCTTTCCATTATTTTTTTCTTCTGCCAGGTTTCCCACGTCAATGTTTAAAATATCTTCATTGATCACAGTCACATTTTCATATTCCGAAAGGGTTTCCCCAAGAATTGGAATCAGGTTTTTATCTATCTCCACAGCCACCACTTCTCTTGCACTTTCCGCAAGATACTGTGTCATGGTGCCTATACCCGGACCAATCTCAAGCACACAATCCTCCTTTGTAATCTCAGCCGCATCAATGATTTTTCCCAAAATATTAGCGTCAATCAAAAAATTCTGCCCATACCTTTTCTGAAAATTGAAACCGTATTTTTTAATAATTTCCCCTGTTGCTGTGGGTGTTGCAAGATAGGCCATATGCTCTACTCCTTATCCTCTCGTTTTCATAATACCTTATGTCACTTTCTATAAGCACAATATTCCATTCATTACCTGCAAAAGCCGAATGCCCGGGGATGCCATAAGTACTTCTGTTCCTGGCATCTCTTATACATGACTATTTTCCTTATCGCTCGCGGAAATAAAAGCCCTTTGCATTTTGCATAGCCTGCACCAGCACTTCTTCCTTACTGATTTTCTTTATCTCGGAAAGCTTCTGTGCCACAAAATCAATATAGGAGGACCGGTTTCTTTTTCCACGGTAGGGCTCCGGTGCAAGATAAGGACAATCCGTTTCCAGTAAAATCCGGTTCATGGGAATATATTCCGCTGCCTCTACCAGCTTTCTGGCATTTTTAAAAGTGATTACCCCGCCGATTCCAAAGTAATAATCCATATCCAGATATTCTCTTGCGCTCTCCTTTGTATAAGAAAAACAATGAATTACTCCTGCGGTCTTATTTTTTTGCCAGCTTTTTAAAATTTCAAGGGTATCCTTCGCCGCATCCCTGGAATGCACAACAATAGGCAGATTCACTTCGCTTGCCAGCCACAGCTGCTTTTCGAACCACTTTTTCTGAATATCTTTATCCGGGTCAGGCCAGTAATAATCGAGACCGATTTCCCCTATGGCCACTACCTTTGGCTCCGCCGCCTTACTTTTAAGCCATGCTATATCTTCTTCCGTCAATTCTCCTGTTTCCGAGGGATGAACACCAATTGCCGCATAAATAAAGGAATACTTTTCTGCAAGCTCCAAGGTTTTCTTTGTGGACTCTATACTGGCGCCTATATTTACAATAAAATCCACGCCGCTCTCATGCATGCTCATCAGCAGCTCGTCCCTGTCTGCGTCAAAAGCCTCATCATCATAATGTCCGTGTGTGTCAAATATCATTTTTACATACTCCTTAACCATAAATATTTCAATCCGCTGCCATCCTGCAAGATGTATGGCACAAAAATTTTTGTTTTTTGTCATTTCCTATAGAACAACTGCTCAGTTTATAAATACTCTTGTCCTATATTTGGTGAAAAAACAGCCAAAAAGATACGCAAAACAAAGCTTTTTCATATACTTCTTAAATAAAAATTAATATTCTTAAAAAAATTTTAAAAAAACTCTTGCAAACTAAAACACATTATACTATAATAACTCTTGCGTTGTAAATGAAACAAATGTTTATAACAGAACTAAATTTTACGCGCCTTTAGCTCAGTTGGTAGAGCACCTGACTCTTAATCAGGGTGTCCAGGGTTCGAGCCCCTGAAGGCGCAGTGGAGTACCATTTTTGAGGACATACGTGCCTTGGGGATGGTGCTTTTTTATTGCCTCAGGCGATAAGTCAAGTGCTTTTCTCATTTGACTGTTGCTTTTTAAACTGTTTTGGCGTGACGCCCTTCCATTTTTTAAATATTTTAATCAAATGACTGCTGTCAGAAAATCCTGTCTCCTGACTGATATAATTCAAATCAAAATCCGTAAACAAAAGAAGGTCCGATGCTTTGCTTATCCGTATAAACTCAATGTATTCTTTACAGGAACGTCCGTAATACCGCCTAAAATTTTTTGCAAAGCAAGAGTAGCTCATGTTACACATCTCCGCCAAATCTTCCACCTTAAGCTGCTCGTCCGAATGCTCGTCTATATAAGCCGTAATTCCACGGATGGAATATGTGTCCAAAGGATGGGAAACTGCCGCATCCGTATCAAAACCCTTCTCTCTCCATAATCGGATCAGATATACCAGAAGAAAACAAATCTGATTATGTACAATAATATCATACCCATAGTTCCTATATTTCAATTCTCTGCGGCACGCCTCAAATATTTCTTCCACGCCAAATCCCTGCAACTGCGCCTTCTTAAAAAAGATATCAGCCTTTTCGCTTTTAGCCGCACCCTCTAAAATCGTGCGAAGCTTCGGTGCATAACTGTTTTCCGTGTAAAGCTTATTCACATCAAATTTAATTACACCGTACTTAAGCTGTCCTCCGGTCGCTGTGTAGATGGCGTGCACCGACTCAGGATGAAAAAGGATCAAATCCCCTGGCTCCACAATATAGTTTTCTCCGTCGCATTCCACCCGGCTTACACCTTCTAACATATAAATCATTTCCATAAAATAGTGAAAATGGGGACGTATGGGAAACTCCATAGCGGAAGTATCACACAGGAAAGCCTCATAGGGCGAATTGAGCGTGTCAATGTATTCAAAAAAATGCTGCATATTACTCATCTCCCAAACCGGTCAAAACACCACACCTGCCATCTCAATCAGGATGCCGGACAGCACTCCGGCACCGTAAAGAAGCAGCGTAATCCTTATATTTTCCTTCAGATTGTCATTCACTCTGTAAAGCACCAGCAAGCCTACACCGGAACCTGCAAGCAGACCGGCAAGCATGGAGCCTGCTCCCAGCACCCCTTCCAGATAAAGCTGGGTAAGCACCACGGACGAAGCGCAGTTGGGAATCAGTCCCACCATCCCGGCAATAAGCGGTCCTAACAACGATCTTCCCGAGAGAAGCTCAGCCAGTTTTCCTTCCCCTATGCCCTCTATCACAAGATTTAAAAAAAATGTGATGAGAATCACAAACAAAAAAATCTGCAATGTATGGCTCACCGCCGATTTTAAAATATTTCCTTCCTCACAGTGGCAATGGTGATGTTCACAGAGATGCTCTATCTGCAATTTTTCTCTGGCATTTCCTTTTTTGCGGTTAATTACCAAATCCGCCAGGAATCCAAATACAATCCCTATAGCTGCTTTTACCACCAAAATCCTGATAATTGTGGAAATTGGCACCTGCTGCGATATGAATATGGGCAGCATCTCATCCGAAGTGGATAAAAATACGGCAAATAAGGTGCCAAAAGTGATCATCCGTCCCGCATATAAATTGGACGCAGCCGTAGAAAACCCACACTGAGGGATAATTCCAAGCACCCCTCCAAAGACAGGTCCCAACTTCCCGGATTTCTGCATAATCCGACCTGTCCTTTCGCTGGTCTTGTGTTCCACATATTCCATTACCAGATAGGTAACAAATAAAAATGGAAGCAGCTTTATGCCATCCACTAATGTATCCAAAATTATATCCTGTATCATTTATATACCCTCTGCATATCCATGAAACCATTGTTTTTACTATAGCTTATATTATACCCTGTCAAATTCGTTTTCTGCGAGTTTCTATAAAGCCTGTCGCAAATGTTTTCACATCCCTTACCTTTTTCTCAATCAGCAGCGGCACGGCAATGCCCGCCAAAAGGTAAATCCATTTAGCCGCTTCCGTTCCTCCCGGCAGATACAAATATTCAATATCATAGAAAAACAGCTCCTGATTAAATTCTCCACACAGAGGCGTTAAACAGCTGCAGAAATAGAAAAAGCCCTTTATCAGCATGAATACTGCCGTATGGTGCATCATAACGGCAAATGTATTACGCCCAATATAAACCATTTTATCCGAAAAACCCGGAATCCTGTCAATTATTTTTGAGATACGCAGCCAAAACGCAATTCCTGTAATAACAGTTACATAAGGTATCACAGGGCCATTGGCAAAGCTTCCCACCCATACAACGCCAAAAGCAAGCCCCGCGCAGAAAATACAAATCAAAACCTGTATCCCGATAACCAACAAAAAATACCAACCATCTGACAGGGTATCATGTACTTCCAGTTTTTCCCGATAAATCCGCCCCATCTGAAAGCCCGGCAGCATAAGAAGAAGCCTGCCCGGAAAATGGTACCATCCCCACACATGTCCTCCAATCGCAAGCTGTATCGTAATCATTCCAAAGACAAGGCAGCCGGCCAAAATCAGCCATTCATTTTTCAGATGCAGTATCCCCAGCACCTTCCGCATAATCACATTAATCACTTCCACCAAAAACAGCGCCGGGACAAACCATGCGGAAAAATGATACATAAACTGATGACCATCTAAAAAGGGCGAGATAAAAAGTGTTTTAAAAGACAAATTTTCTCCAAAAGTAAAGCCCGCTCCGTGCAGTATCTGTGCCAGAATCCCATAAAAAAGATTCCAAAAAAAGTAAGGAACAAGCAGAGTGGTACATTTTTTCAAAATATATCTGAAAATATTTTCCTCCGCTTCTTCCCTGTAAAAATATCCCGACACAAATAAAAATATGAACACATGAAAAGAATAGTAGGGAAATAACCCGCCAATATCAAGCACATTATAACCCAGGTGTCCCACCACCACCAAAATAATACCAAATGCCGATAAAATCCTGAATTGTCTGTTTTCCTTCATACTTACTTTCATCCTTTTTTAATGGAGCATTACTAATTTTCTGATAACCGGTATATGGTCGGCTATAAACGCCCCCAGAAGGCTAACCCCAAAGGTGAATATGGTGAGCACCGGTATTGATACAATTGCAGAAAATGAGATCGTGGTAATTCCTACAAGATTTAACTTCTCAATCACAAACAGGTGAAACATGTAAATAAAGAATGTATAACCGGACAATTTTTTCCATACATTCACATTTTTCACCCTGTCAAATGCCTTACTATATTTAAAAAAGATAAAAATAGCCGCGGTCATCAAAAGGATATTGAGCGAAGAAGGGCTAAACCACCTCTCCACATAATTACCGGATGCCCGGCAGCTCCTGACTGTCAAGAAAGGGGTCAAACATACGGCGCCGATTCCCAGCACATAAATACCCCGGCGGATTTCTTTTTTGATATCCGTCACGTCTAAATAATAGCCCAATAAAAAGTAACCAAAATTTCCTACCAGAATATCCATACCGAGGCTGTCAATCCGTGCCTGTAATGTAGATAGATGGAACAGTCCCGTCACAGAAGGAAATAAAAACCGAAAGACAACCCACAATATCAGATAGTATTGCAGTATTTTCCTGTTTGCACTTATCTGCCGGGCAACCGGAATCAATATGTAAAAGCCGCACAGCATCTGTAAAAACCACATATGAACATGTCCAAATATAAATCGCTCCGTTGCCGCTCTCCAAACTTCCGCAGAAAACTCTCCCCGAAGTCCGTCCACCACCGCCCCCTGAAAAGCGTAAAAAGCGGACCATACATAAAACAGTAATATCAATTTCAGAATCCGCCTTAAAAGACCCGTATTTTCTTTCTCCGGGGAAACAAGAAAAAGCCCGCTCAACATAAAGAAAACAGGAACTGCAAAGCGGGTAAGACTGTTATAGATTGTCATGGTTACAAATTCACGTCCATTTACATCCACAACACTCCAATAGCTGGCTGATACATGCAGCAGAACAATTGCAAAGCTTGCAACTACTCTCAGCACATCGTATTTTATAACTCTCTCCCTCATAGTCTCCCTTCTCCTGACCCCTCAAAATATCCTGACAATTATACGTCTTTACGCATTATATTGCAACGATATTTTATTTCTATAAACAATACCCTGGCAAAAAATTCATATTTTCATAGATAAAATATCCTGAATAGTATAGTCAGGCTGCTCATATTTTTCTTTCGTATAATCGCCAATACCTCCATTATCAAACTCTTCCAGATATCTTGCCATTCCAATTGGTCCAAGGGCTTTAACCAATGCCTCTGTCCCCATTTTCCTAATTTCGCTTGGTTTTGTTATTTTAATCGTTTGTGTCGTCATGCTCAAATACCTCCATCACATACTCAATAGGATTCTTCACGTCTACTTTACAACATATTTTTTTGCAGTTACGCAAAAATTTCATATCTGTTGTTAAAAATATATCTGCTCTTGTTTCCGCACTCGCCAAATGCAAGCTATCAAACGCTTTAATATTAGATATTTTCACTATTTCTTCTGCCCTGGCTTTTATTTCCTCATTTATTTCTATTGTATTTGAAATTAATGCCCTATACACGCCTTCCACATTACCGCGCTTCTCAAAACTGGTAATTTTAGAAATTTCTATATCCAATATATCTGAACCAATAATTTCATCCTCACCATCATATGCTTTTTGCATAATAATCAATATTGCCTCACGCTCTAAATAATTTTTTATATTTGTCCTATCATCAAACAAACGATTGTAACAGCAATTATCCAAATATACTTTCAATAGCAATCACTCCTTCCCGCTGAAACACCGCATTTCAGCCATATTTAGCCTTTTATTTATCCTCACACACCTGAAAAATGTAGAATTTCAAGTAATAAGATTCATCCGCCGCCCACAAAATCGGATGGTCCGGCGCCTGTGTCCTGAATTCCACCTGCCGAAGTCTTTTATGCGCATTTTTTGCCGCCTGGTGAATCACTTCCGTAAAAAGCTCATAGGACATAAAATGGGAACAGGAGCAGGTAGCCAAAAAGCCTCCTTCCTTTACAAGCTTCATGGCCCGGAGATTAATTTCCCGATATCCTTTAGCCGCATTTTTAACGGACTGACGGGATTTGGCAAAAGCCGGAGGGTCAAGTATGACCACATCAAATTTCTCCTGCTTTTCCTCCAATTCAGGCAGCAGTTCAAATACATCTCTGCACAAAAAGGCAGTCCTGTCCTCCACTTTATTCAGTATGGCGTTTTTAACGGCCTGGTCTACTCCTGTCTGGGATGCATCCACTCCAATAACCTGTTTTGCCCCTGCAACTGCCGCATTTAAGGCAAAAGAACCTGTATGAGTAAAGCAGTCCAGCACTCTAGCGCCCCTGCAAAGCTTTTGAATCGCCAGACGGTTATATTTCTGGTCAAGAAAAAATCCCGTTTTCTGTCCGTCCCTGACATCCACCAGAAATTTGACCCCATTTTCCACTATCTCCACATTGGTATCAAATTCCTCTCCGATAAACCCCTTGATTCTCTCCATCCCTTCGTTTTCTCTTACTTTTGCGTCACTACGCTCATAAACGCCTTTTATGACAATGCCATCCTGTAAAAGAATATCCTTTAATATATCCACTATTTCCTGTTTAAATCTGTCGATACCAAGGGCAAGGGATTCCATAACAAGTACATCGGAAAATTTGTCAATTACCAATCCGGGTAAAAAATCAGCCTCTCCGAATATAACACGGCAGCTTTCCGTATCAACCACTTTTTTCCGGTATTCCCAGGCATCAATAACCCTTCGTCTTAAAAAGCTTTCGTCCACCTGCTGATGAACATTTCTGGTCATCAGCCTGATCCTTATCTTGGAATTTTGGTTGATAAATCCTTTTCCCATGGGATAGCCGTCAAAATCATGCACTGTCACAATATCGCCATTTGTAAAACTGCCCATGATACTTGCTATTTCATTATCAAATATCCACATACCACCCGCCTTGATGGTACGTCCTTCTCCCTTTTTTAAAGTAACAATCGCTTCACTCATATGAATCCCCCAAACCCACTGCAAACAATAATATATTTCTTATCAGCAAATTTCCATATGCGGCCCTGTGTATAAAAGCCGGGCAAACATAACAGGATGCCCGGCTATTTATCCATCATCTGACTACAATAATGAAAACCTGTCTAAAATAATAAGTACTCCATAAATCACTGGCTGATGAAGCATATAAATAATCAAAGAATGTCTCCCCAAAAAAGAAAGAGGTTTCCATCCTGTCATAAGATATTGCTCCATAATCCGTCCATTACTTTTCTTTCCTATCATACAATACAAAAAATACCCTGACAAGAACAAAAATAACCATGGAATCAGGGAAAAATAGTCCGTAGAGTAAAATGCAGGCTCCGGAAATCCAAGAAAAGTCATTATCATTCCCTGATACAGGGCTTTAGGCAGCCTTATAAGCTTCCAGCTTTCAAACCCCAGACACCCTCTGTTCACATTCCGGGTCAAAACAAACAATACCACACTAAAGGCCAGCCCCCATTCGGCGGAAAGAGACAATTTTGTAAAAACCTTTTTTAAGGGTACCATAAGCAGCATACAGCTCCCAATCAGAGTCAAGACTCCGAAAACCACTCTGTCCTCAGGCATAAAAACAATCGTAACCAGTGAAACAACTGCTCCCCCTGCAAAAACAATCAGGCCTCTTTTCAAAGGCCTTTTTCCCAGAGACCAGCAAAAACCCGAAAGAAGAATAAAAGTCCAACAAATACTCTGCTGCCATACATAAGCGCCGCGTCCCTGATACCACGCAAAATCTACGCCAAAAATATACACCAAATCCCAACATGCGTGATACAAAATCATGCTGATCAACACTACTCCTCTGATGCTGTCCAAAACTTCATACCTTTTCTTCATTTCCTTTTACCCAAATTTATCCTTATCTTTACCCTGTCTTTTCACCTAACGGAGCCTGCCCGCTATCTGTCTTTACCTTATCACAAACAGATATCATTTTCTATATTGAACAAAAATCGGGCAGGGAAAATTTTCTCCCTACCCGTCATTAAATTATTTCTATACCTCCTGCATATTGAAGCCATGCTTAAAATACTGCGTTAATGATCAGGCAAAAATCTCCTCAAGCAAATCTTCAAGCTCGTCCTGATATTGCCCCATGCTTAAACCGGTCTCTTTTTCCGAATTTTCCTCTCTTGGCGGCGCCTTCTTTTCTTTGGCCTCCTCCTCAAAAAATTCTTTCGCGTATTTCTCCCGTTTTTTGATTCCTTCTTCCATGGCATTTTCTTTTTCCATTTCAAGCCTTGGCGTGAAATAGTTTTCCAGATAATCCGTCATGTTTGTTTTCAGTACTATTTTCTTTTCCTGCATATCAACAAATCCTGAAATGGAAAAGTACAAGTACAGGCCGAGAATACTAACCAGATAATAGGGTATAATCTGAAATAAGGTATTGCCTGCCGCCAGTGATAAACAAATGGATATGCCGGTTACCAATACGGAAAGCATCATGAGCTGTCCTGAAATATGTGTAAATCTGGACAGGCGTATTTTTGCGAAACTCATATTCTGCAAAAATCTGTCCACAAAAACGCCCGTATTAACCATTTTTCCATTCAGCTTATAATAATTGGCATATTTTTGTTTGCATTCCTTTAACAATTTGTTTTTCGTGTCAGACATATTATCCGATTCATAAATCATATTATGATATATAACACCGGCTATAATCTGACATATAATACTGGATAACAAAAAAAATGAGGTTAATCCTGTAAGTATTTTGTGCTGTGACAATAATATAAACATATTTCCTCCTTCCTTTACTATATTATAGTGGAAGGGATATTTTCCCTCAATAACTACAGGACTGTAATTTATCGCCATATTTTTTCAAATTTTCCCAAAATCCGTGCAGGAAATACCTTTTCATACTGGAAATCATACATAATTTCTGCTATACTTATTTTTTAAAGAAAGAATAGGTACTGGGAAAAATGAATCTTCCGCAGTGCTTAAGGTATGGAGGAATTGTCATGAAATATCAAACAAAAGGTACCTGCTCAACTTCAATTGATTTGGAAGTTGAAAATGGAATTATCAAATTCGTTCAATTCGTTGGAGGATGTAACGGCAATTTAAAAGGCATTTCCAGCCTGGTGACCGGTATGTCTGTGGATGACGCCATTTCCAAGCTGAAGGGCATCCGCTGTGGTTTTAAGACAACTTCCTGTCCGGATCAGCTTGCCAATGCTCTGGAACAATATAAAAACGGCTCTTTAAGCTGAACATTTTTTCATACAAATTTGTGCTGGCGCCCATTGCATACTGTGTACGCATTACATTTGCCGGCTGTTGACAAGAATGGAGATTTCTATGAGCAACCTGAACACAACAAAAAAAATCGTCCTCACCGGCGGCGGCACCGCAGGGCATGTAACACCTAATATTGCCCTTCTGCCTTCTCTAAGGGAAGCCGGTTATGAAATTTCCTATATTGGCTCCTATGACGGAATTGAAAAGAAGCTGATCACAGACTTTGATATTCCTTATTATGGAATTGCCACCGGTAAGTTCAGACGTTATCTGGATATCAAAAATATAACCGACCCCTTCCGCGTCATAAAAGGTCTGGGGGAAGCAAGAAAATACCTGAAAAAAATAAACCCTGACGTTGTCTTTTCCAAGGGAGGCTTTGTCAGCGTTCCTGTTGTGCGGGCGGCTGCCTCTTTACACATTCCCTGTATTATACATGAATCCGATATGACACCGGGACTTGCCAACAAACTATGTATTCCTGTAGCTGAGAAAGTTTGCTGTAATTTTCCGGAAACCATGACTATGCTTCCAAAAGAAAAGGCTGTGCTCACCGGATCTCCCATCCGTGAGGAACTGACAAGGGGCGATAAGATAGCAGCCCTTGACATGTGTGGTTTTACGGCAAATAAACCTGTTATCATGGTAATCGGGGGAAGCCTTGGAGCTGCCTCCATCAATAAAGCGGTTCGTGAAGCTCTGCCCAAACTTTTGACGGATTTTCAGGTTATCCACATTTGCGGCAAGGATAAAATAGATAACATGCTTCTCCATATGGAAGGATATGTACAGTTTGAATACGTCAAAGCCGAGTTAAAGGATATGTTTGCCCTGGCCGACCTTGTCATTTCCCGGGCAGGCGCTAATTCTATCTGCGAGCTCCTGGCTCTTAAAAAACCAAATCTTCTGATTCCCTTATCTGCAAACAGCAGCCGCGGCGACCAGATTTTAAATGCAAAATCTTTTGAATCCCAGGGATTTTCCATGGTAATTGACGACGATAACTTATCTCCGGATTTACTGGCGGAAAAGGTAATGGAATTATACTTTACAAGACAAACCTATCTTGATGCAATGGGAAAGAGTGATCTCCTTGCCTCCATTAAATCCATTATGAAGCTGATTGAAGATGCAGCGGCAAAAGAAAAATCATAAATATGAAAAATACAAATATTACAATAGACGCTTTATGGCAATTATTAATCGAACATCAAAATGAAACTTTTTACACGATAAAAAAACTGCCTTTCACTTACAGTGTGAAAGGCGGTGAGATTTTTGTGGACAGACGTTCCAAATCCATCACAAAGGCTACCTTTGAACAGGCTTTAAATAAACTAAAAGCAAATCCGGAGCAAATCACAGGCCCCAAATCCTTAAATGTTTTTGGAGCACCCTATGTCTGGGCAATACTAAAAAATTTTGAAATTACATAATCATACTGAAACTTAAATGCATATACCACGTACATCTAATTTATCTATTTGATATCAAAAATCATAAGCTATTTGACTATTTCACCATCTGACCTAATTATCATAAATATCCACTTTAATCCTGTCTTCGTAAGGCTTAACCAATTTTTCCACTATCTCATAAGACAAATCCCGCATATCATTGATAATATCATTAATATTTTCCTGATAGTTACTTTTATTTATTCGATTCTTTCCACTTATCAGACAGTCGCAGATATAGTGATTGATATCCGGTGAAAAGTGCAGAATATCCATATAATTCTCAAGATTGGTAATAACTTCCCTGTCATTCAGAAAATAAAATAATTCCACATTTTCGTAAGAAACCAGCTCCTCCATAGCCTTTTCCATGTTATAAAGATAAGCTTCCGTATCCCCCTCCCGATAGATATTATCCCACCACATCATGGAGTAGGGCGGTATAAAGATATAAAAAACAGTATCGGGATGATTTTCAATCTGTTCTTCCAGCAAATCAAGATTTTTCCTGAGCAAATCTTTATAATAATCAGCCGGTTTCATTTCTTCCACAGTACGCTTACGGATATAAAGCCCTAAAACCATATCCGAGTTAAATTCCTTCCACTGGGCCCAGTTATAGGAATTGTTCTCATCATAATCCCCAATGGTTGAGTTTGCAATCAAATAGGGAATCTTTTCCATAAGAACTCCCTTATTCAACCAATATTCCACATCATTGAAATAATTGTCATCATATAAATACATGGGACATCCCGTAAGGGAATAGGTGGTTTCCGGGTCAGCCACCAGGGCGGAAGGGTCCAGATTATAAAAAACATATTTTAAATCCTGATGCTCAAAGGCAATATCCAGTAAAAAGCACAAATCCGCCGTAGCTCCATAAGAACGGATTGCTTTCACCACCTTACAGCCAAAGCCCTGGTTAAACCAGTCGTTATAATAATTTTCCGCCACGGACGAGCCTGCAACCACACTGTCATAATCAAATGTCTTAAGGGAACCCACGCACTGATATTCTTTATCCGTAAGTACCGCCTTCAGTCCTTTAAGAGGCTTATGATATTGAAAAAAAGGGTCAAACACTACCACTGCCAAAATGCAGAGCCCAAACAAAATCCCACTCCATATAAAAAAACGTTTTATAAATTTTTGAGACATTCATATCACCTGCTGAAATCAAATTATGCTTTTATTTGCAAACCGACTTAAATGAATTCCCCACGGCAAGTTGCAGGGAATCAAACCTATGAATAATTGAACAAAACACTTCCGCACCTTATTAATCCAAACGCTGCTGACAGCTTATTGCAACAAACGCAACAGCTTATGGTTAGAAATTGAAATAAATGAACGTGCTTACCTGTGAAAAGGAGATAACCGACCATACAAAAACCACTGTGACAAAAAGGCAAAGCTTTGTACTCAAGGGATACTCCTCCACAATCTGAACCGCATTTTTCCAGGTAAGGATAAACCCGCTTATCAGCAGCAGCAAAATAAAAATTCCCATATACATATAATTAATCATATCAGGCCTTGCCATGTTCAGCACCTGCTTCAGCAGATAAAACTCGGGGATATCCAGATTCACCACAATCTTGTTAAGATATCCCGTATCTTTAAATGCAAGCACATTCCGAAACATCTGAAAAGCGTTTGTCATATTGTCACTTCTGAAAAAGAACAGGGACAGATTAAAAAAGCCAAATGTAAACAACCAGCCCAGCCATCTGGGGATATAAACTTTCGCCGGTACTTTTTCGTTGCTGCCTTTTACCCCTACGATTCCCAAATTATCCCATATCACTAAAAGTCCCTGCATGGTTCCCCATGCAATGTAAGTCCAGTTGGCCCCATGCCACAGACCGCTTAAAAAGAAAACCATAAAAGTATTGAAAATGGTTCTTATCTTTCCCTTTCTGCTGCCTCCTAATGGTATATATACATATTGAATAAAAAACCGTGACAAGGTCATATGCCATCTCTGCCAAAGCTCTTTTACGGAGCAGGCCTTGTAAGGGGAATTGAAATTCACAGGCAGTTCAATGTTAAACATTTTTCCAAGTCCCATGGCCATATCGCTGTAACCGCTGAAATCAAAATATATCTCAAAGGTGTAAGCCAAAATCACAAGTAAAGTCGAGGGAGTATCAAGAAAAGCTGTCTGTTCAAAACCGAAATTTACCGGAATCGCCAACACATCCGCCAGCAAAACCTTTTTTCCAAGTCCTAAAGTAAACAGTACAATTCCTTTTGCAAAATTATCCGCATTAAATCTGCGATTTGCCTTATCTTCAAACTGCGGCATCATTTCCCTGTGGAGTACAATAGGACCTGCAATCAATTGAGGAAAAAAAGTCACAAAGGTCACATAATTCACAAAAGAATAATGCTCCGCCCCTCCGGTACACCTGTCGATAATAAAAGACAACTGCTGAAAGGTAAAAAAACTGATTCCAAGGGGCAGCAGAATATGTCTTAGGTTAAAGTTAGTGTGAAACACCAGATTTATATTTTCAAAGAAAAAATCATAATACTTAAAATAAAATAAAAATCCAAGATTCAGCAACATACCGGCAATAAGCCCTATATGTTTTGTGAGCTTTGTATGAGAAAATTTCATCAGATAACTAATGAAATAATTACCCAATATACTGGCAACAATAACCGCAAGATAATAAACATTAAAATACCCGTAAAACCAAAGAGACATACCAGCCAAAAAAACCTTGGCCCATTCATAGGCCTTAAAATGGTTCAGAGCATACCAGCCAATAAGGGTGATGGGTAAAAATATAAATATAAACACATAGGAATTAAATAGCATTGTTTTTCTCCCTGTCGTAAAACGGTCTGATAGCATAAATCATGGATTCACGCTCTATTATTCTGTGAATTATATTCTCCGAACTGTTACATATTAACATACCTTTACATATTTTGTCTAATACATGGAAATACTTAGTAAAAGATTAATAGTGGGATTTTAACAGTAAAGCAAGTCCGAACTGTTACGTAGGATTGTAATAAAAATGCAAAAGTGTGGTACTCACAGATTTTAATTGTGTACTACGCAGAAATGAGGGAAAATGAAAAATAATATTTTTTTAGTTGGTCTGGTAAGCATAACTATCATTTTGACCGGGTGTAAAAGCGATAGCAATAACATTAGTAAAAATCAGGCCTTTGTTGACGAAGGTAATGGTGAGGAGGATGCTGTCAATACTTTGCAGGTGGGGAGCAAGTATAAAATTGTAGGGCCCATGGACGAGTTGAAGGATGCGGTCATGGATATCCTTGACAGTAATTATTGGCCTGATACTCTGCTTACTTCCGAGGAACTGGCGGAGCGGACAGGTATTTCTGAGAACATGTATGACGATTATATGGCGGAATATCAGCATACGGAGGCAGGTATTGATATGATGATTATTGTCAAGGCCAAAGAAGGACAAACCCAGGCCGTGGAGCAATATTTAAACGAATATCGGGAACTGCTTCTCAATATTTACGCTCAGCAGCCCCAAAACAAGGCCAAAATATTTGCATCCAGAATTGAAACTATTGAAGATTATGTATGTTACGTTCAATTGGGCGCAGATATTTCATCCCTTGAAAAAGAAGGCAGTGATGCCATGACAGCCCACTGTCAGCAGGAAAATGAAAGGGCCCTGGATATTATCGAAAAACGGATTTTGAATACGTAATATTTTACGAATCATGTGGGCTAGATTGCCGCATTTTAACTTTTTGCTTCTCACATCTGTTTTTTCAATTCCTGTTCCTGTATAATATATAGTCAACGACATGATATACTGCTCTTTCCGGCTCTTGCAAAAACCATATATGCCAGCTTTCGCAAGCCTAAAAAGGCAATTTCTAATGTCGTTGACTATAGATATTTGATAAACACTATTGACAGAAAGGAAAATACATATGAAAAAATTAATTTCCTGGAATGTAAACGGTTTGAGGGCATGTGTGGAGAAAGGCTTTTCCGATTTCTTCCATGAAGCTGACGCCGATATTTTCTGTTTACAGGAAACCAAATTGCAGGAAGGACAGATTGCACTTGACCTTCCCGGTTATCATCAGTACTGGAATTATGCGGAAAAGAAAGGATATTCCGGAACCGCCATTTTCACAAAACAGGAACCTTTATCTGTTTCTCTGGGGCTTGGCATTGAAAAGCATGATCACGAGGGCAGAGTCATCACCTTAGAATTTGACAAATTTTATATGATTACCGTTTATACTCCAAATTCTCAGGACGGGTTAAAGAGGCTTGACTACCGTATGGAGTGGGAGGATGATTTTTGTTCCTACCTGAAAAAGCTGGAGGAAAATAAACCGGTAATCGTATGTGGAGATATGAATGTTGCTCACAAGGAAATTGACTTGAAAAATCCTAAAACAAACCGCAAAAACGCAGGATTTACGGATGAGGAAAGAAATAAATTTACCGCTCTTTTGGATGCGGGATTTACAGATACCTTCCGGCATTTTTATCCTTATTTAGAGCAGGCTTACTCTTGGTGGTCATATCGGTTTAAGGCCAGAGAAAAAAACGCGGGATGGCGTATTGACTATTTTCTGGTTTCCAGTTGTTTAAACGATATCCTCAAAGATGCTGTTATTTATAAAGACGTTATGGGTTCCGATCATTGTCCTGTAGGGTTAATAATAGAGGATTAACTTTTTGTTAATCCTCTATCAATCTAAGACCGGCCGTATCCGTTACAGGGAGAGAAAATACAATAGACTTTGCCTTTGTATCCATACCGGCATTTTCCATGATTGCCTTCATAATCCCATTTTTCTGTTCTTTCTTTGTCACAATAAAAATCATTTCTTTTTCAGCCGCTATGGAAACGCCCATAAATTTCTCAGCAATCTCCATGCCTGTTCCCCTTGCATGAATTACCGTGCCGCCATAAGCACCGGCTCCTCTCGCAGCGTTCATAATCAATTCTATATTTCCCTGATTGGCAATTACAATAATGAGCTCATGTACAGTATCTTTCAAGGTTGATTCTTCCTCCTTCTGATAATTCTGGCTTTCTATTAAAAACTGCAGGGCTTTTTTTCCTCCGATGCTGCTTAGAGGAACAAGAAAAGCAATCCCTCCCCCGGGCGCATCTATCTTCAGCTTTTTTTGAAACTGCTTTTTGATTAAAAGCCATCCTTCTTCTTCCTGCACAGAAAAAAATACCACCTTTTCCGTTGCCTCAAGGCCCATGTAATCTAATATATCACTGGCCGCCGTACCTGCGGCTAAGCTGCTGAACATTACATTTTGTTCACATTCTTTGTACAGCTCCATATATTTTCTGCCGACTTTTCTGTCAACAATCGTTGTCATAAGATATAATTTACCCATATGTCATTCCCTTTTTTACAGTTCGATAATTTCCATATCCCCAAATTCTTCCAAAGGCACATAACCTTCTCTGCCGGATACTTTCTTGCGGAGGCTGCTTTCTTTCAGCTTAAATACTACACCCATCACTTGAATGGTGATAAGAGGTGTCATGGCTACCATAGCTATGATACCAAACGCGTCCGTTATAATATTTCCACCCCTGGCTCCACAGGCACCCATTGCAAAGGGAAGTAAAAACGTAGCCGTCATTGGACCAGACGCCACTCCACCGGAGTCAAAAGCAATAGCCGTAAATATTTTTGGCACAAAAAACGTTAAGATAAGCGCAATAGCATAGCCGGGAATGATAAGCCACATAACTGAAATACCTGTAAGAACTCTGACCATGGCTAATCCCACTGACATAGACACACCGATGGATAAACTGGTTCCCATAGCGCTGGCTGATATTGCTCCGGATGTCATTTCTTCTACCTGCTTTGTCAGGACGAACACAGCCGGTTCCGCTTTAACAATATAATAACCGATAATAGCGCCTATGGGAATAATAATCCATGCAAAAGAAAGTCCTGCTATGGTCTGCCCCAAATAATTTCCCGCAGGCATAAAACCCACATTCACGCCTGTGAGAAAAAGCACAAGCCCTACATATGTATATACAAGACCAATACCAATCTTAATCAGAGATTTCTTATTGATGTCTCTGGATACCATTTGAAATAATCCGAAGAAAACCACAATAGGCAATAGAGATACGGCCATTTCTTCTATATAAGTGGGAAATCCTACTGCAAATAACCTCCATAAGTCCACCGTATTATCTACTATAGGAATAGAATCCGAAACAATTTCACTTTGTCCCGGATTGTAAATCATACCCAGAATCAGTACCGCCATAATCGGTCCTACGGAACATAAGGAAACCAGACCAAAGCTGTCATCCGCCGCATGCTTATCACTACGGATAGCAGCAATACCAATACCAAAGGACATAATAAAGGGTACCGTCATGGGGCCTGTTGTCACGCCTCCGGAATCAAACGCAACCGCTAAGAAATCCTTTGGCACAAATAAAGTTAAAATAAAAACAATACCATAAAAAAATACCAGTAAATGAGGCAGTGCAATACCGAAAAGCATACGCAAAAGTGCAATCGTCAAGAATACTCCTACCCCTGCTGCCACCGACAAAATCAAAACCATATTAGGTATGGAGGCCACCTGCTCCGCAAGCACCTGCAAATCCGGTTCTGAAATGGTGATAATGAATCCCATGATAAATCCAATTATCAACATAACCGAGAGTTTTCTGGATTTCGTCATTATAGTACCGACTCTCTCTCCCATAGTAGTCATGGACATTTCCACACCCACATTAAAAAGCAGCATCCCTATAATCAATAATAATGCCCCAATCAAAAAACACATCAATATACTTGGCGGTATGGGAGCAATCGTAAAACATAAAATCAAAACAATTGCCAATATTGGAAATACTGCTTTTAAAGTTTCATTCAGTTTTTCTTTTAATTTTGACCGATTAACCTGCAATAATATCAAACACCTTTCTTTAAAAATAGAGCAAAAATTTATCTGTTAAATATTAGTATTTTTATTATAGCATTATTACTTACCAATCCGCCATAAAAAAAATATTTTTAACAATTCCTTAATGATTATCGATTTAAATAAAATTTTTATTGATTTACAATAAATATTTATTGACAATCAATTTATTTGGTGATATATTCCATATACGAGAAATCAAATATTTAAAGATGCCAAAGGCTAGGAGGTTTTCTATGAACGGCAAGTTAACCATATTTACAAAAGTACTTTTAGATTTTCTGTATTATACCGGAATCATAATCACTGTTTTTGTCCCATTTATTATTTCTTTTTATGGAAATTACAACACATATTTTGCGGACAATGTTCCTCAGTTAAGTATTTTGTTCATTCTTTCCGGTATTTTTGCAGTACTGATTATTTATGAACTGCGAAAAATATTTCAGTCTGTGCTGGCAGACGACTGCTTTATCCGCCAAAATGTGACCAGCCTTAATAAAATGGGCACCTACAGCTTCTTCATCGCCCTACTTACCAGCTTTCGATTATTTCTATATTTGACGCCTGCAGTGATTGTAGTGATTTTAGTGTTCATAATTGCCGGATTATTCAGTAAAGTCCTCTCCCGCGTCTTTGACAAAGCCGTTACCTATAAACTGGAAAACGACCTGACCATATAAAACTGTATACATAAGTCAACAATCTCGCGGCAGTCGCGGGATTCATGCAGGCATGACTCTGATTTATTGCTTGCGAGAATTGAAATTTCAGCACGGAGGATGATAATGGCAATCAAAATAAATCTTGATGTGGAAATGGCAAAACAAAAAAAAGGACTGACAGAGCTTGCAAATGAAGTGGACATTACCCTTGCCAATCTTTCCATATTAAAAAATAACAAAGCAAAAGCCATCCGGCTTTCAACTCTGAATTCCATCTGCAAAGCCCTTCACTGCCAACCCGGTGATATTTTAGAATATGTAGAAGATGTAAATATAGATTGAAAAATCTCCGATTTTTCAATCATACAAATTTGTGCCAATGCCCAAATTTGCGGGCTGTCGGTAAGAATGGAGGATTATTATGACAGAATCAAATTTAACAAAACAACCTGAATCTGATATGGAAGTAGTAAAAGTACAGGAAACAGAGAATACAATCGTTCAGGGAAAGGATAGAAAAACGAACCCGTTATTTTTATTTATGAGTATAGGGAGTTTTGTTTATGCCTTCTTTTATACTTTCTTTTTATATAAGAACAATTCGGGTATCACTTACCCTTTTTTCATAGGCGGAACCTGCTTATTTTTCTTCTTATATTTGAAAAAGTCAGGGATTACCGCCAAAAAATTTTCTATCTTTCCTCTTATTAGTTTACTTTTACTTGGCCTTGGCACTTGTATGACAGATTCTTATGTTTTAATCTTTTTTAATAAAACAGGTATTTTCTTTTTATTTTTTTATTTGGTACTTCACAATCTGTACCAGGATAAAAGCTGGGATTTACCAAAATATATGGGTTCCATAATCAATCTTGTCTTTACCAGTCTGGCATATATTTTCAGGCCGTTTACTGACTTTTATGCTTATCTCAAAAATAAAACCGCCGACATGTCTCCTTCTGACAGCCTTAAGAAAAATAAAATAAAAAGTAACCTTAAATACATACTATCCGGTATTTTAATTGCACTGCCCTTGCTTTTCGTTATTTTATTACTTCTTTATCAGGCGGACGCAGTATTCTCGAATATGCTTGACCATGTTTTTGATTTCGACTTTTACATTGACTTTGAAGACGATATTTTCAGGATTTTGTTCTTATTTTTATTTGCTTTCTTTGCATCCTACAGTATTATGAGCCGTATTTCGGTTCATAATTTAAAGGAAGAAATTCCTGATAAAAGAACGGCGGAACCTGTTACAGCTATTACTTTTACATCCCTTATCTCATTGGTTTATCTGGTATTTTGTTATATTCAAGTGGTCTATCTCTTTGGAGGCTTTGGCACGCTCCCTGAAAATTATACCTATTCCTCTTATGCAAGGGAAGGCTTTTTTCAACTGGTATTCGTATGTATCATCAACTTATTGCTGGTACTTATGTGCATGAAACATTTTCGTGAAAGTAAAATTTTAAAGGGGATCCTCACATTCATATCCCTCTGTACCTATATCATGATTGCTTCCAGTACCTATCGGATGCTCCTTTATATTCAGGCATATTATTTGACTTTTTTGCGAGTATTTGTTTTGTGGATGCTTTTTGTAATTTTTCTGCTCATGAGCGGCGCTCTGATTATGATTTATCAGGAAAAATTTCCACTTACCAAATATTATATAATCACAGTAACCGTACTTTATATCATTTTTTCCTTTTCCCATCCGGATTACTGGATTGCCCGCTATAATCTGAATAACAGCTTATCCCAAAGTGCATCCACACAACAAAATCCGGAATCTGAGTATCAGCCCACCAGCACCTATAATGACTATTATTATCTACGCCGCTTATCCAATGATGCCGCACCTGTTATTTTCGAAAAGGCCCAGGAACTTGGTTACGACCAAAGCATCTGGTTTCTTGGATATTCCGCAGATATTGTAAAAGCAAATAGCGATTGGTATCATTCCGCTTCGTATGAAAATGGCTACGCACAAGACTATCTACCGCAAAAGCTATCTCTAAGAAAGTGGAATTTATCCAGATGGAAAGCCATTAACATTTACACGGATTACTATCATTCAAATAAAGAATTTGCGCAAGAAATTACATCCTTTTTTTAAATTTCTATAAAACTAAATTTTTATCAAATCAAATTTTTTATTATATTTTTATGGAAACGGAAGGCATAGGGTTTTCACTTCTGTTTCCATGTTCGTCTACTATAATTGCGTAATACTTTTCACGATACTCCCTTGGCGTAATACCTTTGTGCTTTTTAAAGACTCGTATAAAATAGCTTTGGGAGCTGAAATTTAAAACGGAGCTTATCTCCGCATAAGTATAATCAGAGTATTTCAGCATATTACCTGCCGCCTCCATCTTTTTTGATATGATATAATCTGAAATTGTAATACCAGTTTCTTTTTTAAACAAAGTAGATAAATAACTGGCATTTAAATTCGTCAGCTCAGCCAGCTTTTGTACAGGAATTGGTTCATGCAAATGATTGTAAATATAATCCATACAAAGCGTCACAGGTTTTGAAAACACGCTCTGCTTATCCAAACTAGCCATTTCATGGGTATAAAGCGAAAACATATCCACTTGAAGCGCCTGGATTTCCTTTACTGTATTTAATTTATCCATCTTTTGTATATATAAATCGCTGATATTAAAGGCTCTTTCCGAAGACATTCCGCCCAGTATAGCTGAACGGCTGGCCAAAGCGGCGCCGCACACAAAAATATACCTTGCATTTCTTATCGGGTCATCTGACAAATGTCCCTGCAAACCGGAATATAATATTTTTTCACTTTCTTCTATTGCTCTTAAGTCACCGGCCCTTAACAAATCATATTGAAGATTATCCTCAAGGGATGTATGATGCCGCTTATCGGTTTCTCTGTTTAAAAATTCTATATATCTTAATTCCTTTTCATTTACCGCATGTTTTTTCATTTCCATACCTCGTATTACTATTCCTGGCACAATCAAACTACATGAAAGAGATTTTTCTTTATAAAAGTATTAGAATATATAAAAAAAGTACCATAAAACAAATTAAAATACAATAATTATACTCCTTCTTTTGTTACAATAAAACCATCTTAAAGAGATACAAAGTTCTGAGAATTTCTGTTATAGAGCTAGATAATACAGCATTATAACCTTAAGGTACGAACTGCAAAAGCTAAAAGGATATTCTCAGAACTACATCAGGTTGTTATAATAAAAACCGTAATAGAAATATAAATGCCGGCATTCATTTCTAGAATAAGTTTTTCTTATAAAAAACACCTGAAATTGGAATTGTTTTATAAGATATAAATAACTATAATTGATATCAGAAAGAAGAAAATTAAAAGTTACACATTATGTAAGTCCATTTATTGATTAAAAAAGGAATTCAAAAATAAGAGGAGGAAAATAAAATGACAAATCATGAAATCTTAACTATGAGCAGAAAAGCAGAATCTATTTACACATCCCGTAGAAAAAATCAGGAAATCAGTGACGCACAAAGAGCGGCTTTCATGGCGCGTCACTCAAAAAAATCTTTTGAAAAGTCAGCTCACAAATTTACTCAAAGCAATACGAGAGTTTGCTATGTAAATATTAACGGTATTACAATGCCAGTATCCGCATAATATCAAACATTGACTCACTTTGTGAGTCAACTTATTGAATCAAACTCATATTAAATTTACTTATAACTTTTCTACTTTATACGGATGACATAGAAATTATGTCATCCGTATATGATTGTACGGGAATTTTACAATTCCACAATTTTGGTTGCTGTTTTTTCCATAAAGGCTCTGTCATGTTCCACCAATATCATGGTGGGCTTGAATTTTAAAATCAATTCCTCTATCTGCATACGCGAAAATACATCAATAAAATTAAGGGGTTCATCCCATATATAGAGATGCGCCCTCCGGCATAGACTGCCTGCTATGAGAATCTTTTTCTTTTGTCCTCCACTGTAATTTTCTATTCTCTTTTCGAATTGGACTCTTGGAAAATCCAGTTTTCTTAATAACGCCATAAATAATGTCTCGTCAATGTCGTTTTCAGCAGCGTATTCTTTTACTGTACCGTGAAGCATAGAAGTATCCTGAGAACAATAAGATATAATCATATTATTAGGTACTTCAATAGAACCTTCTTCTAAAACAGGAGCATCCTTCATTTGGTATTCTAAGCTTTCTTTATCATAGCTTTTATTGGCATTTTCATTACTTTTTTCATACGCCTGTCTTAAAATTGCTTTGATGATACTTGATTTTCCACATCCGTTTTTCCCTTTCAGAAAAATCCTGTCTCCCTGTTTTACTTCCAGGTTAAATCCACTTATAACTTCTTTTTTATTCTCACCTCCACCTCTATCTTCTTGATTACCGGTATATGAGATTTTACAATCCTCCATAACAATCAGCTTTTCCTTATAATGCTGTAGGGGAATAATCTTTAAATCTTCTACTTTTTCAATATTTTTTAGAAGATTCGATTTTTCCTCTATTTCCCTCTGCTGCCTTCGCTCCAGATTCTTTCGCCGCATCTGCATCCTTCTGGATTTTTCACCAATATAGGCTCTCAAATCTAAACTCTTTTCATATTTATCATTCTTAAAACCTATCTTGGTAGCCTCAACATTGTCAGCCCATTGCTTTGTCACCCTGGCTGACTCTGTTAATCTCTGTATATCCTTCTTAAGACGTTCATTTTCAGCAAGTTCATAGGCATCCTGCCTTTGCTTATTTTCCCACCAGGAACTGAAATTCCCTTGCTGTACTTCAATATTAGCCTTGTTTATTACCAGAACATGGTCAACACAGCCGTCCATAAAATTTCTGTCATGTGACACAAGAATAAATCCTTTTTTATTGTTTAAATATTTCATTAAAATTTCCCTTGCTTCCATGTCAAGATGGTTTGTAGGTTCATCAATCAGTAAAAAATGGTTATCCTTTGAAAAAAGAAGCGCCAGCATTACCTTTGTCTGTTCCCCATTGCTTAAACTGGAAAAGGGCCTGTAAAAAATATCCGCATCCACATTGAGATAATTTAATTCTCTGCATATTTTCCAAAATTCATAATCAGGATAAATTTCTTCTATTATATCAATTGTGTTTTTACTTTTATCCTCAATTTCAAAAGGAAAATAATCGAAAACAACAGAAGCGCTTATACTGCCTTTATATTCGTATTTTCCGGTCAACAGCTTTAAAAAAGTGGTTTTTCCTTTCCCGTTTCTCGCAATAAATCCCAGCTTCCAGTCCGTATCGATCTGAAAAGATACATTTTCAAAAATATTATCGTAGCTTCCTTCATAATAAAAAGTCATATTATTTACACTAATCTGTGACATATAAATCCCTCCATTTCGTTTAGGCCGTAAATATAATATTAAATCACATTATAATTTTGTATTGATTAAAAATATTTACATTTTCAGGCCGCAAAAAGGTGCAGAAGAAACTTCTGCACCTTGATAACTGTCACAAACCGTAAATACAAATAATAAACACTTTCTAAAAAAGAAGTTTTATTTTAGATTCACTGTAGTACATAAACCATCCTGCTTGCCGTGAAATCTTTGACTTGATTTAAAACGTTTATAACATATTAAATTATCGTAACATAAAAGGCTGTAATCAGACGCTTTCTTCTACACACAACTTATTCAATTTCTTATTTTGTAGTAGAAAAAATAAACATCTGCACATCTCCTTTACATTTAATAGCATTAAACTATCAGAAAAAAATTACTTTGTCAACCCCTTACTTTTCAATTTTGTCCGTAGTAAGCGTTTGCGCCATGTTTTCTGAAATAATGCTTATCCTGAAGCTCACCGGGAGCCGGTGCAACCTTTGGATTTATGGTCTCCGTTCTGTATGCCATTTTGGCCACTTCCTCAAGAACCACTGCGTTATGAACCGCGTCCATAGCGTCTTTTCCCCATGCAAAAGGGCCATGATTTTTACACAATACGGCAGGTACCGCCATAGGGTCTTTTTTCATACGGATAAACTCATTTACAATCAAATGTCCTGTGTTTTCTTCATAGGCATCTTCAATTTCTTCTTTGGTAAGACACCTTAAACAGGGAACTTCCCCGTAGATATAATCTGCATGGGTTGTACCATAGCAGGGAATACTTCTTCCTGCCTGTGCCCAGCTTGTGGCATAAGAGGAATGTGTATGAACAATGCCGCCTATTTCAGGAAAAGCCTTATAGAGCTCTAAATGTGTGGCCGTATCGGAAGAAGGCTTAAACTTTCCCTCTATTTTATTTCCCTCCAAATCCATAACCACCATATCGTCGGGAGTCAGTTTATCATAATCAACACCGCTTGGCTTAATGACAAACAATCCCTTTTCCTTATCAATTCCGCTGACATTTCCCCATGTAAAGGTTACGAGTCCATGCTCGGGTAATTTCATATTGGCTTCATAAACTATTTTTTTTAATTCTTCTAACATTTTTTCTCCATTTCTATCACATGAAACATTCCTTAAATTATAATGCATCAACTGCCGCATGTTCGATGGAAAGCCCTTTCATATAGCGCTCCATAAACTTATCGAATCCTGCCACATCCTTCTCATCCGGCTCCATTTTACTTCCGGCTTCTCCGTCAAAAATCTTATTCTTAAGGTAAGCTTCCAGGGTTTCATTTTCCTCCTTGCATGACATATAAGTTGCAAGAAGTGCAATTCCCCATGCCCCTCCTTCCCCGGCAGTTTCCATTACGGAAACAGGTGTATTCATAGCAGCCGCAGCTACTCTCTGTCCAACGCCTTTTGTCTTAAAGAATCCGCCATGGCCGAACATCTCGTCCACTTCAACATCTTCTTCCTTAAATAATAAATCAAGGCCTGCTTTCAGAGCTGCAAGTGAAGAATATAAATGGGTTCTCATAAAGTTTGCCAGATTGAACTTATCTTCCGCTTTTCTTACAAACAAAGGAGCTCCCTCTGCAAATCCCGTTACAGGTTCCCCTGAAAAATAATTGTAAGAAATCAGTCCGCCGCAGTCCGTATCTCCCTCCAAAGCTTTATTATAAAGCACGGAGAACAATTTATTTTTATCTACTTTTGCACCAATACTTTCTGCAAATTCATCAAATAAGCCAACCCATGCGTTTAAGTCGGAAGTACAGTTGTTACAGTGAACCATAGCAACCAGCGCTCCGTCCGGTGTGGTAACAAGGTCAATTTCCGGATGAACTTTTTTCAGTTCTTTTTCCAGTACAATCATAGCAAATACGGAAGTTCCCGCAGAAACATTTCCTGTTCTCTTTGCCACACTGTTGGTAGCCGCCATCCCTGTACCTGCATCCCCCTCGGGAGGACATACGGGAATATCCGCCTGCAACTGCCCGCTCACATCAAGGAGAGCCGCTCCCTCTTTGGTAAGTTTTCCTGCAACCTCTCCGGCTGTCATAATTTCCGGTAAAATATTATTCAGTTTCCAGCCAAAGCCTTCGCCGCTTATAAGGCTGTCAAATTTATCCACCATACCCTGGTCATAATTCCCCGTATTAATGTCAATCGGGAACATACCGGAAGCATCCCCCACACCAAGTACTTTATTTCCTGTAAGCATATAGTGAACATACCCGGCAAGAGTTGTGAAGAAAGCAACATCCTTCACATGCTCCTCTTTATTTAAAATTGCCTGATACAAATGAGCAATGCTCCATCTCTGAGGAATATTATAATTAAATTCCTTTGTGAGCTTAGAAGCAGCCTCCTCAGTAATGGTATTTCTCCATGTTCTGAAAGGAACAAGAAGATTATCATCCTTATCAAAAGCCAGATAACCATGCATCATAGCGGACACACCCATAGAGCCTATTTTGTTGATTACCGTATCATACTTATCCTTCACATCCTTAAGCAAATCCTGATAACATCCCTGCATTCCCTTCCAGACATCCTCAAGAGCATAAGTCCAAATCCCGTTCACATACTGATTTTCCCACTCATAAGCTCCTGACGCTAACGGAACTCCCCCTTCGTCAATGAGCACAGCCTTAATTCTGGTAGAACCAAACTCAATACCAAGAGAAGTTTTCCCCTCCTCAATCAATAATTTTTTATCCATACCTTTCTCCCTCTACTAATAAATACTAATCACATCAAACTCTACAATGCTTTGCAATTAAGCCTATTAATTAAAAACCTTAAATATATATTTTTCCAATACATAAAATTATTCGGAAGAATCACCCTTATAGGGTGATTCTTAGAAAGATGACATAGAATTTCTTAGGCACCGTATTTTGGTGCCTTAGAAATTCTTCATCTTTTTTATCTGTAGAATACTTCGCCTAACATAAGGTCTCTCTTGAAATCGCGAATCTTTGTATCCTTATCGATATATACGGCTTCAATGTTCATTGCATTTGCCCAGTCACCCATCTGCTCTGCCGTAAGGTCATAGCTGAATGCGGTATGATGAGCGCCACCTGCAAGAATCCATGCCTCAGCTCCCGTATACATATCCGGCTCAGGAGTCCAGAAATTATTTGCTACAGGAAGGTTAGGCATAGGCTTTTCAACCTTCTTGCATTCTACATCATTGATAATCAGGCGGAATCTGTTACCTAAATCAATCAGGGATGTTGCAACACCATGTCCAACTTTTGAAGAAAATACCAATCTTGCAGGATCTTCTCTGTCACCCATACTCAGAGGCTGACACTTAATGCTGATAGGACCCTCCGCCAGGCTGGGACAAACCTCAAGCATATGAGCCTGCAGAATACCTTCTTTTCCCTTTACAAGATTATAAGTATAATCCTCTAACATGGAAGTGCCCTTTGCATCCTTGATATCAGCGGTCATAATCTTCATAAGACGTACCATAGCGGCAACCTTCCAGTCGCCCTCTGCGCCAAATCCATAACCTTTTTCCATCAATCTCTGAATTGCCAGTCCGGGAAGCTGCTTCAGAGAACCTAAATCACCAAAGTGAGTTACAATCGCCTGATAATTCTTTTCCTCTAAAAATCTTTCAAATCCCAGCTCAATCTGTGCCTGAACAGCTACATGCTTTTTAAATTCATCTGCATCTCTGCCTTCCAGTAAAATTTCATACTTATCATAGTACTCGTCTACCAGGGCATTTGTATCGGAAGCAGATACCGCATCTACACTTTCAGCAATTTCATTCACAGGATAAGCGTCTATTTCCCAGCCAAATTTAATCTGTGCTTCAACCTTATCGCCTTCTGTAACCGCAACATTGCGCATGTTATCCGCCACACGCATAACACGGATATGGCTGCTCTCGATGATACCGATTGCAGTTCTCATCCAGGATGCTATTTTTTTCATGACTACTTCGTCTGTCCAGTGACCTACTACTACCTTACGCTCTATACGCATTCTGCTTACGATATGGCCATATTCACGGTCGCCGTGAGCAGACTGATTTTCGTTCATGAAATCCATATCAATGGAATCATAAGGAAGCTCCTCATTAAACTGTGTGTGTAAATGAAGGAGAGGCTTTCTGAACTCCTGTAACCCCAAAATCCAGGATTTAGCCGGTGAAAAAGTATGCATCCAGGTAATGATACCTGCGCATTCATCATCAAGATTTGCTTCATTAAAAGTTTTTCTGATAAGCTCATTTGTGATTAACGTGGGTTTCCACACTACCTCATAGGGAAGAATACCGGATTTATTTAAACCCTCAACCATCTTCTGTGAATGCTCCGCTACCTTTCTCAGGCATTCATCCCCATATAAATCCTGTGACCCCGTACAAAACCAAAACTTGTATGCTTTTTTCTGCAACATAAAAATACCTCCTACTTAATAAAATATTTACAGAATCTCTTATAATTAATGGTATAACTTGTACGCTTATCATTACAAGTTGTTTTTTCTCTCACAGCTTGAATTTCCAATGATAATTTCCGGCTTAATTAAAATTTTTTGATTATTTTTTTTGCCGTCACTTTTTCCGTCATTTCTGACGTCACCTATGACGTCCCCTCTGATTAAATCAAGCATCAGCTCCGCCGCCATTTCCCCAAGCTTTTCCTGAGGATGCACAATGGTTGTAAGTCTGAATCCCCCGCTGGTTGCAATATAGGAATTATCATATCCCGTCACCGACACATCCTCAGGCACTTTAAGCCCCGCATGATTCAGCGCCTGAATTACTTTCATGGCAATCTGGTCATTGTAACACACAACTGCATCCATTTTATACTTATTTATAGCCATCTGGTAAATACTTTCATAAGGATGTACCTTTCTGTCCTCCGTATAAAACCATATTACCTTATCCGGATCATATAAAATATTTGCCTCCTGCAGAGCAAGGACATACCCTTTATGTCTGTTTTGCCCCTGCATATCATCAGATTTAAAAACTCCAATAATATCCTTATGCCCGGTCTCAATCAAATATTTTGTAATCATATAACCACCCTTACAATCATCCATAAGGACCTGAGGTTTTTCCCTCATTTTTGAAAAGCAGCCCTGTATAAAAACATAAGGTATATTATATTCCTCCAATTTTTCATACAAATCCATATGCTTGCAGTATATCTGACTTTTACTGGGTTCAATGATAATACCGTCAATATCCTTCTTTAAAAGTTCCTGAAGGCAGCTTGCCTCCTGACTTCTGGAATTTCTGGTATTTTTTAAAATAATACTATAGCCCTCTTTTGTGAGAACATTATCAATCCCATCAATCACCCGCGGAAAAATATAATCGGATAAATAAGTAGTTACCACCGCGATATTTTTTGAATTTCTCTTATGCCGCATAGGCTTTGAACAGAAAGTCCCCCTCCCATGCTCCGCATAAACATAACCTTCATTTTCTAAAATAGACAATGCTTTCCTCACGGTCTGACGGCTTATCTGATAATTGGAAGATAATTCATTTTCGGATGGAAGCTTATCCCCCATTCTAATCTCACCGGATAAAATTTTTTCCTTCAAATCTTCCATCAATCTGACATATTTCAATTCTTTTTGTGCGGTATTTTTATTTAACATCATATTTTCCTGTATTTGAATAATAAGAGGCTGTCGCATTAAGAAAAATCCTCTATTCTTATTGCGACAGCCCCTTAACATTAGTTAAAGAGCAGAATCCTCTATTTCTTTATTAATAACAGCCCCCGAAACGGCAGCAACAGCATCTTTCATTTGCTCCTCGGAAATATTAGTAAAATTAATATTTCTGTTAACCTTAGCATCATATGTACCGGATTTCACAATTTCCGCCAAATCAATACCAACCGTATCCTTCATGGTCTCAAAAAGTTTGGTCATAACCCCCGGAACATTATCCGCCACCGTATTTACACCGTTACTGTTATCCCCGCCAATAATAGTAATCTTATCAATCTGGGTAAGAGGCTCTGCAATTTTACCTGCAATCTCAGGCAGTACCTGAATCAACATCTCAGCCATAGCCGCATTGTTGTATTTCTGGTAAGCAATGGCCTTCTTTTCCATAGCCTCAGCCTCCGCAATACCTTTTGCCCGGATAGCTTCCGCTTCTGCCTCGCCAACCCTTCTGATTCCTTCCGCTTCCTGCTCTTTGGCAAATCTCTGAGCTTCCGCCGTAGCCTTCAAAGCCTCCGCCTCTTTTTCACGCTCAAACTTATCAGCCTCGGCATTTTTCATTCTCTCATAAAGCTCCGCTTCCGATTGCTGCTGGCGGGCAAATTTTTCTGCTTCCGCTTTTTTCTTAATTTCAGCATCCAGCGCTTTTTCTTTTACTTCCGCTTCTCTCTGCTTTAATATAACCTCTTTTTCCTGTTTTGCAATGCTTGCTTCCTGAGTGGCAATTTCAATGGTCTTTCTTTGTTCCTGTTCCTGGATACTGTAAGCAGCATCCGCCTCAGCCCGCTTTGTATCTTCCATTTTCTGCAGTTCGGCTTTCTGCAGGGCAAGCTCATTGTTCTTCTTTGCTATTTCACGCTCCGCGTTAATTCTTGCATCGTTTGCCTGTTTGTCGGCTTCCGCTTTTGCAACCGCAATTTCCTTTTCAGCCTCCGCCTTTGCAATGGCTGCTTTTTTCTTAATTTGTGATATATTATCAATACCTAAATCGTCAATCACACCATTGCCGTCCGCAAAATTCTGGACATTAAAGCTTACAATATCAAGACCCATTGCCGCCAAGTCAGGCTCTGCATTTTCCTTAACCAGATTGGCAAATTTCTGCCTGTCGCTGACCATTTCCTCCAGTCTCATGCGGCCTACAATTTCTCTCATGTTACCTTCAAGAACTTCTCTGGCTATACCTCCGATATACTGGGTATTCTGATTTAGAAAGTTCTCTGCAGCAAGGGCAAGTTTGTCTTTCTCACTGCTTATTTTAACATTAACAGCCGCATCTACCTGAATGTTAATGTAATCCGCCGTGGGAACCGCATTGGATGTTTTCACATCAATGGGGATAAGCTTAAGGCTTAACTTATCCATTCTCTCAAAATACGGAATTTTCACACTGGATTTGCCTATGATTACCTTCTTACGCAGACCGGATATAATATAAGCCGTATCCGGTGGCGCTTTCTTATAACCGGTTATCAGAATAACAACCACAAAAATAATAACAATTGCCGCAATAATTGCTCCTAACATGTAAACCCTCCATTCTTGCTCAGTCCGCAAATTTGGGCATAAGCACAAATTTGCCTGTGAAAAATAAATTTTTCACAGTAACCCCCTGTTTCTTTTGTTTATTCTTCTTCCTCCTCCTTCGGAAGTGTTATTTCCTCATCCTCCAAATAATCGGAATTTTCATCCTGATTTGGTATATCTTCCATAGCGTCGTCAATGTTTTCAAATTCATGATCGCCGTCGGAAACCTTTTCCCTTACCTTGGCAATCTGAGCTACCGTTACGCCCTCGTCAAGATTAATCAGTTTTACTCCTGAAGTAATGCGGCCGAGAGTAGAAACATCCTCCATCCTTATTTGGATTATCACCCCTCCGGTGGTAATCATCATGATTTCATGGTCATCATTTACCGCCTTCACACCAACCACATAACCGGTTTTTTCCGTTATTTTATAACATTTGATTCCCTTTCCTCCACGCTTTTGAACTGTAAATTCATCCAGATAGGTGCGTTTCCCCATACCATTATCCGATACTATCAAAAGAGAATCACCCTGATGGTCAAGCTGCATTCCTACCACTTCGTCCCCATCTCCAAGGTTCATTCCAATTACGCCCATAGAAGTTCTTCCCGTTGCGCGCACATCAGTTTCCTTGAATCTGATGCACATTCCATATTTGGTTACAAGGAAGATTTCCGTATCCTTATCCGTAATCTTAACTTCTATTAATTCGTCATCATCCCGCAGGCTGATAGCCGCCAGACCGTTTTTACGTACATTACTGTACTCTATGATACTGGTCTTTTTTACAATGCCGTTCTTTGTGACCATAAAGAGATTTTTATTTTCTTCATAGTCCTTAATGGGGATAATGGCGCTTATTTTTTCATTAGGATTAAGCTGCAGGATATTGACGATCGCCACTCCTCTTGAAGTTCTGCTTCCCTCCGGTATTTCGTAAGCCTTCAACCTGTAAACCCGACCAAAATTTGTAAAAAACATCACATAATGATGCGTAGTGGTCATGAGAAGGTCGGCAATAAAATCATCCTCTATTGTCTGCATTCCCTTGATTCCCTTACCGCCCCGATGCTGGGATTTAAAATTATCAATGGTCATCCTCTTGATATATCCCAGATTTGACATAGCTATGATTGTATTTTCATTGGGAATCATATCTTCCATTGAAATATCAAAAGCATCATAGCCAATCTTACTCTTGCGATCATCACCGAATTTATCGGAAATTTCTTTAATTTCCGTTCTGATTACGCCTAAAAGCTTCTTTTCATCTGCAAGTATCTCTTTTAATTCCGCAATTTTAACAAGAAGCTCCTGATGCTCATTTTCCAGCTTTTCTCTTTCCAAGCCTGTCAGAGCTCTCAGTCTCATATCCACAATAGCCTGGGCCTGAACATCCGTTAAGTCAAATCTCTCTATCAGGCTTTCTTTTGCTATCTGCGTACTGCGGCTTCCTCTGATGATTCTGATGATTTCATCAATATTATCAAGGGCAATCAACAAGCCCTGTAATATATGGTCTCTTTCCTCCGCCTTGTTTAAATCATATCTTGTCCTTCTGGTTACCACATCTTCCTGGTGAGCTATGTAAGCTTTTAACATATCAAGGATATTTAAAACTTTAGGCTCATTATTCACCAGGGCAAGCATAATGATACCGAAGGTATCCTGCATTTGCGTGTGCTTAAACAGATGGTTTAAAACTATATTGGCACTTACATCCCGACGTAACTCTATGACTATACGCATACCTTCTCTGTCGGATTCATCCCGAAGATCGGTAATACCGTCAATTTTCTTTAACTTTACAAGCTCGGCAATCTTTTGAATCAGATTAGCCTTATTCACCATATAAGGAAGTTCCGTTACGATAATCCTTGATTTTCCATTGGACATGGTCTCAATATCGGTCACTGCCCGAACTCTTACTTTACCACGGCCTGTTCTGTAAGCCTCCTCACTTCCTCGGGTACCTAAGATAATACCTCCCGTAGGAAAGTCCGGAGCTTTCACAATGGAAAGAACTTCCTCTATTTCCGTTTCTTTATCCTCTATTACCCTGTTATCAATAATTTTAACAATAGCATCCACAACCTCTCGCAAATTATGGGGAGGAATATTGGTTGCCATACCAACCGCAATACCGGTTGTTCCGTTTACCAGAAGGTTGGGATAACGGCTGGGAAGCACGGAGGGTTCTTTTTCCGTCTCATCAAAGTTAGGAACAAAGTCCACCGTATCTTTGTTGATATCGGCAAGAAGTTCCATGGAAATTTTACTTAATCTTGCCTCTGTGTAACGCATGGCCGCAGCGCCGTCGCCGTCCACGGAACCAAAATTTCCGTGACCGTCAACCAAAGGATAACGAAATGACCAGGGCTGTGCCATATTAACCAGGGCTCCGTAAATGGAACTGTCACCGTGGGGATGATATTTACCCATGGTATCACCCACAATACGAGCGCTTTTTCTGTGAGGTTTATCGGGTCCGTTATTTAATTCAATCATGGAATAAAGAACCCTTCTCTGTACAGGCTTTAGCCCATCCCTTACATCCGGAAGCGCTCTTGATGCGATAACGCTCATGGCATAATCTATATAAGATGTCTCCATGGTTTTCTTCAAATCCACGTCATGGATTTTATCTATCTCATCACGGTCCTTATCAAAAATATTATCTTCCATTTTTCCTCCATTCCGAAGTGGCTTACGGCGAGCAAAATCTTAAATCATACCTTTTCATTAATGAAACTTATTATAATTTTAAAAAAATTTTAAATATCAAGATTTTTTACAAACCTGGCAT
The DNA here is from genome assembly GCA_910585075.1 of uncultured Lachnospiraceae bacterium. Taxonomy (GTDB): domain Bacteria; phylum Bacillota; class Clostridia; order Lachnospirales; family Lachnospiraceae; genus Suilimivivens. Next base: position 64,523 of record CAJUED010000008.1, read on the forward strand.
TTTCTTCTATAAATTCACGTCTTGGTTCCACTTTATCACCCATTAGAGTTGTAAAGGTAAGATCAATTTCAGATTCCGCTTCCTCATTCATGGTGACACGCAAAAGAACTCTCTTTGCCGGGTCCATGGTGGTATCCCATAACTGTTCCGGGTCCATCTCCCCAAGTCCTTTATAACGTTGTATTTTATTATTCTGGTCCCTCCCAACTTCGGAAAGAATCTTGTCAAGTTCCTCATCACTGTAAGCGTACCAGACATTTTTATTCTTCTCCAGCTTATAGAGAGGAGGCTGAGCCAGATACACATATCCCTGTTTAATCAGTTCCGGCATAAACCTATATAAAAATGTCAGAAGAAGCGTGGCAATATGGGCTCCGTCCACATCCGCATCAGTCATAATGATAATTTTATGGTAGCGCAGCTTTGAAATATCAAATTCTTCATGGATTCCTGTTCCAAAGGCGGTAATCATTGCCTTTATTTCAGCATTTCCATAAATTTTATCAAGCCTTGCCTTTTCCACATTTAATATCTTACCCCGCAGGGGAAGAATTGCCTGAGTTGCACGGCTTCTTGCAGTCTTAGCGCTTCCGCCGGCGGAATCTCCCTCCACAATATAAATCTCGCAGTTTTCCGGATTTTTATCGGAACAATCCGCTAATTTCCCGGGCAAAGCGGCGCTTTCAAGGGCGGTTTTTCTTCTGGTCAAATCCCTTGCCTTTCTGGCCGCATCTCTTGCCCGCTGGGCAAGAATTGATTTTTCACAGATTAACTTCGCCACAGAAGGATTTTGCTCAAGAAAATATGTAAGCTGTTCGCTTACTATACTGTCAACCGCAGTTCTCGCCTCGGAATTTCCAAGCTTCTGCTTGGTCTGCCCTTCAAACTGAGGATCTTCCACTTTAATGCTGACAATTGCGGTTAATCCCTCTCTGATATCCTCCCCGGTAAGATTGGGTTCGCTTTCTTTTAACAATTTATTATTTCGCGCATAATCATTAAAAGTTTTGGTAAGGGCATTTCTGAAACCTACCAGATGCGTACCACCCTCGGGAGTATTGATATTATTTACAAACGTATAAGAACTTTCCGTGTAAGAATCGTTATGCTGCATGGCAACTTCCACATAAACATTGTTTTTGCTGCCTTCAAAGTACATAATATTATCGTACAAAGGAGTTTTACTTTTATTTAAATATGTTACAAATTCCTTGATTCCTCCCTCATAGTGGAACTTACGCTCAATGGGATCTTTTCCTTCTTCCACTCTCTCATCCCGTAAAACAATAAGAAGACCTTTTGTAAGAAAGGCCATTTCACGGAGTCTTTGCTTTAAAACATCAAATTCATATTCGGTTGTTTCCTGAAAAATTGTAGCGTCAGGTTTAAAGGAAACTTTTGTTCCTGTTTTTTCTTTGTCACACTCCCCTATCACTTGAAGGGAGTAACATACATGTCCTCTCTCGTACCTTTGTTTATAAATCTTTCCTTCGGAATAAATTTCCACTTCAAGCCAGTCGGATAAAGCGTTTACTACGGAAGCTCCTACGCCATGCAGACCACCGGAAACTTTGTATCCTCCTCCTCCAAATTTTCCGCCGGCATGAAGTACGGTAAATACCACCTCAACGGCAGGTATCCCCGCTTTATGATTGATTCCTACAGGTATTCCTCTCCCATTATCGGATACGATAATAGAGTTATCTTTGTTAATTGTAACGATAATGGTATCGCATGAGCCTGCAAGAGCTTCATCAACAGAATTATCCACTATCTCATATACAAGGTGATGCAGGCCTCTGCTTGATGTGGAACCTATATACATACCAGGCCTTTTCCTGACTGCTTCAAGTCCTTCCAATATCTGAATCTGGTCTGCGCCGTAATCGTTATTCATATAAATCTCCATTCTTGCCGGCAGCCCGCAAATGAAATACATACGCAGTATGTATTTAATACTCAGTATGCAATGGGCGCCAGCACAAACTATTTATCAATTACTTCCACTTTACCCCCGGTAACATTAAATATTTTATTTATTTCAAATCTGTTATTCACAAATTCATCCAAACCTGTACATGTTATAATTGTCTGTATATCTCCTATACTGTCTAAAAGATAATTTTGCCTGTTACTGTCCAATTCCGAAAGAACATCATCCAGAAGAAGAACCGGTGTATCCCTGGTCATTTTTTTTACAAGTTCTATCTCTGACAATTTAAGAGATAAAGCGGCTGTCCTCTGTTGACCCTGGGAGCCAAATTTACGTATATCAATTCCATTTACAATAAAAGAAAAATCATCCCTGTGAGGTCCGGCGGAAGTTATCTTTGCATGTATATCCTTTTCCTGATTTTCCTTCATTTTTCTTTCAAAATCTTCAATTTCCACATCAGGCTCGTACTTAATAACCAAATCTTCCTTTTCACCGGATAATCTGCTATGTATATCATGTATAATCTCACAAAGCTGTTTTACAAAAAGCTTTCTCCTTTCGATAATCTTACTGCCAAAGGAAATAAGCTGTGAATCCCATATATTGAGAGTTTCCTTAAGACTTGGATTAAAATACATATCCTTTAAAAGTTTATTTCTCTGATTTATGATTTTATTATAATGATTCAGATTATAAAGATAAAAGTTATCTAACTGACAGAGCTCCATATCCGCAAATCTTCTTCTCTCTGCCGGCCCATTCTTTATGATGGAAAGATCTTCGGGAGAAAAGAAAACCACATTCAAAAGCCCAAGCAATTCGGCCGCCTTTTTTATTTTTTGACCGTCTATGGCGATTCCCTTTGATTTGCTTTTGCGAAGATGCATATCCACCCTGTACTCTACGGCTTCTTTTAAAATACAGGTTCTTATATGCGCTTCTTCTTTGTTAAAATTTATTATATCTTTGTCCTTGCTTCCTTTGTGGGATTTAGTTGTAGATGAAACATAAATGGCTTCCAGAATATTTGTCTTCCCCTGGGCGTTGTCCCCATAAAGAATGTTGGTCCCTTCATCAAAGCTTATATTTAATGTTTCATAATTTCTGAAATCAGCCAGTTCAAGAGATTTAATAATCATCTTAAATTTTCAACCTTCCAGCCTTTCTTTTAAGCTTAATCAACTGATAATCTTAATCTGGTTTCCTTCAAATTCTACAACATCACCGTCATATAATTTTTTTCCTCTCCTTACTTCTGTTTCTCCGTTTACCTTTACCAGACCATCCTGTACGGCAAATTTAGCATCCACTCCGGATTCCACAAGGCCGGCCGCCTTAAGAGCCTGGCCTAATTTTATATATTCTTCTCTTAATTTAATTGTTTCCATATTTTTCCTCTTTAAACAAATCAGCGGGGTTTTTTAATTGACCGTCGTAAAATTAACAGGAAGTATCAGGTAAATATAATTTTCATTTACATCCCTTATAAAACATGGAGCTTTCGGATTCACAAGATAAATATCTATTTCCTCATCATCAATGACCCGAAGGGCGTCTATCATAAATTTCGGATTGAATCCTATCATCAAATCCTTCCCCTGTTTTGAAATGTCGATTTCCTCATTCATACTTCCTATGGTGGAATTAATCTTAAGTTCTAATACTCCATCCGTAATGTTTATGATAATCGGTTTTTTATCCCCTTCTTTTACAAGCAGGGTGGCCCTGTCTATACATTCAAGCAGCTCCCTTTTGTTGATTTTAACTTTCGTCTCATAATCGCTTGAGAGCATCTGGTCAATTCTGAAATATTCTCCTTCTATCAGTCTCGAAACCACTGTGGTTTTATCAAATTCAAATACAATATGCTTTCCTGTAAAAAAGATGGATACATCTTTGTCCGCATCACCGGAAAGTATTTTGCTTATTTCGCTTAATGTTTTACCGGGAACAACTACCTTTCTGGAAGGATATGTATTTTTCAGTCCTATCTTTCGGATGGATATTCTGTGGCCGTCAAGGGAAACTACTTTCAAATAATCCCCGTTTATATCAAACAGTTCACCTGTCATCAACTTATTATTGTCATTGTCTGAAATAGAAAAGATGGTCTGTCTGATGACCTCCTTTAAAGTAAACTGTGAAAGAACAATATGATCTATTTTTTCAATGGAAGGGAGATAAGAGAAATCTTCTCCTGATTTTCCTATGATTGTAAACTTTGCTTTTTCACATAAAATGTTTGTCTTAAATGATTTATCGGATTCTATGATTACCTGATTATCAGGAAGCTTTCTTACAATATCAAGGAATATTTTTGCATCGAGGGCTATCTGTCCCTTTTCCACAATATCACCATCTATAATTGTTTCAATGCCAAGCTCCATATCATTCGCGATCAGCTTTATATTTCTTCCTGTGGCATCTATTAAAATACACTCAAGAATGGACATTGTGGTTTTATTTGGAACGGCTTTTGAAACAATTTGTACTCCGCTTAACAGATTGGCTTTGCTGCATATTAATTTCATTTTATTTCATCTTCCTTTCTTTACAGGATAATCCACAGAGGTTTTCAGGTGTTTGCGGCCTTATTTATATATAATAAATTTAGTAATATAATTAGTAAAGGGTGTTAATTTGTGTATAACTTCTTTATTATACTATTTTTCAATCTAAAAAGAAATGTAAAACGTGTGGATAAAATAAATTTTAAAGGTTTTATTTGGGTATAACTTTGTATTTATAAGCAATTTAGGCCGAAGGATAAATTGTCAGTCCGAGTTTATTTTTTTGCGAATAATTTCTATTCTGTTCTTAAGTTCCGGATTTGTCTTTAAATCGGCGGTTATTTTGTCGATACCGTGGATAACTGTGGTATGGTCCTTTTTTCCAAGGGTTTTTGCTATATTTTGCAGGGATTCCTCGGTCATGTGACGGCACAGGTACATACATATCTGTCTTGGCTGTACATATTCCGAATTACGTTTTCTTGATACAATGTCCTCCGGCAGGATGCCGAAATGTTCAGCCACAATATCTATGATAAGCTGTGGCGTAACCTGCCTTCCAGCGTTGGATATAATATCTTTTAACGCTTCCTGCACATTTTCAAGGGTGATGTCCACTTTATTAAGCCTTGCGAAAGCAATGACTTTGTTGTAAGCGCCTTCTAATTCTCTGATGTTTGATTTTATGTTGGTTGCAATGTACTCAAAAACATCTTCTTTTATTTCTTTAGTATAACTTTCAGCGTTCTTTTTGAGGATGGCGTAGCGGGTTTCATAATCGGGAGGCTGTATATCGGCAATCAGACCCCATTCAAAACGTGAGCGGAATCTTTCCTCTAAGGTTTCCATCTCTTTAGGAGGTTTGTCCGAAGAAAGAATAATCTGCTTGCCTGCAGAGTGAAGTACGTTGAATGTATGGAAAAATTCTTCCTGGGTACTTTCTTTACCTATTATAAACTGTACGTCATCAATAAGGAGAACATCAACGGTTCTGTATTTTTCTCTTAATTTGGTCATTTTGGCGGCATTACCGCTTCGGATGGATTCAATTACCTCGTTGGTAAACTGTTCTGAGGTAACATAGAGCACTTTCATATCTGAATTTTGCTCCAATATGAAATGTCCTATTGAGTGCATCAGGTGTGTCTTGCCAAGTCCTGCTCCTCCGTATATGTAAAGAGGATTGTATGCTTCACCGGGAGATTCCGCCACGGCCAAAGAAGCAGAGTGGGCAAATTTGTTGTTTCCTCCAACTACAAAGGTGTCAAATCTGTATTTGGAATTTAAATTTGCGTTAATGTAATTGATATTATAAACCGGTTTAGAGGAAGATGTTTCTTTTTTGGCGTCTTTTTCAAGTATAAAGTCAATATCGTAGGTATGGTCCATCATTTCGGAAATGGTTACCTGAAAAAAACTTTTATATTTGGAAGAAATATACTTAAGGGCATGAGCCTGGTCGGAAGGAATCATAATTGTTACAATATCATCCTTTTCAGAATAAAAGGTTAAAGGCTCTACCCATGTATTATAGGAAATATCTGATATATCATATTCTGTTCTGACAGTTTCTTTTATTAAGTTCCATTTTTCTTTTATTAAGTCCATTAGATGTCCCCCACAGAAGTAAACAAATACTCAATTTAATCTTAATATAAATGGGATGAAATTTCAAATAATTTTTAGTTTACATAATTTTCTGCGTATTTTATGGTATTTGTGAATAACTTAAAAAAAGAAATCAACATTTTTCACATCAAAAAAATGAGGAAAAATAGTGTGTTTTTTATCTTTTTTAATTTTCTTATGTTTAAAAATAATAGGTTATCCACAACTTATCCACATTTTGTGGATATAATTATGTAAATATAAAAAATTTATTTTTACTATATTTTGTGTTTTTGGTAAAAGAACCATAACAATATATTGTTTTAGTAAATATAACGAATTTTTATATTTTTTTATAATTATTTTTCAGGATATTCAAAGGGAAAAATCTTCGAGAAATATCTTGATATTTTTCTCGATATTTTCTCGTTTTTACTTGACGGAAATATTTTAATCTTATATAATCGTAGTGATATTTTCCAAAGAAAGACATTGTTTTATGTCTCTTTACAGCTAATCCAAATATTTGTTTACCTTATTATATATTAAGGTTTTAAAAAGGAGGTGTTACAAGTATGAAAATGACTTATCAACCTAAGAAAAGACAGAGGTCTAAGGTTCATGGTTTCAGAGCCAGAATGAGCAGTGCAGGCGGAAGAAAAGTTTTAGCAGCCAGACGAGCAAAAGGAAGAAAAAAATTATCAGCATAGGCCGCGTTATGTGGCCTTTTTTTCTATTCAATAAGCTGGCCTGGAAAACGTGACAGCTTTTGATGGAGAAAAGCAGATGGAAAGTAAATATGGGTTATATTTTTTCGGAGTCTTTAAAAAAGAACAGTGATTTCCAGCATGTTTATAAAATGGGCAAATCTTATGCCAACAAATATTTGGTCATGTATGTTTTGGAAAATAACACAAATAAAAACAGGCTGGGGATAAGTGTAAGTAAGAAGGTAGGAAACAGCGTAGTAAGGCATAAGGTTACAAGATTGATAAGGGAAAGTTACAGACTACATGAAGGTATATTTAATAGTGGTTTAGATATAGTAGTCATAGCCAGAAACAGTGCATCTTCGGTTTCTTTTTGGGAGATTGAAAGCGCTTTATTACATCTTGCAAAACTTCATCATATCTTAAAAGTTTATTTTTATAACCTGAATAGTGTAAATGATGAAGAAATCAGAAAATAACATGAAAAAATTATTGATTTTATTGATTATATTTTACAGGAAATATATTTCTCCAATGAAACATACAAAATGCCCTTATTTTCCCACCTGTTCGGAATATGGACTGGAAGCTGTTGAAAAATACGGAGCTTTAAAAGGAGGTATGTTGGCCTTTTGGAGAATTTTAAGATGCAATCCTTTTTCAAAAGGAGGATATGATCCTGTACCATAAGATTAATAGAATTAACAACAGGAGGAAATAAATTGACAGGAATTATTTTGACCCAGTATGATGGTATGATAATAGGTCCTATTGCCAAGATTCTTGGTTATCTTATGGAAGGAATTTTTTCCTTATTGGATTTGGTAGGAATTCCAAATGTGGGACTTTCCATTATTTTGTTTACGGTTGTTATCTATTTATTGATGATGCCTCTTACGATCAAACAGCAGAAGTTTTCAAAGCTTTCTGCGAAAATGAATCCGGAACTTCAGGCAATTCAGGCAAAATATAAGAATAAAAAAGATAATGATTCTATGATGGCAATGAATGCGGAGACTCAGGCCGTATATGCAAAATATGGTGTTTCTCCCAGCGGCAGCTGTGTGCAGCTATTGATTCAAATGCCAATTTTGTTTGCACTATATCGTGTTATTTATTCAATGCCTGCATACGTTACAAAAATAGGTGAGACTTTCAGAGTATTATCTGAAAAGATTATTGCTTTGGATAAAGGTGAGTTTTTACAGAGTTCCGAATTAACCAGTGTAGTAAGTGCAGTCAGAATGTATGGCAGTAATATCGAAAAAAATCTTTCAAATGGTATTATAGATATTCTTAATAAGCTGTCCACTTCCGATATGAATGTTATTTCAGATCATTATAATTTATCACAGCTCACTTATGAAGGGGATCTTATTTTAAGTAATGAGGGAACCCGTGGATTAATTGATACTTATAATAATTTTCTTGGCATAAATATAGGAAATTCTCCTTCCTATATGGTAAGTGAAGCCTGGAATTCTCCTGACGGCATAAAGTGGTTGTTGATTATAGCAGCTCTTATTATACCTGTTTTGTCGGCAGTTACACAGTGGATTAATACAAAACTTATGCCCCAGGCCGATACTTCCAATCAGAATGACCAGCAGAATTCCATGGCACAGTCCATGAAAATGATGAATACAATGATGCCGCTCATGTCAGCGTTTTTCTGCTTTACACTTCCTGCAGGTATGGGACTTTACTGGATTGCAGGTTCGGTGGTAAGAAGTATCCAGCAGGTTGTTATCAATAAGCATATTGATAAAATGGACATTGACGAGCTTATCAAGAAAAATGAGGATAAGAGAATTAAGAAGCTTGAAAAAGCGGGAATCGATCCTAAATCATTAAACAAGAATGCTACGATAAGTACAAAAAATGTGAATCCTTACAGAAATACATCTTCCATGTCGTCTAAAGCAAAGGTTTCCATGACTCAGGAAGAAAAGGATGAAGCAATGAAGAAATCCACAGAGTATTACAGCAGAAATGCAAAACCCGGCAGTATTGCGGCAAAGGCAAATATGGTAAAACAGTATAACGAAAAGAATAATAAATAGGGGGGAAAATAATTTTGGAATACGTTGAAATTACAGCTAAAACAGTAAATGATGCAATTACGGAGGCTTGCCAGAAATTTGTGGTTACAAGCGATAAATTGGATTATATTGTAATTGAGGAGGGTTCTACAGGTTTTCTGGGTATTGGTTCTAAGCCGGCCATCATCAAAGCAAGGGCAAAAGCTACGATTGATGATAAAGCAAGGGATTTCTTAAAACAAGTCTTTGACGCCATGAATATGACGGTTGTTGTTGATGTGAAGTATGATGAAGTTAATAATAATATGAACATAGATTTAAGCGGAGATGAAATGGGGGTTCTGATTGGTAAGAGAGGACAAACCCTTGATTCACTGCAATATCTTGTGTCTTTGGTTGTAAATAAGGATTCGGACGATTATGTCAGAGTAAAAGTTGACACTGAGGATTACAGAAGAAGAAGAAAAGAGACGCTTGAAAATCTCGCAAAAAATATTGCTTATAAGGTAAAGAGAACAAAGCGCCCTGTTTCTTTAGAGCCTATGAATCCTTATGAGAGAAGGATTATTCATTCCGCATTGCAGAATGATAAATATGTGACAACCCACAGCGAAGGGGAAGAACCCTTCAGGAGAGTGGTTGTAACATTAAAAAGATAGTTTCTGAAAAAAATGCCGGAGAAAATATATCCTCCGGCATTCTTTTTTATGCACAGGGCCGCATATGGAAATTTGCTGCGTTGCAGCATGCGGCCCGCGCGGCGAATAGGGGAAGTAACCTTCCCTACTCGATTGCACAGGGCCGCCAACACGCAAAAATGCGTGGGAAGATTGTCAGCAGAGCTGACAGGCGGCCCGCGCGGCGAGTAGGGGGAAGAACCTTCCCTACTGGATTGTGCAGGGTCGTGCATACGTAAAATTGTATGGGAAATTATGAGGTATTGAAATGAATACGGATACAATAGCAGCCATTGCAACAGCTATGAGTAATTCAGGTATAGGGATTATAAGAGTAAGTGGAGAAGAAGCCATCCATACGGTTGATTTGATTTACAGAAATAAAAAAGGTGAGAGGGTTTTAACAAATTTTAAAAGCCATACAATTCATTATGGTTTTATTTATGATGAAGATGAGATAGTGGATGAGGTAATGGTTTCCCTTATGAAAAAGCCAAATAGCTTTACCACAGAGGATGTGGTGGAGATTAATTGTCATGGCGGAATTGTAGTGATTAATCGTATTTTAGAACTGGTGGTAAAGAATGGGGCAAGGCTGGCTGAGCCGGGGGAATTTACAAAACGGGCATTTTTAAATGGAAGAATAGATTTATCAAAAGCGGAAGCTGTTATGGATGTTATTTCTTCAAAAAATGAAGCGGCTCTTAAAAATTCCATCAAACAGCTTCAAGGTTCTGTTTACAAGAAAATAAAAAAATTGAGAGAAGATATTATTTTTGAGATTGCTTTTATTGAATCTGCTTTAGATGACCCTGAACATATAAGTCTTGAAGGTTATACAGATAAATTATATGGTAAAATAAATGATTTGATTGATAATGTAAATAAATTATTGTCGAGCGCAGAAAATGGAAAAATAATAAAAGAAGGTATTAAAACTGTTATTGTAGGAAAACCAAATGCGGGAAAATCTTCTTTATTGAATATACTGGCAGGAGAAGAAAAGGCGATTGTAACGGATATTGCAGGCACTACCAGAGATGCGCTTGAGGAAAATATTAATATTGGTGGAATAAGCCTTCGTATGATAGATACGGCAGGTATTCGTTCTACAGAAGATATAATAGAAAAAATAGGAGTGGAGAAGGCAAAAAAATATGTGGAAGATGCAGATTTGATTGTCTATGTGGTTGATTCTTCCGTTCCTTTGGATGAAAATGATTTTGAGATTATGAAACTGATAGAAAACAAGAAGTCTGTTATTTTGTTTAATAAATCAGATTTGGATGCAGATATATCACCGGATGAATTAAAGGACAAAATAAAAGATAATGCTGTTGTTATTAAAACTTCAACCAAAGAAAATACAGGGATAGATAAATTTGAGGAAGCAGTTAAAAAATTATTTTTCAGTGGAAGTATATCCTTTGATGACGAGGTTATGATTACAAATTTAAGACATAAGGAAGCTTTGCAGGACACACTTTTCAGTTTGAAGCAGGTGAAAAAAAGTGTGGAGGACGAGATGCCTGAAGATTTCTTTTCCATTGATTTGATGAGCGCTTATGCCAGTCTTGGAAAAATTATTGGGGAAGAAGTGGAGGAAGATTTGGTTAATGAAATATTTTCCAAATTTTGTATGGGAAAATAGATTTGACTATGGAAAGTGATGAATTGATTGTTTAGATGACAGATTTAGTATGGAGGAAATATAGATGGAACTCAGGGAAAAGGTTGATGTTTGTGTAGTAGGCGCAGGTCATGCAGGGTGTGAGGCGGCCTTGGCATGTGCCAGGCTGGGTCTTGAAACTGTTATATTTACGGTAAGTGTGGACAGTATTGCCCTTATGCCCTGTAATCCCAATGTGGGAGGTTCATCAAAGGGACATCTTGTGCGCGAGCTGGATGCTCTTGGCGGCGAGATGGGTAAGAATATAGATAAAACGTTTATTCAATCAAAAATGTTGAATATTTCGAAAGGTCCTGCTGTCCATTCTCTCCGTGCCCAGGCTGATAAAGCGGAATATAGCCGTGCCATGAGAAAGGTTCTTGAAAATCAGGAGCATCTCACCATCAAGCAGGTCGAGGTTTGTGAATTATTGTGGCAGGAGCTTAAAGATCCAAATAAGAAGGCCACAAAGAAAATAACTGGTTTAAAAACTTTTACAGGCTCCATATATGAATGTAAAGCAGTTATTTTGTGTACAGGCACTTATTTAAAAGCGAGATGTCTTTGCGGAGAAGCAATTGATTATACAGGACCTAACGGTTTAAAGGCGGCAAATTATTTGACGGATTCCCTTATTTCAATGGGAATAGAGATGCGTCGTTTTAAAACGGGAACACCGGCGAGAATGGATAAGAGAAGTATTGATTTCACAAAGATGGAAGAACAATTTGGGGATGAAAGAGTTGTTCCGTTTTCTTTTTCCACGAATCCGGAAGATATTCAGATTGATCAGGTGTCATGTTATCTTACATATACAAATGAAAAAACACATGAAATTATAAGAAATAATCTTGACAGGTCTCCAATCTATGCAGGAATAATAGAGGGTACAGGTCCCAGGTATTGTCCCTCTATTGAAGATAAGGTGGTTAAATTTGCTGATAAGGAAAGACATCAGGTGTTTATAGAACCTGAAGGTTTACATACAAATGAAATGTATGTGGGAGGTATGTCTTCTTCTTTGCCGGAAGATGTTCAGATGGCTATGTATCGCACAGTTCCCGGTTTGGAAAATTGTAAAATAGTGAGAAATGCATATGCCATAGAATATGATTGTATTAATCCAAAACAGCTTTATCCTACTTTGAGATTTAAAGATGTGGAAGGCCTTTACAGTGGAGGACAATTAAATGGTAGCAGTGGTTATGAGGAGGCAGCGGTTCAAGGATTAATAGCAGGAATAAATGCTGCACAATTTATATTTGAAAAAGAAGAACTGGTAATTGACAGGTCGGAAGGATATATAGGTGTATTAATTGATGATCTGGTAACAAAGGATAATTTTGAGCCATATAGGATGATGACTTCCAGAGCAGAATACCGTCTTTTACTGCGACAGGACAATGCGGATTTAAGACTTCGGGAAAAGGGTTTTAAAGTTGGATTGATAACAGAGGATCAGTATAATGCCATAGTTTGTAAAAAAAATATGATAGACAATGAAATATTACGATTAAAAAATGTGAAGATTGGAGCATCGGAGAGTAATCAAAAATTTTTAGAAAAGTATGGCAGCTCCTCTTTAAAGACAGGGGTGAGCCTTGCCGAATTATTATGTAGACCGGAGCTTAATTACAATATACTGAATGAAATTGATAAGGAAAGAAAACAATTACCGGATGACGTAATAGAGCAGGTGGAGATAGAAATAAAGTATGAAGGGTATATAGAGAGACAGCTTCGTCAGGTAGAACAGTTTAAAAAAATGGAAAAGAAAAAAATACCCTTTGATTTGGATTATGATGATGTTCCGAGTTTACGTATCGAGGCCAGACAAAAATTGAAAGCTTTTCACCCTATATCTGTGGGACAGGCATCCCGCATTTCCGGAGTATCGCCTGCAGATATTTCTGTCCTATTAGTTTATCTCGAACAGAAAAGAAAGTAGTTTTAAGTTGTTGGAAAACATAGTATAATTTTAAAATTTAAATTTGTTAAGAGTATTTTTAAACAGTAAACTAATGTAGTTTATTTCCGCGAGCAATGAGTCAAGTAAATTGAAAAATAGGAATGAGAAGAATGAATGGATTATTTATAGAAAAATTTGATACGGATTTAAAGGAATTTGATATCCAATTAAGTGAAGTACAGAAAAGACAATTTATTCAATATTATGATTTGCTGATAGAGTGGAATTCTTTTATGAATCTTACTGCTATTACAGAACCTGAGGATGTCCTAAAAAAACATTTTTTAGATAGTGTTTCCATCATAAAGGCTATTACTAATTTACCGGAATTATCATGGAATTTAATAGATATAGGTACCGGTGCAGGATTTCCTGGAATACCAATAAAGATATTGTTTCCAAATCTAAATATCACATTGCTTGATTCATTAAATAAAAGAGTTAATTTTTTGAATGAGGTAATAACTAAATTGAAACTTGAAAATATTGTAGCTATTCATGGGAGAGCAGAAGACTACGCTGTACAGGGTAAGTTACGAGAAACTTTCAATTTGAGTGTTTCACGTGCAGTTGCAAATTTATCAACTTTATCTGAGTATTGCTTACCTTTTGTTAAAAATGGCGGATATTTTATATCTTATAAATCTGATAAGGCGTCTGATGAATTAGATAATGCAAGAAAAGCAATTAAATTACTTGGAGGAGCCTATAAAAGTCAGATTGAATTTAAACTACCTAATTCAGATATTTATAGAAATCTTATTGTAATAGAAAAAGAGAAAAATACACCGAAAGAATATCCCAGAAAATCTGGTTTACCTTCAAAAAAACCTCTTTAAGTGTATGTTTCACGTGAAACATTTTTAAAAACAAAATTGCTAATACTAGATAATGTTTCACGTGAAACATTTAACCCCTAAATATAGTAATCATTATGTGAAACATCTCACAATATTCCAAAAATATGTTGTGAAACATTAAAAAAATATATTTTTATGGAATATAAATATAAGAAGTGCTATAATCATTAACGAGACTTTAAAAGATAAATATAATATATAAAGTATGAAAGGATAAAAGATGGGAAAAGTTATTGCTATTGCAAATCAAAAAGGAGGGGTAGGTAAAACTACTACTTCTATTAATTTGTCTGCTGCATTAGCAGCAAGAAAAAAGAAAGTTTTAGTGATTGATACGGACCCCCAGGGAAATACAACCAGTGGGTTTGGCGTCGAAAAAAATGAATTAGAAAATACAATTTATGAATTAATGTTAGGCGAGTGTTCAATAAAAGAATGTATTTTAAATGATGTAATTCCCGGAATTTCTATTATTCCTTCCAATGTAAATCTTGCAGCGGCAGAGATAGAATTAATTGGCGTAGATCGAAAAGAATTTATTTTAAAACGTGAAATTGAATGGATAAAAGATAGTTATGATTATATAATGATAGATTGTCCTCCTTCATTAAATATGTTAACAATCAATTCCATGACAACGGCGGATTCGGTGTTAGTTCCCATCCAATGTGAGTATTATGCTTTGGAGGGATTAAGCCAATTAATACATACAATCAATTTGGTAAAGGAACGTTTAAATCCGGACCTGGATATAGAAGGTGTGGTATTTACTATGTATGATTCAAGAACAAATTTATCTATGCAGGTGGTTGAAAATGTAAAAGATAATTTAAGTCAAAGAATATTTAATACAGTGATACCGAGAAATATAAGACTTGCGGAAGCACCAAGTTATGGAATGCCAATCAATATGTATGATTCAAGGTCGGCAGGAGCAGAAGCATATTTGTCATTAGCGGATGAAATCATCGAAGGAAAGGAAGATTAAACTATGGCGGCAAGGGGATTGGGCAAAGGATTAGATGCATTAATTCCAAGTGGAGTCGGTGAAAAACCGGTTAAGTATAACAGTAAATCAAATAATGATAAAAAGGATGAAAAAAGTAATGGTGAGACAATCGTTAATATTACTATGGTCGAACCTAACAGAGAACAGCCAAGAAAAAATTTTGATGAGGATTCTCTCGAAGAATTAGCGGAGTCTATAAAACAATTTGGATTATTACAACCTATTCTTGTTCAGGACAGACAGACCTATTATGAAATTATTGCAGGTGAAAGAAGATGGAGAGCCGCGAAGAAAGCGGGTTTAAAAGAAGTTCCTGTTATTATTAAAAATTTAAGTGACCAGGAAATAGTTGAGATATCTTTAATAGAAAATATTCAAAGAGAAGACTTAAATCCTATTGAAGAAGCTCAGGCTTATAAACGTCTTTTGACGGAATTTAATTTGAAGCAGGATGAGGTAGCTGAAAGAGTATCTAAAAGTCGTACAGCAGTCACCAATTCCATGCGCTTACTCAAATTATGTGATAATGTACAACAAATGATTATAGACGATATGATTTCTACAGGACATGCCAGGGCACTTATTACAATTGAAGATCCGGAGCAACAATATGCAATTGCTCAACAGATTTTTGATGAAAAGCTCAGTGTACGTGATGTGGAAAAACTTGTAAAGAATTTAAATAAGCCTGTAAAACCAAAAAAAGATGTTTCTAATGATACCAGTCTTGATGCTGTTTATCAGGATATAGAGGAAAATTTAAAGCAAAAGCTCAGTACAAAAGTAAGCATTACTTCAAAGGGTAATGGAGCGGGAAAAATAGAAATAGAATTCTATAATCATGATGATTTAGAAAAGATTATGGATTTACTTTCTAAATAAAGGAGTAAAGAATAATAATATTGGATGTAAGATACAAGGAAGATAAAATCAATAAATTCACGTCAATACTTAAATTTATAGGGTATTGGCAGTAAGGAGATTGAAATGAATAACTATTTTCTTACCAGTGTCGGACTTGGAAATCTTGATATTGGTATTATACTGATAATACTGGCGGCCGTCATATTAATCCTTCTTATTTTAAATATTGTGAATATGTGTTTTATCTCAAATTTAAAAAAGAGATACAAAAAATTTATGCTGGGTAAAAATGCAAGCAGCTTAGAAAATGAAATAACAGCATTATTTGAAGATAATAAATTTATTAAAACTTCTATTGAAAAGAACAAAAAAGATATCAAAACTTTATATCATAAGTTTGAATCATCATTTCAAAAAATAGGTATAATAAAATATGATGCGTTCAGCCAGATAGGTGGAAAATTAAGTTTTTGTCTTGCTTTACTGGATGAGAATAATAATGGATTTATTTTAAATTCCGTTCACAGTACGGATGGGTGTTATTCTTATACAAAAGAAATAAAAGGTGGAGAATGTAAAACTTCTTTGAGTGAGGAGGAAGAACAGGCTCTTGATATGGCTATGAATACAAATTGAAAATTTGTAAATTAAAAATTTGTAAATTAGAAATTTGTAAATTAGAAATTTGTAAAAAGTACTTGCATAAAATGCGTATACATAATAATATTACAATGTCTGATAGAAAGAGTTATAATGCTTGAGTATAGGATGCAGTAGAAACGGAGGAGATATTATGATAGATATTAAGTTTTTAAGAGAGAATCCTGACGTCGTGAAAGAAAACATCAAAAAGAAATTCCAGGATGAAAAAGTAAAACTTGTGGATGAAGTAATAGAGATAGATGCCATGAGTCGAAAGGTTCAACAGGAAGCTGATAATTTAAGAGCTAACAGAAATAAAGTATCAAAGAAAATCGGCGCTTTGATGGCTCAGGGTAAAAAAGAGGAAGCGGAGGCAAAGAAGGCAGAGGTTGCTGCCGGAGCAAAACGCCTTGTTGAATTGGAAGAAGAAGAAAGAGAACTGAGTGAAAAAGTTACCAAGATTATGATGGTAATTCCGAATATAATCGACCCAAGTGTCCCTATCGGAAAAGACGACAGTGAAAACGTAGAAGTAAGAAAGTATGGAGAACCCGTTGTTCCTGATTTCGAAATTCCTTATCATACCGAAATTATGGAAAGATTAAATGGAATTGATTTGGACAGCGCAAGGAAAGTTGCGGGAAATGGTTTCTACTATCTGATGGGAGATATTGCAAGACTTCACTCCGCAGTTATTTCTTATGCCAGAGATTTTATGATTGACAGAGGATTTACTTACTGTGTGCCGCCTTTTATGATCAGAAGTAATGTGGTCACAGGCGTTATGAGTTTTGCCGAGATGGATGCAATGATGTATAAGATTGAAGGAGAAGACTTATATTTAATAGGAACATCCGAGCATTCCATGATTGGTAAATTTATTGATACAATTGTTCCGGAAGCAGAGCTTCCAAAAACTCTTACCAGCTATTCACCTTGTTTCAGAAAGGAAAAAGGCGCGCATGGTCTGGAAGAAAGAGGAGTATACAGAATCCATCAGTTTGAAAAGCAGGAAATGATTGTGGTATGTAAACCGGAAGATTCTGCAATGTGGTTTGAAAAATTATGGCAGAACACCGTTGATTTGTTCCGTTCCATGGATATACCTGTGAGGACCATTGAGTGCTGTTCAGGTGACTTGGCTGATTTGAAAGTTAAATCTTATGACGTGGAAGCATGGTCGCCCAGACAGAAAAAATATTTCGAAGTGGGAAGCTGTTCTAATTTAGGTGACGCTCAGGCAAGAAGATTAAAAATTAGAGTTAATGGAGAAAAAGGAAAATATTTTGCGCATACACTTAACAACACAGTGGTTGCTCCTCCAAGAATGTTAATAGCATTTTTAGAAAATAATTTGCAGGAAGACGGTTCAATCAGGATTCCTGAAGTATTACAGCCATATATGGGCGGCAAGAAGGAAATCAAATAACAGACAGGTTTGATATAAAAGAGACGGGAGGTGAAATCCTTGCATAAATATATGAGAGCTATAGGCTTTAGTAAATTATCAGACAGAAAGGAATTGCAGAAGTTGATTACAGATGTAATCATAGAAGGAACGGAGCGCAGTTATACTTCAAATGGCGAAGATACACTTTTGGCTGAATTTTGCAAGGATTTTGGAACGTCCATTGGTATAGCTGTGTGTGGTGAATTTGATAATGAAGACAAATTTACTTATGATTATTATTTTCCTTATTTAAGAGGAATGAACATCAGTTCGGAAGAAGATGTGTCTTTGGAAAGGCACGCGGCTCAGGAATCATATGCAGGTGTATGTGATGACGTAAGAATGGGCGTATCCATTATTTTTTATTTACAAAATATGATCCCTTATGTCAAAGCAAAATATTCCGGAGCACTTCCTATAAGAGGTACAACTCTTACTTTGTCTGCTTTATCGCTAAATGGCACAATTATGATGCCGATTAATAAAAGTGAGAAAGACCTTATCAGAAATAAAAAAGTTTCTATGAACAGAAGTGAGCTTTTGAATGCAGCCAGAAAAGGCGATGAGAATGCTATTGAAAGTCTTACTCTGGATGATATGGATACTTACACCACTATATCGAGAAGAATACAGAAAGAAGATGTCTTCAGTCTGGTGGATACTTATTTTATGCCTTATGGGGTAGAGTGTGACCAGTATTCAATATTAGGAGAAATTCTTGATTGTAATTTAATCAGAAATACACTTACGGAAGAAGAAGTATATCTGATGACAATGAATTGTAATGATATGATTTTTGATCTGTGTATCAATAAAGAAGATGTTTATGGCGAGCCAGGTATTGGAAGAAGATTTAAAGGTACAATTTGGATGCAGGGACATATAAATTTTCCAAATTAAATTAATCGTAATCAGTTGTCATATTCATTCGGTTGTGTTAAAATAACACAGTAGTGTTAGTTCCCTTAGTTAAATGGATATAACAGGAGCCTCCTAAGCCCCAGTTGTGAGTTCGATTCTCGCAGGGAACGTCATAAGGCTGTAAATTCAAGAGTTCTTGGGTTTACAGCCTTTTTCTTTTACTTTAAAAATATAAAAGATTTTTTTAATTTGGAATGCAAATATAAAATGTGCTTCCTTTTAAATCCGCGTCCTTTACTCCTATTGTTCCACCGTGAGATTTCATAATTTCATAGGCAATAGACAGACCCAGCCCGAAGTGCCCTTTGGTACTTCGGGATTTTTCTACCCTATAGAAACGGTCAAAAATACGTTTTTTGTCTTCATCGGATATTCCGATTCCATTGTCGGTCACAGAAATATAGAAATGTTCTTTTTGACAGGAGAGATAAAGTTTTATGAATCCTCCTGTTTCGGTGTAGCTGAGAGCATTGTGCAGTAAAATAGAAATAACCTGTTTGATACGGTCGGGATCGCAGGAACATGCTGGCAGGGAGCTTTCGGGAAGCTCTAAAGAAAGTGAAATAGATTTTTCTTTTGCAATGGGTTCAAAAGCTTCATAGATATTGAGTAATAAGGTGTCTAATTCCACAGGCTTTACCCGTAATGGAAATTTTTTACTGTCGGAACCGGATAAAAGGAGCATATCATCAATTAAGGAAGACATGCGAAGTCCTTCCTGCTTGATAATATTTAAAAATTTGGCCTGTCCGTCAGGGGAGATTTCTCTGCAGCATTCGGCAGAGGACAAAATGACCGCAAGGGGCGTGCGAAGCTCATGGGAGGCGGAGGCTACAAACTGCGCCTGCTTTTGTTGATTTTCCAAAATAGGTTTTAAGAGCTTTCCGGTAAAAAACCATGAAAAAATCCCCAACAGAAAAACTGTGAAAAAATCTATCATAATAAATAGTATACGCTGTATTAAAATTTGTTTTTCCAATGGGTTTAAAGAAGATAGGACAATGATTTGTAAGTTTGCATTCTTTTTAATCATTTCAATTATACATCCGTAATAATCATTGCCTGTGGAAGGTGATGTAAAAGGATATTCCATATGGAAAGAAAAATAGGGTGAAAAAGACGAAAAGGGTTCGGATAGAGAGACAGCATATTGACTGTTGTAAATATCCAAAGCTTCCTGAAAGAGGGTATATTCAGTATCAGGAACTGTGTTGAGTTGATTGTAAAGATAAGGAATTCCATTATCCAGTATATAAAAGGAATAATTTCCCTGGGCTTCCATTTTTGAAATCCATTCCATGGATATAACGGACTGGCCTTCCAGGTTGGTAGTGATTGTGTTCATATCATTTTTAAAAGAATTAAACTGGTTTTTATGAAGCCCTGTTTCAGAAATATAGAGATAACTGAAAGACATAATGATCATAATGGCAGCAGTGATTCCGGCACATAAAATTGTCAGGCGTAAATGAACTTTTTCGTACATATAAATCCCTCCATTCTTGCTCAGCCCGCAATAAAGTATATTTTTAATCTGGTAAATTATCTGATGGAATATCCTGTAGGCAGTATCCGATTCCACGAATGGTTTTAATTTGCAGTGTGCTTCCCACACCGTGAAGCCGCCTTCTTAAAAAATGAATGTAATTGTCAAGATTCCCCTCCTCCACATCACTATCCGGGCCCCATACTTTTAAAAGAAGAAAATTCCGGGATAAAGTTTGATTTTTTCTTCGGATAAAAGTCTCCATAAGAGAGGATTCGCGTTTAGATAGGGTGCAGCTCCCGGAGGGGCCTTCAAGGCGGTCTTCATTTGTATACCAGATGACGTCGGATACCGAGAGAGTGTCCACATGATTTAAAGTATTGGGACGTCTGCTGATGCAGCGTATTCTGGCAAGCAATTCTTCTATAGCGAAAGGTTTCACGAGATAATCGTCTGCGCCAAGATCAAGGCCGGTTACTTTATCATTTAAAGTTCCCAAAGCTGTTAAAATAATAACTGGTGTTATGATTCCTTTTGCTCTTAAGGTAGTGAGTACCTCTGTGCCTTCCATTAAGGGAAGCATTCTGTCAAGAAGTATAATATCATAAATATTCTGTTCACCATAGTAGCAGGCTTCTTCTCCGTCAAAGCAGGAATCAACGGTGAAGCCTTCTCTTTCGAGTTGAAATGTGAGGGTCTCATTTAGTTGTCTGTCGTCTTCTACCAGTAAAATTCTCATAGTTTAATCCCCATTTAATATATAAAGATAGCATGAATCTATATGAATGAACTGTATATGTTTCTAAAAGAGTTTTTTAGTTAGGGTCATGATATCATATATTATCACAGAAATCTTTAAAAATTCTCTAATAAAACCGCAACAGACAATAAGCTCAAAAAAATTTCTACCAACATCAAAAATAATATATTGGCAAGTAGACTATATAAACAAAATTTGAATTTAGAGAAAACTTAGAGGATTCTTTGATATGATGAAGGTCAGCAACAAATAAACAAAAAAATTATATGGAGGAGAGTATGATGAAAAAAGAAGGATTAAAGTTTTGTAGAAGGAAATTGGTAATTTTTGGATGTGTTGTTTTTATGGTGTTGGCGGTTGGCTGTAGTAAAGAAGATGAGAACAATGAAGTAGTTGTAGAGGAGTTGGATGCGCAGGGGGAAAATAAACCGGAAGATGATTTGAAAGAATCGAAAGATATTTCAGGAGAAGGTGAAGAAAACAACACAGAGGATAACATAGAAAATAAAAATGATAGTGATATGGATAATAACACAGGTGATAATACAGGTAGTAACCTGGATAATGGTACACAGAATGATAT
This sequence comes from uncultured Lachnospiraceae bacterium, assembly GCA_910585075.1. Classification (GTDB taxonomy): domain Bacteria; phylum Bacillota; class Clostridia; order Lachnospirales; family Lachnospiraceae; genus Suilimivivens. Next base: position 86,219 of record CAJUED010000008.1, read on the forward strand.
GAAAAATGAAAATGGACAGACAGGGGGAGAGGAAGGTAGTAAGGCTGGTTCAGAGAAATCAGAAGAATTGGAAGGTAATGTAAAGAGTATAGGTGAATCGAATATGATAATCAGCAAAACCTTTATGGAAGATTTGGACGATGGTACTTTGCTTGCATATGGTCCGGCGGAAGGTAGTGAGGATGAGGTTTTAATTACAGTTTATTTCTCTGATTCCACAAAGTATGAAATTAGGACGGTTGTAAACGGAGGGGTGAATGGAGATTCGGATGTTACGGTTTCGGAGGGTTCTTTTTCAGATTTAAAAAAGAATAAATCGGTTAGTTTAATAGGTCACTATATTTCAGAAAGTGAATTTCAGGCTGATGCCGTATGTATTTATAACTTTGTTTAAATCATAATTTAATAAAAAAATGGAAGGAGTAAAGGATAAATGAAACGAATTTTTTCAATCCTGTTGATTTTTTCTATGATGGCCGGGTTACTTGTAGGATGCGGTAATGGGAAAGAGGTATCGGGAGAAAATACGGGTGATACAAATATAACAGCGGAAAATGAAGGCAGTGGTCAGAGGGATAAGTCTGGGGAAAAGGAGCCTGAAAATACGGCCATGGGGCGTTATGTGGAAAGTACTGTTGATCTGTCAGAATTTTGTATGCGTTCGGATGCTATAAAACTGCGCACTGATGGGACTTTGGTGGTTCAGGATTATTATTATCCACGGATTATTTCAAAGGATAATGGACAGACCTGGGAAACTGAGGATGTGGAATGGTTGGACAGATTACTCAAAAGTGAAAAATATATTATGGATTTGTCATATGGTTCGGACGGAACCGCCGCCGTTATCTATGACGAGCAGGATGATAGAGAAAGTAATGATAATAGTGTGGAAGATGAAAATGACAATACGCAAGAAGCAGAAAATGAGGAAGACACAATTGAAAGTGAAAATTTAAATGAAACTGAACAGGATAGTCCTGATGAATCGAAAGATTCTAATGAATCAAAGGATTCTATGGAATCAGATGATTCAAATTACGAGTTAAATCCGGTAGGACTTGTTATAAAACCGGATGGAACGGAAGTTCCAATTCAAATTTCTCTTGATGAAAATGATATTTATATGAGAAATATATGGATTTCGGATAAGGGACAGGTGTTTGTGACTACCCTGGGAGATAATATATATGAAGTAAAAGAAGACGGAACTATGAAAAAATATCTTACCCTGGAAGACAGAGCCGAGCTGGTGGTATTTCAGGATAATATTATGATCATAGATATGGACACCTTCGGAGATTTGATTCTTTACGACATGGAAAAAGAGGAATACTTGGAGGATGAAGTATTAAATGATTTTGTAAATGAAAATTATAAGGGAAGAAATTCTTATAATGGCGGCGATTATTTTGACCTTTATATATTCCCGGGAGAAGAAGGGGTTATTTATCTTGTAGGAGAAAAGGGACTCTACCGGCATGTAATAGGAGGAAGTACGGTTGAACAGGTCATTGACGGAAGTTTGTCCTGTCTGAATAATCCTTCCAATATATTGATTGGAATGGTTATGCTCCCCAATAATGAGTTTCTTGGGCTGTTTAATAAAAAGGTAGTTCATTTTACCTATGACCCTGATATTCCCACTGTTCCAAATGAGAAAATAAAAGTATATAGTCTGGAGGATAACGATACGGCCCGTCAGGCAATTACCATTTACCAGACAAATAATCCGGAGGTTTATGTGGAATATGAGATTGGTTTGGGTGAGGATAATTCCATAACAAGGGATGATGCACTGAAGAAATTAAATACCCAGATTATAGCAGGGGAAGGGCCGGATCTTTTTATATTAGATGATATGCCTGTTGATTCTTATATCAGCAAGGGACTTCTTTTAGATTTGAGCGATTGTTTAAACTCTCTTGGTGGAGAAGATGCAATTTTTGAAAATATTCGGGATGCCTTTAAAAAGGACGACAAAATTTATGTGGTACCCTGTGAGATACAACTTCCAATAGCCCAGGGAAAAGAAAAATATATTTCACAAATGAAGGATATGGAAGGAATTGCCGATGCTTTTGAGGATTTGCGAAAAGATAATCCGGAAGGAGCTCTTGTATATGCCGGTACGGAAAAAGGAATTATGGGAATATTCTCTATGGTATGCGCTCCTTTATGGAAAACAGCAGATGGAGAATTGAATAAAGAGGCAATCAAAGAATTTTTATTGCAGAGTAAACGAATTTATGATGTTCAGATGGAAGGGATTTCCGATGAATTTATGGAGAGATATAATGAACTCAATGAAAATATGATTGCTTATTATAATGAAGGACGGGATTATCCTGAGTTTAGCAGGAACCTTGACTGGTATGATTACTTAAGTGAAGAAATAAAAATTTTATGTGGGGCTGTGACGTCCGTGAATGAATATGCAATGTACAGATCTATACAGAAAAAGGACGGATATAAGGATGATGTGATAATTCCTCTGGATGGGCAGAATACAAATGTATTTCTTCCCAAAAATATGGTGGGAATTAACGCGGCGTCCACAAATACGGCCAGGGCTGAAGAGTTATTAAAGGTTTTGCTTGGAAAGGAAAATCAATCCTACTTATTTGAAGGAATGCCTGTAAACAAAGCGGCCTTGGAAGAAGAATTTATTATTGATGAAAAAAATATATCAGAAGATGGCATCTACAATTATCTTGGCGCATCAGGTCCCAGTGGAATTACGGTTCATTTGGATGTTTATGTTTTGGGTGAAAAGGAGCAGCAGGATTTAAAGAATATGATTGCAAATGCAAATACGCCTTATGTGACAGATGTGGTATTGGAGGAAGCCGTATACAAAGAAGGCGCAGAATATATAAAAGGAAATAAGAGCCTGGATGAAGCTGTAAATGCTATTGAAAAGAGCGTTGCCATTTATATGTCGGAATAAATAAGGTAAAACAATTGAGCAGGGAAGGTTATTCTTGCCTGCTCTCTAAAGTCGTATGGGAGAGTCCGGATGAGAAAAAGTAGAAATTTAATTTCATTTCTAATATTTGCAGCTCCCAGCTTCATAGGGGTAATTATTTTTGTTCTGGCGCCGTTTTTGGATGTATTTAAAAGGTCTTTTTCCACAGCGGTGACAGGTCAGTTTGTGGGTATGGCAAATTATCATACAATATTTGAGAATCAGGCGTTCTTGCTGGCAGTTAAAAATACTTTCCGGTTTACTTTGGTCTGTATTCCTCTTTTGGTGGTAATAGGATTTCTGATCGCATGGCCCCTAAGTAAGTTTAAGAACGGGGGAATCATAAAGTCGATTTACCTGTTTCCTCTTGCAATGCCTACGGCAACCATAGTGCTTGTGTGGAAGATGGTTTTTTATCAGCAGGGATTTTTAAATATCCTTCTCACAAAAACAGGAGAATGGTCGGGGGCATTTGGAGAAATAAACGTAGATTATCTGGGGTCAGAAGCCGCTTTCTGGGTTCTGGTATGCAGTTACATATGGAAAAATACAGGGTATACAGTGGTATTATGGCTTGCAGGGATAGCAGGTATCCCTGCAGAACTTATAGAAGCGGCCAAGGTGGACGGAGCAGGCGGTATGCAGAGAATATGGCATATTGTTCTGCCAAATTTAAAGGGAAGCCTTTATACAATCGTGATTTTATCTTTTCTAAATTCTTTTAAGATATATAGGGAGGCTTACCTGGTGGCCGGAGCTTACCCACACAAAAGTATTTATCTGTTACAGCACACGTTTAACAACTGGTTTGTAAATCTGGAGCTGGATAAGATGGCGGCGGCAGCAGTGTGTACAGGGGGATTTTTGTTTATTGTCATTTTATTACTGCAAAAGATGTGGGATAAATAAGGTCAATTCCCTTTGCTTATAGTGGGACTGTTGGTACTGATATAAAATATAAGTTATATATGGGGATGGTAAAAAATGACGGGAATGAGGATTGGAGCGTCATGAAAGGAAATATATATGAGATTATTAAAAAAATGAAAAAGGCCTTGACGGCGTTTGTATTAATTTTGCCGGGAATTTTGGTGGCATTTCCGATTGTCATATTGATTACCGGGTCGGTGATGGATCAGTATGAGCTGAAGGAATATTTAAATCCTATTTTTACAGGAGCTTCGGATTTTATCAGCTGGAAGCTTATACCGGATTATCCTTCTTTTGCAAACTACGGGAAGCTTCTTTTCATGACGCCTCAGTTTTTTGTATTGTTCTGGAATTCCATGAGAATGACAGCTTGTATTTTGGCAGGACAGCTTCTTGTGGGAGTACCCGCTGCATGGGCTTTTGCTGTTTACAAAGTGAAGGGCAGTAAGATTTTATTTGCCGTTTATGTGATTTTGATGCTTCTGCCCTTTCAGGTCACAATGCTTTCCAGCTATCTGGTATTAAACAGATTTTCTCTGTTAAATACCCAGCAGGCCGTTATTCTGCCGGCTGTGTTTTCTACATTTCCCATTTTTTTGACTTATGGGGGATTTCGAACTATCCCTTCACAGCTTTTTGAAGCTGCAAGGGTGGACGGAGGTTCGGAGAGACTTATTTTTTTCAAAATAGGGCTTCCTCTTGGAAAAGGCGGTATTTTGTCCGCCATGGTTTTGGGATTTTTAGAATATTGGAATATGCTGGAGCAGCCTATGGCTTTTTTGGATGATAAGGAATTGTGGCCGCTTTCTTTGTACTTACCTGAAATTACCTGGGGACAGGCCGGATTTTCCTTTTGTGCTTCTGTGATCATGTTAATTCCTGCCGTATTTGTATTTATTATGGGGCAGGATTACTTAGAGCAGGGAATTATATATTCGGGTTTAAAAGAATGACAGAGGAAAATAGCATATACAGGAGGAAATATGAAAAATAAGAAAATTATATCAGGATTTTGCTTTTTCTTAGCGTTTATGTGGTTGTGTACCTTGATTTCTAAAAGTGTATATACGACCAGACTCCCTGTGGTAAACACGATTTCTCCGGAAGAAAAGTATATTGAGCACAAGGTTGAGGCAGCAGGAATTGTGGTGGAAGGGGGAAAGCAGGCGGTTACCGCATTACCCGGTGTTAAGGTAAAAACTTTGACTGCCCATGTGGGAGATCGGGTGGAGGAGGGCGATATTCTTTTTCAGGTTGATTTGGACGACCTCAGGGAGATTATAAAGGAAAAGCAGACTGAGATTCAGTCTCTCCAATTACAGGTTAACACAATTCTGGAAAATCAGGAGCTTGAAAACCAAAGAAAAGAAATAGAGGAGGCAAGGGCAAGAGAAGATTATAATACTACGTCCCGTCTTGAAAATACGGATGTGGGGAGGGCGGCGGACAGATATGCCCGGGCAGCGGAGGATTTGGATGATTTTTATGAGGATAATTCCGGTATGGATGAGGATACCAGGAACCAGACCCAGCAGGAGTTGTTAGATGCCCTGCAGAGTGCGGCCTATGCAGAGGCGGATGCAAAAAGGGAACGGGATCAGGCCATAAAGGATGCGGAGAGAAGTGTGGAAGATATTCTTTTCCCGGATGCAGCTGATGCTACGCTTTCTGTAACACAGCTTCAAATTGGAGAATTAAATGCTGATTTAAGTAAGTATTTAAATATTTTAAATCAGGAAGGAAACATAAAAGCAGCTGTCGGGGGAATGATTACGGATATTTATGTTGAAGCCGGGGGAAGGGTGCCGGACGGAGCGGCCATGATGCTGACGGATGATAATGTTCCCTGTCAGTTTAAGGTGATTCTGGATAAAGAACAGAAAAAATATGTAGGTTTTGGGGATGAGGTCACAGTCAAACTGGATGGAGTCAGCGGGAAAATGGATATGGTCATTGATTATTTTTCCGAAAGTCAGCAGATGCCGGGCAGCTTTGAAACATTAATGAATCTTCCTGAAGACACAGGGGTTCCGGGACTCTCGGGAACACTTACCTATTCCAATATAGGGGAAAAGTATGGGTGCTGTATTCCGTCCGGTATTGTGATTGAGGACGAGAGCCATGGCCGGAATTATGTGTACGTGGTCAGGGAGAGGGAAGGCATTTTGGGAAAAGAATATTATGTGGAGGAAGCCAATGTAAAAATACTGGACAGAAATGAAGAATGGGTGGCAGTGGAAAATGGAACATTGGACAGTGACAGTGAGATTATCAGCTATTCGGACAAGGAATTTGACAGGGGTGATGTGGTAAGATGGTTAAATTAAATTATGATTATATTTCATAAGCCAAAATAAAAAAGACACAGGATAAAATAATATGTGTTATTATTTTATCCTGTGTCAGTTGCTCTTATGAACAATAAATTAAGTAAAATTTTTAATAAGCATATCTGGTAACTGCTACATTGGAAATTTGATTTTTTGCTTTTAATTAATTAGTTGTTTTAAACTGCATATTATAAAGTTCAGCGTAGATTCCATTTTTGGCAAGCAGTTCATCATGGTTTCCGCTCTCGGCAATGCCGTTTTCAGAGAGCACCAGTATTTTTTCTGCGTTACGTATGGTGGACAGTCTGTGGGCGATTACAAAGGTGGTGCGGTTTTTGGCAAGCTTTTCCAGAGAATCCTGTACAACCTTTTCACTTTCATTGTCAAGGGCTGATGTAGCTTCATCAAAAATCAGAACAGGAGGATTTTTAAGGAATACCCTTGCTATGGATAAACGCTGCTTTTGACCTCCGGAGAGCTTGATACCTCGTTGTCCGATATTGGTGTCATAACCTTCCGGAAGGTTCATAATAAATTCATGGGCATTGGCATTTTGGGCTGCAGCAACAATTTCAGCGTCTGTTGCATCAGGGCGACCATAACGTATATTGTCCATAACGCTTCCTGTAAAGAGATATACATCCTGCTGTACAATACCGATATTATTGCGAAGGCTCTTTAAGGTATAATCCCGGATATCTGTGCCATCAATCCAGATAGAACCGGAGGAAACATCATAAAACCTCGGAATCAAACTGCATAAAGTGGATTTGCCCACACCTGAGGTGCCAACAAGAGCAATGTACTCTCCTTCTTTTACATGAAGGTTTAAATTGGAGAGAACCGTCTCAGAATGTTCCTCATAATGGAAGGATACTTTATCAAAAACAATATCTCCCTTGGCGGATATCAGTTCTTTTGCTCCTGGCTTGTCGGTAATATCAGGATGAATACTTAGAATTTCCAAAAATCTGGTATAACCGGAGGCACCGTTCTGGAACTGTTCCGTAAAGTTGATTAATTTTTTAATGGGCTCCGTAAAATTGTTGATATAGAGTAAAAAGGTAATCAAATCTGTTATGGAAATCAGATTTACCGTAATAAAGAAAGCGCCCACAGCAATTACGATCACACTGATTAAAGTGGTGAAAGCGCCGAGACCGGAATGGTAAAGACCCATATATCGGTAACTTTCTTTCTTGCTTTCCACAAATCTGTCATTCCCTGCCCTAAACTTATCCATCTCAATTTCTTCATTGGCAAAGGACTTCACAACCCGGATACCGGAAAGGTTGTCTTCAATCTGGGCGTTGATATCGGCAATTCTCGCTCTGTTCTTCACAAAAGCCCGTTTCATTTTAATATTGAAATAGAAGGCATACAACAGCATGAGAGGTACAATTGCAAAAGCGGTTAAGGCCAGCCTCCAGTTGATGGAAAGCAGGATGGTAAAGGAGCCCAGGAGTTTAATAATGGAAATTACAATGTCTTCAGGACCGTGGTGAAAAAGCTCGCTGATTTCAAAAAGGTCATTGGTGACTCTGCTCATCAGCTGTCCCACTTTTTGATTGTCAAAAAAGCTGAAAGAAAGTTTCTGGTAATGGGCAAAAATTTCATTGCGCATATTATATTCCATTTTAGCGCCCATTATATGTCCATAATAAGCAATAAAATAATTACAATAGCATTCCAGAATAATCAAAAGAACCATAATGCCGGTGAGCATTAATATAATCCTGAAGGATTCGGAAGCATCCCTGTAAATAACATCATTGGTAATATAGCGGATAATAAGAGGGATGATTAAGGTAACAGCAGCTCCCATACAGGCAAAAAACATATCTGCCGCAAATATTTTTTTGTAAGGTTTATAGTAAGAGATAAATTTTTTCCATTTTCTGTCGGTGGAATGATTGTCTGTCATAATATCCTCCATTATCAAAATATTCAAATTTTTTTAAAGTATCTATGTTTGATACAATAAGCCGATGCGCAAAGTGCGACGGCGTTTGATGTTACGGTAGATTTATTCGGAAATACAGATTTCATGGTATCATAATTAACAGGAGGAATCAAATATTTTTAACAGGTAGCGGGATCGCAAAAATTATGATATGCTTATCAAAGTTATGTATATGAAACAAGGAGTTTTTGCAATGAATTTTATTGTATTGGATTTGGAGTGGAATCAAAGCAACACGGGCAAAGAACCGGAGGTAAAGGAGATTCCCTTTGAGATTATTGATATCGGTGCGGTCAAATTGAATAAAGAAAGGACAGTGACAGGCACTTATAATCAATTAATAAAGCCAACTGTCTACCAGCATATGCATATGATTACCGGAAATCTCATCCATCTTCATATGGAAGATTTACAGACAGGAAAACCCTTCACGGAAGTCATGGATGAATTTCTTTCCTGGTGCGGTGAGGATTATATTTTTTGTACATGGGGTCCCCTTGATTTGTATGAATTGCAGAGGAACATGCATTATTATGGAATGGAGCCGCTTAGCGATAAGCCCATTCAATTTTTGGATATACAGAAGCTGTTCAGTATCGCATACGAGGATAAGAAGTCAAGAAGAAGCCTGGAGTATGCCATAGATTATCTGAAAATTGAAAAGGATGTTCCCTTTCACAGGGCGTACAGTGACGCTCATTATACAGCGGCAGTTTTAGCTCTGATAGAGGAAGGCGTCCTGGAAAATTATTCTATTGATACCTATGTACTCCCGAAAACAAGGAAGGATGAGATTCATGTGATGTTCCATGATTACATGAAATATGTTTCCAGAGAATTTTCCGACAAACAACAGGCTATGGAAGACAGGGAGGTTATCAGTACAAAATGTTACCTGTGCCGCAGAAATATCCGAAAAAAAATCCGTTGGTTTTCGCCCAACGGAAAAAATTATTACAGTATTTCTCAATGTCCTGTTCACGGATACATGAAATCTAAAATAAGAATCCGTAAATCAAGAAACGATGGCGTTTATGTGGTCAAAACTTCCAAATTTATTTCAAGAGAAGATTACGATAAAATTCTCGAGAAGAAAGAACATAAAGGCCAAAAAGATCAAATAACGATTTAAAAATTAAAATCATCAAATCCGGAGGATGGGAAACGAGGCCCGTCCTTCCTTCTTTTTCGGAATTTTCTTCTTTTGATGGTACGCCTGTTATAAAGAAAATTATGGTGATCAATAATAGAGCGAATTACAAAAAATGCAATTAATAAAGCGGCAATAGCCAAAATAATGGCGAGAATGATTTTAATATTAACGATGATCACATTAGGTTCCGTTTCTTCTTCAACCCCATCCTCCGACACAGGTTCCGTAAAATCATAAGTGGCTGAAGTTTCCTGTGCAAGGTCTACGGTAGCTGTTCCTACATAAGCGCCGTGATAGTAGTAATTGATAACAGCAACTTCATTTTCCTCATCAGTGTCATAGGAAATCTCCGAATCCAGTTCATCAAATACGATAGTTTTTGGCATAATCAGATAACTGTCCTGATTCAGGGACAGGATAGGGCTGGAATTACCGAACACATCGCTTGAGGTATGGAAAAAATTGGAATTTCGTATGGAATAATTGGTTTCATTTTCCGCAACATTCACAACGGAAAAATTTGTAAAACCATAATCAAAAAGCTTTACGGTGTCATAAAATTGCTCGGGAGATTCCTCCTTCATGATGACACAGATTAACTTCATGCCGTTTTGTTCCGCACAGGTTACCAGAGTCTGCCGGGCATCATCCGTATAACCGGTCTTGCCGCCTTTGATACCATCATAGGGAATTTCTCCGGTAATCAGTCTATGTTTATTCCTCTCGATAAAATCGTCCGGCTGTTTGTCGGTAGGTTCAAAATGGTGTGAAGATGTGTTTCCTATTTTGGAGAGCAGTTCATTTTGAAAAAATTCTCTTGCAATCAGAGCCAAATCATAGGCTGTAGTGTAATGATTGTCGTCATGTAAACCGTGGGCATTGACAAAATGAGTATTTTTACAGCCAAGCTCCGCCGCCTTTTTATTCATGAGCTCCGCAAAATCATCCATTGTGCCCGCAATATGTTCCCCTACTGCGTTGGCCACTTCATTGGCGGAAGCAACCAGTATGCCATAAAGACATTCCTCCATTGGCATGGCCTGATTTTCATCAATTCCAATGTTGGAACCGCCCAGGCCAATACTGAAAACGGCATCATGGGAGAAGGTAACCATTTCGTTTAAAGTACTGTTTTCAGCGGCAAGGATACAGGTCATTAATTTGGTAGTGCTGGCAGGATAGAGCTTTTCGTCCATATTTTTGGCATAAAGAATAACGCCGGTATTGGCATCTATCAAAACAGCGGACTGGGCGCCAATGGCCGGACCGGCAGGCCAGTTTTCTATTTGGTTGGTTTGAATAGGGAGAGATTTGCGTTCTTCCGCATCTGCCAGAGCTTCTTCCGTGGATGCAGGGGCAGCATGAACCGAAAAACTGTCTCCCAGGAAAACGAATAAAAATAAAAATGCGGATAGTATTCCGCACCCTATCCGTTTGAATCTATTGTAATGCGCATTGTAGTACATATGGTAAAACTCCTTCATGTTTTACAGTTTTAACCTGTTTCATTGACAAAATATACTTACAGAGCCTTTGTTGAAAGATGCAATTATTGAACTAACAGTTTAGCCCACACGATTCGCCGGTTTAGCTAAACTGTTACGTTGCAATTACATTATTAGTTTACATTTTGAATATATACTTGACAAGCTTTTTTTGTTCAAATTTATTCTTCCATAACAGAAAAAAAAGGTGTACAATAAATGACTGAAAAAGAAGGAATCAAGCTAAAATGAATTGTAAAAGCTAAAGGAAACGTTTGTATGAGACTTAAAAATATACCGGGCGCCAGGGATATGGTAGCGGAAAGTTCCCTGGTAATTCACGAACCTGAGAAGACAAAAGGAAACTGGCAGGAAGTTTTTCAAAACAATCATCCCATTCGGATTGAAATAGGTATGGGAAAAGGAAAATTTATCCACGAAATGGCGGAAAGAAACCCTGATATCAATTATATAGGAATAGAAAAGTATTCAAGTGTTCTTTTGCGGGCATTACAGAAGATGGAGGCGGCGCCGTTACCCAATCTTGTGTTTATCCGTATGGACGCGGAGGATATTGAGAAGGTTTTTGACAGGGAGGAAGTTGACAGAATCTATCTAAACTTTTCCGACCCATGGCCCAAGGACAGACATGCCAAAAGACGTCTTACCTCCGGAGAGTTTTTGAAACGGTATGACCGGTTTTTAAAAAGGGATGGAGTAGTGGAGTTTAAGACGGACAACAGGGATTTGTTTGATTTTTCTCTTGGGGAGCTGGAAGGTGCCGGTTTTGAGGCATTACAAATTACGTACGATCTGCACCAGGACGGCGAAATGTCTCAGGGGAATATTATGACAGAATATGAAGAACGGTTTTCCAACATGGGAAATCCTATTTGTAAATATATTGTTAAGAGATAGCTGTTTTTATTTTAAGAAAGCTGTAAAATGGTTAAACTATAAATAGATATGGAAAGGAGTAAATCATGGAACTGAAAATTACGGACAGCAATTTTGAGGCAGAGGTTAAAGAAAGCAGCCTGCCGGTTTTGGTAGACTTTTATGCCGACTGGTGCGGCCCCTGTAAAATGATGGCGCCCCTGATCGCACAGTTGGCGGAAAGCTATGAGGGAAAATGCAAGGTTGGAAAATGTAATACGGATGAAAATCCGGGACTTTGCAGAGAGTTTAAGATTATGTCCATACCTACAATGATATTTTTTAAGGATGGCAGAGCTGTGGAGACCGTGATAGGAGCGGTATCTAAAAGTGAATTGGAAGATAAAATGAAGCAGGTGTTGGCATAAGCCTCACCTGTTTCTATGTGCGGAGGTTTAAAATGTATTTGATATTTTTTCTGATATGGATCATATTTAACGGACAACTTACATTGGAAATAGCTGCTTTTGGAGTGGTTATAGCAGGACTTATTTATTGGTTTATCTGCAAGTTTTTAAATTATAACCCAAAAACAGACAGGATTCTTTTTCGAAAACTGTTTCAACTGTTGCATTACCTGTTCGTATTGATAATAGAAATCGTCAAGGCAAATTTTGTAGTTGTAAAAATGATTATGTCTTCCAAATATGATTTGGAGCCGGCCGTAGTACGGTTTCAGACAAGCCTGAAAAGCAAACCTGCAAGGATATTACTTGCCAATTCTATTACATTAACGCCGGGCACGATTACGGTGTCGCTGTCACAGGATGAATATGTGGTACACTGCCTGGATAAAAGCCTTGCGGAGGGGATTGACAGGTCTGTGTTTGTGGAGCTTCTTGAAAAGATGGAAAGGATAGGGTGATGATGCAGGTGAGTGAAAGTATAACAACTCTGGAAAGAGTTTATCACAGTATGTACATAGCAGTTTTAATTATTTTGGCTCTTATGCTGTTTGGATGTCTGATACGTGCGGTGAGAGGTCCCCGTATTGCGGATCGTCTTGTGGCTGTGAATATGATGGGAACTATGGTTATGGTTATCATTGCAGTGCTTTCCCTTTTATTAAAGCAGGGATATCTTATCGATATCTGCCTGATTTATGCTATGATCAGCTTTCTGGCGGTTATTGTCATTTCCAAGGTTTACCTGGGCGTATATGTGGAGAAGCAACTTATAGAGGAACAACCCATAGAGGGAAAAGCCATAGAGGAGCAGCTTATAGAAAAGCAACTCATAGAGAAGCAACTCATAGAAAAGAAACTCTGGGAAAAACAGCCGGGGCAACAGAAGGATGAAAAGAGCCAGGAGGGAGGGGAATCTTATGGAAATTCTTGAGTGGATTAGATTAATCGTAGGAGGAGCGCTGCTTTTGAGCGGGCTAATTATATTTCTGGTAGAATTGTATGGAATTTTTCATTTTCGCTATGTGCTAAACAGGATGCATGCTGCTGCAACAGGAGATACCCTGGGCATAAGCTGTTCTTTGATAGGTCTGATGATTTTTTCCGGATTAAACTTTACTACTTTTAAGATGATGTTGGTGGTTGTATTTTTATGGTTTGCATCTCCCGTTTCATCCCACCTTTTGTCAAGGCTGGAGGTTACGACCAACGAAAATCTGAAAAACTACTGTCAGGTTTATGATAGTCTTGGGGATTTGGAAAATGAGTTGAAGGAAGAAAGGGAGAAAGAAGTGACGGGGAGGGATGAAGTATGACGCTGTTTCAATGTATACTTATGGGATTTTTGATTGTCTGCGCCATTTCGGTAAGCTTTTCCAAAAATTTGCTTAATTCCGTGCTGATTTATATGTCTTACAGCCTGGTTATGTCCATCATATGGGTCTGTTTACAGTCACCGGATCTTGCCATTACAGAAGCGGCCGTAGGGGCGGGAGTTACCAGTATATTGTTTTTCTCCACCCTGAAAAAAATTCAGGCAATTCAGATAGAAAAAGATAAAGAAGACAAAGTTTCAGCGTTAAAAGCCCCAAAGCAGGAGACTTCTAAGATATCTGAAACCATAGGCAAGGAGGGGGAGGAGCATGAGTAAATTAAAACCACAGGGAGAATACGAAAAGACAAGAGCATTCCGTTTTTTCAGATGGCTTTCCGGAAGTAAGGATCCGTATGTGGGCGAGGTGGAGATGCAGCCCCAGAAGGAGTTTGAAGTACAGGAAACCACTATTTTGGAGCGCATGTTTGAGCAACAGATGGTACGGAACAAGGTATATGATGTAAAAAATAATAAGACCCTTACTATTTTTAATAAAATCTATATTGCGGCGGCAATATTTTTCTGTATTGCCCTCACAGCGCTTTTGCTGGATACGGTTTCCTATCTTCCAAGAACGGGAAATTCCGCTAATCCGGATAACAATGTAGTGTCCAAAAGATACATAGAACAGGGACTTCAGGAGACGGGAGCCCTTAATATTGTTACCGGTATGATCTTAACCTACAGAGCATTTGATACCTTTGGGGAAACCAATGTGCTTTTTATAGCCACCTGCTGTGTTATGATTCTTCTTATGCTGGACGAGAAGCTGCTTAAGGAGAAGGAGGAAATGAGCGACAGGCGTTTTGAGCCGAAGGACGATACCATATTGCAGGGAACGGCCTTTGTGCTTTGTCCCTTTATCTTTATTTTTGGTATTTATGTGATTTTGAACGGGCAACTGTCCCCTGGCGGAGGATTTTCCGGCGGCGCAATTTTGGGGGCCGGACTGATTCTTTACACAAGCGCCTTTGGGTTTCATAAGACGCAGAGGTTTTTCAATGAGCTTATCTATAAAATCGCGAAGATAACGGCGCTTTGTATGTACGGTATTGTTGGTTCTTATTTTTACATCACGGGCGCTAACGGAATTGAAAACCATATACCTTTGGGTATACCAGGGCACATTTTAAGCGGCGGTATCATTCTTCCTATTGATATATGTGTGGGAGTGGAGGTAGCGTGCACTATGTATGCCTTTTATGCATTATTCAGGAGAGGGGGTCTGTAAAATGGGTGCAAATCTTTTTTCCAATTACGGGGAAGCGGTTGCAATGATTCTATTTGGAATTGGCTTTGGAAACCTGCTTCTGCAAAGCAATTTGATCAAAAAAATTATCGGGCTGAATATTATGGATACGGCGATTTATCTGTTTCTGGCGGAAAAAGGCTACATAGAGAACAGAGTGGCTCCGATTGTGGTAGACGGAGTCCAGAGCATGGAGGCTTATATCAATCCGATTCCAAGCGGTCTGGTTCTTACAGGTATTGTAGTATCCGTATCGGTCAGCGCCCTTATGCTTTCGATTACCATCCGTCTGTATCAGCGTTATCATACACTGGATTTGGACGAGATTTCCATCAGACTGAAAAAGGAGGGGCTGTAAATGAATATTGTACGGAACTTTCCGGCGGTCTCTATCCTGCTGTGTCTGTTTGCCGGAATTATCAGCTCTGGTCTCAAGAAAAAGATGGCGGGATATGTAAATACGGTTTTGATTTCGATAGTCGGATTATTAAGCATAAGTACACTTTTTTATGTTTTAAGTACGGGAGAGGCTTTCGTCTATGTGATGGGTAAATTCCCGGCGCCCTGGGGAAACGAGATTCGGGCCGGGGTACTGGAAGCCTTTATGGCGCTGTTCTTCTGTATTATTATGCTGCTGTCACTGTTCGGAGGCAGGAAAAAGCTGACGGATGAGGTGGAGGAGGGCAAAACCTTTCTCTATTATGTGCTCATGGATTTATTGCTGGCGTCTTTGCTTGCACTGGTATATACCAACGACCTGTTTACCGCTTATGTTTTTGTGGAGATTAATACCATTGCGGCCTGCGGCCTGATTATGATCAGACAGAACGGAAGAACCATTGAGGCGGCCGCCAGATACATGATTATGAGTCTTTTAGGCTCCGGTCTTTTGCTTATGGGACTTTGTATGCTGTATGATTTGACAGGACATCTTTTGATGAGCAACATAAAAGAACAGGTGGCGTTTGTTTATGCGTCAGGAGAATACAGAATACCACTGTTGGTTACCATAGCCCTTTTGTCCGTAGGTCTTGCCATCAAAAGCGCGCTGTTTCCTTTTCATGCATGGCTCCCGGATGCTTATGGTTACTCAACGGTATCGTCGGCAGCAGTTTTGTCCAGTTTGGTTTCAAAGGGATATATCTTTCTATTAATTAAGATTATTTACAGAGTGATAGGATTTGAAATCTTTTATGAGAGCAGGATTGTGGATGCTCTGTTTGCCTTTGGCCTTATGGGTATGATTTTTGGCTCCATAAGCGCCATCAGGGAAAATGATATCAGGCGTATGATTGCCTTTTCCTCAGTGGCTCAGATTGGTTACATTTACATGGGTATTGGAATGGGAACCCAGGCAGGTATGGAAGCCAGTATTTTTCACATTCTTTCCCATGCTGCTACTAAGTCTCTGCTGTTTGTGGCGGCTATCGGACTTACGGACGTATCCGGCGGCAGCAGGCAGTTTATTGAGCTGACCGGTTCGGGATACAGAAATAAATGGGCCGGAGTAGCTTTTACGGTGGGTTCTCTGTCTATGGTGGGTGTTCCGCTGTTTTCAGGGTTTGTCAGTAAGCTGTTGTTTGCCCAGGCAGCCGTACAGAATGATATTAAAATGCTGCCCGCATTGATTGTACTTGGAATCAGTACCATATTAAATGCAATTTACTTTATGAAGACAGTGATTCGTATTTATACACCGCTTGAAGACAGTAAATATGGCAGTATTACTTTTAAGAACATGAAGCTGTATGTGGCAGCGCTGGTCTGCTTTATCATTTTAAACGTGGCTTTGGGCGTCAGCTCCCAGCCAATTGTTGATCTGATTGGACAGGGCCTTGCCATGTTCTCTTAAGGAGGTGCGCTTTAATGTATTACATTATATTATCGATTTTATTTCCAATCCTTACAGGGCTCTATCTCCTGGTGAGAAAGGAAATTAAGGACAGGAAAAGGCTGCTGACCATAACGGGTATATTTTTGGTAATATCGGGAGCACTTGTAATTCTTGCGCTGTGTATGGCAGGAAATGGTATTTTTACTCTATTCAATCTGACAGAGCGGCTTCCTGTTCTGTTCAGGATAGACGAAGTCAGTGTGGTTTTTTCTGTGATGACGGTGATCATATTCCTCTGTGCGGGATTCTATTCTTTTGTTTATATGAAGCATGAGGAAAAAGAAAAACGCTACTACGGGTACTATTTAATGGTGCTTGGCGTTTTGATTGCCCTTTGTTTTGCGGGAAATCTGATTACCTTTTATTTGTTTTTCGAGCTGCTGACTCTTTCCTCTATGCCTTTGGTACTTCATAATGGCAGCAGGGAAGCGATTATGGCGGGGCTTAAATATTTGTTTTACTCTCTCAGTGGCGCTTATATGTCCCTGTTTGGCGTTTACTTTGTGGAAAGATATGGGAACACGCTGACTTTCAGCCCGGGCGGAGTCATCAGCGCCCAGGCGGCGGCAGAGCATGGAGGGATTTTACTCATTGTCTGCTTTGCCATGTTGATTGGTTTTGGAGTAAAGGCGGGTATGTTTCCAATGCATGCATGGCTTCCTGCAGCCCATCCGGTTGCCCCTGCCCCTGCTTCGGCAGTGCTGTCCGCGGTGATTGTAAAAGCGGGCGTGTTGGCCATAGTGCGCGTGGTTTATTACATATTCGGCGCATCCTTTTTGAGAGGCAGCTGGGTACAAAACGCATGGATGGTGTTGACGCTTATCACGGTATTTATGGGTTCTATGCTGGCCTACAGGGAGCCGGTGCTGAAAAAGCGGCTGGCCTATTCTACCGTCAGCCAGTTATCTTATATTCTGTTTGGGCTTGCAGTGATGAATGAAGGTTCCGTTACAGGCGGACTTTTACATGTACTGTGCCATGGATTTATTAAAACGGCTCTTTTCCTGTGTGCCGGGGCGATTATTTTCATGACCGGAAAGACAAAAGTTTCGGAGCTTCGGGGAATTGGGAAGGAAATGCCCTTTTTGATGTGGTGCTATACGATTGTATCCCTTGGGCTCATTGGTATACCGCCTACAGGGGGCTTTATCAGTAAGTGGTATCTGGCGGAAGGTGCCCTTGCAAGCGGCATACCGGGATTTAACTGGATTGGGCCGGTTATCCTGCTTATCAGCGCCCTTCTCACGGCGGGATACCTGCTGCCGCTGACCATTCAGGGATTTTTCCCGGGGGCGGACTTTGATTATAGCGCATTAAAGAAAAAGGAACCTCCTCTGCTGATGACGGTACCGGTATTGATTCTTACGGTTCTGTCGGTGGGAATTGGTCTGTTCCCACAGGTATTTATCAATTATCTGTCACAGATTGTTGAAAAAATTATTTAGGAAAGGAGAAGCAGTTATGATTATGTTGGTTATTTTGATTCCTGTTATAGCCGGGATACTGGTTCCTCTTATTCCTTTTAAAAAGCGGAGCCATATGGAAATTTTTCTGGAAACGCTGGTGATTTTAAATAGTCTTCTGGTGTGGAATCTGTTGATTCACCGCCCGGAAAGTGTATTTACCCTGGCTAATTTTACAGGTAATCTCTCTGTCAGCTTTAAGGTGGATGGCATGAGTATGGTCTTTGCGGGTCTGGTTTCGGCGCTCTGGCCTTTTGCCACTCTGTATGCTTTTGAGTATATGACAAAGGAAAAGCATGAAAAGACATTTTTTACTTTTTATACTATGACCTATGGAGTAACCCTGGGGATTTCCATGGCCGGGAATCTACTTACCATGTATTTCTTTTACGAGCTGCTTACGTTGGTTACGGTGCCTTTGGTGATGCATACCCTTACAAGGGAAGCCATATTGGCCAGTCGAAAGTATCTGTATTACTCCCTTGGAGGAGCGGCGTTTGCATTTATCGGTCTGATTTTTGTGATCATTTATGGAAGCACAACGGATTTTGTTCTGGGCGGCGTGCTTGACCTTGAAAAGATAGGTAACAGAAGCAATGTACTTTTGCTGATTTATGTGATTGCTTTTATGGGCTTTGGCGTAAAGGCGGCCTTATGTCCCTTTAACTCATGGCTGCCGGACGCCGGTGTGGCGCCTACGCCTGTAACGGCGCTGCTTCATGCGGTGGCAGTGGTAAAGTCCGGAGCTTTCGCGATTATAAGGCTGACTTATTATAGCTTTGGGGTGGAATTTTTGCGTGGAACCTGGGCTCAGAATGTTGTTATGCTGATTGTTATGTTCACCATTGTATATGGGTGCAGCCGTGCTGTGAAGGAAACCCATATTAAAAGAAGGCTGGCTTATTCTACCATCAGTAACCTGTCCTATATTTTATTTGGCGTAACGATTATGACTCCCCTTGGCATGGTAGGAGCACTTTCTCATTTGGTGTTTCATGCCGTGATGAAGATTAGTTCTTTCTTCTGTGCGGGTGCTATTATGCATCAGACGGATAAGCATTATGTCCATGAACTTGACGGGATGGGCTATACGATGCCCGGTGTATTTGGGGTATTTACGGTTTCGGCTTTTGCCCTTATGGGAGTGCCGGGGCTGGCAGGATTTGTGAGCAAATGGAATCTGGCTTCAGCGGCTGTGGAGAGCGGGAATGTGATAGCTTACGGCGGTATTGCCTGTCTTTTGATATCCGCCCTTCTGACGGCAATTTATATGCTCACGATTGTAATCAGGGCATTTTTCCCTGTGAAAGACTTTGATTTCAAAACCCTGGATGGGGAGAAGGATCCCAATTGGAAGATGCTGGTTCCCTTATTTGTATTTACGATTTTTATGATAATATTCGGTTTGTTTTCTGCGCCCATAGTGAATTTCTTTGCTGATGTGGCGGCAGGTATATATTAAGGGGGTGTAAGTATGGGTTTATTACTCTGCATTGCGGTATTTTTCCCCATGATATCGGCTATCATTGGTTATCTCATTGGCAGATATAATAAAAATATGAGGAATTACTTTGCGAATGCGGTTACAGGCCTGGAATTTGTGTTATTTCTTGTGTTTTTAATCAGGATTCTTTCGGGGAGTGGGGGCTTTCAGGGGGAGATTCCGCAGATTTGCGGTTTTGGCCTTCATTTTACAATGGACGGCTTCCGCGCCCTTTATGGAGCCATAGCGGCGTTTATGTGGTTTATGAGTACGGTTTTTTCGGAGGAATATCTTACCCATTACCGGAACAGAAACAGATACTATCTGTTTTTGCTTCTGACACTTGGGGCTACGGAGGGCGTATTTTTATCCGCTGATTTTTATACCACATTTATTTTCTTTGAAATTATGTCCTTTACTTCCTATGTGTGGGTTGCCCATGAGGAGGAAAAAGAAGCCCTGCGGGCAGCAGGCACTTATCTGGCAGTAGCTGTCATTGGCGGGCTTGTAATGCTGATGGGAATTTTCCTTCTGTACAGTCTGACAGGTACCCTTATGTTTGAGGAGCTTAAGGGATTATCAGGAAATCTGGTATACAAAGCCAATATGTCCGAGGCGGCGGCCAGAAAGAGATTATGGGCAGCAGGAATCTGTATGCTGTTTGGTTTTGGGGCTAAGGCAGGCGCTTTTCCCCTGCATATCTGGCTTCCCAAAGCCCATCCGGTGGCTCCGGCTCCGGCCTCAGCTCTGTTGTCCGGTATTTTGACGAAGGCCGGGATGTTTGGTATCTTAGCTTTGACAGCTTATATCTTTTTAGGAAACGGTGTTTGGGGAAGTCTTATTTTGGTAATAGGCGTGTGCACTATGGCCTTAGGCGCCGTGCTGGCTCTGTTTTCCGTCAATTTAAAGCGGACGCTGGCGTGTTCATCAGTCTCCCAGATTGGCTTTATTCTGGTAGGCGTGGGAATGTCCGGGCTTTTGAGCGGGGAAAATACCCTTGCTGTCAGGGGTAGTCTGCTTCATATGGTGAATCATTCCCTGATTAAGCTGGCGCTTTTTATGGCGGCCGGTGTTGTATATATGAACATACACAAACTGGATTTAAATGACATACGGGGATTTGGAAGGAAAAAACCGCTGCTCAATTATATTTTCCTGATGGGTGCGCTGGGAATCGGCGGCGTGCCTTTATGGAATGGATATGTGAGCAAAACCCTGATTCATGAGAGCATTGTGGAATATATGGAGCTGGTAAGGGAAGGAGCCATGACAGGCATTTTCAGTGCCGGTGTCATGAAAGGGATAGAGTGGATTTTCCTTGTAAGCGGCGGCCTTACCGTGGCATACATGACCAAGTTGTATATTGCAATGTTTGTTGAGAAAAACAGCGATGAGGCTGTCCAGGAAAAATTTGATTCCCTAAAAGGCAGTTATATGAATAAAGTGAGTGCGGCGGCGCTAACCATCAGTGCCACACTATTGCCTGTGATGGGTTTTCTGCCCGGTCAGGTAATGGGGCGTATAGCAGATTTGGGGCAGGGCTTTTTACAGCCTGCAGGCGAGAGCCATAGGATGATGTGGTTTTCCTTTGAAAATTTAAAGGGCGCTGCCGTATCCCTGGTAATCGGAGCGTTTGTCTATTTGGTCATTGTCAGATTGTGGCTGATGAAAGCGGAAGTGAAGGGCGAGAGAAAGGTTTATGTGAACAGGTGGTATCGGTATTTGGATTTGGAGAACCTGATTTACAGGCCTATACTTTTACAGGCCCTGCCTTTTGTGTTTGGCGTGGCATGCAGAGTGCTGGACAGTCTGGTGGACTGGATTGTAGTGGTGCTTCGGAAAACGGTTTATAAGGACAGTAAAATTCCACACGAATTGGAGGAGGGTACGCCTGTTACCCATATGCTGGGTGTGTTTGTGAACGGGCTCCAGAGGATGGCTAACGCTACGATTTGGAGGAAGAATCCGAAAAATGTGGATTATGTGCATCAGTATGCACTGACTTATGAGGAGTGGTCTGAGGAGAGGACGATTATTGCAAGGAGCTTGTCATTTGGACTTTTATTGTTCTGCGCGGGGTTGATTTTTACGGTGATTTATTTGTTGTTCAGAATGAAATAGAAAATGTGTTTTGGGTTATGGTTGGCTAACCGTCCGCGTAGCGAGAGCAAATATTCAGTCGTCACCGCGCTTTCGCTCTATAAAAACGCAACAGACGCTAGGTTCGAAAGGACCTCACCAAGCGCTGGCGTTTTTATAAGGGTTCCTCCTTGAATATTTGTTCTCGCTACGCTAGGCTTTTGGCTAATTTTTATAAAATGTATTATATTAAGCAGGTTTATGAAGTAATTTTTATATCAGAGTTTGGATGGATGAATTGTTAGACTTTCTGTGAAAAAATGTTGTGGGAGCGTTGACAATTTGGTGTAAAAATTGTATGATAAGTAATGTCGTAATGTTTTCGGCGTGTGGCTCAGCTTGGTAGAGCGCTACGTTCGGGACGTAGAGGCCGCAGGTTCGAATCCTGTCACGCCGACGGAAAAAGCCCTGGAAAGAATCTGAAAGGATTCAATTTCAGGGCTTTTTGTTCAATAAACCAAAAGGAGTTTGCCGGATGGAAATGAATAAAAATCAGGATAATACTGATTTTATGAAAGAGACGATCAAAAAGAGGCCTTTAAACAAAAGAAAGCTGGTGCAGCGAACACTTATCACTGCGGCGATGGCTGTCATTTTTGGGTTGGTTGCCTGTCTCACCTTTCTGCTTTTGGAACCGGTCATCAGTAAGAAGCTTTATCCGGAGGAGGAACCGGAAAAGGTGGTGTTTGTGGAGGAACCGGAGGAAAATGAAATCTTACCGGAGGATATGATTGTGGATGATTCCCAGATGCAGCCGCAGCCAACGGAGCCGCCTGCTTTGGAGGATAAGCAGATAGAACAGGTTTTATCCGAGATGGAGCTTGGAACGGAGGATTACCTGTCTGTTATGGACAGTATAAGAGAAGTGGCATGGCAGGTTCGTCAATCTGTTGTAACCGTAGTGGGAGTCACTGCTGACGTGGGCTGGCTGGACAATGAACACGAGAGCGAAGGAGCCGTATCCGGCATTGTGGTGGCTGACAATGGGAGAGAGCTGCTTATCCTGGCCAACACCAGAAGTATAGACGAGGCGGATTCCCTGAAAGTGGCATTTGCGGACGGGGAGGAATATGATGCTTCCATTAAGAAAAGAGACAATAACACAGGGCTGACAGTGATTTCCATACCTAAATCCAAAATAAAAAGTGATACCTTGGAGATGGCCAAGGCGGTGACGCTGGGAACGTCCGGCGGTCACATTACAGGGAATCCCATTATTGCGTTAGGCAGGCCTGTTGGAACAGAGGATTCCCTCTGTTACGGAAATATAACTTCCACAGGAAATGCAATCAGACTGCCGGATTCCAATTACAAATATATGACAACGGATATATACGGCAGCAGTAATGCCAGCGGTGTGTTGATTAATCTTCAGGGACAGGTGATTGGAATCATTGATATGTCGCATAATTCCAGTGATATGAAAAACCTTGTCAGCGCCATAGGAATCAGTGATTTAAAGCGTCTGGTGGAAAGCCTTTCCAATGGTAAGGAGATTGCATACTTTGGGATTTACGGAGCGGATGTAACTGAGGAAGCAAATGAGGAGATGGGAGTTCCCTTTGGCGCATATATTACAGAAATAGATATGGATTCCCCGGCCATGGATGCAGGCATACAAAGCGGGGATGTTATCGTAAAGTTGAATGAGACGGAAGTAAATAGTTATGATGATTTGGT
Organism: uncultured Lachnospiraceae bacterium; assembly: GCA_910585075.1. Classification (GTDB taxonomy): domain Bacteria; phylum Bacillota; class Clostridia; order Lachnospirales; family Lachnospiraceae; genus Suilimivivens. The sequence goes on from CAJUED010000008.1 coordinate 109,670, forward strand.
AAAGGCAATCCTTATGGAGGAACCGGAAAAGGAACTAAAAATTGAATTGATGCGCCAGAGCCCGGAAGGATATGCCGAGATGGAGCTGGAAGCGGTGCTGGGGTTGAAACAGGAGTAAGCAGAGAATAAAAATACTTCTTTTTCGGAATAGTGTACCTGCTAAAACAGCTTATCACTGCACTGGCAAACGGGAATTTATTGAAGTTTTATTTGGGAGGAAAATAAATGCATAATTTTGTTATAGAGACAGAGAGATTAGTTTTAAGACCGTTGTGCATTGAGGATTGTGATGCGGTTTTTCAATGGGTAAGTGATGAGGATGTTGCAAAGTATATGGTTTATAATACATACAAATCTCGAAATGAAGTGACAGAATGGCTTACTTCTTTACAGGAGGCAAGTGATGAATACCACTTTGGATTTGTAAGAAAAGAAGACAGTATGCTAATTGGAAGTGGAAGTATAGGCCCAGATATAAATAGGAAAGAATTTTGGGAATTTGGGTATAATTTCAGAAAAGATTGTTGGGGAAATGGATATGCTACGGAAGCAACAAAAGCAATGATGAAATTTGCAAATGAGCATTTTGCGATTACAAAGTTTTCTTCAAGCCATGTTGAACAAAATAAAGCATCCGGACGTGTTATGGAAAAGTGTGGACTTCATTTTGTAAAATATGGAGAATTTCAAAAGCTTGATGGAACTTGTAAAATGCGTTCAATGGAGTATGAAGGAGAATTTGAAGGCATCATTGAGTAGAAATTAAATTCAGATTTGTGAGTACATTTTAGCTTGATTTTAACAGATACGCAATTCCAAAAAGGGAGTAAAAATATAAAAATAAAAGAAGGAAAAGGGCGTAAATCGCTCCGGAATAGGGGAAGATTGAAAGATTTTTCAAATCTTTCAATCCACAAGTTTGTGTCCGCGCTGCATCCGCAAACTTGATATGCGCAAAAAGCAGCGCAGAAATGAGGTAAAAAATGAAATATATAAAGGATTATAAAGATGGAGACAGAGTATTTGATATTTATCTTTGCAAGCATAAGGTATCGGCAATCACGAAAAATGGAAAGCCCTATGAAAGCCTGATTTTGCAGGATAAAACGGGAACCGTGGACGCGAAAGTGTGGGACCCTTCCAATGCAGGGATTGCGGAATTTGACGCGCTGGATTACATAGAGGTATACGGAGACGTGACCAGCTTTCAGGGAGCTTTGCAGGTAAATGTCAAGAGAATCAGGAAATGCCGGGAAGGAGAGTATACGCCTGAGGATTATCTGCCTGTAAGTAAATATAACATTGAGGATATGTTTAAGGAGTTGCTGGGATATATCGGAAAGCTGGAAAATAAATATTTAAAGCAGTTATTGGAAGCTTTATTTGTGGGGGATAAGGAGTTTGTCAAAGTGTTTAAGCAGTCCTCGGCTGCAAAGACGGTTCACCACGGATTTGTAGGCGGATTACTGCAGCATACTTTGGGGGTGGTGCGGCTTTGCGATTATTATTGCGGCGCATATCCACTGCTGAACAGAGATTTGCTTATCTGTGCTGCCATCTGCCATGATATAGGAAAAACACGGGAGATTTCACTTTTTCCCCAAAATGATTATACGGACGAGGGCCAGTTTTTGGGGCATATTATGATTGGGACAGAGATGGTCGGGGAAAAAATCCGCGAGATAGAAGGATTTCCCGTAGTACTTGCCAGCGAATTGAAGCATTGTATTTTAGCGCATCATGGGGAGTATGAATTTGGCTCTCCTAAAAAGCCTGCGATTATGGAGGCAGTGGCGCTTAATTTTGCAGATAACACAGACGCCAAAATGCAGACATTTACGGAAATATTGGAAAATTCTACGGAAATGGGCTGGATGGGCTTTAATCGACTGTTTGATTCTAATTTAAAGAGGACGAGATTGGAGTAACGTAGTTTGAAACAAGGACTGGTTTTTGGTAACAGTTCAGACAGGTCAGCTTGTCTGAACTGTTACGGTTTTTGAAATGAGGTCGGATTATGGTATATGAGAAAAATCAATTGTTGACAGTTGAAATTACGGATATGACAACTGACGGAGAAGGGATTGGAAAGATAGACGGTTATCCCTTCTTTGTCAAAGACACAGTTATCGGGGATTTAGCCCGGATTCGCGTTACCCGGGTGAAGAAGAACTACGCTTATGGAAGATTGGAGAAACTGTTGTCCCAGTCTCCTTTCAGAGTGGAGGCCAAATGCCCTTTTCATAGACAATGCGGCGGCTGTCAGATACAGGCCATGAGCTATGAGCAGCAGCTTCAATTTAAGGAATCCAAGGTGAAAAACAATCTGATTCGAATTGGCGGATTCGCACCGGAATTTCTAAGCACAGTTATGGAGCCTATCGTTGGAATGGAGGCTCCTTTTCATTATAGGAATAAAGCTCTTTATCCTATTGGTCAGGATAAGGAAGGAAATCCCGTAGCAGGGTTTTATGCGGGAAGAACTCACAGCATTATTGCAAATACCGATTGCAGCCTTGGAGTTCCGGAAAACAAAGAGATACTTGAGATTATTCTTTCTTATATGAAAGAAAATCATGTGGCCGCTTATGACGAAACCGCCCGGAAGGGTCTTGTTCGTCATGTGCTGATACGAAAAGGCTTTCAGAGCGGGGAAATCATGACCTGTCTTGTGATTAACATGAAGCCGGAAAAAGATAATGGAAAGAAAAATATAGATTATCTGCCAAACCAGCAAAAACTGGTGGAAGCTCTGTCAAAGGTAAAGGGTATGACCAGTATATCGGTCAGCATTAACAGAGAAAATACGAATGTGGTCATGGGAAAAGAAATCCATACCATTTGGGGGAAGGACAGCATAAAGGATACTATTTATATCCGCAATGCGGAAGATAATTTTGCCGCTACCGGTCAAGGTATCACTTTTTCTATTTCACCTCTGTCATTTTATCAGGTAAATCCTGTGCAGACGGAGAAACTATACAGCCTTGCCCTTTCCTATGCGGGGCTTACCGGGAAGGAAACGGTGTGGGATTTATATTGCGGAATCGGGACGATTTCTCTGTTTCTGGCCGCTAAAGCGGGACAAGTATATGGTGTGGAGATTATACCCCAGGCTATTTGGGATGCAAAGAGAAACGCTGTCCGAAATGGCATTGAAAACGCACAGTTTTTCGTGGGGAACACTGAGGAAGTGTTTCCGGAAAAGTATGAAAAGGATGGGATAAGAGCTGACGTGGTGGTGGTAGACCCGCCACGGAAGGGGTGCGATGGGGCGTGTCTTGAGGCTATGCTGAAGATGGGGCCTGAAAGGATAGTGTATGTAAGCTGCGACAGCGCTACTTTGGCAAGGGATTTGCGGGTGCTTTGTGATGGAGGATATGAGATTAAGAGGGTAAGGGCGGTGGATATGTTTCCCATGACGGTTCATATAGAAACCATAGTGGCTTTAAGTCGCATAAAATAAGGGTTTTTAAGGCTTTAGAGGGTGTAAAAATGGGTGGTTTGCCACCGATTTGCCACCGCAATTCTGAAAAACCACCCAAAACGTTAAGAGAGGGCTGAACAGCGGTGAACTTTTGCTGTCGGCCCTCTTTTGGCATGCTATGAAGTTTTCCGGCCTGCTGCCTGTTCAAAGAGATCAACGGAACGTGCCGCCATGACTTCCGTATCATGTACATAAGTCTGCAAAGTGGTCTGGATGTTGGAATGGCCCAGCCGGGCCTGTACGTCCTTCACGTCAGCGCCGGATTCAATCAGGATCGTGGCGTGGGTGTGCCGCAGGGAATGATAATCAAAAGCAAGCAGCAGTTCCTTGTGGATCACCCTTGCACAATATTTGAAGGAATCCGTGGAAGTGTATTCGCCGTTTTCCGCTATGCAGACCATGCGGACACGGGGCAAGGCCGATTCAACGCACTTCTGGATAGGAACAATGCGCTGCATATCGTTCCCTTTTTCATCAACCTCTTTTTTCAGGACGTGGATCGTATAATATTCACTGTATTTCAGTTCGTTTTTCAGCTGGGCGGTGCGCTCCTGCTTTAATGCCTGATAAAGGGTATCGCCAAACTTCACGGTACGCATGGAAGATGCCGTTTTGGTAGTGGTGAAATACCATGAGGAACGCATTTCCTTTTTCCCGGTCTTTTCCACGGCCTTGCGGACATCAGCCCCGAAGTTCCGCTTTACAATCTGCTTATTGACGGTCAGGGTTCTGTTTTCAAAGTCTATGTCATCCCATGTCAAGGCAAAGGCTTCACTGATCCGCAGGCCCGTATAAAATCCGATCATCAGCGGGATATGGTAACGGGATCCGGTCGGGAACTTGTCAATGATCTGCTGCCATTCTTCCAGCGTCAGGATGATCCTTTCACGGGGCTTCTTCTCCACTTTGGGATATTTCACATAGCGCATAGGGTTAGCCGGAAGATAATGGAGCGGTTCAACGGCATAATCCAGCGCCGCACCGAACACGGACAGGATCCCGGTTATAGAGTGCTTTGCTAGCCCGTCCATTTTCAGCTTGTTGGCGTATTCCTGTAATGTGGCAGCAGTGACGGCCTTTAAGCGGTATTGACCGAACCGGGGCTTCAAATGCCCTTCCATGATCCGCAGATAGCCCACTTGTGTATTGTATTTCAGATTTGGTTTGCAGTACAGATCATACCACTGATCCAGATAGTCCGATACCGTGACATCAGAAGGTTCAAACAGCTGGCCCGCATTATTGTATTCATTGATTGCTTTGGCAAGTGCCGCTTCCGCTTCCTTTTTGGTCTTGAAGCCGCCCTTTTCCTTCTTCTGGCGTTTCCCGCCTACTGTGCCGAGATCAAAATAATAAGACCATGTTGCACCACGTTTTCTTGTTCCACCTGTCATAATTTACACCATTCCTTTCCATTCTGGCCGTGCGGCGGCTGTGGAAGGAAAAGGGATGTTTATTTATTGTTTGTGTTTTTTATCATGCAGATAGTTAAAAATTCGTAAATAAATATTTTCTTTGGTGGTGCTTTCCAAAAGATTCATTTCAGCAGAACTTATATAAATTTTCTGCCCGGATTCTTTTATGGTGATTTCCCACTTATCATCATAGGGGCTTTCATTTATTTCATACCCCAGCAATTCAAGATAGTCAAAAAAATGTGTTGTTTTCTTTAGTTCCTTATCCCAGCCCATGAGATAAGAAGGGGATACTTGGAAATAATCAGCTATTTGTTTAATCATGTCAGGTGTAGGTGTTCGTTTCCCATTTTCCCAATTAAAGATTGCATTTTGTGAAACATTTAATATTTCAGCAAGCTGCCGTTGTTTTAAATCATGGTCTATGCGTAATTGTCGTATTTTATATGCTAAATCTGTCATTACAATACACCCCCTTTATCAAAGAATGATAGCAAAACGGTGTATGAAAAGCAATTTGTTATTGACAAATATAGCATAATGGTGTTAATATGTCAAGTGTAAACACCATTATGCTATTAAAGAAAGGTAGGTAAAAGTATGAGAATCAGCAGAGATAAAATCAATATTTGTATGGCCAGAAAGAAAATGACGGTTCAGGCCCTTGCAAATGCTTACGGTGTGAGCCGGACAAGGATCAATGTTTTACTGAATCAAAGGGAAGTGTCAACGGTATCGGCTGGAAGAATGGCTTCTGCCCTTGGTGTGGATGTAACTGAAATTTTGGAAACCAATTAAACAGCGGTGCGGCGGCTGTGGAAGGAAAAGGGAGTATGGAAGATATTCCTACAAAAATTATTGAGATCCAAAAGCTACAGTCAGAGATTGACCGTAGAACCAGAGTAGAACAGGAAGCGGAAGCGCTGATCTGCCAGTGTAGGTTCAGTGAAGCGGTGGAACTTCTGGCTACATTGGATTAGAAAGAAGGTGGCGCAAAAAAAAAATGAATGATTTATATAAAGGCTACATAAAAACCAAAAACAAAAAATGTGTGGAAAAGTTCAAGGACAGGACTGACTTCAAGAC